>NZ_JALKBD010000009.1 GCF_023015905.1 Arenibacter sp. F20364 | reverse complement strand
CCGTCTGCGCCGATGGTACTGCTACACCAAGTGGGAGAGTAGGCCGCCGCCTTTTTTTGAAGTCCCTTCATCATCAGATGAGGGGACTTTTTTTTGCACTAAACTTTCATAAATGAACGCCCCTGACGCGGTAGATTCCCATAGCCCTTCGTGCGGCACTTCGTTTGCACCCGGGGACCGTCATTGATAGATCTGCAAATTGTCACATTGACGAATTGACCAATTTTCACATTAAATAATTGTTACATTGTCACATTATCAAATTGACCCATTGCTACATTGGATGATTGATTGTCCATATAGATATATTCATCTAGCTACCAAAATTAGTTCCAACCACATCATTCAATTAATTGGAATGGCTATCTGCTAATACTCAATTTTACGAAAACCTTTTCGTAGTGCAAATGACCACTGTTACGGGAGTTGGGGCAAACGAGATTTGTTGCTAGAACCCAGCTTTATTGTAGTTTTATAACTTAAAGTTATATATTTAGTATCTGTAACCACAGTTTCGATCAACCTAAGCTTTTATTTTATGAAAATTCCTATACTTTTTGGTGGGCTATTATTAGTGCTTATTTCATGCGGTGAACGTAAAACCCAAGAAGTGGACATCACCCCTGAGAAACCTTTGAAAATCAAAGATTACTTACCATTTACAGCAATAACTCTAGATGATTTGTCTGCTTTTAAGGCGGAAACTGACAATTGGCAAATTGTAAAGGAGGTTTATGTTGACAGGTCTTTGGAAAGGACAATTGAAACAACGCCTGGTGTAGGTGCTCTTGTCAATCAGCCTAATCAAAATGGTAAAAACGGTCATATTTTCACTTCTTTTGAGCATGGGGATATCGAAATTGAAGTGGATGTAATGATGCCGGTCAACTCTAATTCCGGAATTTATTTTCAGGGCAGATATGAAGTGCAATTATTGGATAGTTGGGGAGTAAAGGAACCAACATCCGGTGATATGGGCGGAATTTATCAGAGATGGGATGATGCCCGTGGTAAGGGAAATGAGAAGTTCGAAGGACATTCTCCAAAGATCAACGCTTCAAAATCCCCTGGATTATGGCAACACTATAAAATTATATTTCACGCCCCTAGGTTCGACAAGTCTGGTTCCAAAATTAAGAATGCTATTTTTCAGGAGGTATGGTTGAACGGTGTCTTGATCCAAGAGAATGTGGAGGTCACAGGTCCAACCCGGGCGGCATCATTTGAGGATGAAAAACTACGAGGCCCATTAATGATACAAGGAGATCATGGCCCTGTTGCGCTTAGGAATATTAAGTATAAGCTATACGAGGATAAAACCATATCCCTATCCGATATGATGATGACGGAATATGAAAGTAATTCCAATACCATTGCTCGTTTGGACACCCTTACAGTGGTACGGGAAATAAATACAGATAGTATTTCTGCAAAAATGGTCACGGGAGACAGGGTTAAGAGAGTATTGAAGTATCAGGGTAATATGAACATTCCCAATTCAGGTACATATCTTTTTGATTATAAAGTAAATAATGGAGGTGGATTATTACTAATAGACAATGATACGATAGTCAATTTAAATGGAAGTTATTCCTTAAAAGAACCCGGTATAGCAAAGGTAGAATTGTTAAAGGGGATAGTTCCGTTCACTTTTATTTACAATAAGCACAACCCTTGGAATACAGGCTTTGGACTAGAGGTAGAGGGCCCTGAAATTCAAAAATTGTCCTTGGCGGCTACGGGTTCTCTGAGCAGTGCAAAACGGGGGTCCGATGATAATATTGTCATTGACGTAAGGGACGAAGTTGCTATCCAGCGTGGTTATATGATGCATAAGGGAGAAAAAAGAACTCATTGTATTGCCGTAGGCACCCCGGAGCATATAAATTTTTCCTACGATTTAAATAGGGGGTCCATATTAAAAGTATGGCAGGGCAATTTTCTTGATGTAACCCAAATGTGGCATGCCCGAGGTATCGACCAACTTGCGGAACCAAAGGGATTTTCAGTCTCCTTTCACGGTAATCCGGATTTTATGATTTTGGAAGACAGGGATACTGTTTGGCCAGATAGTATTCCTTCAAATATAAAGTACAGGCAACTGGGGTATGAAATAGAAAAAAATGGTCTACCAGTATTCTTGTATCAAGTTGAAGGAACAGCTATTAAAAATTCATTTAAATCTTCTGAAAGTGGTCGTGGACTAAATCGTTCTATTACCATCAATGGAAAAGAAGATATCTGGCATAAAATGGCCGAAGGGGAATCAATCCAACAGCTCCAGGATGATACCTTTATTGTGAATGATGAGAGTTATTTCATAGATTTTTCCGGAAACGACGGATTGGTTCCTGTGATCCGGCATTCGAATGGGCGGGATGAATTACTTCTAAAGATACCCGCAGGCGATAATAACATTAATTACAATATTATTTGGTAACCCAAAACAACCAATTATGCAGCATTTTAATAAGGTAGTTTCCTTAATCTTTTTATTAGGTACATTACAGTTGGCCTATGGTCAGAACGGTTCGGAGCTAGCCAAAATCGAGTCGGAATATTATAAAATAGTGGATGTGCCCATTCCAGATGATATTGTATTGGAAGTAGGAGGTTTGGCCTTTACTGATGGGGATAAATTAGGAGTTTCCACCAGAAGGGGCGAGGTGTGGTTAATAGATAAGCCATATAGCCTAAATCCAAAGTATAAAAGATATGCACATGGGATGCACGAAGCTTTGGGCTTGGCCTATAAGGATAATGGCTTTTATCTTTCCCAAAGGGGAGAATTGACCAGGTTGGATGATAAGAATGGGGATGGAAAGGCAGATAGTTATAGGACTATTTACTCTTGGCCACTTTCCGGGAATTATCACGATTATTCCTATGGACCTAAAATCTTGCCCAATGGGGACATGTTGGTTACCTTAAATTTATCCTGGATCGGCCATGGAGCCAGTTTGGTCAAGTGGCGGGGATGGATGCTAAAAATAACTCCAGAAGGGGACATGACGCCAATAGCCACGGGCTTAAGATCGCCAGCAGGTTTTCAGATTAGTCCTGAAGGGGATTTTTTCTACACGGAAAATCAAGGGGACTGGGTAGGTTCAGGAAGGATGACCCATTTGGAAGTAGGCGATTTCGCAGGTAACCCAGAAGGTTTACGTTGGATAGATGATCCACAATCGCCTTTAAAATTGAAACAGGAGGAAATTGAAAAACAATCTGGTTTAAGCCTCTATGAATATGCCAAAAAGGTACCCGAACTTAAAGCTCCGGCAATATGGTTCCCCCATACGATACAAGGAATTTCCACATCGGACATTTTATACGATACTACCAAAGGAAAATTTGGACCTTTTGATGGCCAGATATTTATTGGGGACCAGGGACATAGCAAGATTATGCGGGTATATATGGAAAAAGTCAACGGGGTATACCAAGGTGCCTCCTTTTTGTTTCGTGAAGGATTTTCCTCTGGAATATTACGGATGATCTGGGGAAGTGATCATAGTATGTTTGTTGGTATGACCAGTAGGGGCTGGTCTTCTACTGGGAAAGCTCCATATGGTTTGCAACGGCTTGCCTGGACCGGGAAAATACCCTTTGAAATAAAAACTATGAAAGCCTTGGATGACGGATTTCAACTGGAATTTACTCAACCTGTCAATAAAAATTTGGCAAGTGATATAACTAGCTATGAAATGAAAAATTTCACCTATAAATATCACAATACCTATGGAAGCCCAATCACCGAAGAACAACCAGTAATGGTCCACAAGGCAGAGGTTTCTCCAGATGGACTATCCGTTAAATTGACCTTGCACGGCATGCGTTTAGGATTTATTCACGAGCTGAAAATTCCTGAGCTCACCTCTGTTACTGGAAAGAAACTGCTTCATAACACTGGTTACTATACCCTAAACGAGGTCCCAGGTGGGGTATTGAAGTCTCCACAAATGACAGTAACGGCCAAATCGGGCAAAAATATTATTCAGCCTAAAAGAATTATAAAAATGCCCAGTGATTGGAATAATAAATCCGATCAAAAATTGATGATCGGAACCAAACCGGGACTGAAATATGACGTTGAGGAAGTGCAAGTCAAAAGGGGTGCTAGGGTAGAGCTCACCTTTAATAATAACGACGATATGATGCACAACCTGGTAATTACCCGGAAGGGTAAGGAGTCGGTGGATAAGGTGGGTCAAATGGCCTTGATGCTGGGACTGGAAGGTCCTGATTACAATTATGTTCCAGATACCGATTTAGTATTGTACCATACCGCTATTCTACAACCGGAAACATCAGAAAAAATATTCGTACAAATGCCCGAGGAACCTGGTGAATATTGGATAGTTTGTACCTTTCCAGGACACTCTTCAGTGATGCGGGCTAAACTTGTTGTAAAATAAAATATGGGCTGATTTAATAACCGAATGAACTCGTAATTATATTTTTAATCTTCAATAGAAGCAAATGCTTAATTTTACGGTATGGTTTCTAATGAGGAAATACTAAATAGCCGCTCACATGCCCTCGGTATCATTCTTTCGCTGTTAGGTTTTGTTGTTCTATATACGAATAGTGGGCATGAATCCTCCTATGGTACTTTTTCCATTATTGTTTACAGTTTTACCCTTGTACTATTATTTACGGCATCAACCATATACCATCGTGTCAAGGATCCCAATTTGAAAAACAAATTAAGAATATTGGATCACATCAGTATTTATTTTTTAATTGCTGGCACCTACACACCGGTAGCATTAATATTGTTGGAAAAAGGTAATGGGTGGTTACTTTTTTATACTGTCTGGGGTATAGCTGCCGTTGGGACGCTTATGAAGATATTTTACACAGGAAAATATGAATTTATTTCGCTTTTGCTTTATTTGATAATGGGCTGGTTGATCGTATTGGATTTGGATAACTTACTGATTAATACCACCACCGTGGGGCTAGGGGCGCTTTTTCTTGGGGGCGCTTTTTACACTCTAGGGATTCTTTTTTATGCTATTGAGAGAATCCCTTATAATCACTTCATCTGGCATTTGTTTGTTTTGGGAGGTGCCATAAGCCATTGGTGTTTTATTTTGATCGATGTGCTTTAAGGTCTAATTATATCTTCATATTCGCTGAAGAATTCTTCAATTTTGGCCATATTTTCCTTCAGGAATACCATGGTCTCCTGCCAAGTGTTTTTGTTGTGTATGGAAACATTTATTAAACTAACGGACACCCTTGAAATTTCTTTCCCATTTTCTAGGAAAACCGTATCCTCGAACAGGGCATTTGGCAGAAATTCCTTTTTAAAAATCGACTGAAGTGAAATCAATTTTTCCCATAATTCCAGACGTTTCTCTAGATTTTGGTTTTCAATATCCATAGAGACCATTGCGGTTGACAGATCAAAATGAAACTTAAAGGAGAAATCCTTAATTCCGGTGTTGTAAAGAATCCATTTTCTGGGAAAAGATTTTCCGAATGAAATCCAGAACTCTTGTCTTAACTTTTTAGCTTCTTCCTTACTAAACATCCTATAGGGAATAAGCAATTACGATACCTAGTATAATGACTACCAATTTACGTAGGTTGAATTTGTGCGCTTCCGAACTTTCAAATAGAATTACAGTGGAAATATGAAGGAAAACACCAATGACCAAAGCGTTCAGCAAGACGGCATAGGTGTGGACAAACTCATAATTGGCAGCAATGTAGGTGCCTATGGGTGTCATTAATGAGAAAAGCACAATAAAAAATATTGCGGACGGTAACTTGATCTTAGAGCTTAATAAAAATATGCTAAGGATGATGGCAATGGGAATTTTGTGTATCAAAATTCCGTAAAGAATAGTGCCGTGGTTTTCTATAGGCAATCCTTCTAGTAGTGAATGAATGCATAGGCTTATGAAAAGCATCCACGGAAAATCGGATTTTTCGGGATCTAAATGAACATGCCCGTGTTCGGCCCCCTTGGAAAAAAATTCAAGAAAAATCTGCAGTAGGATTCCCAGCATAATAAATACCCCAACAGTTTTTGGCTCCGCACTACCATAAACTTCTGGGAACAATTCAAAAACAGTAAGCGCCAGTAAAAAAGCTCCGCTAAAAGCGAGGAAAAGTTTAAATACTTCCTTATTTTTTGGTTTGGTGAAGTATACAAAGATAAAACTTAGCAATACGCCAAGAATGGGTAATAAATATTTCATTAAGGATTAATTCTGGATTGGTACAAAATTACCATATAATCTAATAAGGGCTAAAATTAACGTATTTTTGCGGTAATCTTAATGGTAGATATGAACAATAATTTTAAAATGGTGGCCAAGACCATGTTTGGTTTTGAAGAAATTTTAGCCAAGGAACTGCGTAATCTAGGTGCTGGGAATGTTGAAGAAGGGGTTAGGAGTGTTTTTTTTGAGGGCGATACAGGTTTTATGTACAAGGCGAACCTTTGTTTGCGAACTGCAATAAAAATTGTTAAACCTATCCATTCGTTTCGGGTTCGGGATGAGAATGAACTTTACAAAAGGATCTATGCTATGGATTGGTTTGATTATCTATCAACCTCCACTACTTTTGCTATAGACGCAACAGTAAATAGTGAAAACTTTTCCCATTCCTTATATGTATCCCAAAAAACCAAGGATGCCATAGTGGATAAGTTTAGGGATACGGACGGCAGTAGGCCGGATGTGGATATTAAATTCCCGGATGTAAGGATCAATATCCATATTCAAAATGATCAATGCAATGTGGCCTTGGATTCCTCGGGAAGGTCGTTGCACCAAAGGGGGTATAGGACTGCTACCAATATTGCACCCATAAATGAGGTATTGGCAGCCGGTCTGTTGTTGTTAAGTGGATGGGACGGACAATGTGATTTTTTGGATCCGATGTGCGGTAGTGGCACTTTATTGACAGAAGCGGCCATGATTGCCTGTAATATTCCAGCCAACATTAATAGGAAGGAATTTGCCTTTGAGAAATGGCACGATTTTGATGCCGATCTTTTTGAAAAAATTGTGGATAGTAGCCTTAAAAGAACAAGGGAGTTTAATCATAAGATCATTGGATATGACAAGGCACCTTCCGCTATTAGAAAGGCCCAGGATAATATTGTTAATGCCAATTTATCCGATTATATAATGGTGGAGAGGAAAAACTTTTTTGATACCGAGAAATTCACGGACAACCATTTGCACATGGTATTCAATCCGCCCTATGGGGAGCGTTTGGATATAGAAATGGAGGATTTTTATACTGATATAGGTAATACCTTAAAACGAAATTACCCTGGTACCGATGCCTGGTTCATTACATCCAATTTGGAGGCCTTAAAGTTTGTAGGGCTTCGTCCTTCCAGAAAGATCAAGGTCTTTAATAGCCATTTGGAGTCGCGCCTGGTAAAATACGTAATGTACGAGGGGAGTAAGAAGGCCAAATTTAATAAAGCGGAATAGCCTGTAATTGATAATTTAAAAGTATAGTAATCTTGAAACCGAAATACAAAGCTCTTCTCTTTAATTTTCTAGGCTTCGCCATTTTATTTGTGGCAGGTAGATTGTTATTGGGTATGTTCTTATCTCTCAACACTTTGGTGCTGGCCTTTATAGCTGCGGTAGCAGCAAGTTTTTTGGCACCTAAATTTAGTGCTATAAAATCAAAATCCGGAGAAAAATTGATGATGAAATGGATATTTATTAAGGGTTTCCGGGAGCTCTAGGTTTTTCTGGGATTGGCGGTTCTTTTTCTTCCTTTTCCTTAATTTTTTTGGCTTTTTTGTAAAGCGGTAAAAAATAAGTAATGGAATAATTGTAGCCAACACCAAATTTACTCCCGTCTGTTACTTTATTGAATCCTGGGATCCATAGATTTCTAAAATTGTCCGGGTCCTTGTTGCTGACCAGGAACCCAATACGAACACTGGCCCCCAAATAAATATTGGCAAAAAGTTCCGCCTTAACACCTAGCACGGCCTCCAGCCAACTGGCATTTAATCCACTAAATTCTTTGGCGATATCTGAACCCAATGGAAAATCGTTGATGGCATTGGGGTCCGGATTGATTTGATAATCGGGGTCGTTCCAATATCGGTCGGTGTCATATATTTGATAGTTGTTCAAAGTTTGGCTAAAAGTACTATAGGCATAGCGTCCCCCTACGTGTACAGAGTTGTTCATACCATACCAATTTCCATAGGTGTTATAATCTACCCCCAGTTTTAAGTAGCTTCCAGAAGTGGTAAAATTGTATAGGTCTTCTTGTTTGGTATTCTTTTCATTACCCAGTTCTGTAGCCACATAAAGTTTATTCGTAATTCTATAATCCCCAACTATTTCAAGTCCTTGATAGTCATCATTTAGAAATGATATTAACAGGCGGCTAAGATCTATCCCTACCCTAATGCCGTAAGGGTCGGTGTGGGCCACAGTGTCTTTTGGCTGCAAGTCAATAGGCTTACTTTGTGAGTAACCTAAAAGAAAGGCGAGAAATAAAAAACTACTAATGAAATATCTTAACATGGGCCGCTGTTGAATTTTCTACCAATGGGGTTACAATTTCTATATCCTTTATCCAGTTGTCCGTTTCCATTTTTAGATCGCTACTTACATCTTCATAATTGGCAATATATCCACATGCTCTGGAAACAAACTTATCTATTCTGGTATAATTTAAGTACAAGGTATCTAAATCCCCTCCTTCTACGGTTATTGTCTCTCCCTCGGAATTGGTAGCTTCAACGTCTGAAGAGTTGTTGATAAAATAAAAACCTGTTCTGTTTTCTGCAACCTTTAATGGAATGGCAATGGAATCCGAATCGGTTCTATCGGATACGGTGGTAACCGTGGTATTTTGACCAATTCCCACAATTCTAAATTTGCTAACCTTTTTTAATTCAGTGGGGTTGTCCACGTCATAAAATCTAATAACCAGCAAGGGGGTGTTTCCGTCTATACAAATATCATCTTTCTCGCAGGCTACGAAGCCAATAAATGTAATTATAAAGAGTATTGGAATATAGATTTTTTTCATGCTTCGATGGACTATTTGGTCCGTTTTTTCAAAAGTACAACATTTTCAACATGATGGGTTTGTGGAAACATATCCACGGGCTGCACTTTCAGTATTTCATAATCCTCCTTCATCATTTCAAGATCCCTGGCTTGTGTAGCACTATTACAGCTAACATATACAACCTTTTCAGGGGCAATAGACAATATTTGCTGAACAACGGCAGCATGCATACCATCTCTAGGAGGATCCGTAATAATAAGGTCGGGCCTGCCGTGCTCTTTGATGAATGCCGGATTAAAGACATTCTTCATATCCCCTGCAAAGAAATCTACATTATCTATTTTATTTCTTTCTGCATTGGCCTTAGCATCTGCAATGGCCTCTGGAACGGCCTCAATGCCTATCACCTTTTTGGCTTTTTTTGCTACAAACTGGGCAATGGTCCCTGTACCGGTATAGAGGTCGTAAACCAATTCATTTCCGGTAAGTCCGGCAAAATCACGGGTTACTTTGTATAGTTCAAAGGCTTGGTCCGAGTTTGTTTGATAAAATGATTTGGCATTTATTTTAAACTGAAGGCCTTCCATTTCCTCAAATATATGGTCCCGTCCAGAATAACATATGATTTCTTGGTCATATATAGTGTCATTTTGTTTTTGGTTGATAACATATAACAAGGAGGTTATCTCTGGAAAGATCGATGCTAAATGGTTCAACAGCAATTCCCGCTTCTCTAAATGGTCCTCGTAAAACTGAATCATTACCATTATTTCACCTGTAGAGGAAGTGCGTATCATCACCGTCCGCAGCATGCCCCATTGGTTTCGGGGATTAAAGAAGGACAGGTTGTTCTTAATGGCAAAATCTTTTATTTCCAACCTGATCGCATTGGAAGGATCTTCCTGCAAATGACATTTTTTTATGTCCAATATTTTGTCCCACATTCCTGGAATATGAAATCCCAACGCATTTTTGTCATCAATTTCTTTACCGGAGTTTATTTCCTCCAGGGTAAGCCACCTACTGTCCGAAAAAGAAAACTCCATCTTGTTCCTGTAAAAATATTGCTTTTTGGATCCCAAAATGGCATTGGTTTTGGGCAATTCCAAATGACCAATTCTGCGAAGATTGTTTTCCACCTCTTTTTGCTTATAAAATAGCTGGTGCTCGTAACCCATATCCTGCCATTTACACCCCCCGCAAACCCCGAAGTGTTCACAAACAGGCGTGGTTCTTTTGTCCGAATAGGTATGGAAATTAGTGGCAACGCCTTCAAAATAGGCCTTTCTTTTTTTTGTGGTCATAACATCTACCACATCACCAGGTACTGTATTGGTTAAGAAAATTACTCTTCCATCGGGTGCTTTTCCAATGGTTTTTCCTTTGGCTCCTGCATCTACTACCTCTACGTTTTCAAAAACTTGTCTTCTATTCTTTCTGCGCATGGCGCAAAAATAGGAGATTTTTTTAGGATTTATCTAGCTTTTTAACAGAGTCTTATTTGTATTTGTTAGATTCGTTTTGGCATTAGCAGAAATAAAATACAAATCGGGGCCAAGAATTGTTTCGATTTGTTTGAATTGGCGGCATATGATAAATTTAAGGGCACAGAATATTAGTCGTCTGATCGTAATGAACATTAATCTTTAAACCCTATAAATTAATTATAATGATAAAATTCTTTTTTTGCCTTTTCATGATCAGCTTTTTTTCTGGACAGGCTCAGCAGGGCAGAACAGCAAAAGGAATTAGGGGCAATAAACCAAATATACTTTTCATAATTGCTGATGATTTAACCGCCACTGCCATTTCATCTTATGAAAATAGGGCGTCGTACACTCCCAATATTGATCAATTGGCGGCCAAAGGCGTCCAGTATACAAGGGCATATACCCAATATCCAGTTTGTGGCCCTTCAAGAGCATCCTTAATGTTTGGCTATTATCCCAACGCAACTACTACTTATGGATATGTAAGTGGTAGGGAAAATGTGGGCCCTTCGCGTAAGTCCCTTTCTCAATTGTTTAAAGACAATGGGTACTACACTGCCCGGGTTAGTAAAATATATCATATGGGAGTTCCCATAGATATTGAAACAGGTTCTAACGGCCAGGATGACGAGGCCTCTTGGACCGAACGGTTCAATAGTCAAGGACCGGAATGGACCGCTGAAGGAGAAGCCGAATTGGTGCAGAATAACCCCTATGGTCTAAAGCCCAGAAAAGGGGGTAATGTCATGACCATTGTAAAGGCAGATGGGGATGATTTGGTGCATTCAGATGGAAAAACTGCTGAAAAAGCTGTTCAACTTATTAAAGAGAATAGGAATAACCCCTTCTTTTTGGCGGTGGGTCTGGTACGGCCGCATGTGCCCTTTGTTGCTCCCAAAAAGTATTTTGAACCTTATCCACACCAGCAAATGGTTTTACCGCCCAAAGTAGAAAATGATTGGGACGATATTCCAGCCCGTGGAATTAATTACGTAACCAGTGTAAATGGTGAAATGTCCGAAGAGCAGGAAAAAAAGGCCGTAGCAGGCTACTATGCATCCGTCGCCTATATGGATACCCAGGTAGGAAAGATATTAAAAACCTTAAAGGAGGAAGGCTTGGAGGAAAATACCATTGTTGTTTTTACTTCGGACCACGGATTTCATCTGGGGGAGCATCGGTTTTGGATGAAAGTAAGTCTACATGAGGAATCGGTTAGGGTTCCCCTGATTATAAAGGTTCCCGGTAAGGCTCCGGCCGTTTGCAACTCCTTTTCGGAACTCTTGGACCTATATCCTACTTTGGCAGAATTGGCAGGGCTAAAGGCATCGGAACACTTACAGGGAAAAAGTCTGGTTAAAACCTTGGACGATCCTAAGACCACCGTACGGGATTATGCTTTTTCCGTAACCCAAGGAGGAAAGTCCTTTTTACTGCGCAACCATAAATGGGCATATATTCAATACGATGAAGATGCCGGAGCTGGAATGGAACTTTTTGATATGGAGCACGATGCCAAACAGTACAATAATTTGGCACATAATCCTGCTTATTCAGATGTGGTCCAGGACATGCAAAAGATATTGGCAGGGAAATTAAGGGAAATTAGGACTAATGATTTAGGGATCCAATATGGATCAAATTAGCAAAACTGACAGATCTTTGAAAGTAAAAATGTGTCATGGTGCCAAGGAAAACTACAAATTGAAATTGAACGGTACTTTATCTTACTTAATATTGGCAATCCTGTTATTGGGCACACACAATAGCTTTTTTTGCAGGGCCCAAAATATAAGGGTCACAGCTGGAAGAATTGATTCCAAAATGGTAGATGTAATGGAATCTCCAAATGAAATAATAGGGGCATCCATATTTCAAATTCCCAATTATTTTGTTTGGGGCGCAAGTGTGGTTAAAGGGGACGATGGTAAATATCATATGCTTTTTTCACTGTGGGAAAGCGGGAAGGAAGGAGGAAGCTTTGCGCGGGATTGGGTGTTGCAATCCAAAATTGGCTATGCTGTTTCAGACTATCCGGATAGGGATTTTGAGTTTCAAAAAATAGTATTGAAGGGTACGCGTTACCATGGGGATTACTCATCATGGGATGCCCAAATGGTACACAATCCACATATTAAAAAATTTAATGGAAAGTATTATCTCTATTATATAGGGTCCAAAGATCCTGGAGAACAGCCCAAGGGGTCCAAAGGCGAAAATTTGGACCAACGTTCAAGGGTGCAACAGTCCCTTTGTATTGGGGTGTTGGAGTTTGAGAGTTTTGAAAATTTGCTTTCGGGTAATTTTGATCGTCCAAAACGGCCATTATTAATACCTAGAACAAGGGTGAAATCGGATCATATTCTAAATGGTTCCCCAATTGGTACAAAGGCAAAGCCCGACAACATAATTGTAGTGAACCCTTCTGTGGATTATAATCCCATAAACCAAAAGTATATGCTGTATTTTAAGGGCAATGTTTACGAGCCAGAGTGGAAGGGGGTACATGGAGTAGCTATAGGTAACAATCCTAATGGTCCATTCCGGCCTTTGGATAGTTTTGTTTTTGATGTGAGAATGCCCAACGGTACCTTGGCAAGCACAGAAGACCCCTTTGTTTGGTACTCCCATAAAATTCAAAAATTTTTGGCCATAGTGAAGGACTTTTCCGGTAGGCTGACCGGGCATAAAAAAACTTTGGCCCTTTTATCTTCCTCTGATGGAATAGTATGGGATTTGACAAAAAACCCTCTCTTTATGGAGCGAAAATTACTTTTGACGGATGGTTCTATCATTGAGGTTGACAGATTGGAACGTCCGCAATTGTTGTTGAATGATGAGGGTATACCCCAATATTTGTATGCAGCATCTGCCTTGGGAAATGTAAACGCTAAAAACGATGGCAGTTCTTTTAATGTGCAGATTCCCTTGGAAGTTATTGTCGAATAAAATTAAGAATGAAATGAAGCACAGATTGAAAAAATGCACTCAAAATATTCTATTGATTTTTCTCCTGTTCCCATTATTGATGGTATCACAGGAAACGAAAGGCGATTTTGGAATTATCACCTATAATATTTGGAATGGTTATGATTGGGGCAAAGATCAGGAAAGAAGGGAAAAAGTGCGCAATTGGATAAGTACTCAAACTCCAGATGTCGTGGCACTTCAGGAATTATGTGCCTATACCCCTGAAAAGTTGCAGGAAGATGCAACAGCTTGGGGGCATCCCTATTCCGTTTTGTTAAAGACTACAGGATATTCCGTTGGTTTTACCTCCAAATACCCAATAGAGCTCAAAGAAAGAATTGTAGAAGGTATGCATCATGGTGCTTTGCATTGCAAAACCAACGGAATCGATTTTTTGGTAATTCATCTGCATCCCGGAAGCATTGGAAGAAGACGTGAAGAGACCAATATACTTTCAAGAAAATTGGAGGCCATCATCGAAACTAGTTCCAAATATGTGGTTTTGGGAGATTTTAACGACCATTCACCTTTTGATGCCGATTTGTACGATCCCAATGGTTATCTATTAAAGAGATTGCGGGAATCCAATGCGGAAAAGGGGTTGAAAGGCAATATTATAAACGGCAACTTTGATTATGCCGTAATGTCTAAATTCCTTTCAATCCCTTTGTACGATGTAGTCCAAAAATTTTCAGCGGGTATTAGTGAAAGGGGCAGCTTTCCGGGACGGGTTTTGGCGAAAATAAACAAGGAATCCGAGGAAAAATTGGCCTCGCGTCTGGAACGTATAGATTATATTATGGTTTCACCTGATTTAAATAAAAAATGTTTGCAAGCAAAAGTTCATAATGCGGCAGGGAATTGGTATTTGTCCGACCATTATCCCGTGAGCGCCAGGTTTGAACTAAAGGATTGAACAGTAGGTTTTTCCGTAATGAAAATCAATTCATAAATTGTTTTAAGAAGCAAATTACAATTCGTAAATTGCCCCTACTACAATAAATGGATGATTTCTCTCCCCAAGAAGGAATTGCTAAAGTTTTATTTTAAATTATCATATCATGTCGGTTTTAGAAAAATTAACTTCTAAGGATGCAATTGCATTGGAGGAAAAATTCGGAGCACACAACTATCATCCATTGCCCGTAGTTATAAGTAGGGGGGAAGGAGTTTTTGTTTGGGATGTTGAAGGAAAGAAATATTACGATTTTTTATCGGCCTATTCGGCAGTAAATCAAGGCCATTGTCACCCTAAAATTATCAACGCCTTGATTGGTCAAGCTCAAACGCTCACTCTTACATCCAGAGCCTTTTACAATGACATGCTCGGCAAGTTTGAGAGGTTGGCGGCCGATACATTTGGGTATGACAAGTTACTACCCATGAATACTGGTGCGGAGGCCGTTGAAACGGCACTTAAAATTTGTAGAAAATGGGCTTATGAAAAAAAAGGTATTCCTGAAAACCAAGCAGAAATTGTAGTCTGTGAAAATAATTTTCATGGTCGTACAACCACTATTATCTCTTTTTCAAATGATCTGGTTGCCCGTAAAAACTATGGACCCTACACAGAAGGCTTCCTTAAAATTGAGTACGACAACCTAAAGGCCTTGGAAGAGGTTCTGGAGAGTAATACAAATATAGCTGGATTCTTGGTAGAGCCCATACAAGGGGAGGCCGGGGTATATGTGCCAACGGAAGGATATCTGTACGGGGCAAAGGAATTGTGCAAAAAGCATAACGTACTTTTTATAGCCGATGAGGTGCAGACAGGAATCGCACGTACTGGAAAATTATTAGCTACCTGTGGTAATTGTAGTTGTCCTGACAGGCATTGCAGTGGTACACCCGAGGTGAAACCGGATGTATTAATTTTGGGAAAGGCTCTTTCAGGAGGGGTTTATCCTATTTCCGGGGTTCTGGCCAATGATGAAATTATGGAAGTTATCCGACCCGGTAGCCATGGCAGTACTTTTGGCGGTAATCCGGTGGCTGCTGCTGTAGGCATTGCAGCCTTGGAAGTTGTAAAGGAAGAGGGGCTGGCAGAAAATGCCTTTCAACTTGGCGAACTCTTTAGGGAAGAACTCAATAAGTTTATTCCTAGTTGTAATATTGTCAATGCCGTTAGGGGCAAGGGCTTGTTAAATGCTATTTTGATAAATGATACCGAAGATAGTACCACAGCTTGGGATATTTGTTTGGCTTTAAGGGATAACGGTCTCCTGGCCAAACCTACACACGGAAATATTATAAGATTTGCTCCTCCTCTGGTGATGAAAAAGGAACAACTTTTGGAGTGTGTGGGGATTATTATAAAAACACTTAAGAAGTTTGAAAAATAATGTACTCGATAATCGAGATCAAAACCTGCCTGTTCCGTTTAGGCCGGCCTTCCCGATTCGTTCAGGCGGGCGTAGAAATGTTATTGGTACTTTCCTTCCGAAGCCTTGAGGGCCTGCCTTTGTTTGCACTTAGGTATTTGACTAATAATTAAAATGAATAGTCCGTTATTGTATATATAACGGGCTATTTTTATCCTGGAGCCAAAAGGATAAAAGGATACATCCTTATATTCCTTAGAATTGTAAACAAGGCGATTATTACAAATAGCACTATCGGAGTTTTGGGATGATAAATAAGATCGGGCAAAGTTGTTCTGTTCCTTAGTGGGGCATAATTTCGGATCCAATGATAGGCAATCAATAAAAAGGCTGGAAGAAAGAGCAAATTATGACGGGCAACGCCTTTGATATCAAAATGTAGTAGATCATGTAAGGCCCTCTGGCTTCCACATCCCGTGCAGTAATAGCCTGTGGCCGTTAAAAATGGACATTTTGGAAATAAATGGGATTTACTGGGATTGTAAAAAAAATAAAGGAGCAGTATTCCAAAGAATACAATTCCCAATAGGATAACTCCGATTATGTTCTTTCTGCTAGAAATCACCTGCGCTCATTAATCCTCCAAAAAGGGCCAAGCCGAAGAATGCTATATATATTAGCCAAAATAAGCCGGCGATGGCAATACCAACAATAGCCCATGTTTTGGCATTTTTGGATGCTCTTTCGGCCTGTTCATAATTGCCAAGGGCATAAGCCTCATTTACCTTGGCTGCATTTACGATACTGACTATACCAGGGATCAGGCAACAAAATACAGTACTTAGGATGGCCAAAACCAAATAGTTGTTGGGTTTTGGTCTGGTTTGATTATTTTCCATAAAATTGTTATAAAATTGTTTGGTCGTATTTAAGCTTATTGAAGGTTTTGGAAATAATCTTCCATTCTTTCCCTCATCAGTTCTTCGTTCTGTAAGGCATCCCAACCAATAATGGAGATGATCCAAATGAAGAAGATAAATACCAGTATATTTAGGACAATGCCTATAATCGATAAAGTCTTGCCTAACTTAACATTGTTGTATCCTTCATATATACTCGGGTTTAAAGCGTATAGACTGGTGGCCTTGTTAGCTAGAATTAGGCCTATTATACCAAATATCAATCCAATAACCCCATAGCAGCAGCAAGTTACGATTGAAATAATCCCGAAAACTAAAATTAGTGTTGCGTTAGGTAGTTTTTGTTGTTCCATAATTGTGTTTTAATGTATTAGATGAACCATTTTGTAAACATAACTTACAATGATGATTCCGGCGTTTAAGTATAGAAGGTAGATTTTTATTTTGAAGGAATTCTTAATATTGAATACTAGGGAGGCACCAATAAAACCTACTAGAAAAATAAGAGTATATATGGCTGGATATATCTTTAGGGCATCAATAAAATTGCCTTCCAACAAAAAGGAAATAGACCGTTGAAAGCCACATCCAGGGCACTCAATACCGAAAAGCTGCTTGTTCATGCAAGGCAGCATATAGTTTTCGAGTTCCAACAGAATTGCCATCAGGATTATTTAAAGTGCTAATATAATTCTTTACCGAAAATTACCATTATTTTTGGGCAATGAAAACAAAACGCACTTTTTATTTGGTACTGATCCTACTAGGAGCGGGAATTGCTGGGTTGGGAGACCATATTATGCAAGAGGAATATGCGTTGAGCATTGGAATTGTCCTTTTAATGCTTGGTTTGCACAAGACTACACAGTTGTGGAGTATAGGCCAATATAATGAAGAAGAGAAAGACAAAGAAAATAACTAATGGATTTTAAGGTTGGGGATCAGGTTGAGGCCATTGATGATATTGTTCAAGGGGTTGTGGTTAAAATAAATGGTGGGCAAATTACCGTGGAAAGCAAGGACGGGTTCTTGCTGCAATATACGGAGGCCGAATTATTGAAAATAGCCGGCTCCAATGCCATTAAAGTGTCCAATTTTGAGGTGGCCAAAGTAAAGGCTGAGAAAGAAATACCAAAAAAAAGGCATAGTAAGAAATTAAGGTCCAAGGAACGATATGCCCCACAAATGGAAGTTGACCTGCATATAGATAAGTTAACACCCTCCACAAAAGGAATGACCAATTTTGAAATGTTGAACCTTCAACTGGATACGGCGAAACGCCAACTGGATTTTGCTTTACGTAAAAAGATACAAAAGGTTGTATTCATTCACGGTGTAGGGGAGGGTATATTAAAGGAAGAACTGTATTTTCTTTTTAAACGGTACGAAAATGCAAAGTTTTATGATGCTGACTACCAGAAATACGGTATGGGGGCAACGGAAGTATATTTTTTTCAGAATACCCCATAATTAATTGGTGGTCACTGTCCCAAAATCGTTAATACTTAGGTCGGTGATTCGCTGGCCATTGGAATTGTTGATCAGGGTAATCTCACTTAACCTTATGGTGTGTTCATAAGAAGTATTTTCACCATCAACTATTTCTGTAGTGGTTATTAATACAGAACCACCTTCTGCCTCAATTTCTTCGATAACAGTAGGCTCCGTCACAGGAATTACATCACAAAAATAGTTTGTGGTAACATTCTCCGAAAAAATACGATAGGTGATGATAGTGCTGCCGGAAATGGGATACGCCACCTCCCCGTCCGATGCTTCGTTCTTAAGGGTCCCACTGGCCAAGGTGAGAATTAAAGCTTCACTGTCCACCATTTTAAAAAATAAAGTGGTGCCGGTAGTAACTGTACTGCCACAATATTGAATGTCGCTATCGTCAAAATTTATAGTTTCAATTTGCAGATCCCCATCATCACATGAATACAGGGCCAAACACAAGAGGAAAGTCAAGAGATTTTTCATGCCTCAAATTTAATTGAAATATAAGATATAAACCTAGAGGTTTATGGGCAATTTGCAGGAAATTAACTTTATTTCAAGTAATTTTGACGAACTTTCCTGGAGTTGGGAAAGCTTTTAATTTGAACAGTTTTTAATGAAAAAGGTTTATTTGGATAGTGCCGCAACCACTCAGGTCAGACCGGAAGTCATCTCAAAAATGCAAGATGCCTTGGCAGATTGCTATGGCAATCCGTCTTCTTCCCATGGCTTTGGAAGGACCGCAAAAACAGCTATCGAGAAGGCGAGAAAAACCATCGCCAAATACTTAAATGCCCATCCGGCTGAGATAATCTTCACTTCGGGAGGTACCGAAGCAGACAATATGATTCTTAGGTGCAGTGTAAGGGATCTAAGGGTCAGAACCTTAATTACTTCCAAAATTGAACATCATGCAGTATTACATACAGCCCAGGCGCTGGCCGAGGAATATGGCATTGAGCTGTTGTTCGTTGAATTGGATAGCGATGGCAATCCGGATCTTGCCCATTTGGAGTCGCTGTTGAAGAGGGATGGAAGTAAAAAATTAGTGAGCTTGATGCATGTAAACAATGAAATAGGGAATATCATAGATATAACGGCAGTGGGTAAACTTTGCATGGAGAATGACACCTTGTTTCATTCAGATACGGTACAGTCCATTGGACATTTTCCATGGGATGTACAAAAAACCAATGCCCATTTTTTAACTGCTGCGGCCCATAAATTTCATGGCCCCAAGGGGGTCGGATTTGCTTATATAAAAAGAAATACTGGTTTAAAGCCATTGATTTTAGGCGGATCACAGGAACGCGGCTTTAGGGCGGGAACTGAACCGTATCATAATATTGTAGGATTGGAAGAGGCTTTTAAAGCAGCATATGATCACTTGGAGGAGGAAAGAAATTATGTAACTGTGTTAAAAAGATATTTTATAGAAAAAATATCCAAAGCAATTCCCGATGTAGCTTTTAATGGTCTTTCCGGGGACATGGAGCGCAGTACCTACACCCTTGTCAATGTGCGCCTCCCTTTTGATCCCGAAAAGGCACTGATGTTATTGTTTCATTTGGATTTAAAGGGGATTGCGTGTTCCAAGGGCAGCGCATGTCAGTCCGGTAGCGATATTGGTTCCCATGTTCTTGCGGAAATCCTTTCCCCTGAAGACATGGAAAAACCTTCTTTACGATTTTCGTTCTCAAAATATAATACCAAAGAGGAATTGGATTACGTTATTGAGGTCTTAAGGGAATTCGGTGCAAACTAGTTCTTTTTTCGATCTCTTGGACGTTCCCTGTCGTATGGAAATTTTCTGGAAGCCAGTTTCATCATCAGATCGATGAGGTCAGTAGTGTTTTTTCCCGATTTCTTGTTGATTTGCTTTTCGTATTTCCACAGCAATTTGCCAGTTATACCGTCACTTATTTTTACTCCTATTCGGCCATAATTGGCATCGCCGTTAATGTAATCTAGAAGGCTAAATTCTGTGGGGACACCTTTGGACAAAAGTACGTTTAAGTCTAAAGTGCCACTTATGATGCCATCGACCTCTAGAATTTCTGCTAGTTCCTTTACACTGTAAATATCAATATTATCATACGAAATACCATTTTGTATTAGGATGGCATTGGTGTTCTTGATATTCTGGAACTCGACAGAAAATTTCTTTTTCCTTTTTCTTTGGGAAAAATAGGTTTCTAAGGCGTCCTGTACGGCATATCCCTCCTTCTTTTCCAAATCTTTTAATTCTACACTGGATATTTCATCCTTCAATTCCAAGTTGGTCAAGAATGGGATAATGGCCAAATTATTATGATTATTGCTTAATTCATCAAACTTATCACTCTCATAAATGTTTTTTTGAGCGGATAACCCTAAGCAAATAAAGGTAAATATAGTTACAAGAATATTTTTCATCTATAGATATTTGTTCTTTTTGTACAACTCGTTTAACTAGGTTGGTCCTTCAACATGGGCCTTATTAAGGTTGTTGCCCCATTGTGCTTATCAATTTTGTTATTAAACCTTATTTCCAGATTTAAAACCGCATTTCTATCTTTATATTTAAAATTCGACCGGTCATAAAATTGGGTACGGCAAATTGTTGTTGATTTACCAAATCCCTTACCCATGTGTTGGTTATGGAATTTTGGTTGTTAAATAAATTAAATATTTCAAAGCCTACGTTTAAATCCTTAAAAAGCCGCAAAAACGAATTTTTGTCATTGGATTTATTAGCTCCCACAAAAATATAGGAAATTCCTAAATCTGCACGTTTATATGCCCTTAATCTATTTTGATAAAGATAAGGGTCGGTATAGCTGGGAGAACCTCCGGGCAATCCTGTATTGTAAACAAGGTTTAAGTACATTTTAACGTCCGGGACCTCTGGCATGTAGTCCTGAAAGAGAATACCGACCTTTAAGCGCTGATCTGTTGGTCTGGAAATATATCCTCGTTCATCAATGTTTTCCCCGGTTTTAAGGTAGCCTAAACTAAACCATGACTCCGTGCCTGGAACAAAGGCACCGTTTAACCTAAATTCTGCCCCATATGCGTAAGCTTTTGCATTGTTCTGGGCTGCATATCGTATACGGACATCCTCTAAGGTATAAGGATTAACATGGGTCATTTTTTTCCAGTAGGCCTCACCGATCAATGTAAAAGGCCTTTGCCACAATTTAAAACTGTACTGGTTTCCAAATACAATATGATATGATTTTTGGGCCTCCACTTCAGGGTGGACGATGCCATTGTTATCTCTTAATTCCCTATATAATGGGGGCTGTTGGTATACCCCCCCGGAAAGTCTGAACAACATATCTTTTGCCCAATTGGGTTTAATGGAAAATTGGGCCCTGGGACTAAATATAGTATGCGAGCTGCTTTTAAGGTTTTTACCGTTCACGATCCAATGGCCAGCCCTGGCCCCAATGTTATAGTAAATGCTATGTTCGTTCCATAGAGTGCGATGGCTATATTGCACAAATCCGGAAAGTTTATTGGTGCTTACCGAATTTCTGGCAATTATACCCTCGTAGGGCACCAGCGGCGCCTCAAAGGGTATTTCCGGTTCGTTGCGATCAAGACCAGAGTTTGGAGGTCGGACCATATATCCTAATGAGTCTATGAATTCCGACTCCCTAATTTGGTCTCTAATATCGGTGTGCTCGTATTTTAGTCCCCATGAAATGGCTTTGCCATCCATGGTATGGACTCCTTTATGCTCCAAATTGAAGATTTTTGCATCCAGGTCATTTCGGGCACGATTGTATTGCGTGGCCAATCCATTTATTGGGCTAGGCTCCCCTAAATCACTTTCCTCAAGATTTGTGTTTATTTCGCTAAGCCGGTATTGTGATATTACATCGGAATATTCTTGCTCCCTATTAAAATAAAGGGAGGAAATAAATTTCAGGCTGGTATTGTCGTTTAACTGGTATTCCGCTTTCAGGGCATTTAGGTAGGTCTGATATTGGTTTTTTTCACTTCCGGAATAGTAGACCGTCAAGGTTTTAATATCGTTAAGCGTTCCAAAATTGGTCTGTCTGGTAAATGGTTGGTTTCTGTAGTTATTGATTGAAATATTTCCCAGATAGCTTATCCGGAATTTATTGGAAAATATATAGGTGGTATATTGTTGAATATCAAAAAATGAAGGGTCGTAGTTGCCATTGGTATTCTGGCTATTGACAAGGAGGCGGTTGTCCCTGGACCTGATGCTTGTCAAGGAGGATAATTTCTTGTTTTTTGATACGCTTTCCAGAGTAGTCGCAGTCCCTAGGCGGGTGGCGCTAATTTTAAGTCCAAAAGAAACCGGTGTTTTATAGCTGATATCCAAAACGGAAGAAAGCTTATCGCCATATTTGGCTTGAAAGCCCCCTGCGGAAAATTGTAGATTTCCCACCATATCACTATTTATAAAACTCAAGCCTTCCTGTTGCCCGGAGCGAATTAGAAAGGGCCTGTAGATTTCTATGTCATTGACATACACCAAATTTTCATCAAAATTGCCCCCTCGTACCATATACTGGGTACTGAGCTCATTGTTGGAGGAAACACCAGGTAGAAGCTTCAGTATATTTTCCACGCCAGCATTCGCTCCCGGAATATTGCGAACAACATCGGCTGAAATAGTGGTGATCCCCTCAGCGTACCTATTGCCTGAAGGGGTTACGACAACCTCGGCGATAAGTATTGCTTCATTTTTCAGAATTGGGTTAAATTCATAATTCTCATTGGTATTCAGAATTAAATCTTGGATTATTAGCTTTTCGTTCCCTAGATGGGTAAAAGTTATGGTTGTTTCCTGGTCTGCTATTATTTCCAATATATAAAACCCGTTCACATCGGAAAAAGCTCCTTTGTTGTTGGATGTAATATTAACGTTTGGCAAAGGGGTATGGTTTTCGTCAAAAACCACACCGGTTATGGTCGCTGTTTGTGCCTTTAGATTGGTTGCCGAAGATGCTATAACGACAAGAAAAAATAGTTTAAGAAGTCTCAATGTTTCATTTTCTGTAAAAAGTACTCGTGAAAGTACTGCTATTACCAACATTATCGGTAACAACGACTTTCAAATCACATTGTTTTTTATCCAATATAAGATCATCAAAATTATAGGTAATGGTATTGGTCTTAGGCTCATATTCCAAAAGTATCCATTCACCGTTAAGGGTTGCGTCATAAGAGTCAATTCCACTTAGGTCATCCGTTATCTTTAAGCTTAAATAACTGTAGTTGGTAAGCCACTGTTTGTTTTTAAAATTTTTCGGTCTAATCTTTGGTGCAACGGTGTCTTTCGCCAAGGTGTAGGTTCCCAGATTCCTGGTTCTTGTGGTAAAAGTAGTACCCCGTTTATAGGTAGAGGCGTAATTTGCGGATCTATTGTTGTCCAGTCTTCCAATAAATAGCTGTTTCCGTTCCTCCTCCGAATATTTTGAAACATCAAAGGTTATTGTAAAGTTTCGATGTGCGGGTACCTTACTGTTGTGAATGGTAATGGTGTCCTGTCCATTTTTTAAATCGATATAAAAATTGTCATAAAAGGTATTTGCCGGGAAGTATACTTTTGCCCCGCCCAAATCAAAATTGTTGGGTTTTTTTGCAATAATATAGTGATCAGATTTCTCTTCCGTTTTTGGAATTTTAATTTCTTCATTTTTTCCTTCCACCGGAATAATCAATTTGGTAAGGTTGCCGGCAAGATCATTAATAAGAATTTCGACATTATAGGATAAACCTTCGCTCACCTCTATTTTTCCATCATTGTATATGGTTCTGTAAATACCCAAGAGATTGCTTTCGTCCTTAAAGCACTTTTGAACCCTTTCCCTATGGGTGCTATAGTGGTCGTAATCTATCAAAGTGTTTATATATCTACTTTCTGTAAATGAAAATGTTTCAAAATCGTAATCGGTATATAATTTTCCATTCACTATTTGCTTCACCGAATAAACTCCGTTTTGATTGGCGGCAAGATCCTGGCGGTCAAATGTATTTACTCCAAACCCAATGGTACCTAGAGCGGTTACCTTGTCGGCAAGATAGCTGCCATCACTCTGTCTGTGGTATCTTAGTTTTATTTTTTCCTGACTCTGATTTACCTGGGAGTTATCCGAAAGAGGATAGGCGTAAACACCCAACAAGGTAGGGTCTGTGGCATCCCTCACTTCTATTCCATAAAGAAGCGGGTTTGTAGGCATTTCGGACGCACTGTTCCTAATTTCGAAATGCAGGTGGGGTCCAGCAGACCCACCAGTATTTCCCGTATAGGCAATAAGATCTCCTTTCTGAACCTTGAGTTCTGAAAATTTCGGAAAAATTTCTACTTCAAATGACTTTTTTTGGTATTGAATTTTCTTTACGTATGCTTCTATTTCGGGTGAAAATTTTTGAAGGTGGCCATAGACCGATGTATAACCATTGGGGTGGGCAATATACAGTCCTTTTCCATAGCCCCATTCCGAAACTTTTATCCTGGCAACAGTACCTTCGCCTATGGCATAGACCTGCAATCCTTGTCGCTGTTGCGTTTTTATATCGATTCCCGCATGAAAATGATTGGAGCGCAGTTCCCCAAATGTTCCTGATAAAACTATTGGAATATCCAAGGGGGGACGGAAAAAATCCTTTGGATACGGAGCTTGTCCATAAAATATTGAGGTAATTAGAGAAAATCCTAAGAAAAAGCCTTTCATATAAGTAATAATTGGTACGAATGTAATTAATACCGTCCTAAATCAAAAAAAAGTCTGTGTTATAAAATATATAAAAAGGCTCAATTATTTTTCTTAACTTGAGGTAGGAAATTTTACTTTGAGAATAAATGAAAAAAGAATTGCTAAGTATAAAGAGGTGTGTTAACTTTGTGTAAAATGCATTGATATTTGCAAATGAGTGAATTGGTAGATATTGTTGATTCTTTAGAAAATAAAATAAGTAAGTTGTTGCATAAGCTGGAGCTTTTGCACCATACCAACATAAAATTGGAAGAAGAATTGGTTACTGTAAAAAACGATCATGAGGCCACAAGAGCTTCGGTGATTGAATGGCAGGAAAAATACAATTCACTAAAATTAGCGAGTTCTATGCTGGGCAGTGATACAAATAAGACCGAAGCTAAGCTTAAAATAAACACATTGATAAGAGAGTTGGACCATTGCATTGCCCAACTTTCGGAATAGTGTAAATAAACAATATGGCAGAGAAGCTCAAAATTAAGCTTTCTATAGCAGATAGGGTATATCCCTTAACGATTGATCCATTGCAGGAGGAGGGGCTTAGAAAGGCAGCAAAGAATATAGAACAGCTGGCAAAGAAATTTGAGCAAAACTATGCCGTTAGGGATAAGCAAGATGTGCTGGCCATGTGCGCACTTCAGTTTGCCTCTAAAATTGAGCAAAAAGGGATAGACCAGTCAGAAGGTGTGAAAGAAGCTGCAGAGCGACTAAAAGCACTGAATATGTTGGTCAGTTCCAAGTTAGGGATGAAATAACGTTCTTTAAAATAAATATAGTTACTGCCCACATTGGTAATTAATTTTTGACAAACTCAACACTAATTTGTTTGAAAAGGGTGAGTTTAGATTGTAAAAGCAAGCCTTACTTGTATAAGGATCCTTGAGCAGTCTGGTAGCCCTAAACCTGTTTATCGGGGTTTGTACAAATCTTCCATCAATGTGGGCTTTTTTTATAAATAATTTTCAAAAAAAATATGGATAGTATAGCAATAATAATAGGATTGGTTGGATTGGGAATTGGTTTTGCCATTGCAAAATTTATGGAAAAGGGCAAGGCTTCAAAAACCATTGCCAGCGCAAAAAAAGAGGCGGCCAATATCGTTAAGGAAGCCAATATTGAAGGAGAGAATATTAAGAAGGATAAAATATTTCAGGCCAAGGAAAAGTTTTTAGAGCTCAAAGCAGAGCACGAGAAGGTTATCATACATAAGGATAAGAAAATTTCAGAAGCAGAAAAGCGGACAAGGGATAAGGAATCACAGGTTAGTAGCGAACTTGCAAAAGGAAAGAAATTAGGAGAGCAACTAGAGAGTAAGCTAAAGGAGGTAGATTATAAGAGTGAATTTTTGGAAAAGAAACAATCCGAGCTGGAAAAATTGCATAAAAGTCAGGTACAACAGTTGGAGGTTATTTCCGGATTATCTGCCGAGGAAGCAAAATCTCAATTGTTGGAATCCTTAAAGGATACGGCAAAATCCGATGCTATGACCTATATACAGGCCACAGTAGAAGAAGCTAAGCTTACGGCACAGCAAGAAGCCAAGAAAATCATTATCAATACCATTCAGCGTATTGGTACCGAAGAAGCGGTGGAAAATTGTGTTTCTGTCTTTAATTTGGAATCCGATGATGTAAAGGGAAGGATTATAGGCCGTGAAGGAAGAAATATTAGGGCATTGGAGGCAGCTACAGGGGTTGAAATAATTGTAGATGATACTCCGGAGGCAATTATTCTTTCCTGTTTCGATTCTGTACGTAGGGAAGTGGCCCGTTTGTCGCTGCACAAGTTGGTGACCGATGGTAGGATACATCCCGCGAGAATTGAGGAAATTGTTAAAAAGACAGAAAAACAGATAGAGGAGGAAATAGTTGAAATAGGTAAACGCACTGTAATCGATCTAGGTATACACGGTCTACATCCAGAATTGATCAAGGCAGTGGGTAGAATGAAATATCGTTCTTCATACGGCCAGAACCTATTGCAACACTCTAGGGAAGTTGCCAAATTATGTGGAGTTATGGCTGCCGAGTTGGGGATAAACCCAAAATTGGCCAAGCGTGCCGGTTTATTACATGATATTGGAAAGGTACCAAATACTGAGGCCGAGGTAGAAACTCCACATGCTATTCTTGGGATGCAATGGGCTGAAAAATTTGGTGAGAAACCGGATGTGTGTAATGCCATTGGTGCCCACCATGACGAGATAGAAATGAAAACGCTTATTGCACCCATAGTGCAGGTGTGCGATGCCATTAGTGGAGCAAGACCAGGAGCCAGAAGACAGGTGTTGGATTCCTATATTCAGCGTCTAAAGGATTTGGAAGATATCGCCTTCGGATTTGGTGGGGTACAAAAAGCTTACGCCATTCAGGCAGGAAGGGAATTAAGGGTTATTGTGGAAAGTGAAAAAGTAAGCGATGACAAGGCTGCTGAACTTTCTTTTGAAATTTCCCAAAAAATCCAAACGGATATGACTTATCCTGGGCAGGTGAAAGTTACCGTTATTAGAGAAACTAGAGCGGTAAACGTAGCTAAGTAAAAGATATAATTTTTATAAGCCTCCCCAAAAAAGAACTATAGTTCTTTTTTGGGGAGGCTTATTTTATGAAATACCCACCAGGGATTTGATTATTTGTGAACAGCCTTTGTAGGTTTTAAGATAATTCTATTAATCTCCCTTATATGGTCTGCTAATAGTTTTTGTTTTATACATAACCAGTTCTTTCAAGGCCGTTTCTGTCCATTTATCCCAATAGGATTGTTTTGATAGATTGCTATATACTGCAGCATCATATGCATCCTGTTTTAATTGGAGTTCTTGGTTGACTTCATCGCCTATCAGCTCCGCTTTCTTTACAAGGTCATTGAAATTTTTTATCTCATAGTGCAACCTTTGAATAAATTTCCTGGCGTATATTTCGGTAATGTCAAAATGGATTTGTTCGTGATTTAATATCAGGGCGTGGTTGTGCCCATTTTTGAAATAAGATGAATGGCAATCGAAATAGGTGTTAACCTCTATAATGACCATGTTTTCTTCAGAATCTATTCTAGTGCTATAGCCAAAATAGGCGTTGGTGGCCGCAACAAAAGGCCTGTTCTCTGTTGATCCCTTGAAGTCTGACACTTTGAGTTTTCTAACAGAATTCCAAAGAATTTCTTTTTCAAAGGCTTCAGGATTGGGCACGGAATAGATATTCCCCCTTATTCTATGGCAAGGGTTTAATAGCTTGTTAGGAAGCTTATGCTTTGTGATGAACAGTAAATTACCACCAATTTCTTTCGCCTCTTTTTCTGATGCCTGTTTAACCTGTCGAAGATTGCAATCTCCCGTGAAAGTATTATGTTTGGTGGCTATTGTACCGATCAATAGCGAATCGCTGAGGTTTGGATCCTCTTTGGTGATAACAAATACTACATTGGGCAACGGTAAGGGGTTGGAAATGGCCTTAGCTGTTTCTTTTACAATTATTCTAGGCGTCCCACAGCTTGTTAGCGAAATAACAAACCATAAAGCCATCATTGCGCTAACCTTATTTTTACTAATATGCTTCTATTTTAAAATTCTTTTGGGTTGAAGGGGTCTATTCTTCTTCCTCGGAGGAATCTTCCTCATTTTCCGCTTCTTCGGCCTCTTTAATCAAATTGTTTTCCAGGATGTTAAGCTTTTTAAGTTTGGCTTTCCATGTTGCCAACGATTCCTTGTGGTTGTTTATGTTTTTAACTACCTCCTTGACCAAGGGGTTGTCCTCGGAAGCATTGGAAAAGAATTGAAGATTGTTTTCCAATTGCCTAATTTCACTTTTACTTTCATCTATTTTTCTTCTGATAAAAGTACGTTCATTGGATATTGCGTAGTCGTTGTCATTATTGGCTAGCTGCTGTATTTTATTTCCGTATTTCAGCAATTCCGCCTCTTGTCTGTTGACATTCAATTTCTTGAAAAGTGCATCGAGAATTTTGTTGAACTTGGCATTTATACTTTTTTTATTGAAAGGAACCCTACCGGCCTCTTTCCATTCTGAAATAAACTCTTTGATAGTAGCCAGATCCTTATTCTTATCACCGCTTAGTTCGAAACTCTTTAAATTTTCCAGACATGCATTTTTCCGGTCTAAATTCTCGATCTCTTCCTTGTGGGCTTCATTTTTTAGTGCGTGTAAACGGTCAAAGTAGTGATTGCATGCAGATTTGAACTCCTTCCAAATTTTGTCGGAGTATTTTCTGGGGACATGCCCGATTTTCTTCCATTCGTTCTGAATTCTTTTCATTTCCTGGGTGGTAGTATCCCATTCTTCACTATCCTTCAAGGAAACCGCAACCTCTAACAAAGCCCTTTTTTTATCTAGATTAGCCTGTTGGTCCTTCTTTAGATTTTTGTAGTAGTTGTTCTTGTTCCTATTAAACTCACGTACCGCATCCTTAAAACTTGCCCAGGTCTTCTCATTAACTTTCTGGGGCACTTTCCCCGCCTTAAAGAAAGAATCACGTAATTTTTCAACTTCCCTTATTTGTTGTTGTAACTCCTTGTGACTTGAGGCTATATGGGTGGCTATTGAGCTTATGGACTGGATGATTTCGTTTTTCTTTTCCAGGTTTTGTTCGTAGACCTTCTCTAGGTCTTTGTAATACTCCTGTCTTCTTTGGTGCAGTAATTTGGTGGCATTGCTAAAACGTTCCCATATCTCTTCCCTGTGTTCTTTGCCAACGGGGCCTATATCTTCCTTCCAGATTTTATGCAGGGTCTGTAGTTCTTGAAAAGCCTTGTTTAAATCCTCTATTTGGACCAACTCTTCGGCCCGCTCTACAATCTTTAGTTTCTCCTCGTAGTTGTGCTTAAAGTCCAGATCCCTCAGCTCCCTGTTTAAATGAAGGAAGTCATAAAATATTTCAATATGGTGGTGGTATGTTCGCCAAACATCGTTGTAATTGGCACGTGGAATAGGGCCCGCATTTTTCCAGCGCTCCTGAAGATCTTTAAAATTTTTATAAGTTGTGTTTATATCTTCTTCAACGTTCACCAATGCCTTAAGTTCGTTGATTATTTCCAGTCTTTGGGTAAGATTGGATTTAAGGCCCTGCTCCAGGTTTTTATAATAACTATTTCTTTTTTCCCGGTAATCTGAATAGACCTCGTTGAATTGTCTTTTGGTAACAGAATTGTATCGAAAATCTATTTCGTTTCCACCACTATTAACAAAGTCCTCCTTCTTTTCATCTATAAACTCCTGAAATTTCTGATCGAATTCATATTTGATTCCATCAACATGCTTTTTAATGGCTTGTACCTTTTCATTCCTTACCAATCGTTGAAGTTCACCAACCAAATTTTCCATGGACATAGCGTGGTAATCCGGCATAGGGATATGGTGTCTCTGGAGGTTGTCGGAATCCTCCGCATCCTCTGCGTTGGATTCATCTATTTCCTCCTGAACATCTTCCTCTTTTTTCTCAGTTCGCTCGTCGGACTTTTCGCTGGTAGTAGCATCTTCAACCGTACCTTTGGCAGTATCGTTTTCTTCAATGGATTCTACTTTTTCCTTGACCGTTTGGGTCGAAGTTTCTTGGGCCTGACCTTCGTCATTAGTTTCGGATTCAGAAGATGAACTTTGTTCTATAGCCAAATCCTCTGTACTATTTCCAGAATCCGTTTCATTGGTCTCAGGGGCGGGATTGGATTTTGATGCATTCCCGGCATCCGAATTATTTATTGGTTCGGTGTTTTCCGAGGTTTCCTTTGTATCTACGTTATTCTGTAGTTTATCTTCTTTATCTTCTAACATTTTATGAATGTTTATAGCTTTCTAAATGTAATGTACGGAAATAAAATTACATCCGTAGATATATCAAAGGTAATGAAACTTCTTTTTAAGGTTTTTTGGGTAGGGGATTTAGGTGTTTTTTTGGTTTTAGGTAACCTAGACGCTTAATATGCTATGAATTCCATATCTCCCAGGATTTTTCGGCCTGAAATTGAAGCATTTTGGAACCATTACTTATTTTACCGCCATGCTGCTCACCAGCCAATAAAAAAGCAGTTTTTTCCGGATTGTAAATAAGGTCGAAAAGCAAATGATGGCTGGTGATAAAGTTGTAGGGAATGTCGGGTTTGTCTTGAATGTTGGGGTAGGTGCCAAGGGGAGTGCAATTGATGATTACCGTATGCTGCAACAATACTTCTTGGTTGAGATCTGTGTAATTGAGCTGGTTGTCCTTGGGATTTCTTGAAACAAATTTATGGGATATACCCAATTTATTAAGTACAAAAGCCACAGCCTTGGAGGCCCCACCGGTGCCAAGGATGAGGGCCTTTTTATGGTGCTCCTTAAGATAGGGTTCTATGGATTTTTGAAAACCATAGGCGTCCGTGTTAAAACCTTCGGTCTTATTCCCATTGATCTTAATGGTATTTACAGCGCCAATGGCCTGGGCTTCCGGGTCTATTTTGGACAAAAAGGGCATAATCTGTTCTTTGTACGGAATGGTAACGTTAAAACCTTTTATGTTGCCGTTTGGTTCCAATAGATCCTTGAACATATCAATACGCTCCATGTCAAAATTTTCGTATGAATGCCTTTTCAACCCCATTTCAGAAAACTTTTTGGTAAAATAACCCCTTGAAAACGAATAGGAAATATTTTTTCCGATTAAACCAAATCTAATTTTATCTCTTTCTGTTTTTTCCATACCAGTCTAATCCTAATAAAATTAATATCCCGAAAAATATAAAAAAAATGGCCCACCAAGTCTCAGAAGATCCCAAATGTGGCAGATACCTTTCATAATTCTTGATTATCGGGTTGTTGTTCGTGTCCAAGAGTAAATTACCATTGACGTCCGTTTTAAATAATGTCCGTTTCCATGGCCATACCACTCCTAACGAGCCTGTTATAAAACCTATTATTACCGCTGTGGTTAAATGTCTGAAATGTTTTAGTACGTAGGACAAAAGGTGGGAAAGGGTTACGAGTCCTGCGGCAGATCCCGTGGTGAAAACCGCCAAAATTTTCAAGGTGTCCAGCCGTGTTGGATTGCTGATAAAACTGTAGTCGCCCCTTATGATTTCAGAGAAGGTATCATAAAGTGCGTTTACGGAGTCTACCAAAAGCAGCACATAATTACCCAAAAGGATCAATATAAACGATCCAGAAAGTCCGGGCAAGGTCATGCCCGAGACACTGATAATGCCACAAAAGAATATGAAGATTAAATTGTCGTTTTGTGTAGCAGGATTAAGGAAGCTAATGGAAATACCAATGATTAAACCGATTATTCCTGCCGGGATGGTCTTTTTTCCCCAATGTCCAAAGTCCTTTCCTATGAAGTAAATGGAGCCCAATATCATTCCAAAAAAAGCTGACCACACAAAGAGCTCATTTCGTTCCAAAAAATAATCCAAAATTTTGGATACACTGAAATAACTCACCAACATACCAAAAATAAGGAGTGTTAAAAACTGACCGTTGGTATAGCGGTAGAAACTTTTTAACCTTCCACTGATCAGGAGTTTAAAGGCTTTTCCGTTTATTTTTTGAAGCGAATAAATGAACTCTTCATAAAATCCCCCTACAAAAGCGACAATACCTCCGGATACGCCAGGAACTTTATTAGCTGCACCCATAAATAAGCCCTTGATGACAAGGAAAAATTTATCCGTGAATGTTCTGGGGTTTCTCATTTGGGGTTGGGCGTTTATTTTTTAGCGGCCAATTTTTCCAGTATAAAAATAAGGGAAAAACCAAGTAATGAGAGAATAATTGCACTTATTAATTGGGAGTCTCCGTCAAAAGAAAAGGGTGATATGTTCCTATCTTTAATCGTAATTATTTTGTCCCCGAACATTTTGGTCTCCAGGACTTCTTTCCAGGGCCAAATTTTATTCAAGGAACCCAAGATAAATCCGGTAAGCAATGCCAAGGTTAGATTTTTATAATTGGTGAACATCCATTTTAGAAGTTTTGCAAAACTCAATAGTCCAAAAATGGCTCCTAGTCCTACAGTGATTACAATCTTAAGATCGCGTTCGTGAACTGCATCCAGTACGGTTTTGTAGGAACCTAAGAGTACAAGGATGAAAGCTCCGGATATACCAGGTAGAATCATAGCGCATATGGCCAACGCCCCTGAAAAGAACAAATAGGGGAGGGAGGCCGAATTTTCGGAAGGGGGCAACTGTGTAACGTAAAAAGCAATGGAAGCACCCAGGATCAATATTAATATTGCGGCCAAATTCCAATTTTTTATTTCCTTGCCCACCAATATTATACTTGCTACTACCAGACCAAAGAAAAAGGACCATAGGGGAATGGGTTCGTTCTCCATTAACCAACTAATAAGTTTGGCCAGGGAGAGGACGCTAATAGCGATACCTAAAAGAAGGGCAAGTAGAAAATTACCATTAAGTTTGGTCCAAAAAGCCCAAAAACCTTCCTTTCTTAAAGTGTTTAAAAGAGATATGTTTACGTTGTTAATACTGGTGATGAGTTCTTCGTAAATACCGGATATAAAAGCAATGGTCCCTCCTGATACACCAGGCACAACGTCCGCGGCACCCATAGCCATTCCCTTTAATGATATAAAAATGTATTGTAAAAGATTGCGATTTTCCATAAATGATAAAAAAACAAAAATAGTTTATTTATCTGGAAGCTTTTTTTACATCTTCAATTAAGTTTTGGGCCCAATCCGTCTTGAAGAATTGGGGAAACTCGTCCTCAAATAAGTGTAGTTGGTCGAGGTCTATTTTCAGGGCGTTGATCAACCTATATTGGGCTCTGGGAAAATCACTGATAAGCAGATAGAATCCAGCCATCTTATATTGCATTTCACATCGCTGAGGGTAAAATTCATGGCCTTGAAGCAATATTTCTATGGCGGCATGAACGTCCAGGTTTTGTACCGCTACATCTGCCCAATGAAACCATGTGTCAAATTCGTAATTGCCAAGGTCTACAGCCATCTGATACGCATAGTAGGCCTCGTCGTTATTTTTTAAGGCCGCATGTATCTTTCCACATTTTTTCCAGTACTTGGAATTTTCCCCATCAATATTTATAGCTTTATTGATGTAATACAGCGCTTTTTTATGATCATTCTGTCTAATGTAGTAATCGGTTATTGCCAACCAGCCCTTATCCAACAAAGGATCTTCGTGAACAGTTCTGTAATAATAGGATTTTGCCAATTCATCATTTTTCAATTTTTCATGGCATCTTCCAATCCTTAAATAGGCATGTGAAGTTGGATCCTCAATGGCAATTGTGGTCTCATAATTTTCAATGGCTTCGTTGTACTTGCCCAATTTTTCCAATACTTTGCCTTTCTCAAAATAAGCACCGATAAAAGTGTCATCAGAAATAATGGCAAAGTCAAAAGCCGTTATGGCTTCCTTGTACATCTTCTTTGTGAAATACATTTTGCCCAATTGGTGCCACGCTACTTCGCAATAAGGATTTCGTTCCAGATAATCATTAAGGTACACGATGGCACCGTCAAAATCCTCAAGAAATTCAAAACAGTAAATAACATTGTACAGGGATGAGTAATCCTCTTCATCGAAGGATACGCACATCATGAAATTCTGTTTGGCATCCTCAAAATTATCCATGAACAAATATTCCATTCCAAGCAAGGAATGGATGTCAAAACTGTCATCAGTTAAATTTAATGCATGGGTCAAAAGAGATACGGCTGCTTCGTGATTATCCTTCTTGGAATAAATATTGGCTCTTTGAATATATATTTCCTCATTATTGCTATCTATAACCTGTAGCTCATCCAACATTTTCTCTGCTAGTTCCAGATTATTTTCAAAAACAAGTACTTCTATGGATAACAATTTGAGTTCTACACTGTCCGGATGCTGTTGCAGGCCGATTTTAATGGCTTTTTTGGCCAATGCAATTTTACCATTATTGAGGTAGTGGTGAATAATATCTTGAAAATCTTCCGCGTCAAAGAAATAGACATCATCTGTCTTGAGCATGGATTCAAACTTAGCAATTGGTTGCCCTGGTCTCTCGTTTGGTTCTAATGCCATAGGAACTTCTAGTTATTCATTGGAACTAAAGTAGTCTTTTGAGGCTCTTAATTCCGACAGATTTGGTCTATTATATTAACAAATTAGTTAACAATTTATTGTTTAAGGTCATTTAATACCTCTAAAATTTGAGCACAGCCATGGCTAATTTCCTGATTGCTAATGGTCAATGGCGGTGATATGCGAATTGCATTTGGTTCAAAAAGCAGCCAGAATAATATAAGTCCTTTCTCCGCACATTTAAGGATTACTTCATTGGCTACTTCAGGTTTTTCCATCATTAAAGCCAACATCAGTCCTTTACCTCTAATTTCTTTTATCAATGGGTGCTGCAAATGTTTTCTAAAAAGAGTTTCCTTTTCCAAGGATTCTTGGATAAGGCTGCTTTCTGTTATTTCCTGCAAAGTGGCCAGACAGGCCGCTGCAATTACAGGATTGCCTCCAAAGGTGGTAATATGGCCAAGTTTTGGATTTTCTATAAGTGCTTGCATCATTTGGTTGGAAGCCACAAATGCCCCTACCGGCATTCCACCGGCCATGCCCTTTCCGATTACCAAAATATCCGGAATACAATCAAAATGTTCAAAAGCAAATAATTTTCCCGTTCGTCCAAATCCAGGTTGGATCTCGTCCAAAATTAACATGGCACCCACAGCCGTGCACCTTTCACGGACCTTTTTTAAATACCCGTTCTCCGGTAATATAAAACCAGCACCTCCCTGGATGGTTTCCAAAACAACAGCAGCCGTTTTATCGGTTATTGACAGTAAATCCTCCTCTGAATTAAAGCGAATAAAACCAACGTCTGGTATAAGGGGTCTAAAGGCGCTTTTCCGCTCCTCAAAGCCCATTATGCTTAGACTTCCCATAGTATTACCGTGGTATGCATGCCGAGCTGCAATAATTTGGCTTCTTCCCGTAAAGCGTCTAGCTAATTTTAAAGCGCCCTCAATAGCCTCTGTTCCTGAATTTACCAAATAAGTGGTTTCTAAGGGAGCAGGGAGAAGACTTGCCAGGAGCTTGGTATAGGCAACAGCCGGTTCTTGGATGTACTCGCCATAGACCATAACGTGCATATACTTTTGCGCTTGCTCCTGAATGGCAGCTACCACTCTTGGGTGGCAATGCCCCAAGCTACAAGCGGAAACTCCGGCAACAAAATCGAGATGGGCCTTTCCGTCAGTGTCGAAGATATAACTTCCTTTCGCATGTGAAATTTCCAAAGCCAAAGGGTGGGCCGAAGTTTGGGCCTGGTATTTAAAATAATCCTCTTTCATTTGCTCTAATTGTCAAGGACCCTAAAAATCCAGGTTTCATCCAAGTAATTGCCGTTGAAATTACTGTCTCGCGATTGGAGAGCTTCTTCCCAAGTATTAAATCGTTCTAAATAGACGTAGTGGTATTGGTTGAAATTACGGAAGAAATATTTAGGCTCCAAACCTTTTTTTGTAAGGCTTTCTATGAAATTTTCATAATTCTCCTTCACTTCAAATACGTTTGCAATTAAATAATAGCCGGGGTCCAAACCGTCCTCTTTGTCACCTTCTTCGTAACGTTCTTTTGTTTTTGATGCTGTAACGCTGGGCGTAGGATCTTCTTGTTGTTGATCCTTTTTGTCGATTTCCGATTTTTTCTTCGCGGGAATGGTCGGCAGTAATTTGGTAGAATTTATGGAATCACGCTTTTTTTGATCCTCTATGGCTTCCTCCGGCTCCACGTCCAAATCAATTGGATTTTCCACGCCTCGAATGGTAACTAGTTTAATATTGTTGTCGTCCTCATCAAATATGTCGTCCTTAGTAAGAATACGTTCATCCCCACGCCAAATAAAACCCTTTAGTAGCCTGCTATTCTCCGGGAGTTCCTTCTCCGGGAAAATATCCCCATCTGGATTGGTGATAAAAGTAATATCCTCAATCTCGTTATTGGCCAGGGTCATTCTTATGGCACTACATATGGTTTTATCTATTCCTATGAGTTCCTGATTGTCATTGTACATATAATAAATGACTTCCGTATTTTTTACCAGATCGATGATGTTAAGTTTGTTGTCTATGAATTTTCCAAAAAGATTCATGCCCTTGGCCTGATTATAGCCAACCTTGCTAATGGTATCTATAGAAATTATAAAGGCATTATTGATAACTTTTAGGGAGTCCAGTTTTTCGGTTTCCAAATTGGATAGTAAATGGATACTGTCTCCGGTCATTTGGTTTTCGCCGTTCCAAATAATGGGTTCGGTAATTAATTCCGTAATACCGGTCTTTTGGTTAAAATGGATGGAATCGCATTTGCCACTCAAATCGGTCTTGTAGAATTTTGCATTTCTGAAAGCCCTAAGGATACGTTGTTCCGGTTTTCCTGTAATCATCAGGGTGTCACCGTGCATATATAATGAATCCTGCTCCACTAGATTAATAGATACGGCCCTTTTGGTGGCAAAAACGGAATCCTTGGCCTTATATACTTCCGCGTAATGAGCCCTGATCAGTCCGTTGTTTACGGTATCCCTTATGGTAATATTATTCGTTGCGGAGGCAAATTCGGTCTTTTTGTCGAAATATAGGCTGTCCCCGGTAATAATGCGGTTATTATAGTCAATACGGGTGTTCTTTATTCCGTATCCGTTTTCAATTTTAGTATCGTAAAACCCACGTTCGCAGTACATTTTATAGGCTTCCCCAGTGATGGTGGACGGACCGTACAAATAGGCATTTTTAGACTCCGTATAGTAATCCAATTGTTTGGAAACCAGTTTAAATTCGGGGTTTACAAGGTTAACACTTTGCAAGAACTGGGATTTTTTAAGTTGTGTAAAGTAGCGTCCTATTTTACTGGTAAGGGTGTTGGAGGAATCTACTACGGTTCCGTTGTGTTCATAAAAAGCCTCTTGTTTTTCCCGGTCAAACCGCAAGGTATCCGTGGTGAGGGTCATGCTGGTATGGTTCAAAACCACATTTTCCCAAGCCTTGGCAAGGTTTAAATTGCCATCATAATCAATTTTGCCGCTGGTCAATTGTACGGAATCACCCTGTTGAAGTTTAATGTTCCCTATGGCCTTGAGCCTATTTTCTTTTTGGTAATAGATGGCAATATCACACCATAAATCCGCTCCTTCGTGTTCAAATTGTACCTGTCGGTCATCCTTGCTAAAGATGGCAGCCCCAGGATATTGTTTTTCATCTTTGGTAAAGTTGGCTCCATAAACAATGTTTATTTGTTTAACCTCTGCCTGGGGCTGTTGTGCACAACCACTCCAACAAATGAATACGGTTAATAATAAAAATACGGACTTAAGCAAAGTTTTAAATTTTGGTCAAAAATAGTATATTTTGAGGGAGGACAATATAGTTTGGGATAGTTTTAGTAAAACCCAAATAAGGAAAAAGCCATCTTTTAAGATGGCTTTTGTTTATCGATATATGGTCTGGGTCCTATCCGGTCCTACCGAAACAATCTTAATAGGTACTTCCAATTCTTTTTCCAAGAACTTAATATATTCCAACAAGGTGTCCGGAAGTTCATCCGACTTGCTCATTTTGGTCAAATCCTTGGCCCAGCCCTTCATTTCAGTGTAGACCGGGGTTACATATTCCGGTTCTATATTATAGGGTAAATGTTTTATCTGTGTTCCTTTGTAATTGTATGCCGTACATACTTTTAGGGTTTTAAAACCGCTGAGAACATCGGCTTTCATCATCATCAATTCAGTAACGCCATTAATTTCAACGGCGTATTTTAGAGCTACCAGGTCTAACCATCCGCATCGTCTTGGTCTACCTGTAGTTGCCCCGAATTCGTTACCTACCCTGCCCATGGTTGCTCCGTCCTCATCAAAAAGCTCCGTAGGGAATGGTCCGCTGCCCACACGGGTGGTGTATGCTTTGAAAATACCCAAAACGCTTCCAATTTTATTGGGTGCCACACCTAATCCTGTACATGCTCCCGCTGCTGTGGTATTGGATGAGGTTACAAACGGATAGGTTCCAAAATCGATATCCAATAGCGATCCTTGTGCGCCTTCTGCCAATATTTTTTTGCCTTCCCGCTGTGCATTGAAAATGTATTCCTCGCTATCTATGAAAGTCAATTTTTTAAGCTCTTCGACCGCCATAAAGAAATCGGCCTCCAATTCCTTTAGGTCATATTGAATCTCAACATTGTAAAAGCTTATCATAGCCTCATGTTTGTTGGCCAATGCCCTGTATTTTTCTTTCCAGTCCGAGAATTCCAAATCGCCTATTCTCATTCCGTTCCTTCCCGTTTTATCCATATAGGTGGGGCCAATACCTTTTAGTGTAGATCCAATTTTGGCCTTGCCTTTGGCGGTTTCTGAAGCAGCATCCAGCAAACGATGTGTGGGTAAAATTAAATGGGCCTTTCTAGAGATAAATAGTTTGGATTTTATATCTAGATTGAACTTTTTAAGATTATCTAGTTCCTTTTTAAAGATAACAGGGTCTATCACCACACCGTTGCCTACAATGTTAATAGCGGTTTCGTGGAAAATTCCTGAAGGAATGGTATGTAAAACATGTTTTATACCATCGAATTCTAGAGTGTGGCCCGCATTGGGTCCACCTTGGAAACGTGCAATAATGTCATAGTTTTTAGTTAAAACATCAACTATTTTCCCTTTTCCTTCATCTCCCCATTGGAGTCCTAGTAGTAAATCTACTGCCATTCTTTATGTAATTGGATTAATTATTCGTGTTCTCTTCTTTGTTTCGTGTTCCGTAAAAATAGAGGGAGTGGGTGTTGATCTTAATATTGAAAACTTCCTCAATCGTCTTTTTTATACTCTGAATACGGGGATCGCAAAATTCCATGACCTCACCGGTATCCGTAAGGATAACATGATCGTGCTGTCTGTCAAAATAGGATTTTTCGTATTGGGCCTGATTTTTTCCAAATTGGTGTTTTCTTACCAACTTGCATTCCAATAGAAGCTCAATGGTGTTATATAGTGTAGCCCTGCTTACACGATAATTTTTGTTTTTCATAGTGATATAGAGCGATTCTATATCAAAATGTTCTTCGCTATCGTAGATCTCCTGTAAAATTGCGTAGCGCTCCGGAGTTTTTCTGTGACCATTTTCCTCCAGAAAAGTGGTGAAGACATTTTTAACTATTTCTTGATTCTTGTTTTCGGCCATAACATTTACCCAGCATTAGGGTACAAATGTACAGTTAAAATTTAAATTCTGGATACTTTATCGATACCGTTAATGCGCTTTAGATTATCTATAACTTTTTTAAGGATAGCATTGTTTTTTACAACAAGTGTGATTCTTCCCGAGAATGTTCCGCCATCTGTACTAAAATTAATATTTCTCATATTAACATGTAAATTTCCGGAGATTACTTCACTAATTTCACTGATCAAGCCTAGATTATCTATTCCGGTTAGCATTATTTCTACCGTAAATTCTTCCTGGGAAGAATCGATCCATTTAGCCGAAATAATTCTATAGGCGTAATTGGACTGTAGGGAAATGGCATTGGGACAGTTTTTCTTGTGTACCTTGATTCCATCGTTTACGCTAACAAATCCAAATACCTCGTCCCCCGGAATGGGATTGCAGCATTGGGATAATTTATACTCCAACTTGTCTTCTTCCTTTCCAAAAACAAGGGTGTCATATTTTGAGGTTATTTCTTCTTTGTGAATATCCTCCGGAACTGGAGTTCTCTTTATCTTGTTTTTAAAGAAAGTTATAAATGCATTGCTATAAGAGGCTGCAAATTCTTTAAGCATCTGATTGTCAATAGCCCCTATGCCCACTCTATAGAACAAATCCAAGCTGGTCTTGAGCTTAAAAAAGATGACCAATTTATTTATGGTATCCTCGTTAAGGGAAATTTTTTGGGATTTTAATTTACGCCTAAGGACTTCCTTGCCTTCCATGGCCGTAGACTTCTTTTCTTCCCTTAGTGAGGATTTTATTTTGGCCCTTGCCCTTGCCGTTGTAGCGTAATCCAACCAGCTTTGACTGGGTTTGGCGGTGTCGGAGGTGAGAATATCCACTTGGTCTCCACTTTGCAATGTGGTATTCAAGGGTACCAGTTTACCATTTACTTTGGCCCCCCGGGTGTGCATGCCCACTTCGGTGTGAATATTGAATGCAAAATCCAAAGGGGTGGCCCCTTTTGGAAGGGATTTTAATTCACCTTTGGGCGTAAATACAAAAATCTCTTTGGAATAAAGGTTGAGTTTAAATTCCTCTACAAAATCAACTGCATTGGTATTTGCATTTTCTAGGGCCTCCTGTAGCTTGTTCAGCCATTCCTCAATTCCCTGTTCTTTCTGATTGCCGTGTTTGTATTTAAAATGCGCGGCATAACCCTTTTCGGCAATTTCATGCATTCGTTCGCTACGGATCTGAACTTCTACCCATTTGCCCTTTGGCCCCATTACTGTAATGTGCAAGGCCTCATAACCCGTAGATTTTGGAGAAGAGATCCAATCTCGCAAACGGACAGGGTTGGGGGTAAAGTGATCGGTAACAATGGAATATATTTTCCAGGCCAGAAACTTTTCGTTGTGCCGGTCCGATTTGTATATTATGCGAATCGCAAATTTGTCATATATTTCATCGAAGGCTACATTCTGTACCTTCATTTTTCGGCGAATGGAAAATATGGATTTCATCCGCCCTTTTATATAGTAATTCAGATTTTCCTTATCCAATGAGTCACTGATCACCCCGGAAAAAGCATCGATATAGGCTTGTTGTTCTTCTTTGGACTCTTCAATCTTTCCTAGAATATCTTCGTAAACATCCGGTTCAGTGTATTTAAGACTAAGGTCTTCAAGTTCCGTTTTAATATTGTACAGCCCTATTCTATGCGCTAATGGAGCATAAATGTACAAGGTTTCCGATGCTATCTTTACTTGTTTATGCTCCGGCATGGAATCCATAGTGAGCATATTGTGATACCTGTCGGCTATTTTTATAATGATTACCCTTACATCATCATTAAGGGTAAGTAGCATTTTTCTAAAGTTCTCTGCCTGTTGGGAAATGTTCATGTCCTTTTTCAGGTGAGCTATTTTAGTAAGTCCGTCTACAATACGTGCCACAGTGTCGCCAAACATGCGTTCTATGTCCGCCAAGGTGTATTCAGTGTCCTCAACAACATCATGAAGTAGGGCAGAGGCTATAGAAACGGCATCCAAGCCAATTTCGGAGGCTACTATTTTGGCCACTGCTATTGGATGAAATATGTAGGCTTCACCCGATTTGCGTCTTTGGTTTTTATGCGCGTCAACAGCAATATCAAAGGCGGAGCGTATCAATTTCTTATCCTCATCGGTAAGATTTTGATAGCTTATACGGAGCAGTTCTTTATACTGCTTTGCTATTTCCTTATTTTCTTTTTCTATTGCAGCTTCGGTCATCATATATTAAAAATAGAACAAACTATAATAGTAGACAACAAATATTATGCCTTTAAATTTTGAATTCTGGACATTAAGGTTGGGTGTGAATAGTGCATAAAAACGTAAGCTGGGTGAGGAGTGAGATTACTTAGGTTATTCTTGGATAGTTTTTTCAAGGAAGTAATCAGGGGTTTGGGGGCAAATGTTTTTTTTGCAAAATCGTCGGCCTGATATTCAAATTTCCTGGACATGGCGTTCATGACCAATCCGGTAATTTCGGAAATGGGGCTGTACAATATTCCAAAACCAATAAGCGCCGCATGGAAACTGGGTTGGGAAACACCAATAGCCAAAGATACCTCAGGGTTATTTATAAAAATGGAAAGTATAAATAGAGTAAGGCCAGTTAGTAAAATAGAGGCCGATAGATTAAAAAGGATGTGTTTTCTTTTGTAATGTCCCACTTCATGCGCCAGAACTGCCACAATTTCGTCCTCCTCAAGATCGTTGATCAAGGTATCGTACAGTGTTATTCTCTTTTCTTTGTCAAATCCCGAAAAATAGGCATTGGCCTTGGTAGATCTCTTTGATCCGTCTATCACAAATATATTTTTTAGTTCAAAACCCACATTTTTGGCGTAGGCTTCAATCTTATTTTTTAAAGTCCCATCCGATAGAGGAGTTTGTTTGTTGAAAAGGGGTACGATCAGTTTGCTGTAAAACAGGTTCATAAATAGTGAAAAAACGGCAATGAGCGCCCAGGCATAAATCCAAAAGTTGGTGCCCGCCCATTGAAAAAACCAGATGATCATTGCCAAAATTCCACCACCAAGAATAATCATCATAACCCACCCCTTAATTTTATCCATCCAGAATAACTTTATAGTACTCTTGTTAAAGCCGAATTTTTCTTCAATTACAAAGGTGTGGTAATAGGAAAAGGGGGTGGTAACAATATCATTCCCGATCATAATGATTCCGAAAAAGATAAGTGCAATCAGAATAGGGTTCTCGCTGAAGCTCCTTGCAATGGTATCTATCCAATCAAATCCCCCAAAAATCAGAAATATTAAGGTCAGGCATAGGGAGAAGACAGAACTTATCAACCCAAAACGGTAGTTGGTTTTTTTATACTCTTGTGCTTTTCTGTATTCCTCCTTGTCGAAGACGTCATTCAGTTCATTGGGGACAACATCCGAATAACGCTTGGCATTTAAATATTCGAGAACGGCCTCAATAGAAAATTGAATCAACAAAATGACTATTATGATATAAAATAGGGTGTTACTGCTCATTTAAAAAAATTAATGGATTTCTATATTAATTTATGGTGTAGTCTTTTTTGGGTTCAGGTACCTTTTTCTAAACCCCCCTTTGTCTCCTTGCCTCAAAGATAAGTATTGCTGCCGATACCGAAACATTCATGGAGTCTATTTCTCCCTGCATGGGAATTATTATATTTTGGGATGCCTTGTTCAGCCATTGCTCGGATAGGCCCGTTGCCTCTGTGCCAACGACGATTGCCGTACCTTGAGTATAATCTACTTCGGTATAAGGTATGGATGCGCTTAATGCCGCACAGTTGATGGTAATATTGTGGCCAATCAGGAACTGGATAATTTCTTCAGTGGATCCTAATGCTATATTGGTAGTAAATACACATCCAACACTCGAACGGATTATATTTGGGTTGTACAGGTCGCTTTTTGGGTTGGCAATAATTACGGCATCCAAACCGGCTGCATCCGCGGTACGTAGAAGGGCACCGATATTGCCCGGTTTTTCAGGTGCTTCCGCTACCAAAACAAGTGGGCTATTGTTTTTGAATTTTAGAGATTCCAAAGCATGTTCCTTTGTTGAAGCTATGGCCAATAAACCCTCAGTGGTATCCCTATGCGCTAATTTTTGAAATATATCCTTTGAAATGGCTATTATTTCGGGCACAGGCGATATACCCTTTATTAATTCCAAAGTAGTATCACTGCTGATGAGCTCTGGATAGAAAAGAATGGTCTTTAGGGTGTATTGCCCCTTAATGGCAAGCTCAAGTTCCTTGACGCCCTCAATGACAAAGAGGCCATTTTTTTTTCGTTCCCTCGATTTTTCTTTTAGTGATATTGTACTCTTTACCAATGGGTTGTGAATACTGTTAATCTCTTTTATGTAGCTCATTGGTGCAAAAATAATATATTATCGTTAAGTTGATTGAAGTTGTGCGACAATTAGGAAGACAAAAAAACAAGTTTTATGAAGTTTGTAATTACAGTGTTGGTATTGGTTAGTGTGTTATCCTGTAAGACGGAAAACAAAACAAAGGAAGTTGATGTGGAACTGGCAGTGCCTAAGAAAGAAAAAGCCTTGAATATGGTGAAATATCCGGATGCATTGAAAAAAATTTTTGAAACCCATGGGGGAATAACCAATTGGAAGGGCAAAAAGACTTTGGCTTTTAAACTAGGGGAGGAGCTGCATACGATAGATCTTCAAAACAGGATGGATAGGGTGGACGGTCCGGCTTATTCCCTTGGATTTGATGGAGATAAGGTTTGGCTTCTGAACGAGGGAAATGCATATAACGGTGATCCTGTATTTTATCACAACCTTATGTCTTATTTTTTTAATATGCCCTTTGTATTGGGGGATAAGGGTATTGTTTATGATGAAACGGAAGATTTGGTTTATCAAGGGGTAAATTATCCAGGTATTGCCGTTAGCTTCAATACGGGAGTAGGTACCTCCTTTAAGGATGAGTACTTTTTACACTATGACCCCCAGACTTATAAAATGGCCTGGCTTGGGTATACGGTAAGTTATAGAAGTGGTGAACGTTCAAATAATGTAAATTGGATAGGATATCACGACTGGACGGAAGTAGATGGACTCATGGTCCCAAAGGCGTTGACTTGGTACAGCACCGAAGGGCGCATAATTAAGGAGCCTAGAGAACCAGTCGTATTTGAACAGATTAAGTTTGGTGAACAGGCCAAACCGGCAAACTTTTTTCAGAAACCCGAAATGGGGATATTTGTGGAGGGGAAAGTGCAAGAATAAAAAATTACTATCATTCTTTGGCAGATTGGGGCATTCAAAAAGAGGAGCTTAGTAGTCAGAAATACTAGGGGTAACTTTCCAAGTATTTCTGACTATAAGGGATTTATTTTCTTTTCAACCCTATGAAACGCCAATTGGGTTTAAGGTAGCGTTTTTGTGTTATAATGGATTTTTCTGGTAATAGCTTACTAAAAGGGTCACTACGGCATTGTAGCTTCTTATGCCATCTTTCTGATTGTTGGCTTTTAGAAACGTGTTGAATATGGATTTAAAAACAGGCTCCATGGGATTTTCATGTGCCTCCCAAAATTCGGCCAATTCTTTATAGTTCTTTTTTACGCCGGGATTTAGTTTGTTGTATTGGCTATTAAACTCATCTTGATCCCAACTTACAAGTTCGTTAAGGCAATAACTTAGGGCGTAGGCATATGCGGAATACTTAAAATAGATATCCTCGTTGCTCACAGTTGCCATATAACCAATAAAATTGGTTTCATTTTCTGCAGAAAACCCCAATTGATGTCCTATCTCATGGCCGCAAATAACGGGAAATCTAAAATTTGGAAGGGCACTATTGGCTTGGGCCTCGTTGGTAAACGGATTTAAATAGCCGCCATAACCCATATAGCTTAGAGGGATGCTGAAAACGGATTTTTTTAAACTGGGCTGACGGTAGGCGAAAAGTGGGATTTTATTTTCCAAGGATTGGTAACCTTCTATGGTACGGGCCATTATTTCTTTTTTGCTATAAGGAACCTGAACCATTTTACTGGTGTCTGCGGTAATACTAAATTGCAATTCATTGGTTTTTAGTACAAGTTGGTCTATAAAATTCACCAAGTCTTGCTGACTGTGTTTTGCACCCAATCCCAATGTTTTGGAAAGGGGTTCCCTATAATAATTTAGACCCCATAGGAGATGAAAGGTAAAATAAGCTATGGATAGTACCATTGTAATATCGCGTAGAAATCCAAGCGGTTTTTTTTTTATGGCCATTCTGTTTACGACAATATATCTAACTCCCAGAATAATCAGGAGCGCATATAATAAATCTCCAACAGAGAAAGGAATCCATCCCATTATGGTACGCCAAAACCAGGATATAACGGGATATATCCCCCTACTGTAATAGGTTTCTATAAATTCAGGATATTGCCCTAGCCATTTTACCAAGATTATTTGAGGAACAAATAAAATGACGATAAGATTTTTAATTTTGGTATTCATGAAGTCAAAAATAACCAATAAAGTAGCATGGTTGTTTTTCTATCTTTATTTTTGATTTTATAATCTAAAAATATGAATGAGGAAATAAGAGTTTTAGAGCCAAAAAATATCTGGAATAAATTTGCCGATCTGAATGCGGTTCCAAGACCCTCCAAACATGAGGAGCGGGTTATAGAGTTTATGATGGACTTTGGAAAGGCCCTTGGACTAGAGACCTTCGAGGATGCCGTTGGGAACGTGATAATAAAGAAGCCTGCGACGGTGGGTATGGAAGATAGGAAGACCGTAATCCTGCAGTCGCATTTGGATATGGTACATCAAAAAAATGCCGATACCGATTTCGATTTTAAGACCCAAGGTATAGAAATGTATGTCGATGGAGATTGGGTAAAGGCAAAGGGTACCACCTTGGGGGCCGACAACGGTCTGGGAGTGGCCACCATAATGGCACTTTTGGAAAGCAAGGATATTCCTCTTCCGCCTTTGGAAGCACTTTTTACTATAGATGAAGAAACTGGAATGACTGGGGCCGAAGGGTTAAAGGGAGGATTGTTGCAAGGGGATATTTTGTTGAATCTGGATACAGAGGATGATGATGAAATTGATATTGGGTGCGCTGGAGGCGTAGATGTTACGGCGAAAGGGATTTATAGGGAGGTGCCTGTGAACGAGGAATACACAGCCTTTAAAATAGAGGTAAAAGGACTTTCGGGAGGTCATAGTGGAATGGATATTCATCTGGGGCTCGGTAATGCCAATAAGATAATGAATACTTTATTGATGTTGGGGCAGGAGCGACTCGGTTTAAGGGTTACTAAAATTGACGGTGGGGGATTAAGAAATGCAATCCCTAGGGAAAGCACGGCTTTGGTAGCAATGAAATCATTGGATTCAAATGAATTCGATGCCTTGTTTAAAGATTGGGCCAATAGTTTAAAGAAAGAATTTGCGGCTACAGAGCCCAATCTCAAAATGGTCTATGAACCTGCAAGTCTTCCAAAAATGGCAATGGAATCCAAAGACCAGTTGGCTTTATCTGAGGCGATAAGAAATGCCCATAATGGAGTCTACGCCATGAGTAAGAGTATGAAGGACTTGGTAGAGACATCCAATAATATTGCAAGAGTAGAGGTCGGAGAGGGTCAAATAAAAATAGCATGCCTAACTAGGTCATCCGTGGAGGCCGGTAAAATGGAATTGGCCAAAAAACTGCAGGATAATTTTGAAAAGTCAGGGTATGAAGTGACTTTAAGCGGAGATTACCCTGGCTGGGATCCAAATCCCGATTCCGCTATCCTAAAACTATTGCAGGCTAAATATATAGAGCTTTTTAATGAGCGGCCCAAAGTAGTTGCCTGTCACGCCGGTTTGGAATGTGGTATATTGGGAAAGAATTACCCAGAGGTAGATATGATAAGTTTTGGACCTACTATCAAAGGGGCCCATTCTCCCGATGAACGTGCCAGTATATCTTCATTGCAAAAATTTTGGATGTTTATTTTGGAAATACTGAGGGAAACCCCAAAAATATAGGTTTATCACGACCTAAAAGATGTACGGAGCGTACCATTTACAAAGGGTTTGTAACAATGATATAGCTTTCCAAAAAACAGTTCGGTTTTACAAGTACGGGGGAGTAATTTATTTTAGGTTGGTATGATTAAATTTCTTATATTTAAGAGAATCAAAATTAATTTGACATGGGAATAAAAAGTTTTCAGGGTCCTAGAGTTCAACCACCCAGTGAAGAAGCACCACTGAGGGTTAGTGATTATATGACCAAAAAACTGATTACTTTTAGACCTGAGCAATCTGTTGAAGAAGTAATCGTGGCCCTATTGAAGTATAAAATTTCAGGGGGACCAGTAGTGAATGACAAGAATGAATTGATAGGGATGATTTCTGAAGGAGATTGTATTAAGCATATAAGCGAAAACCGATACCACAATCTGCCAAGCTCCAATTTGAACGTTGAGGGACACATGATAAAAAATGTTGAAACCATTGACGGGAACATGAATATTTTTGATGCGGCCAATAAGTTTTTGAATGAAAAGCGCAGACGTTTCCCTATAGTGGAACATGGAAAATTGGTCGGACAAATTTCCCAAAAAGATATATTAAAGGCTACCTTAAAGCTCAAATCTCAAAACTGGAAATAGGTTTTTCTCCGGGATGTGGTTGAAAGGGTAACTTTTTTTAATCCTTCCAGCCATTTGGATTTGAATTGTAGGGTTTATAGAAATAAGTAATAAAAAAAACCCTTGTCGGTCTCTCTACACAAGACCAGCAAGGATTTTTTAGTTTTTGGTATATAATTATTGGGCTATTCCCGTAATTTCCAAATCAAAGATCAACTTTGCATTGGGTGGGATAGGGCCATATCCAGCCTCACCATAGCCTAAATGGGAAGGGATGAATAAACGAACCTTGTCACCTACCTTCATTTGCATTAGGCCCTCCTTGAAGCCAGGGATTATTCTTGCTTCCGGGCTGTAGTCCATTGGAATCGCTTCATAACCACGACCTTGTTTTCTAGCCTCGTCGTACACTCCGTATTTTTTGGCAACCTCTTCAAAGTTGCTATCAAATAAAGAACCGTCGGATAAATATCCGGCATAAAGCACTTTAACTTTCTGTCCCACTTTGGGTTTTTCTCCGCTACCCTCTGCAAGGGTAAGTATTTTAAGTCCGGATGGGAGTTCTTCTGCAGTGCCTTCCTCTGCAGTAATTTGAGCAACGAAGTCGGTTTTCATTTTCGCCATGGCCTTGGCTTTTTCCTCTGCCTCGGCAAAGTAATTGCTCATCACTTTTACAGCATCAAATTTTTTGGCTTCCTTACCATTTCTGATAATTTCAACGCTGTTCATAACCACATCCGTAACGGGTCTGTCCCCTTCTCCAGTTTTAACATTGGCGATGGAATCAACAATATCCATTCCTTCAACGACTTCGCCAAATACGGTGTGTCTACCGTCTAAAAAGGGGGTTTCCTTATGGGTTATAAAGAATTGGCTTCCGTTGGTAGTGGGTCCTGAATTTGCCATAGAAAGGATACCCGCTTTATTGTGGGTAAGTGAATCATTGAATTCATCCTTAAATTTATATCCAGGATTGCCCATTCCCGTACCAGTGGGATCTCCTCCCTGAATCATAAAGTCTTTTATAATCCTATGGAAGATAATGCCATCGTAGTATTTTTTACCTTTTAGGCTGTCGGTCACAAAAGGATTTTTACCTTCCGCTAAGGATATAAAATTGGCAACGGTCAAAGGAGTTTTTTGGTACTCCAATTTCAGGAGGATTTCACCTTTGGTGGTGGTAATATCCGCAAAAATACCATCTCCCAAATCGGCATGCTTGCTAGACTTGCAGCTGGAAAATGCTATGGATACGATTGCCAATAGTAAATAAATTTTCTTCATTTTAATTAATTTTAATTGTTGTCTTTTTGTTTGTCGATCTTTAAAATGGTAATGGTGGATTTAATGGGGACGTTTACCCCAATTTTATTATTGTCCCCGTGATAACCGTAGGATAGAGAAGAGGGAAACAAAAACGTTGCGCTTTCGTTCTCTTTTAAAAGTTTTATACTATTTCTCAAACCGGGAAAAAGGTCTTGCTTGTCAACCTTGTAGGTTATGGGACCAATACTTTCCTTGGAATAAATGGTATCGTTGGCAAGAGTTAGAATATTGTATTCCAAAGTTACCAGATCATCTGTTTTAGGATAATAATCAGCCTGGTCGTTCTTTTTCATATAGTGATACCAAGAGCCTATGCCACTTGAAAAATAGGTGTTCAGGGAGTCATTTTTAATGATTTCCATTATTTGTTTTTCTTCCTTCGCCAAAAGGTCCTTATTACGTTTCACGGATTTTTGTAATATACTCCCTGTTTTAACTTTAACCGGTTTTCGCGGTTCTGGTCCGTTACAACTTGAAAAAGCGATAATAAGCAATAAAAAAATTAAGTGTTTCATGCGTTTAAATCATCTTTGTATTGGGGTAGTAGGGACTTAAAACGGCTTATGGTTTCTTCCATGGGTATTTCGCTGCGCCCTCCCGCAGCATTGGTATGTCCGCCTCCATTAAAATGGGCTCTAGCGAATTCATTTACAGAAAAATCACCTTCCGATCTAAAGGAAATTTTGATGATCCCTTCCTCCTTGTTTTCAATGAAGATGATTGCAAAAACAATTCCTTCCAAGGTTAGACCGTAATTCACGAAGCCTTCAGTATCTCCCTTTTTATAATCGTAAGTGTCCAATTCGTCTTGTGATAAGGTGATAAAGGCCGTATTAAATTCCTCTAGGATGACCATGTTTTTTAAAGCACAACCTAAAAGGTGCAATCTACTTGGTGTGTTGGTATCATATACTTTGTTATGCGCTTCCGTATTTTTGGCACCTTTTTCTATTAATTTGGCAACCACCGAATGCGTCCGGCTTGTGGTGGAGGAATATTTAAAAGATCCGGTATCGGTCATGATGCCGGTATATAAGGATATTGCAAGTTCTGGAGTAATGCTTTCTACTTTCTTTAATCCTTCAATTACATTGAAAACCATTTCACAGGTAGAACTCATGCTAACGTCGGAGTACATTATTTTAGCATAATTGTCAGGTTCCTGATGGTGGTCTATCATTACAAATGTGGCCGATGAATCCTCCAGCAAAGGTTGTAATTGTCCAATCCTTCCCAAGTGGTTAAAATCCAAAGTAAATATTACAGTAGCGTTGTTAATGAGGGATTTAGATGCTGAGGAATCTCTTTCAAAATTGACTATCTGCTCGTTTCCCGGCATCCATTTTAAGAATTTGGGAAAATCATTTGGAACAATGATGGTAGCTTCCTGACCTTGGCCCTTTAGGTAGTGCCATAGCCCCAAAGTGGAACCAACGGCATCTCCATCTGGATTTTTGTGCGGTATAATTACAATTTTTTGGGGAACTTCCAATAACCCCTTAATTGCCTTTATAAACTCTAAATTCATGCGCGCAAAGATACAATTTAATAATATATGGCATTGTTTCAGAAATCTATTTTTGCAATAAGCTTAAACATGCATATTCCTTATAAAGTGAAAGCTGCTATATTAATTGTGGAGCGGATGCAAAATGAACGCTCTTTGTTACTTTTTCAGGTATTCGTAAATGTGTTTCTCTTCTTGGAAATTATTAAACTTATCAAATTACCAAGGGTTCGATAAAAAAAAGACCTCCTAGTATTAATTTTGTTGATCAATAGTTGTCTTTTTAAAAAGGGATATTGTATTTCTTGATATTTCAGGGACGAAGCTGGATTGGTGGAAAAAATAGTCGGATTCTTGGTTATATTTGTGAGAAAACTTTTTGATGCTGAATATACTTTTTATTGTTTTAGGACTTGTATTGTTGATTTTGGGAGGTAATTGGCTTCTGAAAGCGGCTGTGGCCATGTCCTTAAAACTCAATATTCCAAAGATCGTTATAGGGATGACGGTAGTTTCCTTTGCAACCTCTGCACCCGAGCTGATAGTAAGTGTAAACGCAGCTTTGGAGGGCTTTCCCGATTTGGCGCTGGGCAATGTGGTAGGTTCCAATATTGCTAATTTGGGATTGGTGCTGGCAATTACCGTTATTCTGGGCAGCATAGAAGTTAGAAAGAGTTTTTATACTACGGATTGGCCGGTTATGATGCTGGCCTCCCTCTTGTTTTTTGGTTTCATTTATTTTGACGGAGAATTACAAAGATATGAGGGTTTGGTAATGGTAGTTGTGCTCTTTGTATTTTTGGTCTATCTATTGCGCTTTCAGAAAACCGCAGTTTTAGATGAATTGCCTGAAGATGATGTTCCGTTGCCATTGTATAAAATGTTGCTATTTCTGGGTTTGGGGGGGCTTGGTCTATGGGGAGGTTCTGAGCTTTTGATCAAGGGGGCTGTGGGTATGGCTACTTTTTATGGTGTAAGTGAGCGTGTAATTGCGGTAACCGTGGTGTCTATAGGGACCAGTATCCCCGAATTGGCTGCTTCCGTAATTGCAGTGATTAAAAAGGAAAAGGCGATTTCCCTGGGAAACCTAATAGGCTCCAATATTTTTAATCTGTTGGCTGTTTTGGGAATTACATCAATGATCTCGACAATTAAAGTATTGGATCAACGCTTGCTGACCAACGATATTTTTTGGATGTTGGGCATATCCTTTTCCATACTTCCCTTGGTGTTTTTGCCCAAAGGACTTAGGTTGGGGTGGAGGGACGGATTGTTGTTATTAGCGATTTACGTGCTATTTGTATATTTAACAATAACCTAAAAGAAAGTAATTAATTTGGCTTATGGGAGTAAGAGTCAACCTTGTAACTTTCTTAATATTGTTTTGTACCGTTGGTCATGGCCAAGAAAGCGAATTTATAAGTGGAACGCTAACCGATACTGTAAACACAGAGCCAATACCTTTTGCAAGCATTCGGGTGAAGAATAGGGCAGTGGGGGTTATTTCCAATAATGATGGTAGTTTTAGGATACCCATCAAGTTTCGGGAACTTAATGATACTTTGGAGGTCACCTCAATGGGTTATGATTCTAGAGAAATTATAATTGGCGGGTTATTAACGGATCAAATCAATCAGATATATTTAAAACCTATGCTTATCCAATTGGATGAGGTTACCTTGAGCGCGTCCAAGAAGAGGCGAAGAGTGCGAAGTGATGCAGATAGGCCCGTTACTGCCGAAGAGATTATTTCCAAGGCCATAGAAAAAATCCCGCTAAATTATCCCTTTAACCCGCAGTCATACGTTGGCTATTACAGGGATTACCAATGGAAATCTGGAGGTTATACCAATTTGAATGAAGCAATTGTAGAGGTTTTTGATAAGGGTTTCGGAACATTGGATTATGCGGATTCCAATACAAGAATATATGAATACTCCAGAAATGCTAATTTTCCAACAGATTCCTTAAGTGAAAGGCTATATGATTATGGCGAGTACAAGACCAAGACCATACCCAAGGCTTATTTAAAAAGTTATGGGGGCAATGAGTTTGTAATATTGCGCATCATGGATGCCATTAGGAATTATAATACCTTCTCCTATTCCTATGTGGATCATTTGGATACGGATTTTGTCAAGAACCATGATTTTTCAATTGAGGACGATACCTCATTGGACGGAATGCCGCTGTTTGTAATAGATATTTATAAGCACAATAGAAAGTTTATGGTACGGGGAAAGATTTATATTTCCAAGGATAATTTTGAAATCGTTAAATTGGAATACGCTACCTATGACGCTTTGTTGGGGACCAGGAAAATAAGTAAGACCAGTAGGAAAATAGAGGATAGGTTACTTTATCGCACAGTGGTGGAATACAAGAAGGAGGACAATAAAATGTTTCCAAGTTATATTTCCTTTAGTAATAAATTTGAGGTAAAAGTGCCACCGGTTTTTACGGTCAAGAACGTGTTCGTGGACTTTGAAAAAAAGCTATTTGAAATTGTATTTAATAAGGTACCCTTGCATTTTAAGGTGCTTAAGGATAAAAATTACAATATTAGTTATAAAGGCAGGGGTATAGATGTCGAGAATGTTGTTCTTGCCGATAGTGTAACTGTTCACCTGTATCCCAAGATGAACCTTGGAGATCAGGCCTTGGAGATTTTTCTTGCAAAACCGGAGGATATAGGGAAAGATGATTTTCGTGTAGTAATGGATAACATTATAGATATGGATGGGAACAAGTTGGATTTCTCTGAAACCTATTCTTTAATGCAATTCCGGGAATTTTTTGTACAGCAACGAAAACCGGTTCGTCAATATCCGGGCAAGCATCTTTATATGGACAAAAATTGGCCAATATTTCAGGATCAACCTATTGTTAAACCTGATAATTACAGTGATTTTTGGATGAATTCGCCACTGCGTAACGAGGGGGCAATCATAAAATAAAACCTACAAAAAAACCGCCCCTCTTTCTCAAAAGGAACGGTCGGTAAAAATAATCAACAATTATTTTTTTACTCTTTATATTTTAACAGATTTAACCGTCTTAACGATTCTACCTGCTATTTTGTATGGATCACCGTTAGAAGCTGGTCTTCTATCTTCCAACCAACCTTTCCAGCCTTTTTGTACTGTAATGATCGGAATTCTAATAGAGGCACCCCTATCGGAAATACCATAGCTAAAGTCGTGAATAGAAGCTGTTTCATGCTTTCCTGTTAAACGTTGTTCGTTGAACTCGCCGTAAACTGCAATGTGTTCTTCAACAACCGGACGGAAGGCCTCACATATTTTTTCGTAAACTTCTTTTGAACCACATGTTCTTAAAGTAGTGTTGGAGAAGTTGGCGTGCATACCTGAACCATTCCAATCGGTATCACCAAGAGGTTTTGGGTGGTATTCAATATAGTAACCATGTCTTTCGGTTAGTCTATCCAATAAATATCTTGCAATCCAAATTTCATCACCTGCTTTTTTGGCACCTTTGGCGAATAATTGGAATTCCCACTGTCCACATGCCACTTCTTGGTTAATTCCTTCGAAGTTTAGACCTGCTGCGATACAAGCATCGGCATGCTCTTCAACCAAATCACGTCCATGTGTGTTTAGGCCACCAACGGAGCAGTAGTACATACCTTGAGGTTTTGGATACCCTCCTCTAGGGAAACCTAATGGAAGTTCTGTTCTAGTATCCATTATGAAATATTCTTGCTCAAATCCAAACCAGAAGTCATTGTCTTCATCTTCAATGGTAGCTCTTCCGTTGGATACATGTGGTGTACCATCGGCATTCATTACCTCTGTCATTACTAAGTAACCATTAAGACGATGTGGATCAGGATAAATGGCTACTGGCTTTAATACACAGTCAGAAGATCCTCCTTCGGCCTGGCGGGTTGAACTTCCATCAAAAGACCAGATTGGGCAATCTTCCAGTTTACCGCTGAAATCTTCCTCAACCTTAGTTTTACTCCTCATGTTTTGTGTGGGCTCATACCCATCCAACCAAATGTATTCTAATTTAGATTTGCTCATAATATGTATTGTTGATTTTTATTATTAACGCAGACAAAAATAATAATTTTCACCATATATGCCATTTTTTAGTGGGTTAAATGACAATAACGTTGTTATTTTTTTTGACACCCCTATTTTTTAGGGGGTAATTTATTAAATATGTATTTTATGTGGATTATTTTATTGAATTGTTATTTTTGTCAAAAAATGTATTTATGTCGAATCAAAGATTTAATGCGATAGCAAGCAGTCATACAAGGAGCAAAATTAATGTTGAGGAAACCGGTAGGCGCTCAGAATATTTTGGGGTGAATGTGTTCAATGAGGAGCGCATGTTGCAATACTTGACCAAGGATGCGTATGACAGGGTGAAGGCTGCGGTAGTGTCCGGGGCCAAAATAGACAGGAAAGTTGCCGATCAAGTAGCGGAGGGAATGAAGACTTGGGCCATAGGTATGGGGGCCACACATTATACACATTGGTTTCAACCACTTACGGGGTCTACGGCCGAGAAGCACGATGCTTTTTTTGACTTTTCCCCGGAGGGAAGGGTGATGGAGAAGTTTGGTGGTGGTCAATTGGTGCAACAAGAGTCCGATGCTTCCAGTTTTCCCAATGGAGGCATACGTAATACTTTTGAAGCCAGGGGCTATACTGCCTGGGATCCCACATCACCAGCATTTTTGTACGGAACTACCCTATGTATACCTACCGTGTTTGTAGCCTATACAGGTGAGGCCTTGGATAACAAGGCTCCGTTATTAAGGGCGCTGAATGCCATGGACGAGGCAGCAACCGCAGTGGCCAAGTTCTTTGATAAAAACGTAACCAAGGTATACGCTACCTTAGGTTGGGAACAGGAGTATTTTTTGATAGACAAATCCTTGGCATTTTCACGTCCGGATATCAGTTTGGCAGGCCGAACTTTAATTGGACATTCAGCGGCAAAAGGCCAGCAATTGGACGATCATTATTTTGGGGTTATTCCAAATCGGGTGTTGAATTTCATGAAGGATTTGGAAAGGGAGTGTACCAAATTAGGTATTCCAGTTAAAACAAGACATAATGAAGTAGCTCCCAATCAGTTTGAATTGGCGCCAATTTATGAGGAGACCAATTTAGCGGTAGATCACAATCTATTGCTTATGGATGTCATGGAAAAAATTGCGGACAAACACTTTTTTAAAGTACTCTTTCATGAAAAACCGTTCAAGGATGTCAACGGGTCTGGAAAACATAACAATTGGTCTTTGTCTACGGATACGGGAGTAAATTTACTTAGCCCGGGATCTACACCAATGAAGAACCTTCAGTTTCTTACTTTTTTCGTTAACACAATAAAAGCGGTGGACAATTATGAGGAATTATTGCGCTCCTCCATTGCTTCGGCAAGTAATGATCATAGACTGGGGGCCAATGAAGCTCCCCCTGCTATCTTGTCGATTTTTATTGGGGAACAGTTAAACGAGGTGCTAAATGAATTGGAAGGTGTTTCCAAGGGGAAATTGTCGCCTGAGGAAAAGACGGAATTAAAGTTGAACGTAGTTGGTAAGATTCCGGAAATATTACTGGATAATACCGACCGCAACCGTACCTCTCCTTTTGCTTTTACGGGAAATAAGTTTGAAATGCGAGGGGTTGGTTCCAAATCCAATTGCGCCAAACCAATGACGGTATTGAATACTATTGTTGCCAAACAGCTTATGGCCTTCAAAAAGGAAGTAGATCTGTTGGTGGATAAGAAAGGGCTTAAAAAAGATGAGGCTATCTTTAATGTGTTGCGTGAATATATTAAAACCTCCAAAAGGATTAGGTTCGAGGGCGATGGTTATAGTGAAGCTTGGGAAAATGAAGCAAAATCACGAGGCCTGAGCAATAACAAGAACACCCCAAAGGCATTACAGGTACTAACCTCCAAAGAGAGCTTGTCACTTTTCAAGTCCATGAACGTCATGAGCGAGATAGAAGTAAAGGTTCGGCAAGAGGTGGAATTGGAAGAATATATTCTACATATTCAAATAGAGGGAAGGGTCTTTAATGAGTTGGCCTACGGATATATTATTCCTGCCGCAGTGGAATATCAGAATAGATTGATAAAAAATGTAGTAGGACTAAAAGAAATTTATGGTGCCGCCCATAAAAAAATGTCCGAAAGCCAGTTGGATATTGTCGAGCGCATTTCCGAGCATATACGGGCCATAAAAATTAAGACCGACGCTATGGTGGACGAAAGAAAGGTAGCTAACAATATGACCGATATCAGCAAAAAAGCCTTTGCCTATTGCGATAATGTGCGGCCTTATTTTGATGAAATAAGGTACCATTGCGATAAATTGGAGCAATTGGTAGGGGATGAATACTGGCCTCTTACAAAATACAGGGAACTGTTATTCATTAAATAACGGGACATTTGTAAATTATTGGATTAAAAGCCCGCAATTTGTGGGCTTTTTTTGTGGATTCCACTATTTTTGCCCCAAACTTTTATTCATGAGCTCATCCAACAGCAAAAGATACGATCAAAGAGGGGTTTCCGCTTCCAAGGAAGACGTGCACAAGGCCATAAAGAATATTGATAAAGGCTTATTCCCCAAGGCATTTTGCAAAATTGTACCTGATTACCTCACAAATGATCAGGACTACTGTTTGGTGATGCATGCCGATGGGGCAGGAACCAAGTCTTCCTTGGCCTATATGTACTGGAAGGAGACCGGTGACGTCTCCGTATGGAAGGGAATTGCCCAAGATGCCTTGATCATGAATATTGATGACCTCATATGCGTGGGAGCAACGGACAATATCATGTTGTCCTCCACTATTGGAAGAAACAAGAACTTAATTCCAGCTGAGGTTATCTCGGCCATAATCAACGGAACGGAAGAGTTGATAGAGGATTTGGAAAAACACGGGATTACGATTAGATCAACCGGCGGGGAAACGGCAGATGTTGGTGATTTGGTACGTACCATAATCGTAGATTCCACGGTTACAGCAAGATTGAAAAGAAGTGACGTAATAAATAATGCCAATATTGAGGCAGGGGATGTAATCGTTGGATTGTCATCTTCCGGGCAGGCCAGTTATGAAAAGGAATATAACGGGGGTATGGGGAGCAACGGGCTTACCTCTGCCAGACATGATGTTTTTTCCAAGTATTTGGCAGAAAAATATCCTGAAAGTTATGATGCGGCAGTGCCCGAAGATCTGGTGTATTCTGGAAATGTGAAGTTGACCGATGGGGTCCCTGACACCCCATTGGATGCGGGAAAATTGGTGCTATCCCCAACCCGCACCTACGCCCCGATTGTAAAAAAGATTTTAGAAAAATATACGGCGAATGACATCCATGGAATGGTGCACTGTAGTGGAGGGGCGCAGACCAAAATTCTTCATTTTATAGACCAGCTCCATATTGTTAAGGACAACTTATTTCCTGTACCCCCATTGTTCCAATTAATTCAAGAACAATCGGGGACCGATTGGAAAGAGATGTACCAGGTTTTTAACTGTGGCCACAGATTGGAATTGTATGTAAATCCCGCTATTGCCGAAGACCTTATTGGCATTTCGGAAAGCTTCGGGGTTTCCGCCCAAATTGTGGGTAGGGTGGAGGCAAATTCTGTTAAAAAACTCACAATTGAAAGCGAGTACGGCACCTTTGTGTATTGAGGTATACGATTACCCTTTTTTCAACGTTGTTTTATAAAGAAATTACGTTATGGAAAGAAAGCAATTTTTAAGGACCTTAGGTACCGGCGCAGCATTTGCCCTCACTTTTCCCTGCTTGCAGGGATGTTCTAAAGATAGCGACAACGGAGATATTGAGGAAATCCCTAGCGGCGTTGACTTCACAATAGATTTAAATTCATCTGAGGGGGCTAAGTTAGCTGATAATGGTAGCTTTATTTTAAAGAACTTAATTGTGGTCGTTAAGGATTTAAATGGCAACTTCGTGGCAGCCAGCCAAGTTTGTAGTCATGAGTCTTATGACCAAGTACGGTTTACCACCAATGATGGAGGTATTTTTTATTGTGATGTACACGGGTCCCGTTTTGACCTAGACGGCGCACCTTTGAATCAAGTTGATAGTACTCCGGCAAAACAGCTTAAAATATTTAATACAGAGCTGGACGGACAGATCCTTCGTGTATTTGAATAATCAAATCTGATTTTTAACCTACTTGCATACATGGGATTTTTACTAAAATCGTTCTTCGTACTACCAATTTACGTCTTTTCTACATTGCCTATTTTATGTACGGGAATAAAGGAGTCGTTGCAAATTCTTGGTTCAGGTAGTACTGTTAGAGCTAATTTTTTTGGGTTTGCTTTGTCGAGATTTATACCCTTCCAAGACGATACACTTATTCTAGAAAACAGGGGAAAAAGTTCAATTTTTAATTTTGTTCTAGGGTGAAGGTCTTATTTTCTCTTTTAATATGTTGCATGGTATTTATCGGACATGCCCAGGAGCATAAATATGTTACCGTTCAGCGATCGGTGAACCTGATGGGCGATAAATTTGATATTACCGTTGTGGCCGATAACGAGGAAATAGGTTATATAAATATAGAAGAGGCAATATTTGAAATTAAAAGAATAGAAAAACTGATATCTTCATGGGACGAGGAATCGGAGACGTCAAAAATTAATAAAAATGCAGGAATTAAACCTGTTAAGGTAAGTGTTGAGTTATTCAAGCTAATTGAAAGGGCCAATCAGATTTCTGAAATTACCAATGGTGCATTCGATATTACCTTTGCCGGGTTGGACAAAATATGGAAGTTTGATGGTTCCATGAAATACAAGCCTACCGCGGACGAAATTAAACAATCCGTAAGCAAGGTAGGGTATAGGAAAATTATACTGAATGAGGAAGATCATACAGTTTTCTTACAATTAAAAGGAATGAAGATAGGTCTAGGAGGTATAGCGAAGGGCTATGCTGCTGATAAGGCAAAAGAACTGTTGGTAGGGAAGCAGGTTCACGCTGGTGTTATCAATGCCTCTGGTGACCTAACCACATGGGGTACAAAGGCTACCGGGGAAAAGTGGTTGATCGGAATTGCAAATCCATTGAGCAAGGACAAAATATTTTCGTGGTTGCCCGTTCTGGAATCTTCTGTTGCTACTTCAGAGAGTTACGATAAATATATCACTTTTGAAGGAAAGAAATATTCCCATATTCTTGATCCCCGTACCGGTAATCCTATTTCAGGAATAAATAGTGTTTCGGTTTTTTCCCAAACCGCTGAATGGTCAGATGCTTTGGCTACGGCTATTTTTGTGCTAGGGGTAGATTCGGGAATGGCACTGATCAATCAAATAAAAGGAACCGAAGCGATTATTGTGGACGGTAACAATAAAATGCATAAAAGTAGCGGCATCCTATTCAATTAAGTCCTGATTGGTATAGCCTTCTCTTTTTAATTCTTTTTCGTCTTCTATTTTTTTAGAACACCCATTTTTTAGAAGATAGACCGTATCGCTAACGGTCAAAATATCCTTGTAGAAATGATCTGTCAGGATTATAATGCTCCTTTTTCTTACAGAATTTATAAGCGATTTGAATTTCTCGACATAGACTGGTGCAATAAATGAAAAAGGTTCGTCCAAGAGAATAATTTCTTTATTGGACAAGAGTATTACGTATGTTTCAATAACCCTAACTTCCCCGCTGGATAAATCTTTGATCCTTGTTTGGGAGTATTCTATAAAACTTTCGAAATGGATAATGAATTGTTCCCAAGAAAGGTTGAACAGCTCAAAAACCCGTTTTACCCTCAGGTGTTTGGGTAAAAGTGGGTGTTGTGGTAGGTAACCTATTTTTCCAGTTCGGTATAAGGGCTTTGGAAGGCACTTTCCATTAATCCGGATGTTCTTGTATTTAGGTCGTAGATCCCCAAACAATATCCTCAAAAGGGAAGTTTTACCACTGCCATTTCTTCCGAGGATCCCTGTAACTTTTCCAAGCTCCGATTTTAAATAAATGCCGTACAGGATTTTATTTCCATCAAACTCCAAATCAACGCTGTCTATTTCCAAGGTCAAAATAATCGGATGAGTTTAATGAATACTAGGGTGATTAAGGTGTCGAAGAGCAATGAAATAAGGATAAGGACTGTTTTGGACAAGCCGAAATTTTGATAAAACGTTAAACGTTTTCGCAGTGCAATGTCAAAATAGAAAAGGAAGACCCCTAGGTAGAACAATATCTTGGAACTCAGGATCATTGCATTTAGGTTGGATATTTTAAATACAACACTCCCGCTAAAAACCATAAAAACTGTAATAAGAAAGGATATCCAAAGATAAGGCTTGGCAAAGAGGAAACTCAATTGATAGGTTCTAAAATTGAAAATTGAATTCATCTATTGAATAGGATATGCTTAAATGTACAAAATTATCGTAAATTCGCAGTCCAAGTGTAGATTGTATATGATAGATAAATTAAACATAGTAAAGCAACGTTTTGATGAGGTTTCAGACCTTATAATCCAGCCTGGGATTATAGCTGATCAGAAGCGTTATGTGGCGCTAAACAAGGAATATAAGGATTTAAAGCAACTTGTAGATAAGAGGGATCTTTATTTGGAGCTAACTAATAATATATCCGAGGCAGAGGAGATTCTGGCCGATGGCAGTGATCCGGAAATGGTAGATATGGCCAAAATGCAGTTGGAGGAGGCCAAGGAAAAATTACCAAAATTGGAGGAGGAGATTAAATTGATGTTGATTCCCAAAGATCCGGAAGATTCCAAAAACGTAGTAGTTGAGGTAAGAGCAGGTACAGGGGGAGATGAAGCAAGTATTTTTGCTGGCGATCTTTTCAGAATGTATACCAAATACTGTGAATCCAAAGGATGGAAAACTAATGTCATTGACTTAAGTGAGGGTACCAGTGGCGGATACAAGGAGATTCAGTTCGAGGTCACAGGCGAGGATGTGTATGGAACCCTTAAATTTGAAGCCGGAGTGCATCGTGTTCAGCGTGTTCCCCAGACCGAAACCCAAGGTAGGGTACATACCAGTGCCGCTACGGTGATGGTGCTTCCAGAGGCCGAGGATTTTGATGTTCAGATCGATCCCAAGGACGTTCGTATAGATTTTTTCTGTTCCTCAGGGCCTGGAGGTCAGTCCGTTAACACGACTTATTCAGCGGTACGTTTAACCCATATTCCAACTGGATTGGTGGCACAGTGTCAAGATCAAAAATCACAGCACAAAAACAAGGAAAAGGCATTTAGGGTACTGCGCTCACGTCTTTATGACATGGAATTAGCGAAAAAACAGGAGGAAGATGCTGCCAAGCGAAACTCCCAAGTTAGTAGCGGTGACCGTTCGGCTAAAATTAGGACCTATAACTACCCGCAGGGAAGGGTTACGGATCATAGGATCGGTTTAACACTATACGACTTGCAAAACATTATTAATGGGGATATTCAACGTATTATAGACGAATTAAGTTTGGTTGAGAATACGGAGAAACTTAAGGAGGCCTCCGAGATATTTTAATTCCTATGACCACTCAGTTTTTAGTTGAACAGATTCGAAAAAAAGAATCCTTTCTTTGTATTGGGTTGGACACGGATTTGGATAAGGTTCCAAAACATCTATTGAAAGAGGAAGATCCTATTTTTGCTTTTAACAAGGCCATTATTGATGCAACCCACCACTTATGTGTAGCCTACAAACCCAATACAGCTTTTTATGAGGCTTATGGGATAAAGGGATGGCAGGCTTTGGAAAAAACCATCGATTACTTAAATAGAAATTATCCTGAAATATTTACTATTGCAGATGCCAAACGTGGCGATATTGGCAATACTTCCTCGCGTTATGCCAAGGCCTTTTTTGAGGATTTGGGATTCGATTCTGTAACCATTGCACCTTATATGGGAAGGGATTCCGTGGAGCCGTTTTTAGCTTTTAAGGATAAGCATACCATATTGCTGGCACTTACTTCGAATATGGGGGCGTTTGATTTTCAAACAAAAATGGTAGACGGTCAGGAGTTGTACAAAGAGGTACTGGAGATTTCAAAATCATATAAAAATTCGGAAAATTTAATGTACGTTGTAGGTGCCACCAAAGCGACTTTTTTGACGGAAATAAGGAATATTGTTTCAAATAGTTTTCTGTTGGTACCAGGGGTTGGCGCCCAAGGAGGTAGTCTGGCTGAAGTGTGCAAATACGGAATGAGCGAAAATGTAGGCCTTTTGGTAAACTCATCCAGGGGAATTATTTATGCCTCGGACAAAGAAAATTTTGCGCAGGCCTCTGCCGAAAAGGCAAAAGAATTACAGCAGGAAATGAGTTTGGAACTTAAAAAGCGCTAAAGTTCCTATTGGGTCAAGGTTTGAATAATTTTTTGAATTTTTACAGCTTTTAGTTCAAAAAATTCTGCAAGTTTTGAATCCACGTGTTTTTTACTAGTGGCCATGTCCATGAAACTTTGGTATTGGTACTCCAAGAGGCTTATTTCTTGGGTAACTTGGCTCCTTGGGGATACCGAACCAACTTTGCAATATTGATTTTCCATATTCTTTTTTTTTTTACAAATATAAATAGAAACGGAGTTTTCGGCCGGCTTTCTGACAGTGCATTTATCTAGTAATCAGGTTGTTTGTCTATTAATTGACTTTATGGAAATGTTAGAAAGTATTTTTTGGTTTTTTTGAACGCTATCAAGTGTATTGTATTAAACACTACATTTATAAAAAATGAATATTGATCAGTTATAATATACATAGCCACAATTCCTCTTCCACCTGGGTGACTTTTGTACATGGTGCAGGAGGTAGCTCCACTATTTGGTATAAGCAGCTTAGGGAATTTAAAGAACATTTTAATGTACTTCTTTTGGATCTTAGGGGGCACGGGAACTCTAAGGTGCATTTCAAGGATGCCTTTAAGAATAAGTATACTTTTGACAATATAACCGAGGATATATTGGAGGTGATCAATTTTGAAAAGATAGATAGATCTCATTTTATTGGAATTTCCCTGGGTACTATCTTGATTCGAAATTTGGCAGAGAAGCATCCCCATAGAGTGGAGAGCATGATTATGGGAGGGGCTATTATGAAATTGAACCTAAGGTCACAAATATTGATGAGACTTGGGGTTATTTTAAAATCCATAGTGCCTTATTTATGGCTTTATAAATTTTTTGCCTTTGTAATTATGCCAAATAAAAATCATAGGGAATCACGATCACTCTTTGTTAGGGAGGCAAAGAAATTATACCAAAAGGAATTTATTCGTTGGTTTAAGTTGACCTCGGAGATTAATCCTTTGCTTCGTTTTTTTAGGACAGTAGATATAAAGATTCCTACGCTTTACGTAATGGGGGCCGAGGATTATTTGTTCCTGCCTACTATTAAGCAAATTGTATTGGATCATAAAAGTGCTGAGCTTATTGTGGTCCAGAACTGTGGGCATGTAGTGAATGTGGAACAGCCGCAGTTTTTTAATGATACCGTCATAGGATATCTTTTGGTGAAGTAATCCAAACAATTTTTTTCGATCATGGCGGACATTGATTTTGCATCAAAATCAATCTTGGGTGGAATGCAATTCGTCTACTGCACAAATAAAAAAACCGGTGCTCCCACCGGTTTTAAACTAACTAACTCAAAAAATACTAACTCAAATTCTTTATGTAAACTGTATTGTTATTTCAGGTAAATTATAGGTTGTGATGTGTGCTTGTATAATTGTAACGAAGCGCTTTTGGATTTATTGTGTAAAATGCCATAAATTGTTCATTTTTAATCCTGTAGGGCAAAAACTTTTCTCAACACATCTGTGGTTCTTGAGGAAACTTTGGTCCTTATTTCCTTTTCTTCAATAGCAATCATCGTAAATACGCCGTTCAGGGCCTCTTGTGTAACGTAATCCGTAAGGTCTGGATTTACATTATTGGTAAGGGGAATATTGTTATATCTGGTAATTAGGTTGTTCCATATTTTATCTGCCCCCACCTTTTCAAAGGAACTTTTAATAACGGGGTTAAATTTATTGTATAGATCTGTTTGTGTGGCATTGGTAAGGTACACTGTTGCCGCAGTGTCCGATCCCAAAAGAATGTTTTTGGCGTCGTTAAAGCTCATTCCCTTTACCGCATTCACAAATATGGGTGTTGCTTCACTTACGGCATCCTCTGCGGCCCTGTTGAGGATTTTAAGGCCTTCATCTGCTAGGCTGGACAATCCTATGTCCCTGAGGGTCTTGTCTACTTTTTGCAGTTCCTCCGGCAGCATAATCTTTACCAGTTCGTTACCAAAAAAACCATCGGTTTGGGTAAGTTTGCTTACCTGTTTTTCGATTCCCATATTTAGGGCCTCCTTTAATCCATTTGCAATTTCTTCATTGCCAATGGCACCTCCTTGAGGCAATTGATTTACCACTTGTTGTAATTCCGAACAACCAATAAATTGAAATAGGATTACCGCTAATAAGATTTTTTTCATTTTAAAGTTTTAGAGTTATAACTATAACTTAAGCTATTGCGATTTAGTACCTGGATTAAGAGAAAATCACGGTTTTGTTGTTATAGACCATTGTTTTCCTTCCAATGTGAAGCTTTACCGCCCTGGATAGTACAATTTTTTCCAAATCCCGGCCTTTGGTTATAAAATCCTTGATGCTATGGGCGTGCGTTACGGTTGTAACATCCTGCTCAATGATAGGTCCGGCATCCAATTCCTCGGTAACGTAATGACTTGTGGCACCAATGATTTTAACACCCCTCTCAAAGGCTGCATGGTATGGCTTGGCACCTGCAAAGGCAGGAAGAAAGGAATGGTGTATATTGATAATTTTGTTGGGATAGTTGTCAATGATCTTGCTGGTGACAATTTGCATATATCGTGCCAATACAATAAAATCTATTTGATACTCTTTCAAAAGTTCCAATTGTCTGTTTTCGGCCTCACTTTTTGTGTTTTTTGTTACCGGTACATGAAAAAAGGGAATATCGAATTGTTTGGCCACATATTCCAAATCACTGTGATTGCTTAGGATAAAAGGTATGTCAACCTCCAGTTCCCCTATATTGTACCTACTTAGTAAGTCGTACAAACAATGATTGTATTTGGAAACAAATAGTGCCATTTTGGGTTTTACAGAACCCAAATGTAAGCTCCACTCCATTTGGTAGGGTTGCGCCAATTCTTTTTCAAATTCTTGTTTCAGATTTTTAACGGCTGGAATGTTCTTTTCAAAATCGCTTTCCAGTCTCATGAAAAATATCCCGGCTTCTTTATCCACGTGTTGATCAATATAGATAATATTGCCGCCTTTTTTATGTATAAATCCGGTTACCGAACTGATAATTCCGGATTGGTCGGGGCAATTAATGAGGATAGTTGTTTTCAAAGTTTAATCGTTTTAGGTCGCAAAATTAGGATTTTAGGAATGAAGTACTCTGGTTGAGCTACATTTTTATAAAATTCTAATTTTATCACTATATTTTTTGCGTTTTTGTTAAATTGCACCCTATTAATTGTCCTTTTTTTGTCTATTAAAATGGGCCCGCCTTGTTCATTCAATTCCTAATACTATCAGCTGTGGAGAGCGAATATGGAAAGGGGTATTGTTTTAATCGATAAAAGGCGAATAGTATTGTTCTTATGAAGCAGAAACCGCCATATGTTCCCAAAAATAAAGTTCGCATAGTTACGGCTGCATCCTTGTTTGATGGTCATGATGCGGCCATTAACATGATGCGTCGTATTATTCAAGCTACCGGTGTGGAAGTAATTCACTTAGGTCACGACCGCAGCGTCTCGGAGGTAGTGGATTGTGCTATTCAGGAAGATGTAAATGCCATTGCCATAACTTCATATCAAGGTGGGCACACGGAGTATTTTAAGTATATGCACGACCTTTTGTCGGAAAGAGGTGCGGATCACATCAAAATTTTTGGCGGTGGTGGAGGGGTAATTCTTCCTGCAGAGATAAAAGAATTAATGGATTATGGTATAACCAGGATATATTCCCCTGATGATGGCAGGACTATGGGGCTGCAGGGAATGATAAATGATTTGGTGCGGCAAAGTGATTTTTCCATTCCAAATTTCAAAATTCCCGAGGGCCGGTCAATGTTTCAATTATTAAAGGAAAGGAATGTAAATGCCATAGCACGGCTTATTACCTTGGCGGAAAATAGGAATGAGGAATTTGAAAAGGACTTTAGTGGTCTGGTTCCATCGGATAATACGGTGCCCGTACTTGGAATTACAGGGACCGGCGGTGCTGGAAAATCCAGTTTGGTAGATGAATTGGTCAGAAGGTTTTTACTGGATTTCCCAGCTAAAACCATCGGAATCATTTCTGTTGATCCATCTAAAAGGAAAACGGGCGGTGCATTGTTGGGAGACCGTATTCGCATGAACTCCATTAACGATTCCCGCGTCTATATGCGATCACTGGCTACCCGACAATCCAATTTGGCTTTGTCCAAAAATGTGGATGAAGCAATTCAAGTCCTAAAGGCGGCAGGGTTCCACTTAATTATTTTGGAAACTTCGGGAATAGGGCAATCGGATACGGAGATAGTAGAACATAGTGATGTGTCCCTTTATGTGATGACCCCCGAATTTGGGGCTGCCACCCAGTTGGAAAAAATAGATATGCTAGATTTCGCAGACATAGTGGCTATTAATAAGTTCGATAAAAGAGGGGCTCAGGATGCTCTGAGGGATGTTAAAAAGCAATATGTGCGCAATCATGGCCTGTGGGAGGTTAAGAATGAAGAACTACCCGTTTTTGGGACCATAGCCTCGCAGTTCAACGACCCGGGAATGAATCGTTTGTATAAATCTGTCATGGATAAGTTGGTTTCCGAAACTGGAGCAACCTTGAATTCCCATTTCCAAATTGGGAATGCGGATGAAGAGAAGGTTTTTATAATTCCCCCTTCGCGCACGCGCTATTTATCCGAAATAGCAGAAAACAACCGGGCATATGATAAAAAGGTCCTTCATCAAGCTGAGTTGGCCCAAAGATTATTTGGTGTTTTTAAGGCTATTCAGGCCGTATCCCAGGTAGATGTCAAGCAAGGTTTTAATTCTTTTCTTCAAAAAAACGGATTAAATACAGAGGCAATTTTGGAATTGTCATTGCCTGAGGATAAAAAGTCCTTGATAAAGCTGTTGTTCAGGGAATTCGATAGACTAAAAATGAATTTGGATTCCCATAACTGGGAGTTGATACTGAATTGGGAAAAGAAGGTACAACTTTATAAATCCCCAACCTTTTGTTTTAAGGTAAGGGGGAAGGAAATTGAAATGGAGACCCGTACAAAATCTTTGGCTCAAACCAATATTCCTAAAGTGGCACTTCCAAAATACGGGGCATGGGGCGATATTTTGACCTGGACTCTTCAAGAGAATGTACCCGGAGAGTTTCCTTATACTGCCGGACTTTATCCTTTTAAAAGGACCGAAGAAGACCCCACAAGGATGTTTGCGGGAGAAGGTGGTCCGGAACGTACCAACAGGCGCTTTCACTATGTTAGCTTGGGATTGCCTGCCAAGCGTTTGTCCACTGCCTTTGATTCCGTTACCCTATACGGTCATAATCCGGATTATAGGCCTGATATTTATGGAAAAATTGGAAATGCAGGGGTTTCGATCTGTTGTTTGGACGATGCGAAAAAATTATATTCGGGCTTCGATCTATCTAGCCCCTCCACTTCAGTTAGTATGACTATCAATGGTCCGGCCCCCATGTTGTTGGGTTATTTTATGAATGCCGCTATTGATCAGAATTGTGAAAAATATATTCTGAAAAATGGCTTGGGGAATGAGGTGGAACAGAAAATAGCTGCCATTTACAAGGAGAGGGGTATTGAGCGACCAAAATACAGGGGAGAATTACCTGAAGGTCATAATGGGTTGGGGTTGATGCTTTTGGGGATTACAGGCGATCTGGTATTGTCAAAAGGTATTTATAATGAAATAAAAAATAATACCCTAAATAAGGTAAGGGGAACTGTGCAGGCGGACATCCTTAAAGAAGATCAGGCCCAAAATACCTGTATTTTTTCCACGGAATTTTCACTGCGTCTAATGGGGGATGTACAGGAATATTTTATAAAGAACGACGTACGTAATTTTTACTCAGTCTCCATTTCGGGATATCACATTGCCGAGGCGGGAGCCAATCCAATTACCCAATTGGCATTTACCTTATCCAATGGTTTTACCTATGTGGAATATTATTTAAGCAAGGGGATGGATATCAATAAGTTTGGTCCCAATCTATCCTTTTTCTTCTCAAATGGAATTGATCCGGAATACGCCGTTATAGGAAGGGTAGCGCGTAGGATATGGGCCAAGGCAATGCATTCCAAATACGGTGCAGATCCCCGGGCACAAATGTTAAAGTACCATATCCAAACCTCAGGGCGCAGTCTGCATGCCCAAGAAATAGACTTTAATGATATCCGTACAACTTTACAGGCCCTTTATGCCATTTATGATAATTGCAATTCCTTACATACCAATGCCTATGATGAGGCGATAACCACCCCAACAGAAGAGTCCGTTCGTAGGGCCATGGCTATTCAATTGATAATAAACAAAGAATTGGGCTTGGCAAAAAACGAAAATCCATTACAGGGCTCCTTTATAATAGAAGAGCTCACCGATCTCGTTGAAGAGGCCGTATTATTGGAGTTTGACCGTATTTCGGAACGTGGAGGTGTTCTGGGAGCAATGGAAACAATGTATCAGAGATCTAAAATTCAAGAGGAAAGTCTTTATTACGAGACCCTAAAGCACAGTGGGGATTTTCCAATTATTGGCGTAAATACTTTTCTAAGTTCAAAAGGTTCTCCAACAATGCTACCAACGGAAGTTATTAGGGCGACAGATAAGGAAAAACAAACTCAAATTGAAACTCTGAAGAATTTACATGCCGTAATGGGGGAATCTGCCAAGGTTCAATTAATGGAATTACAGGAGATAGCCGTTAAAAACGGGAATATTTTTGAAAAGTTAATGGAAGTTACCAAGGTGTGTTCCTTAGGGCAAATTACGGATGCACTGTTTGCAGTAGGGGGGCAGTACAGGAGAAATATGTAGAAGAAAGGATTGGACCTAATTACTTTTAAGATCTATTCTTAAGACAACTATTGGGTAAATGCGAGTATAATTAAGGTTGGAAATCAGGGTGTTATGATTGATAAGACTTAACTGCGAATGGATCGCCTCCATACTTTGTACAACCTTCTGAAACTTTTTATTTCGCTCCTCAAAAGATTTAAGTATTCTTTTTCCTTGACCCCATCTTTTTCCAAACCTGTACAATATGAGCTTATATTTCTTATAATAACATTGATAAAAGTGGCACTCCTCATTCTTGCGGCATAGCACTCGGAGCGCTCCGCTGCTTCAATTTGCTGAGGAATTAAAATAGAATCTGTTAATAGGGAATCTACCATAATATCCCTAAGGCTGTTGGATTGGTAAAGCTTAAGTAAATCCTTGTTATAAGACAGGTACGACGCAATTTCCCTGCTCATCTGTAAAAGATCCAAGGATTTGCGATAAATGGGAATCGTATTTAAATTTTTATAAGGCATTTTTTTATAGCAACTTCTTATATATAAAATTACGTAGAAATTAGCAAATTTGAGTTTATATAACAAAGTAAAATTGTACTTTAGCTATTAAAAGTTAATTTTTTTAATATATTATATTTTGAATGCAAAGTTAGATGTCCTTAATTGGAAGATTTTAAAATTACTTCAGGAAAATGCCCGGGAATCTTTTGCCAATATTGGTAGGCAAGTGGGGCTTACGCCCCCTGCTGTTGCCGAAAGGGTGAAGAAAATGGAAGATATGGGGGTCATTTCCGGGTACAAGGCTGTCGTGTCCCATTCGCATACGGGATATCAATTAAAAGCCATAATTACCCTGCGCGCTTTTATGGGAAAGTTACGGCCATTTTTAGAAATTGTAAACACATATGAAGAAGTCGTTAATTGTTATAGGATTACAGGAAATGAAAATATTATTATGTTGGTGGTCCTGAAGGATCAATTTCATTTAGAAAAATTTATAGACAAGCTTATACAGTACGGGGAGACCCGGACCCATATTATTCTATCGGATGTGGTGTCCAATGCTCCCATTAAAAAAAGAGAGGTCTAAGGGAGTCGATGTGTTAAGAGGTTTGCAATTAAAAGTGGTTGCCCACTTTGGCGCTGAGTAATTTATTATTTAATTTAATGTGTTGTAACGGCCAGACGAAAGAACAAACAGAGTATATCGCTTTTAAAATTGTTTCCCACATCTGTTTTGTTGCGTAACGCTAGGAACACTATTTTAATTTGGCTAGATATTTGATGACAATAATTCTATGAAAAAAATTATTTTATTTCTATTCCTTGGGGCAGGTTTTTTGGGTAGTGCGCAAGAGATAACCTTGAAGAAAGGTGTTGTAATCGATTCAATTGTCGTAAAGGATTCCATAGCTGAAAGTTATTCGCTGTATCTACCTACCAGTTTTGAGATGGATAAAAATTGGCCTATCCTGTTTGTTTTTGATATGGCAGGAAGGGGTAGGCAAGCTATGCGAATGTTTACGGAAGCTGCTGAAAAGGAAGGGTATATTCTCGCGGCATCGAACAATGTGAACGACTCTTTGACTACCTCCAAGAATATTCTGATAACTGGAAGAATGTTCAATGATATCATTAAGATGTTACCTGTTCAAAAGAATAGAACCTATAGTGCGGGGTTTGATAGCGGTGCCAGATTTGCATCTGTTTTGCCAATTTTTGTAAAAGGAATAGCTGGAGTAATTTCCTGTGGTGCAGGATATCCCAATATAGAGATATTGGATGCGAACAACTTGTTTCATTTTATCGGAATCGTAGGAAAGGAAGATTACGCATACCCTGAAATGTTGGTGGGGAAATCCCTGATGGGACGTTTAAAATTTCCCAATCAATTATTAATCTTTAACGGGGGGCATGAATGGCCCAACCCCCAATACCTTGAAAAGGCCATGGAGATTTTTACTCTGTCGGCTATGGCCAAGGGGCAAATAGGGAAGGATGAGGCCTATATAAATGGAACTTTTGCCAAAAATTTACAAGAAATAAATCTTTTAATCGGTTCCAGTAGCTTAATTCAAGCCGATAATTTATTGGATGAAGTTATGTCCGTATATAGGGTCTTTAAGGATACCGATTCCCTCAAGAAGATAAAACGTGAGCTTAAAAGGAGTAAGCTTTTTAAGACTATGACGCGCAATGAGAACAATACCCTGTTGAAGGAGTCATTTATTAAGGAGGACTATGTGTATTACTTAGAGGAGGATTTGGCTACCTATAATTACAATAATTTGGGGTGGTGGATTTACCAAATGGGGGAGTTGAAAAAGTATGATAAAAGTAAAATAGAAGCAGAAAGAGAAATGGGAAAACGCCTTTTGGGCTATGTAAATGCGCTAATTGAGGATAATATAGATTTAGTATTAAGTGGAAACCAAACAGATCAGGATGTCTTGAGCCTTCTGTGGATGCTAAAGACAATAACGGATCCAACGGATCATAGTTATTACCTTAAAATAATAGCCAATAGTGCTAAAATGGAAGATTATGGGACCTCTCTGTTTTATTTGGAGGAATTATTGAAGAACGGCTTTACAAACAAAGCGGAATTATATAGCTTGGAAAATACTGCCTTACTTCGGATAACGCCCGAGTTCAATGAAATTGTAGCCAAATATTTAAAAGACGCCCGTTACGAAACCATTGAAGAATAAAGTGCCGTATAAATGGTTTTTTTACTCCATAATCGAGATTAAAATGCTCAGAAGCTTGCCTGCCCGTTCCATTCAGGCGGGCCTGCCCGTTCCATTCAGGCGGGCCTGCCCGTTCCCCGTTCAGAAGACGGACGTCGAAATGTTATTGGTAGTTTCCTTTTGATGCCTCATGGGCTTGCCCCGAGGTAATTGACTTTGTTGAGGCTATTGACCCTTTGGTAGATTCCAAAACATATATTTAGTTTCTATTTCAGGAAACGGAAAAAGTTCCTTGTATTTTATTTCTAAATTCTTTTAATCTTAAAATTCCGCCCTTGCTTCCATTTAAAACTGGTTGCTGCAATTAGGGATAATATGTCTCCATAAATCTTTTCTTTCAAAACACTTCCATAAATGGTTTTGGATTTGCTTCATAAGGGCGAGCTTAGGTAGCGTTGGTTTCCTAAATTCTTTTATTCAGAGAAAAGGATGTTGTATTTTTATGCCAAAAGAAGGAAAATGAAGTATTTATTTTTGGTTTTATTCTTATTGACATTAGGCTGTAAGGAGAAAAGGTACCATGATCAGGAGCAAGAGAATATGGTGAAACTGGAGTCGGGGGCCTTGGAGGATATTATGCGATTTCAGAAAAAAATGAACGAGGAATTCAAGGATCCTGAAACGTCGCCCTTGCCAGATAGGTATAGAAAGGATTTTACAGCTTTGGATTTTTATGAACCCGATACTACTTATAGGATAACCGCGAAATTCACTCGTACGCCAGAGGCTTTACCTTTCTTGATGCCAACAACCACGGAAAGAGAAACGGAGGAAGTCGTTTATGGGATATTGACTTTTAATCTAAATGGACGTACCCATCAGTTGGAAGTCTACCAAAATCAGGAATTGATGCAACAGGAGAAATATATAGATTATCTGTTTTTACCCTTTGCAGACCTTACCAATGGGGAAGATACCTATGGTGGGGGTAGATATTTGGACTTAACCATTCCCAAGGGAGATACAATTCTTTTGGATTTTAATAAGTCCTATAATCCTTATTGTGCTTACAATCCAAAATATTCCTGTCCCTTGGTTCCCAAACAGAATAGGTTGGATGTTGCGATCCCGGCTGGGGTGAAAGCCTTTAAAAAGGGATAAAAATATAAAAGCCCCGCTTTAATTAAGCGGGGCTATAAATAATAAACTCAATTTTGTTTAGAAAGAGTACACGGCTGCAAGAACAAATGAGGATAAACTCTTTTGTGCTGCCAAATCCGAATCTAGGAAGCTAAAAGAATCATCTGATGCACTGTCCAAGCGCAATTCAGGCTTTATTATTAAGTTTCCAATTGTAGCACTTCCGGTAAGGGTTACTGCAAAAACACTGGAATCTTCAACTCCGGTTCCAATGGCGCCATAGTCTCCTGTTTCTACAAAATATTCACCTCTTAATCCCAAGGTAAAGTTATCGGAAGTAGCGTATTGTGGATAAAGGGCTGCACCTGCAAAACCAATGTCGTCATTATCGTAAAGCGCTGCATTGATTCCTAGGAAGAAGTCATCGGATAAATCAAAACCACCTGTAAAGTCAATTTCGAATGCCCCGTCATCCGCAAGGAAATTTAGGAATTGACCACTATAGCCCAATTGAGCTCCGAATGCATATTTTTCGGTAGGGTTCAATTCAGTTTGATCGGTTGGGTTCATGATCGCCAACATTAAGCTGAAATCGTCAGATAGGGTGAAATCTGCCTTCAAACCTGTGTGGGAAAAAGGACCATAAGAAAATAAGTAGGACGTACTATAGTTAAAGTTGGCTACAGGAGAAATTACTTCATAACCCAAAAAGGTATTAAAGTTACCAAAGGTCAATTTCACCGATTCGCTTAAATTCCAGTATACATACAACTGGTTTACTATGTTTCCCGTAGCCGAATATAAAGGAGAAGCAAAAATAGCATCTGTTCCCCTAGGTCCAAATACAAGGTCGGCAACAAACCCAACATCTTCACCTTCGTAAGCGGCAATCACATTGGCCATTCCCAAAGCAAAACCTGGTAAATTGGCAAATGAAGATCCAGGAGCGGCATTTGGCAAACCGGAACCATCGTCAAAACCATTGTCTCCATTTAAGTTGGTTCTGTAATAGGCATCTACACTTCCGCTAATGGTGAATTTTTTACTTTCTTCTTCCTCTTGGGCAAAAGTCAATGTAGAAGCTAGTGCAAATGCAAGTAAAAGTAAATTTTTTACGTATTTTGTATAAATAATCGTTTTCATAATTCAATTGTTTATATCCTTTATCAGGATGTTAAGTATTTATTGAGTTGTTCTAATGAGAAGGTTATTAACGGAGCGTTCTGCAAAACGCTCCGTTACCTTTTGGGGTATTTATTAATGTTGGTTCATCCTGAAATCTGCATAAGCATCCATTCCGTGCTCATGTAGATCCAAGCCTTCCAGTTCTTCTTCTTTTGAAACTCTGATTCCTGAAGTTTTCTTGATTGCGAAAAGGATAATAAATGCTGTTAGACAACAGAATACTCCAACTGCGGCTACTCCGGATAACTGATATAAAAACTGAGATACACCGGCTTTAACGCCAAAGATGCCTACAGCTAAAGTACCCCATATACCGCAGATAAGATGCACTGCAACTGCTCCTACTGGATCGTCCATTTTTAATTTATCAATCAGTGCAACACCCAGAACAATGATTACCCCGGCAATTAGACCTATCACAATAGACTCGAAAGGAGACATTAAATCGGCTCCAGCGGTAATACCTACCAATCCACCCAAGACACCGTTCAACATCATGGTAAGGTCATAGTTTTTGTAAAGTATTGTGGAGAAAATAAAAGATCCAATTCCACCTGCGGCTGCTGCCAAACATGTAGTAACCAAGACAATTGAAGTCCCTGCTGGATCTGCGGACAATACTGATCCACCATTAAAGCCAAACCAGCCTAACCAAAGAATAAGTACCCCTGCTGCTGCCATTGGAATATTGTGTCCTGGAATCGCATTAGGTTTGCCATCTTCTCCAAACTTGCCAATTCTAGGGCCTAAGATGTAGATTGCAATCAAAGCGGCCCATCCTCCAACGGAATGTACCAAGGTAGATCCTGCAAAATCGTGAAAACCACCGGCATCGCCACCTAGTGTTGAAAGGAATCCACCTCCCCATTGCCAAGATCCAACTATTGGATAGACCAAGCCTACATAAATTACGGTGAAAATCATGAATCCACCTAATTTAATACGTTCTGCCACAGCTCCAGAAACTATGGTAGCAGCTGTTGCGGCAAACATTCCTTGAAAAAGAAAATCTGTCCAATACGTATACCCTTCGCTATAGGTAAGGTCTAAGCTACCATCGGGTAGTATGGGGGCTTCAAGGCCGAAACCTGCAAAACCAAGATAGCCGTTAAAATCACCTGGGTACATTAGGTTAAATCCTCCTATATAATAGATAAGTAATCCTGTACAGATGATGAATACGTTCTTAAATAAGATATTAATCGTGTTTTTTTGTCTGGTAAGTCCGATTTCCAAAAGTGAAAACCCTAAATGCATGAAGAATACGAGAGCCGTACATATCATCATCCAAACGTTATTTGCTGTAAATAATCCTACGTCCATGTTGTAAATTGTTTGTTGGTTATTAAATTTTTAGTTAATGCCTGCTTTTCCGCTTTCCTTAGTTCTAATACGGTAGGCCTCCAATACTTCGGAAACGAAAATTTTACCGTCACCTACATTGCCGGAATATGCGGTTTCCAAAATAGTGTTGACGGTGCGCTCCAAGTACTCATCCGATATTACAATGGAAAGATACCTGCGTTGAATGTCGGATGTGCTATAGGAAATGCCCCTATAGACATGACCTTCTTTCTCATTGCCGACTCCAGTTACGTCCCAGTAACTAAAAAAGTTTACTTCAACTTGATGTAACGCTTTTTTTACGTCATCAAATTTTGATTTCCTAATAATTGCCTCGATTTTTTTCATAATTGATTTATTATTTATGAAGCAAAAATATGTATTAAAACAATACCCCCCTATTTTTTGGGGGGTATATACGTCAGAATTACACTTTATATAAAAATGACCCAAATATTTTATGGGTATAGTGATTAAAATTTAATATTATATTAATATGTTAAAGCTTTTAACATCTGTTTTGGCGAAAAACTGAATTAATCGTGTCTTTTTTAGTAATTTGCTGTTGATAATGCAGAAAAACAGCAAAATCTACCTGAATAGATAGAAACGCTAAAAATGAGTTGAAGTTGGGTAATTGGATTTTTGTTACTTGGATAACCAGAATCCTGCAGCTACGGCAAGGACTCCAATGATAAGACTGGCAAGTGTGTAAATGATGAAATTGATAAGATCCCCAGTTTTTAAAAAGGAGTGCTGTTCCAGGGCAAAGGTTGAAAAAGTGGTAAAGCCACCACAGAAGCCAGTGGTTAGCAATAGGGATTGATTTGGTGTGAGTAAATTGTTTTTAAACGAAAGTCCTATAATAATGCCAATGAGGAGACAACCTATTATATTCACAATAAAGGTCCCAAGAAAGAAATTCGAGAAAGCGTTGTTAAAGGTTTTGCTGATTAGGAAGCGAAGGACACTTCCAATGCCTCCTCCTAAAAAGACCAATAAAAACTGCTTCATCGTTTATTAATTTTTATTCCTTTTATTAAAGCAAATAAAAATTACCCTATCTATAAGGTAGTTAATAATTTGCACTAATGTATTACCAATACTATCATGAGTATTGGAACAATACAAATATGCACATATTTCCTAATAGACTAGAATTAAACAGCCTTTTTATATTTCGAGTTAATTAAATCTAGGGGGAAGATTACTGCTGTAGATTCTGAAATATTTTTGACGGACTTTTCTTTCTTTTTTGGGCTACTGTTAAAACTGACTAAAAATAATAGAACATTTATAGCAATAAGAACTGATAAAATACTAAAAAAAGTTACCATACAACTAAATGATTTAGTTACCTAACGCAAAATTACGCCTTTTCGTATCTTAAACGTTGTAAAAAACCGGAATGTTGTGAGCAAGGGTACTTTTTATGGTCTAAGGGAAAATACTGTTAATTTTTAAGGAAAAATTTAATAAGAAATAATATTACTATGAATAATGTGAAGAAAAGTCCTACCCATTTAACGCCTTTATAGTTTTTTTTGTGCGTTTTTTTATCTTTTCGATAGGAAAATATGGTTATTACTACAAAAGCAACAAAAAAAAGGCCGGCAAAAATTAATTGTCCCGTACTGAACATATTTCTATTTTTACGCAAATCTAACTTAAATAATTACAATTATGAAAAGTAAACTTAGTGCTGTAGAATTGTTCCATAATTCATTTGGGTTGGGAGTTTCCAAAGAAATCAAAGCCAATTTGGGCGAAGCCAAGAATTTACTTCGCTTTAATTTGATGGATGAAGAGAATAGGGAATATCTTGAGGCGGCAAACAATGATGATTTGGTGGAAGTTACAGATGCACTTGGCGATATGCTGTATATATTGTGTGGAACGATATTGGAACACGGTATGCAATACAAAATAGAGGAGGTTTTTGAGGAAATACAGAGAAGTAATATGAGCAAATTGGGGGAAGACGGTAAACCTATCTATCGTGAAGATGGAAAAGTCCTCAAGGGGCCTAATTATTTTAAGCCTAACATTGTGGATATTTTGGATAAAAAGTAGGGCCTTTTTTTTTAGAAATCACTTTAAACAATAAAAAAGCCCCTGTTTTCTTGAAAAAGAGGGGCTTTTAAATCATTGTTTCTGGTCATTATTCTACATCCACCTTATATCTCCAGCCAAATTTATCTTCGGCCTTGTTATATTGTATGTCCGTAATGCGCTTCTTTAATAGGGCTGCATAACTCTCTTTTAGTTCCGGTAGGTCATAATCCTTTTCTTGGTAGCCAAAAGTGGCAATAGGTGAAATTACCGCCGCGGTCCCTGCTCCGAACATTTCTTTGAGACTGCCATTTTTTGAAGCTTCGACCACTTCCTTTACCGTGATTTTTCTAACCTCCACAGTTATGTTTTCATCTTTGGCAATGTCTATAATGCTCTTTCTGGTTATTCCGTCCAATATTCTGTCACTTGTAGGACTGGTGATCAGAGTGTCGTTTATCCTTACAAATATGTTCATTGCACCGGCCTCCTCTATATATTCGTGCTTATTGTCGTCAGTCCAAATTACTTGATTGTAACCTTTTTCAACTGCCAATTGGGTAGGGTAAAATTGTCCTGCGTAATTACCGCCGGCCTTTGCAAAACCCACACCACCATTGGCCGATCGTGAATATTTCTCTTCAATCAAAACCTTTACCTTACCTGCAAAATAAGATGCGGATGGGGAGCAGGCAATTATAAACTTGTATTCTTCCGAGGGGGAAGCATGGAATCCGCCTCCTGAGGCGAATACAAAAGGTCTAATGTACAAGGAACTTCCTTCCGCGGTGGGAATCCATTTATGGTCCAATTTTAAAAGCGCTTTTAAGCCATTCATAAAGTAATCCTCTGGAAATTCTGGCATAGCCAATCTTTTGGATGATATGTTGATCCGCTTTTGGTTTTCCAAGGGACGGAACAGCCAAACATTTTTGTCCTTGTCCTTATAGGCTTTCATTCCTTCAAAAACAGATTGTCCGTAATGAAAGATTTTTGCGGATGGGTCAAGCGTAATGGGCTGATAAGGAACTATTTTCGGTACTTCCCAGGCGCCATTCTTATAATCGCAGACCATCATATGGTCTGTAAAATATTTTCCAAAAGATAAATTATTAAAATCTACTTTATCAATTTTCGAGTTTTTAACTTTCTCAACTATTATTGAATTTGAAACAGTTTGCATAGAAATCTTATTTAAAGCAATAAAATTAAGCAAATATCATTAGTAGTTCTTCTTTTTTCGTCTAAAAATACCCAGTTTTGTAAAGGGATTTAAATTTTGGCTATTATGAAACTTTTTAACATTTTGATTGTGACTTTTATGGTGTTTTCGACTTGTTTAGCTCAGAATAAACCCTTGGATGGAACAAAAACGCCACTAACAAAGGAAAGATATGAGTATTTTGGCACCCAATTTGCTGATTCCAACGCCATAAACAGTGGGAAGATGCTTGAGAATTATGAAAAAATGTCAAGGACGGATACACTTGTATCCAAATTTTCCGGCCTGGTAACGGAAGTCTGCATGGCAAAAGGATGTTGGATGAAATTGAGAATGGGGAATGGAGAGGAGACCATGGTTAAATTTAAGGATTATGGATTTTTTGTGCCCCAGGAACTTGTTGGTAAGGAAGTAATTGTCAATGGTTTGGCCTTTGTAGAGGAAATGAGCGTTAAGGACCAAAGACATTTTGCCAGTGATGGAGGGAGATCGGAAGAGGAGATTGCCCGTATAAAGCAGGTAAGGAAGAAATATGCCTTTGAGGCAGATGGGGTATTGATAAAAAACTAAATTGAAAAGAAAAATTATAACTACGGCAGATGGTTCCAAGACGATTCAGATCGAAGATTGGAACGAGCAATACCACTCCACACATGGCGCTATCCAAGAGGCCTATCACGTTTTTATAAAGAACGGGTTGTCGTTATTCGATGACCGACAATTATCTATTTTGGAAATTGGCTTTGGAACAGGATTGAATGCCCTTATAACTTTGTTGGAGTCGGAGAAACGAGGATTGGATATAAGTTATAAAGGTGTAGAAGCCTACCCAGTTGTCCCGGAGGAACTGGAGCAATTGGAATATGCTGAAGCATTGGAAGCAGGGGATTTAGAACAATATTTTATAAAGATGCACCAAACTTCTTGGGAGGAATTACATGCAATAGCGACAAATTTTTCTTTAATAAAGCAACAGAGTGATTTTAGGGAAATTGCAGATATTAATGTGTTTGATCTAATCTATTTTGACGCCTTTGGTGCCAGGGTCCAACCAGAACTATGGACGGAAGAGGTTTTTGCCATAATGTACAGGTCATTGAAAAAAGATGGTGTGCTGGTTACCTATTCTGCAAAGGGAAGCGTAAGGAGAGCTATGCAGGCTGTAGGATTTGTTGTGGAACGTTTGCCAGGGCCTCCAGGGAAAAGGGAAATGCTCCGAGCTATAAAGGTTTCCCAATAATGACACTATTATTATGGATCACTTAACACCTAGGGGGCTTGGACTGTTAAACCTAAATTAAATTCAACCTTAGAAATTTTAAAAACCCATATATTTATATAAAAGTTGATAGAAAGATAGCAAGGGTATGAAGGTTTTGGTAACAGGTGCAACAGGTTTGGTGGGGAGTGAAATTGTAGATTTGTGCAAGCAAAACAATATACCTGTAAATTACTTGACCACCAGAAGGGATAAAATCGTTTCCCAAAAGGATTATAATGGCTTTTACTGGAATCCCAACAAGAATGAAATAGACTTAAAGTGCTTTAATGGGGTTACTACAATTATCAATCTTGCAGGATCCAGTATTTCCAAGAGATGGACCCGGAACAACAAAAAAAAGATACTGAACAGTAGGGTTAATTCCCTGAGAACTTTATTGGGAGCTATACCTAAAGACGGAGCCAACTCCATTAAAACATTGGTGTCTGCTTCGGCCATAGGGATTTACCCTAATTCCTTATCTCAATATTATAAGGAAGATGAAGAAAAAGTGGATGATAGTTTCTTGGGGGAGGTGGTATCTGTTTGGGAGCAGGAGGTAGATGCTTTTGAAAAATTAAATATTCAAACTGCCAAGATCAGGATAGGATTGGTGATGTCCAATAAAGGTGGGGCGTTGCCAGAAATGGCCAAACCTGTTAAATATTATATGGGGGCTGCCATGGGTTCCGGGAATCAATGGCAATCTTGGATTCATCTTCGGGATTTGGGACGGGTATTTTTACATGTTATTTCAAAGGATCTAACAGGGATTTATAATGCAGTGGCGCCAAATCCGGTGACCAATGTTAAGCTCACAAAAGAAATTGCAAGGGTATTGGGGAAACCGCTGTTTTTGCCCAATATTCCTAAAATAGTGATGCGTTTGGTCTTGGGAGAAATGTCCTATTTGTTATTTGCCAGTCAGCGAGTAAGTAGTAAAAAGATTGAAGATTCGGGTTTTTACTTTATATATCCCAATATTTGCAGGGCTTTGGAAAATATATATTTGGATAAAGGAGGGCACAAGCCTATAGATGCGCTCTACAAGAATGAGTTTATATCCTAGGCATTGGAAAGAATTTTATGAATTGTGAACATCCGCTATTGGCGGATGTTTTTTTATAAAGTTTAATGACATTATGACATTTTTAAAGAATTGGCAGTACTTTTGCCACTTGAAATCGGAAGTATATAAATGTATTTTAAATGAGCAACGAAAATAAAACAGAAGAGATGGAAGATGATGTTCTGAACAATATAGAAGATCAAGATTCGGAACAAGACGGTTCCTCCACTGGGGCGGAAGACATTGAAAATCGGGAAGAACTTAGCCCGGAAGAGCAGTTAAAGGAAGATCTGAATAAGGAAAAGGACAAATTTTTACGTCTTTTTGCAGAATTCGAGAATTATAAAAGGCGTACTTCCAAGGAAAGAATGGACCTGTTTAAAACGGCAGGACAAGAAGTTATAGTGTCATTATTACCAGTAATAGATGATTTTGACCGCGCATTAAAGGAAATTTCCAAGTCAGAGGATCAGGAAATGTTTAAGGGAGTGGAGTTAATAAGTAATAAGTTCAAGGAAACATTAAAAAATAAGGGTCTTCAAGAAATTGATGTCAAACAAGGTGATGCTTTTGATGCTGAAATTCACGATGCCATTACCCAAATTCCTGCTCCGAGCAAAAAGCTAAAGGGCAAAATAGTTGATGTTGTTGAAAAGGGATTTAAACTAGGAGACAAAATTATACGCCATCCAAAAGTGGTTGTTGGAAATTAAAAATATTTTATGAAGGAGGATTATTATGACATCTTGGGCATTGGTAAAAATGCTACTGCGGCTGAAGTAAAAAAGGCATATAGGAAGAAAGCAATAGAGTATCATCCTGACAAAAATCCAGGTGATGCCAAGGCGGAGGAAATGTTTAAAAAAGCAGCCGAGGCTTATGAGGTATTGAGCGACCCCAACAAGAAGGCTCGATATGACCAATATGGACATGCAGCTTTTGAGGGCGGCGGCGGTTTTGGCGGCGGCGGCATGAACATGGATGATATATTTAGTCAGTTCGGGGATATTTTCGGCGGTGCTTTTGGCGGCGGCGGTTTTAGTGGCTTTTCCGGCTTTGGCGGCGGTGGCGGTCAACGACGTGTCAAGGGAAGTAATTTAAGAATCAGGGTTAAGTTGACCTTGGAGGAAATTGCGAATGGAGTAGAAAAGAAAATAAAAGTAAGAAGAAAGGTTCAGGCAGAAGGGGTTACTTACCAAACCTGCGGGACCTGTGGAGGTCGCGGACAGGTTACCAAAATTACCAATACAATTCTGGGTAGAATGCAGACTGCAGCAACCTGTAGTGCCTGTGGAGGTAGTGGTCAAATTATTGATAAAAAACCCAATGATGCGGATGCCAATGGATTAAAGGTTTCTGAGGAGACCGTTAGTATCAATATTCCAGCAGGAGTAGAGGATGGCATGCAGTTAAAAGTGCCGAACAAAGGTAACGATGCCCCAGGTAATGGAGTCCCAGGCGATTTGCTGGTGGCCATTGAGACCGAAGAACACGATACCTTGAAGAGGGAAGGTGATAATCTTCATTATGATCTATATGTCAGTATTTCTGAGGCAGTTTTAGGTACCTCAAAAGAGATTGATGCTGTTGGTGGTAAGGTAAGGATCAAATTGGAAGCTGGAATACAGTCCGGTAAGATCCTAAGATTAAGAGGTAAAGGTATTACTAGTCTAAACGGATATGGTAGCGGTGATTTATTGGTACACGTAAACGTATGGACGCCCAAAGAATTGAATAAGGAACAGAAGGATTTTTTCGAGCGTATGCAGAACAATGAAAATTTTGAACCCAGACCAGAGAAATCTGATAAATCTTTCTTTGAAAAGGTAAAGGATATGTTCTCCTAGAATAGCGATTCCTATTTTAAATAAAAAACGTATATTTGAGATAATATTGGGTAACCAGTATTATTTTCTTTTTCATAGCAATTTTTTTTCCCATCCTTGATTCGTTGAGGGTGGGTTTTGTTATTTCAACCCTTTCTTTAAAAGCTCCTTAGGAGCGCATTAAAGATAGCTGGTTGAAATAATCCCGCCTTTGGCGGGATCAGTTTGTTGCAACGTCCTCCAGTTCCGAAGGAACGCCGTGAGTATGGAAGGTTGAACTAATCCTACCACTAGGCGGGATCATTTTGTTGGAATATCCTCAGGCTTTAAAGGATTACAATGAACAAAAGTAGAGGTATGGATCCTCCCGTGCTCGCCAGTACTTGCTATTATTGGTTGCTTTGGTTTTCTTCCTTATTAGGGATTTCTTATTTCAGAATTTTACAAAGCTGATCCGATTCGATAATTATCGTGTTTAACTTATGTAAAAAAACATAATTTATAAAAATCCTGCCTATCTCTTACATCGCAATTCTATATCTTTGGGGAAATTGCGTGCATGAATAATATATTGGTCGCTAATGAGGTTTCCAAGCAGTTTGGGAGTCATATAGCTCTCAACAAAGTTTCATTGGAAATCCCCAAAAATAGTATCTATGGTCTGCTAGGGCCTAACGGAGCTGGGAAAACCACCTTAATACGGATAATTAACCAAATAATCTATCCGGATAAAGGAGCAATTTTTTTTGATGGTAAGCCATTGCAGTCCCAACACATTTCTATGATTGGGTATTTACCCGAGGAAAGGGGCCTCTATAAAAGTATGAAAGTGGGAGAACAGGCCCTATATTTGGCCCAATTAAAAGGATTGTCCAAGTCCGATGCCAAAAGTAGGTTAAAATATTGGTTCGATAGACTGGAGATCGGGGACTGGTGGAACAAAAAAATACAGGAACTATCCAAGGGCATGGCTCAAAAGATCCAATTTATTGTTACAGTTTTGCACGAGCCAAAGCTTTTGATCTTTGATGAGCCCTTTAGCGGTTTTGATCCTATAAATGCCAACATTATTAAAGATGAGATTCTTCAATTAAGGGATAAGGGAACTACCATAATTTTTTCTACGCACCGAATGGAATCCGTAGAGGAACTATGCGAATATATAGCTTTGGTGCACAAGTCGGAGAAAATATTGGATGGCAAACTTAGCGATATAAAAAGGGCATACAAGAATAATATTTATAAGGTAGGGCTGGGAGTGCAAAGTGCCAACGGACTCTTAGAGGATCTAAAGGGTAAATTTGAGATTTTGTCTTCGGAATATGTGGATGATGGACTTCAATTAAATTTTACAGTGCAATTGCCATCTGACGATACAGGCCCCTTTTTATCCCATTTAGCGGGCAAGGCAAATGTCAATAATTTCACGGAGACAATTCCATCGGCAAACGATATATTTATTAGAACCGTTCAATCCAAATAATATTTATGAGTAAGTTATCGCTCATTATAAAGCGCGAATATTTAGCAAAAGTTCGAAATAAGTCATTTGTGGTCATGACTTTTTTGAGCCCGATCCTAATGGTAGGAATGGTTGTTCTCATTGTTTATCTGACCAAGATCAACGATGGCGAAATAAGGACAATAGGAGTACTAAATGAGAGCAATTATTTCTCCACAGATTTTCAGGGAACGGAAAGTACTTCGTTTGTGAAGTTTAGGGATATTGACTTGGAAGCGGCCAAGGACTCTATTCAAAAGATGGGATTCTATGGCTTGCTTTATATTCCCAATGAGCCGGACTTGGAACAAGTGGCAAGCAGATCTTACTTTTACAGTAAGGATGCACCTGGATCATCTATAGTGGCTAATTTGGAAAATGTTTTTAAAGATCGTTTGCGATTGCAGCGCTTACAGGAATTAGGAGTTTCTGTATCCGATTTTGAAAGTGTTGAAAATAATTTTGAAATTAATACGTCTAGCTTTTCCGGAGAACAGAACCTGAAAGGAATAACGGAAATTAAAGCGTTTATAGGTGGGGCATTTGGGTATTTGATCATGATGTTCATCATTATTTATGGTGGCTTTGTTATGCGCAGTGTGATCGAGGAAAAAACTACTAGGATAATTGAGGTTATTATCTCTTCCGTGAAACCTTTTCAGCTTATGCTGGGTAAAATTATTGGGACTTCTTTGGCCGGAGTTACCCAGTTCGCCATTTGGATTGTTTCTGCCTTTTTAATGTTTGGCGTGTTGATTTTGGTTTTCGATATTGATCCGTCAGGGCTTAATGCCGGGGCAAGTAATACACCTGGCCTAGTAGGGGGGGCTGCCTATGTGACAGCATCCGATTCCGCCATCCAATTATATGCCAACGAGCTTTTTAGAATACCTTGGTTAATGCTTGTCTGTTTTTTTGTGATCTATTTTGTGCTGGGTTATCTAATTTATAGCTCAATATATGCGGCAATAGGTGCTGCGGTGGACAACGAGACAGATACCCAACAGTTTATTTTTCCTATAATATTACCTTTGATGTTGGCCATTTACGTAGGGTTCTTTTCGGTCTTTAATAACCCTCATGGCCCTATTGCAGTAGGATTCTCATTATTTCCTTTAACATCACCTATTGTAATGCTTATGCGTCTGCCAGGGGGTATTGGGGAAGGAGGTGTGCCTATTTGGGAGGTTGTAGTTTCAATTCTTCTATTAATTATCACTTTTATAGGTATTGTATGGTTGGCGGCCAAGATATATAGAGTGGGGATATTGATGTATGGAAAAAAACCTTCTTATAGGGATTTGCTTAAATGGCTGAAATATTAGAATGGAAGAACTAAAGAATATTTTTAAGGGATTGGATGAATTTCTCGCTTACAAAATTTGGAATGGTGATAAGGTGGATATAACCGCAGCTACCTTCTTAACCGTTATAATTTCTTTGATCGTAGTAAACTATGCTCTGAAACTGTTTCACAAATTGGTTACTGCAAAGTTGCCCGAGGAGGACAAGAATAAGTTTATCAGTGTTTTTGGATTTTTAAGATATTTGTTCTACATATTGGTGGTGTTGGTTGTCCTGCACACCTCAGGGGTCAATCTCACCGTCTTGCTTACCGCATCGGCAGCACTGTTTGTTGGTTTGGGATTTGCGCTTCAATATTTGTTCCAAGATATCATCTCCGGTATTCTGATCATTATGGATCAGTCCCTGCGGGTAGGGGATATTGTAGAGGTAAATCAAAAAGTAGGACAGGTTTTTGAAATACGGTTAAGGACTACAAGGGCGCTTACAAGGGATGACAAGGTAATCATAATTCCCAACCACCAATTTTTAACGGATAGTATTTATAATTATACCCAAAATCATAAAAGCACTAGAGAGAACGTTAAGGTTGGAGTGGCCTATGGAAGTGATGTTAATTTAGTGACCAAAATTTTGGAAAATATTGCCAGTGAACAGAAGGGGGTATTAAATAACCCTAAGCCATTTGTGCTTTTTGATGATTTTGGGGATTCCGCTTTATTGTTTTCCATTAATTTTTTTATCAGTGATAGTTATGGAGATCCTAAAATTAAAAGTGCTATGCGGTATAAGATAGATGCCAAATTTAGGGAACACGGTATCAGTATCCCATTTCCACAGAGGGATGTACATTTGTTTCAGCCACGTCCCTTTCAAAAGGTACAGATAGATAATAATACTGCCACGAATGGGAATTAGAATATTTAGATTAGGAATCGTGTTTGGCTTCCTTTTGTCAATTAATTTTTGTCTGGCCCAAACACCGGATGTTTTTCGGCTGGAGTATATGCTAATGCCCAGAAATACGGCTGAAGCAAAATTATCCAGAATTAAATTGGTGGCCAACATGCCCATTAAAGTGGGGAAGAATGACAATATTATTGTAGGGGGCGAATACAATCGTATTGAATACGACTTAAACCGTAGAACACCTTATGACGATGTAATTACAGAAACTTTTCATGTAGCCGATTTAAATATGGCCTACATATTGCAATACAATCAAGATTGGCGCTTTGTAGGTGTAGTTACCCCGCGTTTGTCTTCCACTTTGACCAACGATATTGGTCAAGGGGATGTTTCCGTGAACGTAACGGTAGGGGCGCTACGCGATAGACCTAAAATAGACAAACCAACGCGCTTGGTTTTGGGGATAGCCTATAACTCAACGGTGGCTGTTAGAGTGCCCCTGCCCTTGGTCTATTTTGAAAAAAGGTTTCATCCCAATTGGGCATATGTGGTGGGAGCTCCCAAAAGTGGTATGAAGTACTTTATTAACGAGAACCATATGCTGCAAACAGAGTTTATTTTGGATGGATATTACGTTAATTTACAGAATACGGTGATTAGCTCTGATTCAGGGGTTGCCTCTTCCATTTCCACCTCGGTTGCTTTGTTTACCTTGGGATACCAATATGCAGTGGCCAAAAATATTTTCTTTTATGGCTACGCGGGACACACCTTGTTTCAGGCCGGAGTGTTGAGGAATGAAGAACGAGAAGATATATTTACATTGAATGATCAACCTAGTTTTTATTTTAGAACGGGTTTTAGAATTGGAATTTAAAATACTTAGTTATGTCAAGAATACTGGTTATAGAGGATGAATCGGCCATTAGAAGGGTTTTGGTGAAAATCCTTTCGGAAGAAAATGAAAACTATAAGGTAGAGGAGGCCGAAGATGGGTTGATGGGATTGGAAGCAATAAAAAAAGATGATTTCGATCTTGTGCTGTGCGATATAAAGATGCCCAAAATGGACGGGGTGGAGGTATTGGTAGCAGCGAGAAAAATAAAGCCTGAAATTCCCTTTATTATGATATCCGGGCACGGAGACCTGGATACGGCCGTGAATACCATGAGGCTCGGGGCCTTCGATTATATTTCCAAACCGCCCGACCTAAACCGGTTGTTGACTACAGTGCGCAATGCCTTGGATAGAAAGGATTTGGTGGTTGAAAACAAGATCTTGAAGAAAAAAGTAAGTAAGAACTATGAAATGATCGGGGAAAGTAAGGAAATCTCCGTAATCAAGGAAATGATAGAGAAGGTAGCTCCAACCGATGCCAGAGTTCTCATTACGGGTTCCAACGGTACGGGCAAGGAACTTGTTGCCCATTGGATCCATGAAAAAAGCGAGCGAAATGCCAATCCTTTGATAGAGGTCAATTGTGCAGCAATCCCTTCCGAATTAATTGAAAGTGAACTTTTTGGACACGTAAAGGGAGCCTTTACTTCAGCTGTGAAGGACCGGGCCGGTAAGTTTGAGGCAGCCAATAAAGGAACCATATTTTTGGACGAGATAGGGGATATGAGCCTCTCAGCCCAAGCTAAGGTTCTTAGGGCACTTCAAGAGAATAAAATAAGCAGGGTTGGATCGGATAAAGATATCAAAGTAGATGTTAGAGTTGTAGCCGCAACCAATAAGGATTTAAAAAAGGAAATAGCAAGCGGAAGGTTTCGTGAAGATCTATACCATAGGTTGGCGGTAATTCTTATTAAGGTTCCTGCCTTAAACGACAGACGGGATGATATTCCTTTACTTATAAAACATTTCTCAGAAAAAATAGCCGCTGAGCAAGGAACTGCGCCCAAAGCATTTTCGGAAAAGGCTATTGCCTTATTAAAAGGGTATGATTGGACTGGTAATATAAGGGAATTGAGAAATGTTGTAGAGCGCCTTATAATACTTGGGGGCAATGAGGTAACCGAAGAAGATGTAAAATCGTTTGCCAGTAAATAGACGACACGGTTTATAATGTTGACGGGCTTTGAGTTTCTCAGGATAAATGTAAATCTGATGGGCAACCACAATGCTCCTCGATCAACTATACTTTAAAAATTGGATCTCGGAAGCACGACAAGGTTGTTAATCTATTTTGAAGTACTGATCCCTAATTCTTGCAGCCACTCAACTTCTTAAGGGCATTGGCAGCAATTTCCTTGGTTTTTAAGTTGTAATATTTCTTGCCTTCGGAAAGATTAGGCTTTAGAAGTTGTTGTTCGCAAATATCGTATACGTTTTGGGTAAATGCCAAGGCTTCCTTGCAATCTACGGATTCTACCACCTTGTCCAATGATTTTTTAAACTTTTCCAAAGCAATATCCACTTTGTTTTCAAGGGTTATGTGGTCCAGAGGTTTGTGCGATTCTTTTTCGGCTATGGAAGTCTTGGTATTCATGGCCAGTACATCGTTGTTATACCTACTATCATGTGAGTCGTGTTCATCTATGGCTTCTATACTTCCCAAAGCATTATCCAAAGCCTTTTTAAGTAATATTTTGGCACTTGGTAAGGAGGTAGCCCTAGTAGCGTTGGTTAAGTTAACAGAACTTTCGTGTATAAGCTCTAAAGCATGTTCGCAGCCACAGTCCTCTAATTGAGTTTTGGATTTAACTATAGCGTTCAACGCTTTATAAGCAAAATATTTGGACATATTGATGTCTTCACTGGCTATTGCCTTTTCAGTTTGTGATTGGATATAACCAATATTGGAACCGGCATATTCACAAGCTTTGTTACTCTTAAAAGAAGAAAAAATAAACACTGCCACAGAACAAAAGGCTATAAAGGAAAGTCTCATAAAGTAGGTTTTAGTTTATTGTTACACTGGGAAATATAACCTTGTAAAGGTAATCCTACGACTTTGTTTTTTCATGATTTTTTCGACGAAGTACAGATGTGGACTATTTTATTGGACGAACTGAAGCTTTCTATAGATGTAAGGTTATTTTTTTCTCCGAATTTCCTAGTAAATAATCGATAAAGTACCCTATAGGCTGCTATATTGCTTTGAAATGGTAAGACAAATCTTTGTTAACAGGTATAGTTTTAAGCCTAGTAATTGCACAAGGTTTTTGAGGTCATAAATTATTTTACTTAGGGGATTCCAACATTAACTTTTAGGTAATCTAAAAAAAATCATATATTTTTTGTTTTTAATAGCTCAACAATAGGGCACTAAACCTAATTCATGAAGAACATAGAAGCAGCGACTTATAGGGTTGATAGCGCAATTAAATTGACAGATTTAGAAACTAAGGAAGATTTTGGGTCATCCGATAAAAAATTAAGAAAGGTTCTGGAAAGCATTAGGATAGAACTAGGGGAGTTTCAGGATACCTTATATGCCCATTCCAAATACAGTGTTTTAATTTGTTTGCAGGGTATGGATACCGCCGGAAAGGACAGTTTAATTAGGGAGGTATTCAAGGATTTTAATGCTAGGGGAGTGGTAGTCCACAGTTTTAAGGTGCCAACGGAAATGGAATTAAAGCACGATTATATTTGGAGACACTACCTTGCCCTACCCGCAAAGGGAAAATTCGGGGTGTTTAACCGCACGCATTATGAGAATGTATTGGTGACCAGAGTGCACCCTGAATATATTATGAACGAACATATTCCAGGAATCCATAGTGTAGCCGACATAGACCAAAGTTTTTGGGATAAACGTTTTGAGCAAATAAATAATTTTGAACGCCATATAGTGGAAAATGGCACTATAGTTTTTAAGTTTTTTCTGCACTTGTCCAAAGAAGAGCAGCGACAGCGATTGTTGCGCAGGTTGGAATTAAGAAGGAAAAATTGGAAGTTTTCCCCTGGGGACTTAAAAGAAAGACAAATATGGGATCAGTACCAAAATTGCTATGAAGAGGCAATAAACAGGACCTCAAAATCCCATGCTCCATGGTTCGTGATTCCTGCGGACAATAAAAAGGCAGCCCGGGTAATAGTTGCCTCTATTTTGCATGAAGAGTTAAAAAAATACAAAGATATAAGGGAACCGGAACTGGATGATAAAATAAAAGCTAATTTAGAAGAATATAAAAAACAATTGGAAAACGAATGAGGTATTTATGGTTAGTATTTTTACTAATAGCAACACAGATTGAAGCGCAGAACAATGATGAAAAACAAATTAAGGAAATATATAATACGGCCCTTACCAAGGGTCGAAGTTATGCTTGGTTAAATTATTTATCCAACCAGATTGGAGGACGACTTTCAGGTTCTTTACAGGCACAAAAAGCTGTAGATTATACAAAACTAGTTCTTGATTCCATGGGGCTGGACCGTGTTTGGCTACAGCCCGTTAAAGTCCCCAAATGGGTCAGGGGAACACCTGAATTTGCTTATATTGAAAGCGACCCTGGATTGACCAACAACGTTCCAATTTGTGCCCTAGGGGGGTCTGTAGCTACACCTTTTGGAGGAATTAAGGCAGGGGTGGTAGAAGTAAAGGGTGTAGAAGGACTAAAAATATTGGGAAAAGAAAAAATTCAAGGAAAGATCGTATTTTTTAACAAGGCTATGGATCCCGCCAATATTAATACCTATATGTCTTATAGCGGTTCCGTGGACCAACGATATGCAGGTGCCACCGAAGCTGCTAAATACGGAGCAGTAGGGGTTATAGTAAGGTCGTTGAACCTTAGATTGGACGATTTTCCACATACAGGTGCTATGAGCTATGGGGACACCCCAATGGAAAGCAGGATTCCTGCAGCGGCCATAAGTACCAATGGAGCAGAACTGTTGAGTGCTACCTTGAAACTTAATCCGAGTATTAATCTTTTCTTTAGACAAAACTGCAAAATATTGCCCGATGTGGATTCCTACAATGTAATTGGGGAGATTAAGGGGAGCGCCCATCCAAATGAAATTTTGGTGGTGGGAGGCCACTTGGATTCCTGGGATTTGGGGGACGGTTCGCACGACGATGGTGCTGGATGTGTGCAGAGTATGGAAGTGCTAAGGTTGTTGAAGGCTACTGGATATAGACCTAAGCGGACCATACGCGTAGTGCTCTTTATGAACGAGGAAAACGGACTTCGTGGGGGAACCACATATGCGGAGCAGGCATCCAGGAAAAATGAGAAACATATTTTTGCCCTTGAAAGTGATGCCGGTGGTTTTACGCCCCGTGGTTTTTCTTTTGATTGCAATGAGGCCAATTTTAATCAGGTATTGGGCTGGAAAAGCTTGTTTGAACCCTATTTGTTACATCTTTTTGTAAAAGGAGGGAGTGGAGCCGATATTGGTCCGTTAAAAAATGAGAACATTGTTTTAGCGGGACTGAGGCCCGATAGCCAGCGGTATTTTGATCATCACCATTCGGCGAACGATACCTTTGCCCATGTAAATAAAAGGGAATTGGAACTTGGTGCCGCCTCTATGGCCAGTTTAATCTACCTCTTTGATCAATATGGCATAAAATAGCTTCTGGCCCCGTCTATAAGTGTATGGAGGAAGGAAATTTATTATAAAAAATGTGTAGTGCCAGGTAGCATTCTTGTTTGCAAACCTACCGAGCTTTTTATAAACAGAAAACTTATCCTTACCTTTGCGGACTAATCAAAAAACAGCGATATGCAAGACGGAATTTACGCAAAATTCAATACTTCGAAAGGAGAAATATTGGTAAAGCTTACCCATGATAAAACCCCAGGGACTGTGGGTAACTTTGTAGCCTTGGCGGAAGGTAATCTAGAAAATAGTATCAAAGCACAAGGTAAGCCATATTATGATGGATTAAAATTCCACAGGGTTATTCCGGATTTCATGATTCAAGGTGGTTGTCCACTAGGAACAGGAACCGGAGACGGGGGTTATAAATTTGATGATGAATTTCATCCAGATCTTACCCATGATGGACCTGGTGTACTTTCAATGGCAAATGCCGGTCCAGGAACAAACGGGACCCAATTTTTTATTACCCATGTGGCTACTCCTTGGTTAGACAACAAGCATACCGTTTTTGGACGCGTTGTGGAAGGTCAGGACGTAGTAGATGCCATTAAACAAGGTGATAAAATTGAAAGTCTTACCATTGAAAGAATTGGTGAAGAAGCAGATAAATGGAATGCAGTTGAGGCTTTTAGGACTTTTGAGGGTTCTAGGGAAAAAAGATTGGCTGAAGAAAAGAAAAAAATAGCCGCTGAGCTGGATAAGGTAGCCGCTGGTTTTAACGAAACCGAAAGTGGACTTAGATATAAGATTGTGCAAGAGGGAAATGGGGCCAAATCTGTAAGCGGAAAAAATGTTTCCGTTCATTACGAAGGTTCTTTGTTGAACGGACAGGTTTTTGATTCCTCCTATAAGAGAAAGGAACCTATTAGTTTCCAATTAGGCGTAGGACAAGTAATTCCAGGATGGGACGAAGGTATAGGTCTGTTGAAGGTTGGGGATAAAGCTAGATTCGTTATTCCTTCTAATTTGGCCTATGGAAGTGCAGGTGCTGGAGGGGTAATTCCGCCAAATGCCACCCTTATTTTTGACGTTGAATTAATGGGGATAGGATAAAAATTCAAGTTTTTATAAAAATCTGAAGGCTCTAATTTCTTAGAGCCTTTTTTATTTGGGATTCTTAAAATTTAGAGCCTACAAAAGTCTTAAACTGCATTGTGCATTTAATGAAGTTAAGACAGAAACGGCAAATTTAAAATTGCTATCTACCTTTTGGTTCTATTAAGGCTTAATACCAAAAGAGCGATATTTATTACCAACAAAGTCAAAAGAATGGTGAAAAAAGTGGTCATACTCTAGCTATTTATAATGGTGTATACTAAGTGTTTTTAATAGAGATGACAATAGGAGAAAAAGGTTGCGTAAAAATTTTTATATATTATTAGTTGTTTCAAAGTTGGCCTTCTGCCAGGCAAAGGAGAGAAAGTAATTTAGGGGCCATTTTTTAGCAGTCCCATTTTGTTATGGACAAAAAAAACCCATCCTTGTGGATGGGCCCTATTTTTTAAAAAAAATTGTACCGTAATTATTAAATCACTTTTACATTTACCGCGTTCAATCCTTTTTTACCTTGTTGTAGTTCAAATTCTACAACGTCACCTTCGCGAATTTCGTCGATTAAACCAGAAATGTGTACAAAGTGATCTTCGCTTGAGCCTTCTTCAGTGATAAATCCGAAACCTTTGGAGTCATTGAAGAATTTTACTGTTCCTTTATTCATTATAAAAAATTAAAAAAATTAAATTAGTCACCAATATAGGGTTTTATTATTTAACTACATGATTTTTTGATAGTTATATTTCTATGAGGTGCTGCTTCGAGGTTGTGGGAAATGAAATTAAAGGCCTAATCAACTGTGCGTTAATGGTCTCGGGTCTCAGGACCATGGCAACTTTTTTTGCACTTCAAGCTTGATCAATAGTCCGAAGCGAGTATATTAACCAGGTTTGCCCCATGTTTGTTTTTTTAATAGGGTTCCGATATTTTTAGGATCAAAAGCATAAAGTCCTCCTTGTTAGGGAAGACTTTATAGCTTATAATTATCCGGTAGACATTAAGAAATTAGATGTTTGGTTGTGGAGTCATCCTTAAATATGGCTTTATTTCTTCCACGCCTTTGGTGAATATTTTATTGGCATCCTCTGTATTTATGGAAGGACTTACTACAACCCTATCTCCATTTTCCCAGTTGGCCGGAGTGGCAACTTTGTGGTATGCTGTTAATTGTAGTGAATCTATAACCCTAAGCAACTCGTGAAAATTACGTCCGGTAGATGCAGGGTAAGTGATAATAAGTTTTACCGTTTTGTCAGGAGCTATGATGTATACGGAACGCACAGTTAGACTATCATTTGCATTAGGATGTATCATGTCGTACAAGGTAGAAACCTTCTTGTCATCGTCTGCTATTATTGGGAAGTTTACTGTGGTATGTTGTGTCTCATTGATATCTTTGATCCATTCACCATGAGATGCTACCCCATCAACGCTAAGCGCCAACATTTTTACGTTTCGTTTGTCAAATTCTGCTTTAAATTTTGCGGCAGTTCCCAACTCGGTAGTACAAACAGGGGTGAAATCCGCTGGATGTGAAAACAAAATTCCCCATCCATCACCTAAATAATCATATAAATTGATCATTCCCATTGAACTATCAGCTGTAAAATCAGGGGCTACATCGCCCAATCGTATTGTTGCCATATTTTAGTGTTTTAGTTAAAAATTTATTATCCTATAAATTTAGTAGATTAAATGATAATGGACTTTTATAAAAGGTTAAAAATGTATTAAAATTTTATATTGGACACCATGTCTTTTTAGGTGCAAACCAAGGGGTTTTATTTATTATATAATACTGTAATGTTTTAAAATTCAATAACTAATGTATCTTATTTAATCAAATTCTTCGGGGAAGCATTTAAGCAAAATACTTAGTCTTATCTAACCTGGGAATCTAATTTGTTAACTTGGTTCCGACATAAATTGTGGGTAGGGGGCAACCCTTAAAATAGTTCATCAATAATTAATGGGAACGCTATAAATATCGATCAAACTTCTTTAATTTTATGGTATGGAACAAAGAAACCTGGAAAAATTGAAATATCCTATTGGGCATTTCGTATATAGCAAAAAAGTTAGTGATGTAACTTTGTCCGATTGGATTTCTGAATTAGAGGCACTGCCTACCCAATTGGAGGACTTGGTAATGGCGCTAAACGATGAACAGTTGAACACCCCATATCGCCCTGGGGGTTGGACCATAAGGCAGGTGATTCATCATATGGCCGATAGCCATCACCATAGTTATACCAGATTTAAATGGGCCTTGACAGAGCCTAGACCTCTCATTAAGGCGTATGATGAGAAGGAATGGAGCAATCTATTTGATGCCAATAATGCGCCAATAATACTTTCCTTGAATTATCTAAAGGCACTGCATGCCAAGTTGGTGTATCTCCTAAAAGGTTTGTCCAAGGAGGATTTGGAAAGGGTGTACATTCATCCCGATGGTAATGTTGCTGTAAGCCTTTTGGAAAATATTGGAAAATACGCTTGGCATGGTAATCATCATTTGGCGCATATTGAAGGCATTATTGAACAAAAAGGCTGGAATCGTCTATAGTAGTTCTAGGATAATTCCATATTTAACAGCAATGACCATATCTTAGGACTAAAGTGGATTGATGAGCCTCCCTATCTAGTGCTATTGTTTTTTCCACTTTATATTACAGCCAATACTAGGTTTTTGTTTCTGGTTTATTTCGTTTCCAGCAAGAAGTGCGTCCATGGCCTTTTTTAAATCCTCCCCGGTAACAGCGATACCATTTCCTGGGCGGGAGTTGTCAAACTGTCCCCGATATACCAACTTTAGATGATCATCGAATAAATAGAAATCAGGGGTACAGGCTGCATCATACGCTTTGGCAACCTCTTGTGTCTCGTCATACAAATACGGAAAAGTATAGTTCTGTTCCTTACTGATCAGTTTCATTAAATGTGGTGCATCTTGGGGGTAGTTTTCTACGTCGTTGCTGGAAATTGCAATAAATGAAATATCTTTATGTTGGTATTCCACTGCAGTTTTGGCAATTTCGATGTTAAGATGCTTAACAAAAGGGCAGTGGTTGCAAATGAACATGATTACGGTACCCTTCGTCCCTTTTAATTCTAGGAGGGTTTTGAATTTTTCCGATGTGGTATCGAGCAATTTAAAGTTGGGGGCTCTAGTGCCCAAGGGCAGCATATTACTCGGTGTATTGGCCATGACTTTAATAATTTAAAAATAGGTCTTGTACAAAGTTAAAGGAAATCCAATAAAATTGTATATGTATCGGAAATTAGTTGTTTTGGATTAAATTTTAAAAAGGAGAAGATGAAAAACTCTTATTCAACATTGACAGAAGCAATATCAGACTTAAAAAAGTCCGGTTTCACGGAGGATTTGAATCTATGTGAGGAAGGTATAGAAAATAAAAAATTAAAACGCATACATTGCTCTAAGGATTTTAATGTAGTTAAATACTACAGATTTGAAGGGATGAGTAATCCGGCCGATAATATGGTCCTGTATGTTATTGAAACCTCCGACGGTGACAAGGGGCTGTTGATAGATGCCTACGGTGCCTATTCGGGAAATATCCCAAAAGATATAATTGATAAACTTAGAATTGTTAGATGAACCCAACTATTACTTGGCCCGATTTTTCCAAAATTGATATGAGAGTGGGCACTATAATCGAAATAAACGATTTTCCACAGGCTAGAAATCCCGCCTATCAGATACATATAGATTTTGGTGAAAATATAGGGATTCGGAAATCATCTGCCCAAATTACGAAAAGGTATTCCAAGGAGGAACTATTGGGTAAGCAAATCATAGCCGTTGTTAATTTTCCTAAAAAGCAAATTGCAAATTTCATGAGCGAATGTCTTATATTAGGGGCTGTTGATGGTTCCGATGTAATACTGTTGCGCCCGGAGGCAGAAGTTGACAATGGACTTAAAATTTCATAATTTTTGATAACTACCCATCTGGATAATATCCATATAGATTTTAACGAACAATCACTTTGGGTGCTAAACGTGGCATTGGCCTTGGTGATGTTCGGGATAGCTTTGGATATATCCATTGATGATTTTAGGAGTTTGGCCAAAAAACCTAAACCTCTATTTATTGGTGTTTTAAGTCAGTTTGTATTATTGCCCGCGGTAACCTTTATATTGGTTTTGCTGGTGGAGCCTTTGCCCAGTATAGCATTGGGAATGTTTATGGTCGCTGCCTGTCCAGGGGGCAATATTTCCAACTTTATAACGCATTTGGCCGGGGGAAATACGGCATTGTCCGTTAGCTTAACGGCGGTAGCTACTTTATTGGCTGTGCTTATGACCCCATTGAACCTTCAGATGTGGGGTTCGCTTTATGGGCCTACCGCTTCCATCTTACAAGAAGTTGCCATTGCACCTTTTTCTATGGTGAAACTAGTGGCACTGCTTTTGGGCTTGCCTTTAGTTTTGGGTATGTGGATAAATCATATCAGACCAGGATGGGCATCCAAAATTGCCAAGGTCTTAAAGGTGCTTTCCCTAATGTTCTTTGTTATGCTTATTTTTTTGGCATTGTATGACAACAGGGATGTTTTTATGGAGTATGTACTCTACGTTTTTTGGATAGTGGTGATACATAATCTATTGGCGTTTGTTACAGGTTACTCCGTAGCCAAACTTTTTAAGCTTTCACTAGTGGATAAAAGAACAATTGCCATAGAAACCGGGATACAGAATTCAGGACTGGGATTGCTGCTCATTTTTACTTTTTTTGACGGAATGGGCGGAATGGCTCTTTTGGCCGCCTTCTGGGGAATATGGCATTTGATATCTGGATTGAGTTTGGCCACTTTTTGGGGGTATTTTCCAATTGATAAAGAAGAACTTGTTTGAGAAAAATAGGATATCTTGTTATTTGGATTTGGATGCGCACAGCATTGATTTTCTATTTTTCCAAAATAAAAATTGAGGGCTTGCCAAACGTACCTTCGGGAAAACCTATTATGTTTTTGGCAAATCATCAAAATGCTTTGCTCGATGCCCTGTTGATAGCAACCCACTGTAATAGGAAACCTTATTTCTTGACTAGATCGGATGTTTTTAAGACCTCTGTTTTAAAGATTTTCTTCGAATTTTTACAAATGGTTCCCGTCTATAGGATTAGGGACGGAAAGGATTCCCTAAAAGGAAATAATGCCATTTTTGAACGTTGCTCCAATCTACTCCAAAATGGGGAGGTCATACTTGTTTTTCCAGAGGGGAACCACTCTTTAAAGCGTCGGGTCCGACCTTTGAGCAAAGGGTTTACCCGTATTTTGTTTATGGCTTTGGAAAGTAATCCTTCATTGGACATAGGTATTATCCCTATAGGCGTGAACTACGCCAAGGCCGCAAAGTTTCCGGATAAGGCGGCATTGTATTTTGGAAAGGAGATAAAGGTCCAGGAATTTTTTCACAAAGAGGATTTATTGGGATCGGCAAACCGACTTAAGGAGGAAGTGTATCAACGCCTAAAAAAACTCACCACCCATATAGAAGTGGAGGAAGGGTACAGTGGTGTATTGAGGAAATTAAATAAAGCCAATGTGGATTATTTAAGTCCGGCAACAGTTAACCTTCTTTTGGAAGAAGATACTGCACTTGCTTCCAAGACCAATGTACGGCCTAGGGTTTCGGCTATTAAATACTTATATAAGTATAGTTTTGTAGTACTGAATCTTCCTGTGGTCTTATTGTGGACTTACTTGATTAAGCCCAAAGTAAGCGAACCGGAATTTATGAGTACCAGCCGATTCATGTTTGCCTTAATATTTTATCCTTTCTTCTATTTGATAATGTTCTTGGGCATGCTTGCCGTCCTAAATGTGTCGGTTGCCTTAATTATCTGCTTGGTCCACTTAACTCTAAGCATCGTCCTGGTTAAATTGTTTTGAGAAGGTCGCGTTAGAGTAAAAAAAAACGGCCCCTGCTTGGAGGGACCGCTATATTTTAATAGTTAATAAAAGGATTAAATATCGTCAAAGCTTACATCAGTAAAGCTGTCTGTAGAACTGATAGATCCATTTTCTTCAGAATCTTCCTTCTTAAAATCTTTTTGGTGACGTTCGGAAATAACCTCTGTACCTTTTTCATCGATAATGTAATCCATCATCTCATCCAAATTCTCCTTAAAGGCGGTAAAGTCTTCTTTGTACAAATAAATCTTGTGCTTTTTGTAATGAAAAGAACCATCATCATGGGTGAACTTTTTGCTTTCGGTAACAGTTAAATAGTAATCTCCTGCTTTTGTGCTTCTAACATCGAAAAAATAAGTTCTTCTTCCTGCTCTTAAAACTTTTGAATAAATTTCTTCTTGGTCCATTAAATCTTTATCGCTCATTTCGTGTAGTGTATAGTTAATTTTTGATAGGTATATATCTGTCAAAAGTGAAAAAAAAAACCTAATCTAACAACATTTTTCTATTTTTCTTTCTCAGAAAGTTGGTGCATATACAGCTCTTTGTAGTATCCTTCAATAGAATTTAATTCATCATGGGTACCCTCCTGCATTAATTTTCCGCCCTCTAAAACTAAAATTTTGTCTGCGTTTTTAGCCGAAGAAACCCTATGGCTCACAATAAGAGTAGTCTTATTTTTAGACTCTTTTTTTAACTGATTTAGAATTTCTTCTTCTGTTTCGGTGTCAACTGCTGAAAGGCAATCATCAAAAAGGTAGATCTGAGGGTCTTTAAGTAAGGCACGGGCAATGGAAACACGTTGTTTCTGACCTCCACTCAAAGTAATGCCCCGTTCTCCCAAGATGGTCTCATATTGTTTGGTAAAGCCCATGATATTCTCATGTACCACCGCTTTCTTGGCCACGGCAATAATTTCCTCATCAGTTGATTTTTCTTTGCCAAACTTAATATTGTTCTTTATGGTATCGGAGAACAGAAAAGCATCCTGGGGAACTGCTCCTATGGATTGTCGCAAGCTCTGCAGATTTAATTCCTTGATAGGAACATCATCTATTAGAATTTCTCCTGAGTCAATATCATACAAACGGGCAATTAGATCCAATATGGTCGATTTTCCAGACCCCGTTTTTCCAAGAATGGCTACGGTCTCGCCCTTATTTATGGTAAAAGAGATATTGTTCAAGGCAGTAATGTTGGTATCTTCGTAAGTGAAGGTTACATTCTTAAACTCGATCTTTCCTTTTATGGGAGTTTCCTTATTTACAGTACTTATAATATTGGGTTCTTCCTGCAAAAACTGATTTATCCTTTTTTGTGAAGCTTCTGCCCGTTGTACTATAGACGTAACCCAACCCACTACCGCTACTGGCCATGTAAGCATGTTGACATATAGAATAAACTCCGCAATTATACCAATAGATGCTATTTCTCCATCAATATATTGTTTGCCACCAATGTAGATGACGAAAATATTACTGATTCCGATCAAAAGGATCATCAGTGGAAAAAACCAAGCATTTACCTTGGCCAGATCCATACTTTTATTTTTTCCGTCCAGGGCCAAATTTTTCAATTCAGTATTTACCTTGGGTTCCAGGGCGTAGGCTTTAATAACCGAAATTCCTGAAAAGGATTCTTGGGTAAATGTGGATAGGGAAGAAAGGAACTCCTGCACGATTGTGCTTCGTTTATGAATTATTTTGCTGATCTGGTAGATTAAAACCGAAAGGATAGGTAATGGAAGCAATGCGTAGAGTGCCAATACAGGTGCTTTTATAAACATAAGCGGAACCAGACAAACAAAAAGTGTTAGCGTTTGAATACCGTACATAATGGCAGGGCCACCATACAACCTTACCTGATTCACATCCTCGCTGATCCTGTTCATTAAATCCCCTGTCCTATTTTTTTTGTAAAAATTGAGACTTAATAGCTGATAATGGTCAAAGACTTCGTTCTTTAAGTCATACTCAATATACCTGGAAACATTGATAATGGTCTGCCTCATTAGAAATGTAAAAAAGCCCGACAATAATGCGGCTCCCACTATGATAAGAATGTATTCCAATAACATTTCCTTGGCTTCGCCCTTCAGAATGTCGTTACCTATAAAACCTTCTACCACTTCAATGGACTTTTTCACGTAAGAAGGCATAACCAATTGAAAAATTCGGGCTATCATGGTAATTATAATACCAACAAGGAGCTTAAATCGGTACTTCTTAAAATATTTATTTAGATGTTTAAGTTCTTTCATCCGATATGAAACAGGAATTGAAGGATTAAGGTTTACAATTCGGCAAAGATAGTTTTTTGGATCTAAACCAAATGTTATAAAACACATAAGATAATACCGAAAAAGGTAGTTCGGATTAAAAAATATAATCCTATTTTTGTACCCGAAAGTTTTATTTATTTTACTAAAGTTCTTTAAAAATGCTTACAAGAAGGCACATTAGGGTTAAAGTTATGCAATGTATTTATGCATTGACGCAATCAAAGGATGATTCCCTTGAAAAACAAGAGAAATTTTTGAAAGTAAGCATAGAGAACATGTACACTCTTTACCTGTTAATGCTGAGTCTTTTCATTGAATTACATGAAAGGGCGGAGAATCAGTTAAACCTTTCCTCAAAAAAATATCTCAAAAACACTGAGGATTCCTATCCCAACAAGGAGAAATTCCTTGGAAATAAACTTTTGCTTCAAATTGCCGGGAACAAGTCTTTAAAGGATGAATTGTCCAAAAGAAAATTGAACAATTGGTATTTGAACGAAGAGTATATCAGGATAATTTACAATGAGGTTATGGGAAGTGATATATATGCCAAATATATGTCCAATACAGACAGTTCCTATGAGGAGGACAAAAAACTAATCGTTGATTTGTTCCGGGAGATAATTGCGCCCAACGAAAAGATATACGATTATTTTGAAGATGACAAATTAACATGGGTAGATGATATCCCCATTGTAAATACCTACCTCCTAAAGCAGTTTAAAAAAGTAAAGGAAAGTAGTGTTCCTTCTTATTTTTTACCGCCACTTCTTAAGGATGATGACGATATGGTATATGCCAATAGGCTTTTGACGAAAACACTTTTGAACAATGCCAAATTGGAACAGGAGATAGAAGGTAAAACTCCTAATTGGGACAAGGATAGGATTGCGGATATTGATGCCATACTATTGAAAATGGCAATTTGTGAACTTCTCAATTTTCCATCGATACCGGAAAGAGTAACCATAAACGAGTTCTTGGAAATTGCCAAGGAATATTCCACCCCCAAAAGCAGCATATTCATCAACGGAATTCTGGATAAGTTGGTAAGGGAATACAAGGAGGATGGCAAACTAAAAAAAGTAGGTAGAGGTTTGTTATAAACAAATATTCCTTAATTTTGCGCAAACAAAAATTAATAGCGGTGAAATGAGCCATAGAAATTCTTGAAATTTCCTAACCAAGAAGATTTATTGCGAATTGCATCTGACCTATTAATCAATAATTAAAATTTAACAGATGAAAAGAATTTTCTTGACTTTAAGTATTATTTCTGTTCTTGTCCTTTCTTCCTGTAAGGAAAAGGCCTCCAGTAAAATTGAAGCTTCCAATGTAGAAGTAGCTGCCGAAAGGGATGCAGCCGCCAAAAGTCTTCCGGTTATGGAATTCGATAAAGTAGAGCACGATTTTGGATCTATAGATCAAAATGCGCCCCAGGAAACTATTTTTACATTTACAAATACCGGCGATGCTCCTTTGATCATTACCGACGCAAAAAGTAGCTGTGGTTGTACCATTCCTGAGTATCCAAAAAATACACCTATAGCTCCAGGTGAAAAAGGTGAGATGTTGGTGAAATTTAACGGTTCTGGACAAAATCAGGTAACCAAGACTATAACCGTTACCGCCAATACCAGTAAAGGAACCGAAACACTTAGAATAAAAGCATTTGTAACTCCAAAAGGAGCAGGTCCTGTAGGTCCTGTTAAATAAGTACACATAAAATTATGTTAGAACAATATCCATATCTTCCACTCATACTGATGTTTGTAGTGGTGTATTTTTTTATGATCGCACCACAAAGAAAGCGTCAAAAACAAGAGAAGAAATTTACCGAAGAATTAAAAAAGGGAGATAAAGTTGTTACCAAGAGTGGTATGCACGGTAAAATAGTCGATTTGAACGACAATGATTTTTCCTGTGTTATTGAAACTATGGCCGGTAAGATAAAATTTGATCGTACCGCCATATCCATGGAGATGAGCAAGAAGGTAAACGAGCCTGAAAAGAAATAATTTTTTTCTCGTACTATAATAAAAGCACCAACCCAAAGTTGGTGCTTTTTTGTTGTAATATTTTGTACATTAAGGACTTATTTAAACTTTGATTCCATGATTCACAATAGAAGAAAATTCATTAAGCAGGGTTCCCTTATGGCTGTAGGGACAGCTTCGGCATTTTTATTTCCAATGGACTTATTGGCTTCCATACGAAGGAAGACAAGTCCAAACGACAGAATAGGGGTAGGACTTATTGGTTGCAATGGCATGGGTTTTAGCGATTTGACTTCCATGCTTAAAATGAGCGAAATTCAGGTGGTGGCTTTGTGCGATGTAGATAATAGTGTATTAAAAAAGAGAACGGCCGATTTGGAAAAGGCCGGAATAAAGAAGCCTAAATTATATAAGGATTATCGAAAATTATTGGAAGATAAGGATGTAGATGTTGTAATCATTGGTACTCCGGATCATTGGCATTGTCTGCAGCTTTCCGATGCCGTTAAAGCGGGAAAGGATGTGTATTGTGAAAAACCTTTGGCCAATTCCATTGAGGAATGCAACCTTATGCTGAATTCTGTTCGGGCAAGCGATCGAATGGTGCAAATAGGGCAGTGGCAAAGGAGTCAGCCTCATTTTGTAGATGCCATAGATTTTGTCCATTCGGGAAAATTGGGAGAAATTCGTTTGGCAAAAGCTTGGGCCTATCAGGGTTGGATGGGGTCTATCCCAGTTTTGTCGGATACTGCCGCTCCTGCCGGAGTGGATTATGACATGTGGTTGGGACCGGCACCCAAGAGACCGTTTAATGCCAACAGGTTCCATTTTAATTTTAGATGGTACTGGGATTATGCCGGCGGGTTAATGACAGATTGGGGGGTGCATCTTATGGATTATGCCCTGTATGGAATGAAAGCCAACACCCCAAAATCGGTGATGGCACTAGGGGGAAAGTTTGCCTATCCCGATGATGCTTCAGAAACACCGGATACCTTGCAGACCGTTTATGAGTATGATGGTTTTTCAATTTTGTGGGAGCATGCTACAGGCATAGACAATGGCAATTACGGACGCAATCACGGTATTTCGTTTATCGGCAACAATGGAACCCTGGTTTTGGACCGCAAAGGTTGGGAGGTGATATCTGAAAAGGATAAGATGCAAAGTATACCATTACAAAAAAACCAAGGTAGCGGTTTGGATAAGCATACCGTGAATTTTATTGAAGCGGTGAAATCCAGGGACGGTTCCAAATTAAAGGCTCCTTTACAAGTGGGGTATGATGCCGCTTTGGTATGCCATATGGGAAATATAGCTTTTAAAACGGGTAATAGAATATATTGGGACAATTATTCCGGACAATTCTCAGAAGATAAAGCCAACGATTTAATTCCGGCCCATTATCATAATGGTTGGGAATTGCCTAAGGGGTAATAGTTTTATTGAAGAAATGTGAAGAAATGTGAAGAAATGTATGTCAAAAACTCAATTTTCCAGTGGTAGTAAAAAGTATGTCGAGTTCTGCCGCGCTTCAAGGTTTGTGTTGCTTCTCATTCTTCTTTTACTTTTTATGTCCATGGAACGGCAAAATCCAACAATTAAAAAAGAGAAAGCGTTTGTAGCTTATACCAAGGATTCCGTTATGCTGGAAGTGGATTTGATTTTCAATTCAGAAGCCGAACCTATTAAATATTACAGTAATGTGGTTACACCGGTGTGTGAGGAAGGTGTATGTTATAATTTGGTTGCGGAGGTATATTGGGATTTGTTGGGAAACTTCATGGATTATAAGGAGACAGCTTTAGATCCTTTAACCAAATTTGATCATATTAAGTTTACCAAGGAGGATCATGATAAAATGAAGGAAATTTTAAGGGATAAAACCTCCTTACTGGCCAATTACAAGGCCGAGGATTTGGTAGATCACAGTATTGAAATTAAATCTGAGGTTATAGATGGCGTAGCTGGAGCAACGTATAAATCCCTTAGTGGGGCAGTGGTAAGGGGTGCAGTTTACAGCTCACATACCTTGTGGCATATCGTCAATGGAGAGGTGGCTGATAAAATTACTGCCCATACAGAATCTTTGATGAATGAAAAATTAAAGATCTGGATGTTGAATTCCGACAATTATCACCTTCAATTTTATGCCTTGAACAAGATTGACACAGGAAATGAACAGTATACACCAAATCTTATCAGGTTAATTTCTGAAGGTAATTCATATGTGCCATTTTTTGCTATTGAAAAAATACCTGAATGGGCTTGGTCCTCTACACTATATCAACCCAAAATAATAATCTTGTTAAAAGAGGTTGAATTTCGAATGCAAAACGAAATACTGAACAAGCTTAACGACAGGGAGTTAGAGAAAAATTCAATAACTGTTTTGACCTCTTCTATGGAGTCTCTAAATAAGTCTCAATTAAAGAAGGCTTTTAATATTCTTAATAATAACAGGAACAGATTATCAGTTGAATCCATTGGAGAAATAGAATCACTGTCGGAATCCGGGAACAAGGAAATTTCCGAAGCGGCTGAACAATTTCTTACTTCCTTAGAAAAGGAGGGTGGGCTTGTTTCCAAAAAAATGAAAGAACAGAGAAAAAAATTAATATCAAATTAAAATACTTAAAGCAATGACAAAAAGGAGAGGATTTATGAAAACCATTGGATTGGGATCAGGTGCTTTTATGATGGCTCCAATAACGGTCTTTGGTAAGGATGCCTTAGACGGGGCGCAATTATTCGGGCAGGCCACTACTGATTCCAATAAAGCACAGGCCCTTGTGGATACCGAAGTCTATAAGAAAAAATTTTATGAGACCGATGTCCTTATTGCCGGGGCCGGAATGGCGGGAATATGCGCGGCATTGGCAGCAGCACGTAATGGTAGTAAGGTAATACTTATTCAGGACAGATCAAGGTTGGGTGGAAACGCCAGTAGTGAAATAAGAATGCATATTTCTGGAGCAAGCCAGTTGAATCAAATATGGAGGGAAACCGGAATATTGGAAGAATTGGTTTTGACGGAGGCCGTACAAAACCCACAGCGTTCCTATGAGATGTGGGATTTTATTTTATATGATAAACTAATATCCGAAGAAAATATCACTTTATTGCTGGACACGGCCTTATATGACGCAGAGGTAGTTGATGGAAAGATCAATCAGATAATGGCCCTTTGTTCGCCAACTGAGGAAATTTCTGTGATCAAGGCCAAGTTCTTTGCGGATTGTACAGGCGATGCGACCTTAGCAGCACAAGTAGGCGCAAATTATATGCGTGGAAGGGAAGCAAAATCCAAATGGGGAGAATCTCTCGCCGTAGATGTTGAAGATCAAAAAACAATGGGGAACAGCTTATTGTTTACCGCAAAAAAATATGAAAAGAGTATGCCCTATACCCCTCCCAAATGGGCAAGGAAATATACAACCAAGGATTTTTTGCACCGCAATATTTCAACCTATGAATATGGTTATTGGTGGTTGGAATTAGGAGGGGAAATTGACATTGTTCGCGATGGACAACAAAATAGAAAGGATCTTTTGGCTGTGCTATTTGGGGTCTGGGATTATATTAAAAACTCCGGGAACCATCCGGATTCGGAAAATTGGGCCTTGGACTCTATAGGAATGATACCAGGGAAAAGGGAGAGCAGACGTGTGGAAGGCGATTACATAATGAAACAGGAAGACGTACAGGCGGCAACCTTGTTTGAAGATAGGGTAGCCTATGGTGGTTGGCCATTGGACGATCACCCTCCTGGGGGAATGGATACCACTGGAGAAGTGCCTTATGTCTCTATACCATTAAAAGGACCATATTCCATTCCTTTCAGATCACTATATAGTAAAAATATTCCCAATCTGTTGATGGCCGGTCGAAATATAAGTGTTTCCCATGTGGCTCTTTCATCTACCAGGGTAATGGCAACCTGCAGTACTTTGGGACAGGCCATTGGCACCGCCATGGATTATTGCAATAAAAATGGGATACTTCCAACTGAGTTAGGGAATAGTACTGAACATATAATAAAACTACAACAAATTTTACTGAAGCAGGACCAGGCATTACTTGGAGTAAAGAACGAAGATGTAGCTGATTTGGCCAGAACGGCCAAGATAACGGCCTCTTCAGAAACAGCAGATGGTAAGGCGATAAAGATAATTGACGGTTATAACAGGGAAGTTGGGGATGGCATTACCCATAAATGGTGTGCCAGTATGGAAAATGGGGAGCAATGGATCATGTTGAGTTGGAAAAAACCGATCAAGATCAATAAAATCCAGTTCATATTCGATACTGGCTTAGATCGCTTTTTACGACTTTCTGCCCAGGACTGGGTAAATGACAACCAAATTAGAGGTCAACAACCGGAAACGGTGGCCGATTATGTCATAGAAGTCCAGGGGAAAAATATTGACAAAACACTTCTTAGTAATGAAAATAATTATTTGAGACTGGTAGAACATAGCTTTGAATCTGTTGAAATAAAGCAATTGAAAATTAGGGTAACAAAGACCAATGGTGATCCATTGGCCAAAATATTTGAAGTGCGTTGTTATAACGAATAAAGAATTATTCCCAATACAGGGGTGTCGATATTCCTAAATGGTTCCGGGAATCTTACAGCTTTCAAATTCCTTTAGGAAAAACGTTGCTATTGTTGATGCAAATAGTATATGTTTGTTGTGATTTGATTTTCAGGACGCTTCCTTTTTAGTTATGGTATTATTTGGCAATACTTTGGAAGGTTTGAAAAAAAGTTGGGTGGGGGTAATTGGTTAGAAATAAAATTAAAACTGTAATTATAACATTATTGAAATGATATCATTCTTATTATCTATTGGAGCCTTAGTACTGGGCTATTTCACTTATGGAAAATTGATGGAACGGATATTTGGGGTGGACAAGGATAGGGAAACCCCAGCGGTTAGACTTCGGGACGACGTTGATTTTATGACATTGCCCACTTGGAAGGTCTTTTTGATCCAGTTTTTGAATATAGCAGGCTTGGGACCCATCTTTGGTGCCATTGCCGGGGCTATGTTTGGGCCTGCCGCTTTTTTGTGGATCGTTTTGGGAAGCATATTTGCAGGTGCGGTGCACGATTATTTTTCCGGAATGTTGTCCATTCGGCATGATGGGCTTAGTATCAGTGAAGTGGTCGGAATATATCTGGGGCCTACTGCCAAACAGTTTATGCGCTTTTTTTCGGTAGTCCTTTTAATATTTGTGGGGACCGTTTTTTTGGTAGGTCCGGCAAAAATAATCGATGGAATGACCGGGAACATCTGGAGCGTATGGATTTGGGTGGCCATTATTTTGGTTTATTACGTTCTCTCCACATTACTGCCAATAGATAAATTAATAAGCAAACTTTACCCCATTTTTGGAGTAGCCATGTTACTTATGGCCATAGGCTTGGTAATTGCACTTTTTTTTGGGGACTATAATATTCCCGAACTGGTTCCCGCGAATTTAATAAATATGACCAGCGATCCAGAGGCAACCCCCTTGTTTCCAATACTGTTTATAACCATTGCCTGTGGTGCCATTTCTGGATTCCACGCCACCCAGTCCCCGCTCATGGCACGTTGCATGAAAAATGAAACAGATGGGAGAAAGATCTTTTACGGCACAATGGTCACGGAGGGAATAGTGGCTTTAATATGGGCTGCTGCTGCAATGACATTTTTTGGAAATGTGGAGGGTTTAAATGGCGCCATGATTGCCAATAATAACAACGCCGCTTGGGCGGCCAATGAAATATCCCTTAATATGCTGGGCCAAATTGGGGGTGTATTGGCCTTATTGGGAATTGTTGCTGCGCCAATTACATCGGGCGATACCGCATTTAGGTCTGCACGCCTAATACTGTCCGATATATTTAAGTCCAACCAAAAGAAAATAGTCAACAGGCTGTTTATTAGTCTACCGCTATTCGTAATCGCATTTGTACTTACCCAAATAGATTTTGGAATAATATGGAGATATTTTGCTTGGAGCAACCAAACCTTGGCCATGATAGTACTTTGGACCATAACGGCCTATTTAATTTATGAAAACAAGGCTTATTGGGTAACCCTTCTACCGGCAATTTTTATGACCATGGTATGTAGTACATACATATTGATAGCCCCGGAAGGATTTCAATTGCCCAACGAAATTTCTTATGTAGGAGGTACTTTAATAACCCTTACCATAACTATTGCTTTTTGGGTATATACCTCCCAAAAGAAAAAAGTCTTTGTTGGGGTTTGAGGCACAAAATATTCCTTTCCTCGTAAAAGATGGTCAATACCCAATTTTTATAAATAACTCAACCACCATTTATCCCTATTATTGATCTTGTAGATCATATACTTCTTGCTCAAAGGGTATAGGGCTAGAACTATCCCGATCCAAACCATATAGGTGACCCAGAGGGGATATCCGTAAGTTGCGAGCTTTTCATTCATAAATACATCTGCGGTCAATATCATATCCTTCCAATTCCCACCAGATATTATAATCCCTATGATTGCTGCAATATGGATTACCAATACATGTAAAAAATAATAGAAAAAGGGAACCCGTCCATAAACCAAAAAGAAATTGGTAAGCGAATTTTTTACATTTTCAATAGTATAAAGGAACAGTAGGGCAGGACCAATGGTAATTAGTACAAAAGCAAGTGAAGGGGGATATTTGGTTACGTTAAGAAAAGAAATGATTGTTTTGGTATTGGTGTCCTGTATTGCCCAGGGGACCAAATCCCCATAGACATTCACGCCCCTGATTACAAAGAATAGGGACACGGCGGCTAAACCCATGCGCAACAACCATGTTCTTCTTAGTTTAGCATCAAAGTCTTTTAAATATAGCTGTCCCAAGCAATAACCTAAGGCCATCAGCCCTATCCAGGGAAGTACAGGGTAGTGGAACAAGATCATTTTATTAGGTCCGATTACCATGGCGTGGTTCTGGTGCAAAAGGTACCAGATTATAGCTTCAAGACTATTGCCCTGCATAACTATTCCATCAAGAAGATTGTGTCCGACAATTATAATAATGCCGATGGCAAGTATTATCCTATTAGGTAAATAAATCAGAAATGACAAACAAACCATACTAAAGCCAATAGCCCAAATCACCTGAAGAATAGGAAAACTAAAGGTCAGGTCAAAGGTCCATATAAGGTTGTTGACCACAACTTCCATAAAAATCAACCAAATCCCCCTTGTAAGCAAAAATTTTGAGAGTTGTGGTCGGGTTGTGTTACTTCCATATAAGTAGGCGGATGTTCCGGCAAGAAAAACAAAAACAGGGGCACAGTAGTGGGTTATAAAGCGCGTAAAAAATAGGATTGGGGTAGTGGTTTCTACATCTGTGGGGTCTATAAAAAAAGAACCGTAGTTAAAATAATCCCTGACATGGTCCAAGGCCATAATAACCATGACCAAACCTCTTAAGATATCTATAGATTCTATTCGGGTGGTTTTTAGTTGCATTGATCACTATTTGATTTTATTTCTTTGTTGTAGCTAAATCCATGTTTAAAATAAATGCAGAGGTGGTCACCAAATAATGAAGTTTTTATGACACGCACCACTTTAATAGTTTTTAGATATTGAATAGGCGTCCCTATGATTTAAAAATTACATTCTGATCAGCATCGAACCATATTTTGTATAAAGGTTGGAATACTCTTTCCAAGCTACTTCTCTTAATCTTTAAAGTTGGAGTCGTAAATCCATTGGCTACGTTCCATTCCTCTGGCATTACCACCACTTTTGCTATTTTCTCATGTTTTTGTAAACTTGGGTTGATTTCCATAATGGATCCGTATAAGCTATTACCAAGATCTTCTTTGTTTTTGGATCTTCCCAAGGAAGATACTGTTACCAGTGCAATTGGTTGGGGAATGCCGGTGCCCACCACGCAGATCTGTTCGATATCTGTATTTTTTGAAATTTGGAGTTCTATAGGGGCAGGGGAAATGTATTTTCCTTTATCGGTCTTAAACTGATCCTTTACTCGGCCAGTAATGGTTAAATAACCCTCATGGTCGTATTCTCCAATATCCCCAGTTTTAAAATATCCCTCTTCATCAAAAACTGCCGCTGTTATTTCCGGTGCTTTGTAATACCCTTTAAAAAGACAGTTATTTAGGATTAAAATTTCACCCTCTTCAGAGAATTTAATTTTTACTCCTTCCAGTGATTTACCTACAGTACCTATTTTGCTTTGACCGGATAAGTTGGTATGCGAAATACAACAATCCTCTGTCATACCATAGGCTTGTTGAATAGTGATGCCAATAGTAATATACCATTTAACCAAACTACTGGAAATGGGTGCAGCCGCCGAGGCAATAAATGATGCATTGGACAATCCCAATTTGGTCTGGATTTTTTTCTTTATTGATTTGTTTATGAATGGGATGGATAATAGTAAGGACAATTTCCTTTGCGGAAGACTTTCCAAAATTTTTTCTTGAAATTTGGTCCAAATTCTAGGTACGCCAAAGAAAATATCCGGTTGTAATTTTTCTAAGTTTTCAGCGAATGTTTCCAAGGAATAAGGAAAGGTTATCTGGCCGCCATAAAAAAGTATTCCATTACAAAAGGCACGTTCCGCAACATGAGCCAACGGCAAATAAGAAAAAAATTTGGGATTTTTTGGGAGGTTTATAACTTGGGTAAATGTACTTGAACTTTTGGTGAAATTCCCTGAAGTATGCATTACTCCTTTGGGTTGTCCCGTGGTGCCGGAAGTGTAAATTATAGTTCTCAAATCCTCGCTTTTCGGCATGGAAAAGTCAGTCAATTCCTCTTCTTGTTCCATTATATCTTCCCACTTAATAGTGGAATTTCCCCCAAAGGCTTCAACGCTGATCAATGGGATATTGGGAATGCCTTCTTTTTGGGAGGCAAAATCATCCAGTTTGCCTATTATGATGGCTTTGGATTCACTATGTATTAGAATTTGATTTATCCCTTCGGATGTCAAAGTTGGGTATATGGGAATGGAAATAAACCCTGCCATAGATATGGCTAAATCCGCCATAATCCAATGGGGGCAATTTTTGGATAACAAGGCAATATGACTTTTTTTTGGCAAGCCTAACTGTGTTAAATAAGAGGCAAGTTTTCGGATTTGGCTGCCCGCGGCGTCATATGACAATCTCTGCTGGGTATTTTCAAAATTTTGGATTAAGAACGGATTGTTCGGTGTTTCTTTTTCCCAATAAAGAAAAGCTTCTATTGAAGAATTGAAATTATTCATGATTTCATTTTTTTGGATCAATAGGTTTTTTGGTCAACATCCTTAATAAATTTTATCAAACCATTGAAATAGGTTTTTTGATCATCATATTGCGATAAATGGCTGCCATTTGGACACAACAAAAATCGACCCTTGGGCAACTCTTGGGACATCCATTCCATATATTTCGGATCCATGGTATCATGGGTAGCACCTATAACCAAAGTAGGCACAGTTATGGTCTTCAATCTTTTGGAAACATCCCAACCTTTTAAGGAGGCATTTCCTGTGACCCCAAATTCACTATAACCTTGCATAAACACATATATATTGGGGTTGAGGTGGCCCATGGCCCTATTTATAGATTCCGGCCATTTATCCAAGGGCATTCTTAAAAAGTGTTCGGTATAGTAATGCTCTGTTACCAATTCTGAATATTTTGGATTTTCAAAATCATTATTGGCCTCCATTACCTTTATTTTCTTATAAACTTCAGGAGGCAGTTGAGGACCAAGGACTTCAGCTGCATATTTCTCATATTCGGGGATGCTGGCCATCATATTGGAAATAATGAGTCCCTTTAAATTATCCTGATATTTTAAGGCGTACTCCATTGCCAGAATGCCTCCCCATGACTGCCCCAGTAAATAAAAGTTGTCCTTACTTAGGTTTAAGGCTTTTCGGACCTGTTCCACTTCCTCCACAAAATGTTCCGTTGTCCAAAGGGTTGAATCGTTGGGCTGCTCGCTGTAATAGGAGTCCAGTTGATCATAATATATATATTCTATTTCTTCCATGGGCAAATAACCATCAAAGCATTCAAAGAACTCATGGGTACCACCGGGGCCACCATGAAGCAATAACACTTTCATCTTTGGATTGTTGCCAACCCTTTTAGTCCATACCTTAAAAGTGCCTTCGGGGGTGGTAATCGGTATCATTTTTATGCCACCGGTAAATTGATCATCCCTTTTGGAGTAATCCAGGTAGGTAGAGGTGCTATCCGAGGATATTTTTGATTTTTGATTTTGCAGACAGGAATTCAAAAAAAGTAAAACGACTGCGGTGAATAGAAAACAAGCTTTCATGGCTTCAATACTATTTAAAGGCAATCGCTGCACTGGTTGGACCAGTTAAAGGCATTAATGAGGTTGATTTAAACCCGGCCTCCTCTGCTATTTTGTTAAAATCCGAAAAGGAGAAATCATAACCTTCAGCAGTTTCAATAAGCATGTTCAAGGACATTAAAAGACCAAAAGCATTCTTGCTTCTATCGTTATCGATAATATTTTCGATAACCACTAAAGCACCTCCTTTGGGTAGGGCATCATAGGCTTTTTTAACAAGCATTTTTTTGTCCTTGGTTCCCCAATCGTGTAAAATATTACCCATAGTAATTATATCCGATTTTGGGAAATCATCATTAAAAAAATCTCCAGATATAATGTCTACCATGTCACTTAATTGCATATTATGCATATTTTCTTTTGCAATTGGTTCTACCTGGGGCAGATCTAAACTGCTACATTGCATATGTTCGTTATTAAGGGTTACATGGGCAGCCAAAAATCCTCCCGCCCCACCAATGTCGCACAGGGTTTGGTATTTCGAAAAATCAAATACTTTGGCAAATTCCATAAAATTTCCCATTTGTACGCCGGCCATAGCTCCAACAAATTCCCTCAGTTTCTTAGGGTCCCCATAAACCGCTTCAAAAATGGGTTTCCCACCATTTTTGGTTTCATTTTGTGGCAACCCCGTTTTTAGGCCATCCTCCAAATCGTTCCAAAAAGGGTACAAACGGTTATTGCACATTTCCAAAATTCCACCTATGTAGCTGGGTTTGTTCTTGTCCAGAAAGAGATCTGCATCGTCAGCGTTGCTGTAAAGGGCATTCTCTTTTATTCCTTTTCTTTTTAAAAAGCCCATGGAGACCAAGGCGTCCAAAAAGTCATAGAGACTGCGGGAATGCAAACCCAGTTTGGATTGAATATCCTTTCCGGACAAATCCCGTTTTGCCAAAACCGTAAAAAGTTCCATGTTCACTGCTGTGAGCAAGGTTTTGGTTCCGAAAAAACCTGTGCCTACCTGCATGATTTTTGAGGGATCTACTTTAATCTGAGCTGCTGCTTCCATAATTGATCGTTTTTAGAAATTTGTTAACTGTGCAATGTTTTTTTTTCAATTTAAAAATATCAAGTTAAAGGCAATAAGGTGTATTATCCAAGTTGTTAGAATTAAAAGGTATGGCCGGTAATTCTTTTTATTTCCTTTATCGTAAAAAATCAGCCCAATAAGAATCAAGTAGATTATTCCGTATTGTATATTTTGGGTCACAGTCTCCGACCACTCGAAAATATGTGGCCCAATTCGTCCCATAGTGGGCCCGAGAAAAACGGTGGCCGTACCAATAATATAGCGCATATGTCTGGAAACATTTTTCCTATGGTAAATTGCCAAAGAATAAAATAGAATCAAAAGTACACTATCTGCCAAAGGGAAGAATAAAAACTGTGGTACATCAGAATTTATGATCCGTATCATTTGGGGTACAAAGGATAAAATCAAAATTGGGAAAACTGTGTAGGAAAGTTTACCAATTTTTCTATGCAATTTGTTATTTCTGTATAATATGAGCAGGGGTTGAACAATAAGTAGTAGGATCCAAATGGATGCAATAATGGCATGAAGGTGAATGAAGGTAGTTATATTTTCTTCAAAGAAGGGAAATTGAATGAAATAGGTTTTGTAAAAACCCAAAAAGGTCAATGGTATCAGCATCAATAAAAAGTATCCCAGATTTTTGTATGCTTTTTCCATGTGAATAAGTGTTATTATACTGGATGAACCGTATTCTTTAAAAGATCATAATCGCCTTTAAAAACATCGCGTATTCTTTGGGGTGTAGCCATTTCTGTCGTTGTGACCCCACATTTTTTTAATATCATCCTTATATCCTGAGCCTTCTTGTCTTTCCAAAAAGCTGCTTTTGTATAACCAATGGCACAAACTTGATCTTCTTGTTCAAAAACCTGACTGTGATACACCCATTTGTCATCCCATCCTTCCAAAATCAAGGTTATCTTGAAGGTAGACCACATTTTTAGAGGCCTTTTATAGATTATTTTTTGGGACCCCAAAACGGCATACATTCCTTTCTTTACCGTATTTTTAAATAATTTGGATCTGAACATTTTTTCAAATCGAATAAAGTCCATGTAATAGGCGTATTTGGCATTGGACATATATCTAAAAGTATCACAGTCAAAAATACTTACCCTTCGTTCTCTTGTGTGATTTGATGTCAGATCAACTTTTTTCCAAAATAATCTGGAGCAAATAAAAATGTTCAACAAATTTAACCAGTAATAGAGCATTTTTTGTGTGTTGGTATTGTAATACTTTTAAGAGAGTTAGTGGTTAATTTCAGGTCTTTGGTAAATATGTCTACTATTATAAGCTACTGAAGTCGACAATTTTCAATATTTTAAGTAGACCATCGGGAGTATAATTTTGATTCTTCGTTAAAGCGAAAGCTGCAGGGAAAGAATTATGGGTTCCAATACAGTGTGGCGATCTTTAATTGATTTGTTCTTGGGGTCGTTGATAATAGCGCCAAGTTTTTCCATATCCGCATCCTCAAAAACCAGAACTACGGAGTTTGGATCATTTGTATCTTGAAAGGTCCTAAAACTGGATACTACAGCGGCAAAAAGCTTTACACGGTCTTCATGCCCTTTTAGCCAAGTTTCTATGTTTCCTACCTTGTGACGGGTTACAATTGTTTGTTTCATTTTAGTGTTATTTATTTTTTAACATTTTACTGTTTGATGTGGATTGCCCCTATTTATGCACTTCCAATTCTATTTCTATTAAAAATTCAGGTAATGCCAATTCCTTCACGCCTAGCCATGAACCAGTTGGGAATTGCTTTTTATAAATCTCATTTCTATAAGCGGCAACTTCCAAAAATTTTGGCATATCGGTGGTGAAGACATTTTCTACTACTACATCATCGAAGGTGCATCCATAGTGTGATAAGACCTTTTCCAAATCAGAATAACAATTTTTCATTTGCTGATCCATATCCCCAATTCCGGTAGGGTTGCCTTCATCGTCCATGCTGACTGCACCGGAAACCTTTATTTCGTTTCCGATTTTTACGGCATGTGAATAGCCATAAGCCTTCTCTACTTCAGGGCGCAATAGAAAATATTCAGGAATTTCCTTTTCAACCAAAATTGCAGGTTGATCCATAGCTTCATCTGCGGTTTTTTCCTTACAGTTTAGGCTTATTGCTATTAGGAAAAATAGTAAAATGCCTATGATAGGTTTTCTTTTTTTGTTCATTGTGGTATCAGCTTTGGCGGTTTTTTTATTTTAGCATGGGCATGGAATAGCCGAGCTGTTCATATACAACTAGGTTGTCATAAAAGGCATCTTCCCGGGCTCCTTTACCTTCGGTGTCGAACATCCAGACACTAAAACCATGGGTTTCAATTTTTTTGTCGGTAGGAGCATTTCCCATAAATTCTCCGGTATTGGTACCTGTGCAGGTCCAATAGAGATAAGCTTTGTTGCCTACCATAACTGTTTTATCCAATGTTACGGTGAAATCGGGGAAAGCACTGTGGTATATATCCATAAAGTCTCCGTAATCGGATTGTTTTTTAGCCATGATGTTTCCGTTATCTGTTCGGATTATGTCGGTAGCCAAATGGGCATACATTAATTCCTTATCATTGGAATTCCATGCTTTGATAACATTATCTATAGTAGCCTGAATAGCTTTTTCATCGGCAGACATACTATTTTTCATCTCTATTTCCTGAAGGGCAAGCATTATAGCGGAGGGGTCCCACATTCCTACTTCCCGCACAATTTTGCCATCCAGGAAACGATATGTGAGGTGAATGGGAATTTTCACAACCTGACCATTTCCAGCCAAGGTCCCCTGCCAATCCAACCAGCAGTTTACCCATGTTTCCCCATCATTGGTAAGCACCATTTCATATTCTTGGTCCTTATCCAGAAAACTTCTCTGGGAGTAGGCCATGTCCCTTTCTTTGTGGTAGGCAATTACCTCTGCTGGAGACAATGGGTTCTCCTTGGCGTTGTAATAAGTTTTTGAAGTATCGGCATAGATGCTCGTATCGTAGGTTTTGTTATTGTAATTCCCAATTAATTGCTTAACAGTATTAATTTGTGGGGAATCCTGGGTGTAACGTTCCGGTCCTTTCTCCTGACAGGCCGTATTGAAAGCTATTGCAAGCCCAATTATGATCAGTTTTTTCATGATATTATAGGATTAATGGACCGGACAAGTGCCTTGTTGAATATCCGATCAGGTTTTTCTACTATTTTTTCGCTAATTCCGGATTTTCTTGATAAATCTCGTCGGAATGGGTAACTACATATTTATTCCACGACTTAAAAAAGGCATTGCGGTCTTCTTCCTTGGGCCAAGCCTTGTCGATCAAATCATTCTGCATATTAGCAGCGGCATCTATGTCGTTCCAGGAAGCGTATTCACTAATGATAACCAGATCCCGTAAGTCTCCACCGGATATATGATGTAGTACCCTTTCACTGATGACCTTATCGTTCTTGAAGGATATTTTTTCGGAAAAATCTTTTAAAAGGGCATTGAGTTCGGCCCGTGTCCCATTTTCAGGTATACTTAGTTTCCAGGTGGTAACTGTAAAATAGTTTCCCTCTTGCGCTAATCCTGAGGTAGGAATAAATAGGGCGAGGATCATTAGGGCTCCGATAATTGTTTTTGTAATTTTCATATGGTTGAATTTAATGGTTATTAATTTCATTTTACATTTTAAAAACAGGTAGGTGGGTTGTAGATAAGGTTTGGTTTATTTTCTTTACGAAATTGCTAATTCAAATTGAAAATCTTCAAACTACTTGATACCCTGTGGTTTACTTAGAAACCTTTAGCCTACCTGTTTATGAATTCAATTTGAAGGGGTATAGGCTAAATTGGGGTGCATTTGTCCGGTTTCTGTTTCGTATTTAAGCACGTAACCAAACATTTCGTCAAAAAGTTTTTTCCCCTCTTCACCCAATAAGGCTTCGTTTTCCTTGGATTTTTTGGCATAGTCCTCGGCGTCTACCGCAGAAATTACAGCGAGATAATAATCTCCCAAATTACCAAATCCGTTGTGGTATATGCGATAATACTCCTTGGATCCTTTGGAAGTATACAGGGCTTTTAATTCTTTCAGTTTTCCTTTGAGGTTTTGGATGTTGCTAGGGGTAACGTGTAAGAAATGCCATTTTCTATAGTTCTGACCCTCGGTGGTTGTGCTTATTCCTTCGGGCATATAAGTAAGTTCCTTGTTTAGATAGATTATATAATCCCCATGTTTGTCATAACATTCATTATACCGCTTAAAAAGATTCCTAAAGGCTTCCTCGCCCATTTTTTCCGCTAAGGGAGCCATAACGTTCTTGTCCAGTTCCGCCATATTCTCTATAGGAGAAATGTTAAAGTATCGTCCCGTATCGGTAGAGGCAACCTGCCAGCTCATTTCCTGAAGATTATGTTTTTTACAGGCTTCCTTAAAATCCTTGGAAACTTCATTATATTTCTGGATCATTGAAGGTTTTACCTGGTCCTCATGAACATAATAGGCCTGGTTTTTTTCTCCTTGTGCCATTGTAATGAAGGGTAGAAGCATTGCCGCCACTACAATAAAAAGGGATTTTCTAAGTGTTCTCATGATGTTTGTTGTTTTTTGGTTATACAGTTAATTATAGGGAGTAACATTTGTTTTTTGAATTATTTAAGCATTGGGGCTTCCAAGGAATAACCTAGTTGTTGCAGAAATTCCAGCTCATTGTAAAAAATATCCTCTTGGTAGATTTGGCCCTCATCGTTAAAATAGAGATGTGAAAATCCGTTTATTTTGACTTTCTTGCCTGTTGCATTTACATCTGCAAATTGGCCCGTATGGGTACCCTTGAAGACCCAGTTGACGTAGCCTTGATTTTCGCACACAGAACTATTGCTTGATGATATGTTGTAGTCTGGAAATCCCGTAGTGTATAGATTTATCCTTGCTTTTAATTCCGTTTTATTGGTAACCACTGGAATGCCGTTCATATTTCTTATATAATTATCTGTTATTAGGCTATCAATATCCTCTTCATCCCGAGTGTTTATAAAGGTTCCGATAATTGATTCAATGTTTTTTTTTTGGGTAATCGGGTTTCCGTTATTCTCTGTCAAAATTTCATTAATACCGGGCTGTTGGTTGTTTTTACATGAAATGCAGCCTATAACCATAAATATTAAAAGTATTATTGAGGATTTCATGAACATGTGATAACACTATATCTTGAAACAATTACTCAGTTTTTTAGCGGGTAACCAATTCATATAGGACGGAGGGCCCTATTTATTGTCCGAATAGGTGGTTTTAATTACCCTATGTTTTATGCGAATAATATTCGTATATTTATTGCCCCCCTTCTTTTTAAAGTATATCATAGTTTAAAAAATGGGTAAATACCTCTACATAACGATTTTTACCAGTGTTTTCTGTACGTCATTAATATTTGGACAGTTAATAGATTTTAATCGTTCCCGGCCTTATGAAAAGGTATTTGTAGATACCGATAATTTTGGCCCTTCCTATCTGCAACATTTGGAAGATTTCTATGAAAACGCCCCATCCGATACCCTGCAATTCGAAATCCTTAATGATCTTGCCTATTATTGGCATACACGAAATCTGAAAAAGGCCCTAAATTTTGCCCTGGAGGGTTTAAAGTGTACCGCTGCCAAGGAAAATATACTTTGGAATGGCCGATTTCAAATTACCCAAGGAGCCATTTTATTGCGTATGGAAAAATTGGACAGGGCCGAAGAAGTTTTGGAAGAGGCCAAAACAAAGGTGCTGACCAAAGACCTCCCTTTTTTAAATACGCAATTGGGTTATGTTTATGAGCGTCGGGGTCAGCTGGACAAGGCTGCCGATTATGCCATGGAAGCATTGAGAATGGGGGAGGAGCTAGGCGATAGAAGGGCAGTGGCCTTGGCTTATAGCGACTTGAGCAATATTTTTTGGAAACAGGGCAAGTATGAAAAGGGATTAAAATATGGTATTAAATCCATTGTTATTTTTGAAGAACGCGGAATAATTGATTTGGATTATGATTTCACCCTTTATGTGGTAGCCAATAATTACCTTAAATTAAATAGGCATGAGGAGGCCCTTAAATATTATGAGCATGCATTGGCCATAGGTGAGCGATACGGATTTTATAATAATTTAAGCGATGTTTATATCTCTTTGGTGGATTTATATGCCTATCTAAATAGCTATAAAAAGGCTCAAAAAGCTGGACTTAATGCTGTTAAATATGCCGAGTTGTTGGATAATGGTTTTATGCTGATGAGGTCATGGCTTTCCATAGGAAAGCTGCAGAATCTTCAGGGAAAATACAAAGATGCCATAGTTAGCCTTCAAAAATGTATCGAAGTGGCAACGGCCGATTTTGGAGATGGATATTTTTTGAGTCAAGCATATGAAGCTTTGGGAAAGGCATACGCGGGAGACCATAACTATATGGAGGCTTACAAAGCATTCTCCAAATATGACGGACTAAAAGGGGAAATTTTTACGGCCGAATCCGATCATAGAATTGCCTTGTTGCAAACGGAATTTGACGTCGCGCAAAAGGAAGATACCATACTTCTGCAACAGGGAACCATAAAAAAACAGCAGAGTAACCAGAACTTAACTTGGGTTATTACCGGATTCTTATTGTTTCTTTTGATCTTGGGCTTTATAGCCATTAGAAATAACCGTAGAAAAAATATACGGCTACAACATCAGAACCAAGAAAAGGAATTTTTAATAAAGGAGATACATCACAGGGTCAAAAACAACCTGGAGGTCGTCTCTAGCTTGCTTTCCCTGCAATCTGCCCATATAGATGACAAAAAAATAAAGAACAACATGCACCAGATCCAAAATAGGATTCAGAGTATGAGTATGATACATCAAAACTTATATCAGGGCAAGGATTTGGCGACTATAGAGATGAAGAATTATTTTAAGAATTTAGGAAATTATGTGCTTCACTCCTATGGCGCGGAGCAAAGGGTTGAAATGGTTTATGACATGCTGGAGATAGAACTGAATGTAGATATAGCAACACCTATTGGATTAATAGTCAATGAACTGATAACCAATTCTTTAAAATATGCTTTTCCCAACATTCATAAAGGGACTATTACGATAAGTCTTGTTAAGAAGCCCGCCCATTTGGAACTTAAGGTTACAGACAATGGAATAGGCATCAATAATGGAAATCAAAATAAGGGAACAGGATTTGGTACACAGTTGATAACCTTGTTAACCAAGCAGTTAGATGGTAAAATGCTGCTTCGGCAAAAGAAGGGTACATCAGTTTCCTTTGAATTTCAAAACAACAAAGCAGCCTAATTATGGAACAAAAGACCCGCATTTTAATTGTTGAGGATGATATGATAATCGCTGCCAATATTTCTGTGCAACTCTCTAATTTGGGATATGAGGTAATGGGCATTGAAACAAGAGGAGAAGAGGCCATTTTACATGCAATGGCCAATACTCCCGATATTATTTTGTTGGATATCAACCTAAGGGGAGCCATCAATGGTATTGAAGTAGCTATTGCAATCCTGAAATCGAAAAGGATTCCCATAATATATCTCACGGCCAATAGCGATGAAGCTACTTTTGCCAAGGCTAAAACCACGCATCCCCATGCCTTTATTTCTAAACCGTTTAATAAACTTGACTTGCAACGAACCATTGCACTTGTAGTTGAGCATTTGAAGGAGGAGCATATGGATGTTGGTCACAGTTCCGAAAACTTGGAAGTTTTGGAAGACCGGATATTTGTAAGACATAATGGGAGAATGATAAAATTGCTTTTGGATGAGATACTCTATATTGAAGCGGACAGAAATTACAGCAATATTGTAACCTCAACAGGGAATTACTTAATAAGTACCACACTTAAGGTTGTGGAAAATGAAATTAAAAGCCCAATCTTTATTAGGGTGCATCGGTCCTACATGGTCAATATTTCCAAATTGGACGTGGTTGCCGATAACCATATGGAAATTAATAGAAAAGTAATCCCCCTGAGCAAATCATTCAAAGAACATCTTTTAAAACACCTACATACAATTTGAGGCCTTGAACACAAGCCTTAGATAATTTACCCGCTAGTTACGGACAATTTTAGCCATCATTCATCCTACCCCAATACATATTCCAAGATTTAATACCTAATATAATCCTGCAAATGGTTTATGGGAACCATACTTCTGAATTTAAATGGGACTTTGATGTTATTCAAGAATTCATAGTCTTAAAGAATTACATTAACCAATAACATAAATATTATGAAAAATGTTTTGATTCTTATCGCATTAGTGATAGTGGGCAATATGGCCATTGCTCAAGAAAAACTCTACTTAGTATTCGAATTCATGCAAGTGGACAATGATCAGGAAGTAGCTTACGCTGAAACTGAAGAATTTTGGGAAAAAATTCAAGCCCAACGCGTGAAAGGTGGCGATATTACGGGGTGGGACCTTTGGGCTCTTAGTCCCGGAGGAGAACAACAGGGCTATCAATACCTCACGGTTACCTTATATAACGATCCCGTAAAGATGATGGATGGCAGCAGTTGGTCAAAACTTATGGAAAGGGCCAAGGCAGCCTATCCAGATATGTCCGAAGCCGATCTTGAAAAAAAATTAAACCACTCCTCGTCAACCCGGGATTTGGCGGTAAGGATATTCGCCGAAGAAATAGCCATGACCAAGGGCGATTTTGATATGTCTGTTGGCACTGTAGCCCAGATAGATATGATGAAGGTAGGTTTAATGGATTATGATTCTTATGAAAAAGCGGAGATGGAAATATTTCAGCCTATCCACCAAAAAGCGGTGGACTCTGGCGGAAAGGCCAATTGGGGATTAATTAGGATTATTAGCCCTATAGGAAGTGATACCTATGCTTCCCACATGACCGTTAGTATGTTCAAGGACTATAAGCAGGCCCTGAACCAAAATATTGATTGGTCAGAGGGGGCTACGCCGGCATCTACCAAAGCTATGCAGGATGGAATAGGGTTAAGGGACATGAAATATGTTTATATGGCCAATTTGATTAGAAAGGCACGCTGAGCAATTGCCCTTTCTTAATTAAATCAGAAAAACCTCTAGCCCAGGGGTTACAGGTTTTTCTTTTAGCGGTGTAATGTGTGGTCCCTGTCAATAGGGAATTGAGCTATATTGATTCGTTTAGATCTACTTATTTTTTTAAGGTAATGGCGTTTTCTCCCTTCCCGATAATAATCATATCGGCCATATCCAAGAACAGTCCGGTTTCTACAATGCCGGGGATCTGATTTAGCCTGCTTTCCAAGGCGGGAATATTTGTAATATGTTTAATGTTAAGGTCTAAAATATAGTTGCCTTCATCGGTGACAAAATTTTCGTCATTCTTTACTCTCAATTTTGGCTGTAACCCCATTTTTTGAAGCGACTGCTCAATTTTTTTGGTAGCAAAAGGAATGGTTTCCACGGGGAGTTTAAAATCGCCCAATCTTTTTACCTCTTTTTGGGAATCGGCAATTATGATGACAAGTTCTGAATTATAAGTCAATATTTTTTCTCTCAACAAGGCACCACCACCTCCTTTAATAAGCTGCATATAGGGGTCAAATTCATCGGCTCCATCAATATAAACATCAATAGAATTGGCTTTTTCCAAGGTGGTTAGGGGAATCCCTTTTTCCGTTGCCAGTTTCTTGGTGCTTTCGGAAGATGGTACGCCGACAATCTCAAGTCCGTTTTTAACTAGTTCACCTAGTTCATTTACCATATGGGCTGCCGTAGACCCGGTTCCCAATCCAACGGTCATTCCATTTTTAACGTATTTCACAGCTTCTTTGGCAGCTATTAATTTTTCTTGATCTAGGTTCATTTATAATAATTGTTATTGAGAGTAATTTATTTTATTGGTCAGGATAGATCTACAAGTTTTTCATCCAATTAACAATGTCCTTGGAACCGGAGTTATTGGTCTTTTGTAGTTCGTCCATTATTTTAGGATGGTCCTCCGGTCTTGTTTGTGATAACTTATAGGTAGCTTGAATATCTGAAATGTCGATTCGGAATCCGACTATGCCCTTTATTTGTTTCATGGTTTTGTGGGAAAAATTGTGGATCGAGACCGGATTGGTCGATTCTTTTTCATATTTGTCCACTAATTTATGGAGCGAATCCAAGACCGCATCATCATTTAATATCTGTATTTTTCCGTAAACGTGAACGGCAATGTAATTCCAGGTAGGCACTTCTTCTTCCTTATACCAGGAGGACGATATGTAACTATGTGGGCCGTTAAAAATGGCCAAGACCTCTTTATTTTCCTTGAAAGATTTCCATTGCGGATTGGCCTTGGAGATATGACCCAATAATAGGTCCTTTCCTTCGTCATCCTGATCCAATTCTAAAGGGATATGGGTTGCCCAAGGTCTACCATTGGTCTGGTTCACCAATATACCAAAACTGTTGTGTTTAATAAACTCCTTTACCTCTTCAAGGTTTTCGTTCTTGTAATGGGATGGTGTATACATGCTGTCAATTAATTGGGAGTGGTCATCAGGACGGGTAAATGGTCCGAAATATGCATGTTATTGGGCATTCTGTCGTCAATATGGGTATAGGACAGGACGTCAATATTATGCACAAAGATATAATCTATTCTATTTTCCATTATTCTATCCGGATCAAAACCGTTAAACGTACCTATGGGTCCGTAGAAAGGCTTTTTTGAAATTTCCATGGCATCTGTGAGATTCGTTTTAAGGAATTGAATAGGGGCTGTGTCAGGGGTTAAATTTAGATCCCCCATCAGTACCAAAGGTAGATTGGAGGTGTTTATTTCATTCATTTTTTTATAAATAAGCTCTGCCGAATTTATTCTGGCCTGCATTCCTCTGTGATCAAAATGGGTGTTAAAAACCCAAAATTGTTTTTTTGTAGCTGTATTTTCAAATAAGGCATAGGTGCAGATTCTCTCCATGGAAGCATCCCACCCTACAGAAACTTTTTCTGGTGTTTCTGATAACCAAAAGGTATTTGTTTTTAGCACTTTGAATTTATCGGTATTGTAAAAAATTGCGGAGTATTCTCCTTTTTGTTGCCCATCGTCCCGGCCTACACCTATATAGGCATAACCCGTCAAGGCGGTATTCAAATAGTCTACCTGATGGTGTAAACCTTCCTGAATACCTACAATATCGGTGTCATAGTGCTGAATCAGTTTGGCTAAAGAGGCCTTGCGTTTGTTCCAATTGTTAATGGTATCAGAAGTATTGTCATATCTGATATTAAAACTGATGAAATTTGTGGTTTGGGAAAATGAGGCTTCCGGAATTACAAAGATGGCCATCACTATTAATAAGGTGGTGAATAAACTTTTCATTTGATATTTATTTTTACTTTTAGAGTAAATCTTTTAAAAGAATAAATATCCTGAAATTTTTAAATACCTACTAATTATTGGGAATTTATATCACCTAAAAATTAGGGAAAAAGGAACTGATTATAAATCAATCCCTTTTTGGTCTATTATTTCTGTTTCTGTTACGATTGTTATTTCTGCCACCTCTGGGATTGGAATGTCCAGTCCTATGTTTTTGCCTGTTGTTGTGATGTTTTTTCTCTTCCAACGGGATCTCTTCGAAACCATCATCCACAAAAGGATGGTCCGAAATAACGGGTACCTGTTGGTTTATTAATTTTTGAATATCCTTAAGATAAGGTCGCTCTTCCGCATCACAAAATGATAGGGCAACTCCACTGGCACTGGCCCTACCTGTTCTACCTATTCTATGTACATAAGTTTCGGGTACATTGGGCAGGTCATAATTGATTACCAGGGAAAGTTCTTCAACATCTATTCCCCTGGCGGCAATATCGGTTGCTATTAGCACCTTTAATTCCCCATCTTTAAAATCGCCCAGAGCCTTTTGCCGTGCATTTTGTGATTTATTGCCGTGAATAGCATCCGCCTTGATATCGGCCTTGGCCAATTGTTTCACAATTTTATTGGCGCCGTGTTTGGTTCGTGAAAAAACAAGGGCCGAGTCATTTGGATCTTTTTCCAAAAGGTGGATCAGTAGGCTGGGTTTATTTTTTTTGGTGACAAAATAAACGCCTTGTTCTACTTTTTCTGCAGTTGCTTGCTGAGGTTTAATGGTGACCCTTTCAAAATCTCCCAATATTTTCTTTGAGAGTTCCACTATAGCGGGTGGCATGGTAGCGGAAAAGAAAAGGGATTGTCTATTTTCCGGTAGTTTGGCAATGATCTTTTTAATATCGTGGATAAAGCCCATATCCAACATTTGATCGGCTTCGTCCAATACTGCGTACTTTATATCCTTTAAGGAAATAAAGCCTTGGTTCATTAAGTCCAATAACCTGCCGGGAGTAGCAATAAGTACATCCACACCCTTTCTAAGGGCATCCGTTTGCCTTCCCTGCTTAATGCCACCGAAAATAACGGTATTTTTTATTCCTGTAAATCTGGAGTAAGAGGTGAAATTTTCCCCGATCTGTATGGCCAACTCCCTAGTTGGGGTTACCACTAAGGTTCTTATTTTTCGTTGTTGTGGATTGGTTTCCCTATCCAACACCAATTGTTGTATGATGGGTATGGAAAAAGCTGCGGTTTTACCGGTTCCTGTTTGTGCGCAACCCAACAAATCCTTTCCGCGAAGCAAAATGGGAATGGACTTTTCTTGTATTGGAGTTGGATTCGTATAGCCTTCGGCCGTCAGGGCCTTTAGTATAGGCTCTATAATACCTAATTCTTTGAATGTCATGTAGTATGTAAAATAAGCGGCAAAGGTAGGGGATTAGTTTGGATAAACAGTTTAAATCAAAAAATAGACCTTAGAATCCAGCAGCAGCGGCCTCTGCACATCGTTCGCCATCCATGGCTGCGGATACAATACCGCCAGCGTAGCCACCACCTTCACCACAGGGAAAAAGCCCCTTAATTTCAGGATGTTCCAAGTTTTCATTTCTTGGTATATTGACAGGGGAGGAGGTTCTTGATTCTACCCCAACTATATTGGCCTCAGAGGTGTAATAACCCCGCATTTTTTCTCCAAAGGCAGTAAAGCCCGAACGTAACCTGCTGCCGATCAATTTGGGCAAGAGTGAATGTAATGGAGCTGATTTTAAACCGGGTTGATAAGAGGTCGGATTTAAGTCGTTGGACAATTTGCCTTCCACAAAGTCGGTAAGTCGCTGTGCAGAAGCAGTTTGTGTCCGTCCGCCCGAAGTAAAGGCCAATCGCTCCAAATCCTTTTGATATTCCAAGCCTTTTAGCGGTCCAAAATGTTCGTATTTGTGAATATCTTCGTCTACATTTATTTCCACTACAATACCGGAATTGGCAAATAGGTTATTTCTTTTGGAAGGCGACATGCCATTGACGACCACTTCTCCCGGGGCGGTTGCCGCAGGGACTATAAACCCACCGGGACACATACAAAAAGAATAGACGCCCCTGTCCTTCACCTGTTCTACCAGACTATAGGAAGCAGCAGGGAGCAATTCGTTCCGTTGTCCTTTACAGTGGTACTGAATACTATCTATAATATGTTGAGGGTGCTCTACACGAACACCCATGGCGAACGACTTGGCCTGTAAGGCAATTTTTTTGTCGTTCAGCAAATAATAGATATCCCTGGCAGAATGGCCGGTGGCCAAAATAACCCTTTCCGCTGGCATTTCGGTTCCATCCTGTAAAACAATGGTCTTTATGGCATTATTGACAATGGTAAAATTGATCATCTTTGTTTGGAAGTGTATTTCACCACCATATTTTATGATGGTCTCCCTTATATTTTGCACCAGCTTGGGCAATTTGTTGGTGCCTATATGGGGGTGTGCATCTATAAGAATTTGTTCGGTTGCTCCATGATAGACCAAATTTTCGAATATTCGTCGAACATCCCCTCTTTTAAGGCTTCTGGTGTACAGTTTGCCATCGGAATAGGTGCCTGCACCTCCTTCTCCAAAGCAATAATTGGAATCTTCATTTACTATATGATCCCTGTTAATGGCCTTTAGGTCCCGTCTACGGTCCTTTACATTTTTGCCCCTTTCAAGGACAATGGGTCTATACCCTAATTCTATACAGCGAAGCGCGGCGTACATCCCGGCAGGTCCAAAACCTATAATGTGTATTTTTTTAGCTTTGGATACGTCCTTATAATCAAAGCTGTACTCCTTGGTCTTGGGTGCGGGTTCGTTAATATAAACCGAGACCTTATAATTGAAATATATGGTAGACTTACGGGCATCTATAGATTTCCGAAGTACTTTTACAGTTGTCACCTCCGGAACGGAAATACCTAAGTATTTGGCAGCTTTCTTTTTTAGGATGTCTTCTACGGATTCTTCCAATAAAGTAATCCTAAGTTGAATGTTTCTTACCATAGTGCAAAATTACTTTAATTAAAGTAATTATTTATTCAAAAATATTATGACAAGCCAGGGCTTAAGGTGTTTGTTTATACCCCATACTCCTTTTTATAGGACAAGGGGGTTCTTTTGGTGATTGACTTGAATTGTTTGTTGAAATTGGACAGTGTTTGAAAGCCACTCTCGTAGCAGGCCTGGCCAATATTCATTTTATTTTCGATGAGTAGTTTGCAGGCATAGCCTATTCTAATTTCGCTTAAAAATTCTGAAAATGTTTTGTTGGCATGGATCTTAAAGTATCTGCTAAAAGAGGTAGGGGTCATGTTGGCCAAGGAGGCCACGGTACTTAACTCTATTTTGCTTTTGAAATTCTTCATTACGTAAGCATGGACATTGTTCATCCTTTCGGTATCCGCTTCCTTTAAGGAGTTGGTATATCCAGGACTGGCCAGGGATATAGTTTCTGTTGTGTTGGCAATACAGTTTAAGATTTTAAACAATTCCAGAACACTTTCCATGCCTTCAAGGTGCACTAGCTTGGTTAGCATGGTGCCGATAGTTTTTGCGGTTTTTCCAGTCACATCCAGACCCCGTAGACTCTTATGAAATAATTGCCTTAGTTTAATCATTTCTTCCTTTTGTAATAGACTTTGGCCAATAAAATCTTCATGAAAGTAAACTACAATACCTTCGGACCATAAACTGTCCTCTACTGCATAACCTTCATTATCGCTACGCCACATATGTGGTAAATTGGGTCCTGTGAAGGTAATATCCCCTTCCTTAAAATGCTTTACGTGGTCACCAATAAATCTGGTGCCGCCACCTTTTAACACCATAAATAGTTGATACTCCGGATGGAAATGCCAAATAGGGTCAAAATTGGGCTGTCGCAATAATTTGGCAACAAAGGCATGGGATTTAGGAATGGGCGATTTTTGTAATGCAGATTTCATCTAGGAATAAGGTTTTAAACACGGAAATGCTAGGGGCCAATCTTAGGTGTAATTCTAGTATTCTGTAATTATTTGTCCATAAATATATACAAAATACTTGTTTAATGGTATAATACAGTCAATTGTAGATAACATATAGTATTCTTTGTGCTCGATTAATTGTTATAATTGTTGAACATAAATACAAGTTAATCATGAAAACCTTAACGGCACGTTTTTTTTGTTCGCTAATTGTACTTACAACCTTGTTAAGTTGTAATCCTTCTGAAAAGAAAAAGAAAGACGATCAACCCAGACGAATTGAGATGTTGTTCCTTGGGCACGCACAGGAACACCATAACTCCAGGCTATATATGCCCATGTTGGCCTCTGCCTTGACTCAAAGTGGAATTAACATTACCTATACTGAAGAGGTAAAAGATCTTAATCCTGAAAATTTAGAACTCTATGATGGGGTAATTATTTACGCCAACCATGAAAGTAGGTTTCCGGAACAGGAAAAAGCTTTGTTGGATTATGTAGCAGAGGGACATGCATTTATCCCGATTCATTGTGCAAGTTTTTGTTTTAATGAGTCGGAAGACTATGTGGATTTGGTAGGGGGACAATTTCAAACCCACGGTACGGATACCTTTACGGCCAAAATTATTGATAAGTCGCACCCCATAATGCAAAATTTAGAGGAGTTTTCCACTTGGGATGAAACTTATGTGCATGATAAGTTGGCCAGTGATATCACCGTATTGATGGAAAGGGTAGAAGGGGAACATCATGAGCCATGGACATGGGTAAAGCAATTTGGCAAGGGCAAGGTATTCTATACTGCTTACGGACATGATGAAAGAACGTGGACTAAGCCAGGGTTTCAAAATCTTATCAAAGAAGGTATTCTTTGGGCAGTGGACGACCAGGTAAAAAAGAATTGGGAAGCATTTTCTAAAGACATACCAACCTTGAAGTATAAGGAAGAGGCCAATATTCCCAATTACGAGAAAAGGGACCCGGCCCCTAAGTATCAGTTGCCTTTAACACCTGAAGAATCGGCAAAGTTGATCCAAGTCCCTGCTGGGTTTAAGTTGGAGCTGTTTGCTTCGGAACCCAATATAATTAATCCTATAGCTATGAATTGGGATGAGAAAGGTAGGCTCTGGGTAATTGAGACCGTTGACTATCCCAATACAGTAAGGGACGATAAAGGCTCCGGGGACGACAGGGTAAAAATATGTGAGGACACCGATGGGGATGGAAAGGCGGATAAATTTACCATATTCGCCGAAAAATTGAATATTCCTACCAGTTTTACTTTTGTGAATGGAGGGATTTTGGTTTCCCAGGCCCCGTATTTTTTATTCCTAAAGGATACAGATGGCGATGACAAGGCAGATGTTAAGGAAATTGTAATTGATGGATGGGGAGTTTTTGATACCCATGCCGGGCCTTCCAACCTTCAACGTGGCATAGACAATAATATTTATGGAGTAGTGGGTTATTCAGGATTTAAGGGAAGTATTTCGGGTGAAGACTTCGAGTTTAGTCAAGGTATATATCGCTTTAACAGGGAAATGGGCAATTTTGAATTTTTGACCAATACCAGCAACAATACCTGGGGACTGGGTATTACCGAGGATAACTCCATTTTTGCTTCCACAGCGAACAATACCCACAGTGTATTTATGGGTATACCTAACAAGAACCTAAAGGATGTAAAGGGGATTTCACTAAATGGTAGTTCAAAAATTGATGGCCATTATGCAATGTCGCCAATTACACAAAACATAAGACAGGTAGATGTTTTTGGAGGTTTTACAGCGGCAGCGGGCCACCATTTTTATACAGCAAGGATATACCCCAAAGAATATTGGAATAAGTACGCCTTTGTCTGCGAACCAACGGGTGGGGTAGTGCATATTGCTAAAATTGAGAAGGATGGCGCTGGGTATTTGGAAAAGGACGGTGGCAATTTGATGGCCAGTTCGGATGAATGGGTTTCCCCAGTTGAAGCCAAGGTAGGACCTGACGGTGCTGTTTGGGTCTCGGACTGGTATAATTTTATTATACAACACAATCCGACCCCCAGAGTGGAAAGAGGGGGATATGATGCTGTGAACGGTCTGGGGAATGCCTATGAGAATCCTTTGCGCGATAAATCCAGGGGACGTATTTGGCGTATAATGCCCAAAGATGTGGAAGATAAGGCATCCATGACTTTGGATAATGAGGATTCTAAAGGCTTGGTAAAAGCCCTTTCCAATGACAATATGTTCTGGCGTATGACCGCCCAGCGGTTATTGGTTGAAAATGGCGATGCCGATGTAGTACCAGAACTCATTTCATTGGTCAAGAATACAGAAGTGGATATTTTGGGACTTAATCCGGGTGCACTGCATGCTTTATGGGCCCTTGATGGACTGGGAGCTGTGTCTTCAAATACGGAAGCAATAGAAATAGTTAAATGGGCTTTGAACCATCCGTCCGGAACGGTTAGGAAGGCGGCCATACAGATCTTGCCGAAAAACAATACTGTAGATGCACTTTTATTGGAGTCCAATATACTCCAGGATAAGGATCCGGAAGTGCAATTATCGGCACTTATATATTTTTCTGAAAGGGAGCCCAACGTAGAAATAGGCCGAAAGTTGTTCGAGCTGAGCGAGAACGAACAATTATTGACCGACGATTGGTTGGCAAAGGCCCTATATGCAGCAGGAAGTAAACATCATCAGGGATTTATCAAGGCTTTTATGGACAATAACCCCAATTTTGAAATTGGATCGGTAGAAGAAAATCTAAGACAGGTAATAGATCTTGATGATTCCAATTGGGAGACCATGCTCCTTCCCCAACTGATAGAAGATGCGGGATTGCAGATGGATGGTATTATTTGGTTTCGTAAAAATGTGGAAGTTCCATCCAATGAAGGTGCAAAGTCGGGTACCATATCCTTGGGGCCTATAGATGATTCCGATAAGGTCTATATTAACGGGGTTTTGGTTGGTGGTACCGAAAAGGATTATTTGGCCGATAGGGTGTACAAGATTCCCTCAGGGGTTTTAAAAGCAGGAAACAATACTATTGCGGTTCGGGTAGAAGATACTGGTGGTGGTGGAGGCATCTGGGGTAAAAAAGAGCAGATGTTTCTTAAAGCCGGTCAATTTAGCATCTCCTTGGCAGGGGATTGGAAATATGAGGTGGAATCGGATTATTCCAAAGCTGCAAAAAGCGTTTTTGAGGATAAACCCTTGGCCCAGCTTTTGGTAGAAACGTATATCAATGAGGTGGAATTGGAATTGGACAATGTCTTGGATGGCAGTTCCAACGCCGTAGTCATTACTATCAAGACCATTAAAAATGAGATGAAATATGATCTTACAGAGTTTGTTGTGGAAGCAGGAAAAGCTGTTGAACTTGTTTTTGAGAACACAGATTTTATGCAGCATAACCTTGTCATTACTAAGATAGGCGAAAAGGAAAAGGTGGGTATGGCAGCCGATAAATTGGCCACGGACCCCAATGGGGCAGAAAAGAATTATGTTCCCGAAATGTCCGAGGTACTTTTTGCAACGGCTATCATAAATCCAGAGGAAAAGGTGGTTTTAAAATTCAATGCCCCCACAGAACCTGGAGACTACCCTTTTATATGCACCTTTCCCGGGCATTGGAGAATAATGCAAGGGGTTATGAAAGTGGTAAAGGCAAAATAGTACCACAATCAGCCTTAAAAAGGGTACTCATAAATAATTGTATGATAGGATGCAACATTAATTTATTTTAAGTAATAATTAAAGCATGGTAAATAACATAAAATACGGTGTAAGTACTTGGCTTTGGGAATCACCTTTCAGTACCCAGTCCATTGCCTTGTTCCCTAAAATTAAAGGGATGGGGTACGATCTGGTAGAAATCCCGGTTGAAGACCCTGAATTGATCAATGGAGAGGTGATAAAGAAAGCACTAAAGGATAACGGACTACAGGCAGTTGTTTGCGGAGCCTTTGGTCCTGCGAAGGATCTCACGCACAAAGATACCGCAGTACATCAAAATTGCTTCGATTACATAGAAAAATGCTTTGAACTTTGTAATCTATGGGAGGTGGATTTTTTGGCGGGACCCATGTACGCAGCGGTGGGTAAGGCAAGAATGCTTCCTAAAGAAGAGCGTAAAAAGGAATGGGACTTGGCGGTATCCAATATTTCAAAAGTTTGCTCTATGGCCCAGAGCCATGGTTTGTCCATTGCCTTGGAGCCTCTCAATCGTTTTGAATCCGACATGATCAATACCGCAGAGGATGTAATGCGTTTTATTAGAGATGTTAACCATCATTGTGCTAAAGTATTACTGGATGGGTTTCACATGACCATTGAGGAAGGGAGTATTGCCAAAGCAATAGAAACGGTAGGGGATAAATTATTGCATGTTCAGGTTTCTGAGAACCATAGGGGAATTCCCGGCACAGGACTAACTCCCTGGGCCGATTTTGCAGAAGGATTGAAGGCTATTGATTATAAAGGGGCAATAGTTATTGAAAGTTTTACTCCGGAGATCAAAGAGTTGGCAGGGGCAGTATGTATCTGGAAAAACTTGGCAAAGAGTCAAGATGAATTTGCTAGCCAAGGAATCGATTTTATGAAAAGGACATTTAATTAAAAATAAAGAAAATGAGCAATAAGAAAGTAAATATCGCTATAGTTGGTTTGGGATTTGGAGCAGAATTTATTCCTATCTACCAAAAGCATCCAAATGCTAATTTAGTAGCTATATCACAAAGGAATCCTGTCAAATTAAAGGAGTTGGCCGATGCGTTCAACATTGAAAAAAGATATACTTCCTATGAAGACCTGCTGCAGGACCCGGAAATAGATGCGGTGCATATTAATACCCCAATTCCCGACCACGGTATTCAGTCCATTAAAGCTCTAAAAGCCGGGAAACATGTGGCCTGTACCGTGCCTATGGCGACTACAGTGGAAGAATGTGAGGAAATTGTACGCCTAACTCAGGAAACCGGCCTCACCTATATGATGATGGAAACGGTAGTTTATGCCAGGGAGTTTCTGTATATGAAGGAGTTGTACGAAAAAGGTGAACTGGGCAAGGTACAGTTTTTAAAAGCAAGCCACCAGCAGGATATGGATGGTTGGCCCAATTATTGGCCGGGTTTGCCTCCAATGCACTACGCAACACATTGTGTAGGCCCCGTATTGGCCCTTACGAGGGGGGAGGCTGAATACGTCTCCTGTTTTGGTTCGGGAACTATACGGGAGGAGCTTATATCTCATTACAACTCGCCATTTGCAGTAGAGACTACGCATATTAAATTTCGGAATTCGGATTTAAGTGCCCAAGTATACCGTTCCCTTTTTGATGTAGCCAGACAATACAGGGAAAGTTTTGAGGTTTATGGTTCAAAGAAATCGGTAGAATGGCCCTTGATCGAAGGGAAGCCATTGGTAGTGCATACGGCCAAAAAACCAGAACCCGAAATTCCAGAGGAAGTGGAGAGTCCGGATTTCGCAAAATTGCTACCTAAGGAAATACAACATTTTACAACCAAAGGAGTATACGATTCCGATGAGCACCAACACCTTTCGTTTACCCAGGGAGCCGGACATGGGGGGTCACATCCACATCTGGTCCACGAATTTGTAAATGCTCTGGTTCGGGATAAAGCGCCTTACCCCAATGCAAAACAGTCCGCCAATATAACCTGTGTAGGTATTCTTGCACATGAGTCTGCGCTCAAAGGAGGTGCGATAATCAAGCTGCCGGATTTTACTTTTTCAGGTAAATAGTTTGTTTTCTGTGCCGTACAGAATAAAATCTTAAGTGATGTTTTAAGTCAAGTAGCAGGTGTTAAGGAGATTTTCTTGAAGGTGAATTATGATTAGCGTTAATAATTTTTTAAAAAAAGCACTACTTATTTAAAAATAATTGCTAATTTTAACATTCATAAGTAAGACTTGAAAAATAAGTTATCTAAAACGAAACTATTTTTTAAAATTCAAAAAGAGGACGTAGGGGTGCGTCCTCTTTTTCATTTCTAGTTGGTTCCTTTTCAACTCATCTCAGTAAATCTACAATTCGGTTGATTCAATTTCCCTATCTATTTGATTTAAAACATCTTTGCGTAGTTAGCACCTTATATAAAACTGAGCTATGCAAAAAATCATATTGATAATTATAGCCACAATCGTTAATGGATTGGTAGGGGTACAAGATGAAAGTAAGTTGTTAGATAATTGTTCCTTTATTGCTGTAAGTCAACATTGTAATGGAATTGAATTGAAGTTGGAAACACTTGCAGGGACAACTTTTTATCATGAAAATGTTACTCCGGCCAATTCAATGTGTCAGGTGCCACCTTGGAATCTTTTCGTTAACTTTAAACCTATATCCTCCCTTTCTGACCAAGGTAGTAAAGGCAGTTTTTGGGGCAAATTTTAACAGGTGACAATAAAATTCGATGATGCGATTTATTAAACATTTAGGAAATGCCGTATTTATTGGGACCCTGATTTATTTTATATTTCTTGCCGTTTTCTTTTTTATGGGAAATTTCGACGAAGGTTTTAGCTACCAAAGAGCTTTGCGTGAGTACTACGGCAATATGATTTTCGCGGTAATTCTTTATATGGTAAATGCCTACTGGATCCAGTTTCTTATCACGAAATATAAAAATCAGTTTTACCAAAAATGGCGCCTATTATTAGGTGTCTCAGGTAATATAGTGCTCTCTTTGGCCGGGATATTTGTTTCCCGTTTAATTCTTAGGGTGGGCATTGGAAAAATTCCGATTTCTGATTTCTTGATAAATGAGAAATTGGAGGATTACAAAGTTTCCTTGTTGTTGGCGATTTTGATTTCGGCAATATTTTATTTGGCTTGGTACTTTAAAAATAGACAGGAGAATAAGGTAAAGGAACAGAAAATAATTGCCGGTACTGCCTCTGCCAAGTTTGATGCACTTAAGAATCAATTGGATCCACATTTTCTTTTTAATAGCTTAAATGTGTTGACTAGCCTAATTGACGAGGATGCTGCGCAGGCGCAAAAATTTACCACCTCCCTTTCAAAGGTGTATCGTTATGTTTTGGAGCAGAAAAACAAGGACTTGGTAACCGTGGATGAAGAGCTTGCCTTCGCCAAAACTTATGTGAGGTTGTTGAAAATGAGATTTGAGGATAGTATTGTTTTTGATATTCTTGAAAAGGGCAGTGATGCCGAGGCAAAAATAGTACCCTTATCCCTACAGCTATTATTGGAAAACGCGGTTAAACACAATGTGGTGACTTCTGCAAAGCCTTTGCGGATAAGGGTATACGAACAGGGGGGAATGCTTTGTGTTTCCAACAATTTACAGGAAAAGCAAGTCGTTAAAAAAAGTAGTGGGGTTGGACTAAAGAATATACAGGAGCGATATCATATATTGTCCAATAAGGAGGTGCAGATTGAAAAAACTACTTCAGAATTCACGGTAAAACTGCCTGTGCTGACCAAAGGAATCGGACAAAGGGAAACCCAGCAAACATTTTTGGAGGATAAGAGGTATCAAAAAGCCAAAGAACAGGTAGAGGCGATCAAGGGGTTTTATGGGAATCTTATTTCCTACTGCGTGGTGTTGCCCATCCTGGCAGTTGTAAATTATAACACCACCAGCTTTCCATGGGTAATTTTTCCGGCCATAGGATGGGGATTTGGTGTTGCAGTGCACGCCATGGAGGTTTTTGGTTACAACCCACTCTTGGGTAAAAACTGGGAAGAAAGAAAAATTCAAAAATATATGGACGATGAGAGTTTTTAGGGTACAGTCCATCCTTTAAATTCAACAGTTCATAAATTCCTTTTTGAGAAAGTTGGGTTGTTTCGCGAAATTTGAATTAAAATTAAATCATGGAAAACATAGATAAGGAAAGTAAATACTTCCGGGCCAAAGAGAGAGTGGAGGCAATTAAAAAATTCTATTTAAGCCTTATGTCCTATTTTGTTTTTATAGGCTTCCTGGCAGCTCTTAATTACTGGACCGATCAATGGCGGTACCCGTGGTTTCTATGGGCGGCTTTTGGCTGGGGGATAGGGTTGGTGTTTAAGGCCGTGAAAGTTTTTGGTCTGAATCCTTTTTTTGGAAAGAATTGGGAGGAGCGAAAAATAAGGGAGTTTATGCAAGATGATGAAAGAGAAAACAGATGGAAATAATGGATTACGATGAAGATAAAAAATTGGAACGCGCCAAAAAACAGGTGGCTGAATTAAAGGGCTTTTATATTCACTTGGCCGTTTATATAGCGGTTAATTTGTTTATTACGACAACTAAGATTATAGAAAATATGGGTAAGGGGGAATCCTTTGTGGAGGCATTTTGGGACTTCGGCTCTTTTGCGGTGTGGTTATTTTGGGGGATTGGACTTTTTTTTCATGGTTTAAAGGTGTTCTCCTATAGTCCTTTTTTCAACAAGGAATGGGAGGAAAGACAGATAAGGAAACATATGGATAAAGAAAAGCAGGAATCCGAAAAATATAGATAATGGATAAGGACAAGGGCGATATTGAAAAGTACATTCGCGCAAAAAAACGCGTAGACAATCTTAAGAATTTTTACGCACACATAGTGATATATGTGATAATGAGCCTTCTGCTCTTTTTGTTTAAAGGAAGGATTATTGACTTCTTTGTAGGTAAAGGGGTGAGGGATGAAGGGTTTTTAACTTGGATGGATTGGAATTTTGTTTTTATTCCAATTATCTGGGGAGTGGTTTTGTTGGTCATAGGGATATACCACTTTAGGTTTAAGTCCGGATTTATAAAAAAGTGGGAAGCAAGGCAATTGCGAAAATATATGGAAGAATAAGTGGGGAATTGCCAGGGCGATCAATCAATAACCAATTAACCAATAAAAATGAACGCAATCATAATTGAAGATGAAAAACCTGCAGCCAGAAGATTGGGTAGATTATTATCCAATTTGAAGGTAGAGGTTTCCACCATGCTCTACTCCGTAGAAGAGGCCGTTTTTTGGTTTCGGGAAAATCAACATCCGGATTTAATTTTTTTGGATATTCAACTGTCGGACGGACTTTCGTTTGAAATTTTTGAAGCGGTCGAGATTAAAAGTTCGGTCATTTTTACGACCGCATATGATGAATATGCATTGCAGGCATTTAAGTTGAACAGCATAGATTATTTATTAAAACCCATAGATGATGAAGAGCTGGAAATTGCAGTAAAAAAGTACCTCGCATTTAGACCTGAAAAACGAAAAATGTCGCTCGATTTTGAGGACATAAAAAAGTTGCTGGTCAATCCTTTGGAACGGGAATACAAGAAGAGGTTTACGGTGAGCGTAGGGCAGCATCTGAAAATTATCAACGCGGAGGAAATAGAATGTTTTTACAGTGAGAACAAAGGTACCTATGCGTCCACCATCGATGGCCGAAATTATCTGTTGGACCATACTTTGGAGAACTTGGAATCGGAGCTTCACCCCAATTCCTTTTTCAGGGTTAGCAGAAAGTTCTACGTCAATATCAGTCATATAAAAGATATAGTATCCTACACAAATTCCAGGCTGGAAATCAAATTAAATCGCTTTAAAGGGCAGGAAATTATTGTGAGTAGGGAACGAGTAAAAGACTTTAAGTTATGGTTAGAGTAAAGTTATTTAAGTAATTGATTTTGATTATTTTAAGTGTAAAAAATACTTACTATAGGTTTTTCTTATAGTGTCGATTTCGGACAATTTCGGTGTTATTCTTCAACCCTATTGTCGTCAAAGGAGGAAGGTAGTAATTTAGGAATCAATTTAATGAATATTGGTAACAAAACTGCCCCCCCGGGAAGTATGAAAATTGCGAGCGAAGGGATACTTTTAAAAATATCCACCAGTTGATTCTGTACTTTTTTCTTCTCTTCCGGGCTAAGATCTTTTACGGTGGATTTAGATAATAAGTAGACTAATTCCTTGCTTTCTGAAAGTTCTTTTTGAAGTCGTTTACTGTTTCTAAGGATTAGCTTATTTACAATTTTGGACATGCTATCGTAAAATTGGACGGCTAAATTATGGTCTTTTAGATGGGGTATTTTGTCGGCGTTCAATTGAAAAAATCCAGTAACGTCCTTCAGTGATTTTGCGATTTCATTTGGGTCAAAACCAAGGTCCCTTCCTATGCCAAAAATGAACTCCGATTCCGTGTAATCAAGTGACTGATCTTCCCACACTGTCAAGCAGGCAACATCCAAAAAATACCTATTTTCGGTAGTCGAATATTTGTTGACCAATTCGTTCCTATAGGACCCATCGAAATTCTGTTTTTCACTTGCAATAAAGGTCAATGAGGAAGCAAAAAGTTGCGCCAGTTTTTCGTCATTCTTATTTTTCTCTTTCGAATTTAAGGTGTGATATGTAATATTTATGGTGATATGTTCCAGTCTTTGGGCATATTCTTTTATCGCGGTTTCGCCTTCGAGATACTTTTTAAAACTTAGGACATCTATAAAAAGCAACGAATTGGTTATGATGTTATTGAATGTCTTACTAATAACGTTATCGTCCAAATATATTCTGGAATTTAAAAGGTTTTCCAGTTTGGAGGATGTTTTCTTTCCCGTTAAAAATTTATTTAAAAAGGAGATCCGGCTTATTCCCAAATCTTTATAGAACTTAAAGATGTATCCCAAAAAGGCTTCAAAATTAGGTTCCTTATTCTTAAGCTTATATGTAAAATAGAGTGCGGTTATTAAATTGATCTTTGCTTTCTCGTCCTCCGATAGGGGAACCTCTTTGACGATGAAAGGGGGTATGTCCAAATTGATCCCATAAACAAAACCGGTACTTTTTAAAAGGGCGTATAAATCCTCAAAGGAGCCAAAATAATCATTGTTGTCCTTTACTAGATACCCAAACTTATCTATCCAACCAGAAGCAGATGGATTCATAGACCCAAATTTTAGAGGATAAAATTAAATTAAAATACGGGACTTCATTCCTATTAAGGTCGTTTTTTCGGTAAACAGGCTTATTTATAAGTTAACATAATATTAACATTTAAAACCAAACCCCTACAATTCAACCTCCGTAGGTAAGGGTGATTTTAATCTAAAAAATATCTTAATTATGAAAAAGACAAAATTATTATTTGGACTTGGCTTGCTAGTGGTAGCTGGGGCTATTTTGGTGGCAGCGGATCACATAGACGCTCCGTCCTCCATGGGAACTTCTGCAGATATAGCAGATTTTTACGGATTTGAGCCTTCGGAAGGTTCGGACAACACTGTTTTTGTGGTGGATCTTCAATCCAACGTGCTGCCAGATTTGGCTTATGGAAGCTTTGATGAAATGGTGTTGACGGAAATCAATATTGATACCGATGGCGACTTGGTCGAGGATTTGGTTATTCAGGCCATACCAAGGGAGGGGAGAATGTATTTTTTTGGACCCGTAGCACCTTTGAAAACTGGAATGGATAGTGAGGTTATGACCGACTCGCCATTGGGAAGTGTGGAAATTTCAGGAACAACCGCCATCAAGGAAACAACGGCGAATGGTGTAACACTTTTTGCCGGACCTAGACAAGATTCTTTTTTCTTCGATTTCTTCCAATTTAACGCCGTTATCGGAGGAATGGCCCCTGGTGGATTTAAGACCGCAGAGGAGGCTGTGGATACCTTTGAGGGAAAAAACACCATGTCCATTGTGCTAGAGGTGCCAAACGCCTTGTTGGGGACCCCTACGGGCCAGAATGCCTTACAATTGCCGGTCTATAAGACTTGGGTGACTACAAACAAAAAACAATAATCATTTAACTTTAAAAATTACAACTATGAAACTTAATAAAATAAAATATTTACTGATACCGATCATGGGGTTGACTGTATTGACATCCTGTAATAACGATGATGAAATGATGGAGCCCGTGGCTATGGCTACTTGTAATGATGGCATAAAGAACGGTAGTGAAACGGGTATTGATTGTGGAGGCCCTTGTGAACCTTGTATGACCGCGGTGGATTTTTCTGGGAGTTATACTCAGGTAGATCATATGGGGAGACCTGGAATAAACACGGTTTTTGGATACGATATGGAAGGGGAAGCAAGTGTTAAAGACGCTCATAACAGGACTATTCCTTCGGAAATGGCAGCTACTTTCCAAGTGGGGTATGAAGCTCGCTTAGAGCAATATTATGACGTCTATGCGGGCCTCTTAGGTGTTGACCCGGCCGCCCTTAATTATGAGAATAATATTTTGGGACTGGATGCCGCTACCCTAACGACTTACTTGGCTGCGGACGTATTGGAGATTTCTCCAAGCTTGCCCACTACTTATTTTGACCCGGGAACCGATTTTGACAACGATGGAAGGATATTGGTGCCTGATGGGGACGAGGTAGCGCTAACCGGTAGAGCTTTGACCGACGATGTGATAGATGTTTCCCTGATTCTCCTATTTGGCGGAGAAGAAGGAGATCGTTTTGACGGATCCGATAAAAATATGGATGGCAATCCGGATACGCCAAGGTTAACTTCTGATGGTGTGGCGCTAACGGCCACAGTTTCTGCAAGTTTCCCTTACGTGGGAAACCCCGAATAAGTGTTTATCTGTGAAATGGGCCATGACAATTTTTGACAACTCTGTATAATTACCGGGAATAATTGTTTAATGGCGAATTACACCCGCCTGAGTGAAGAAGTAGGGCAGGTCAAACAGAAAAATATACCATATAGTTTAAGTAGATGAAAAGAAGAATAGGGGAGGATGTCAATAGTCCTCCCTTATTTAAGAAAGAATCACTTAGTAATTTAAACTTTCAACAATGAAATATACATTTCTAATTATAGTATTGCTTATGTTGGTATCCTGTTCCCAGGAGGCTTCAGAACAAATTACAGACATCCGCGATTATAATGTTTATCTCGGTTCAGCGGAATCCAAGAAAACATCAAAATATTTTGAGCAATGGAATTCCATGATCAAACCGGACAGTATGCAGCTTATGAGTTTTGGGATCGTTGCAGGGGAGTACAGTAGGTATTTTCAGGAAACCGGGGATATAACACATCTTAAAATGGCTGAAAAAGCCCTGAAAAAAGCTGTGGAAATCGCAGCGATTGGAAAATCCGGATACTATAGGGCATTGGCACGTAACTACATTTCACAACACAGGTTCCAGGAGGCCTTGGCACTCGCCAATTCTTCCAGGGCGATGGGTAGTGGGGTGGCAGAATCACAGAAGTTACTTTTTGATGTTCATATGGAACTTGGTAATTATGGAAAGGCACAACAATACTTGGATAGTATAAAGAATATGTCAGATTTTGATTATCTGATTCGATCGGCAAAATGGAACGATCATAAAGGGGATTTGGAAACCGCCATCCGTTTCTTGGAAAAGGCAAGGGAAAAGGCCGAATCCTCAAAGAATTCCTCTTTAATGTTGTGGTCATACACGAATTTGGCGGATTACTACGGTCATGCCGGAAGAATACAGGATTCTTATGATCACTTTTTAAAATCTTTGCGAATGGATCCCCAAAATGCATATGCTAAAAAAGGAATTGCCTGGATCGTATTCTCATATGAAAAGAACCCAAAGGAGGCATTGCGGATTTTGGATTCCGTTACAATGAACAATACGTCACCCGACTATTATCTGCTGAAGGCCGAGATAGCGGAATATATGGGGAATATGCTGCAGATGACCAATAATCTGGATAGCTATGCCATAGCGGTGGAGAACCCTAATTACGGTGTTATGTACAATGCTTATAATGCAGATATGTATTTGGAATTGACAGAACAATACCATAAAGCGTTGAAGGTAGCGGAAATTGAAGTGGATAATAGGCCTACTCCGGAATCCTATAATCTATTGGCCTACAGTTATTTTAAATTGGGTGAAAAGGATAGGGCCCTAGAGATTGTTAGGAAACATATTGAAGGCAAAACCTTTGAGCCTGCAATACTTTATCGTTCAGCGGAAATTTACAAGGCCACTGGGAATTATTGCAAGCTTTCAGAATTAAAACGGGAATTGTTAGGCTCGATCTATGAACTTGGCCCGTCTATGGAAAGCAAAATTTTGAATCTGTGATCACGTAATAATTGGGTGGTACAGACACATTATTTCTAAGGCGGGGTTAAATTTGGTAATGTGTGTTTGGTGTTTTTTTAGGTGGGAACACCACGGCATACATTGTTGTGGTGTTCTTTTTATTTGAAGAGCAAAATTAACAGGCCTAAAAGGACAACAACGATAAAAAGGAAAATATAAGTTTGCCTAGTACGATCTCTTAGGGCCCTATTTTTAATTCTTTCCTTTATTTTCTTTAATTCTATTTCGGAAACGGTCTTGAAGTTCAGTTTTGTAAGAGTGGGTGAGGAATCCGAATATATGTTATCCCTATTGTTGTCCTTAAACCTAGCTCTATTGGAAGGTTTTAAAGAGCGATTCTGGTTCACTCTATTATTCATGTCCTGAATACTTCCGCTCATCTTAAATATTTTGGGCTACTTTTAATTAATATTAAAAATAGCCCAAAAAAAGTTATATACAAAGGTTTGTTTAACCCCTAGGCTATTATTCCCATTCGGTATGGAAGATACCTTCCATATCTGTCCTTTCATAGGTGTGCGACCCAAAGTGATCCCGTTGTGCCTGAATTAGGTTTAAAGGCAATCTACCAGAGGTATAGGCATCAAAATAGGTCAAGGAGTTGGAAAGACCCGGCAATGGAATACCATTTTTGGCCCCATAGGCTACAAGATTTCTGGTGGCCCCTACAGTAGACTGGACCTTGGGAACAAACTGTGGGGACAATAAAAGGTTGGGCAATTGTTTGTCCTTGGTAAATGCAGAGGAAATATCTTCCAATAAACCGGCACGGATAATACATCCCGCTCTCCAGATCTTGGCTATTACGGATAGATCCAAGTCGTAACCGTATTCCTTGGAGGCATCTGCCAATTGATGCAGTCCCTGTGCATATGTGGTAATAAAGGAGAAGTACAGTGCTTCCTCTGCCCATTTGGCCATTTCCTTTTTGTCCATTATCGCAGGTTCTGGCCTATTGTACAATTTATCGGCTAAAACCCTTTCGTCCTTTAAAGCTGAAACTTCTCTCATACTAACAGCTATATCTATGCTAGGTATGGGAATACCTAGATCCATTGCATTCTGGGATGTCCATTTTCCGGTACCTTTTTGCTTGGCCTTATCCAATATCTTGTCTACCAATCTCCCTTCCCCCTTATCATCATCCTGATTAAAAATCTCCGCAGATATCTCTATTAAAAAGGACTGTAATCTACCTTTGTTCCAGGTATCGAAAATGCTATGAAGTTCATCATTGGAATACTTTCCAGCTTTTTTTAGAAGGTCATATATTTCAGAGGTAAGTTGCATTAAACCATATTCAATGCCGTTATGTACCATTTTCACATAGTTTCCGGCAGACTTGGGTCCCAAATAGGCTACGCAGGGCTCTCCTTTGAATTTGGCCGAAACTGCTTCAAATATAGGTTGTACCTCTTTGTAGGCCTCCTTGTTTCCTCCTGGCATTATACTGGGGCCTCGCCTGGCTCCTTTTGCCCCTCCTGATACTCCTGAACCAAAAAAGTGTATTCCTTTACTTTGTAAATAAGTCTCCCTGCGATCGGTGTCGGTAAAAAAGGAATTCCCCCCATCTATAATAAGGTCGTTTTTGTCCAAATACGGCAATAGACTCGCTATTACAGAATCCACTATTTTACCAGCAGGCACTAAAAGCATAATTTTCCTGGGTTGTGATAGGGAGCTTATGAAATGTTCTATGTCTGTAGAGGCGTTAACCCTCTTGGTGTCTTGTCCTTCTTCAATTAAAGCATTTACTTTTTCATCATCAAGATCGTATCCCATGGCCGAAAAGTTGTTGTCCGCAACGTTCAAAATAAAGTTACGTCCCATTACACCTAGACCAATCAATCCAAAATCATATGTGTTTTCCATGTTTTTTTCTTAAAGTTATTTAACAAAATAAAGTTGCTTTTGTTAAGTGTCCTTGTTTATAAATGAATAAGCTAAATTAGTTTTATCTTCGCACGATAATTCAAAAATTAAAAATCAAAAATAGTCAATTAAACGGTTTTTAGAAGCATAGTTTTAAATTCCCAACAAATTGAACAAAACTTCCAATAATTATAATATGAACAAAACAGCAAATCAAATGCTTGTTATTTTTGGGGCATCAGGAGATTTAACTGCTAGAAAGCTGGTACCGGCTTTATTTAATTTATATAAGGCAAAACAACTTCCGGAGAATTTCGTCGTGTTGGGGGTTAGTAGGAGTAATATGACCGACGGTGAGTTTAGGAAAAAGGTGGTATTGGAGAGTGCCTACTTAAAGGATAAGACAAAGGATGCATCTTCTGATTTTATAAACACCCTGGCCGACAAGTTTTTTTATGAAGACCTTGGCGAGGACTATAACAAGGAATACAGTAAATTGGCGACCAGAATATCTGACTTAAATGATAAATTCGCTACTGGTGAAAACTATATTTTTTATCTTTCTACTCCACCTAGTCTTTATGAGGTAATTGCAAAAAACCTCTCCAACCAAGGGTTGAACAATGAAGATAACGGCTGGAAGAGAATCATTGTTGAAAAACCTTTTGGATATAGCCTAGAGACCGCCAAAAATCTAAATATCGGTCTGCAAACCTACTTTAAAGAATCCCAGATCTACCGGATTGATCATTATTTAGGAAAGGAAACGGTCCAGAATTTATTGGTGACGCGTTTCTCCAACAGTATTTTTGAGCCGCTATGGAACAGAAATTACATACACCACATAGAAATTACCAATGCTGAAAGTGTTGGCGTGGAAAAAAGGGGTGGCTATTATGACAAATCGGGTGCACTACGGGACATGTTCCAGAACCATTTATTGCAAATTGTCTCCTTAATTGTTATGGAACCGCCAATCGATGCCAGTGCCCAGGAAATAAGGAACGAAAAAGTTAAGGCCTTAAAATCCTTGCGGATTATGCGCGATGAGGAAACCTTGTATAACAATACAGTAAGGGGGCAATACCTGGCATCGGTTATAGATGGAAAAAAAGTTAAGGGGTATAGGGAAGAGGATGGTGTGGATCCCAACTCCAAGACGGAGACCTATGCCGCCATCAAATTTTTTGTGGACAATTGGAGGTGGAAAGGTGTTCCATTCTATGTGCGTACCGCCAAAAGAATGCCTACCAAGGTAACCGAAGTGGTAATTCATTTCAAATCGCCTCATCACCAAGTGTTTAAAAATTCTGATATGAACAATAAGGATAACCAGTTGATTATTAGAATTCAACCGGATGAAGGCATTCTTATTAAATTTGGGGTAAAAGTGCCAGGGCAGGGCTTTACCGTAGAACGGGCCAATCTGGACTTTTACTATTCCAACCTGGTAGACAACAATGTAATGGACGCCTACGAAAGATTGTTGTTGGATGCCATGCAGGGCGATGCTACCCTTTATGCCAGAGCGGATGAGGTGGAAGCGGCGTGGGAGTTTGTCGATCCTATATTGGACTATTGGAAGAATGGTTCGGATGTTAATATCTATGGTTATTCTTCTGGAGTTTGGGGTCCAACCAATTCGGACCGTTTATTGGAAGGGGACTTAAAGTGGAGGAATCCTGGTGAAAATTTGGCCGATGATCCTGGTTTCTGTGTTATTCGGTAATCATTAATTTAAAATTTTATAATAGATGCATATTAATATATCCCCAACAAAAACGGACGTAGCTAAAAACTTTTCCGATTATTTGGAAGAACTGATAAAAGAGAACAAAACAACCCATATCGCCTTGTCCGGAGGCAGTACCCCTAAAGTGGTATTTGATTATATGGCAGCGCATTATAAGGACGTGGATTGGTCTACGGTTCATTTGTATTGGGGAGATGAACGTTGTGTTCCTCCCACTGATTCGGAAAGTAATTACAAAATGACGGTAGACCACTTATTGTCCAAGATTAATATTCCAAAGGATAATATTCATAGAGTTCTTGGGGAAGACCTGCCGGAATTGGAGGCTGGAAGATATGGAAAGGTGCTGGAAGAGGAACTGCCTATAGTGAACAACATCCCTCAATTTGATTTGGTAATACTTGGTATGGGTGATGACGGGCACACAGCATCTATATTCCCCCACGAAATTGAACTATGGAATTCCAACAATACCTGTGAAGTGGCCGTACATCCGGATTCGGGCCAAAGAAGAATTACCATAACCGGTAAGCTGATCAATAATGCCAAGACCGTTGCATTTTTGGTGACTGGGAGTAGCAAAGCTGAAAAGGTCAGGTCAATAATTACCAAAGAGGAAGGACATGAGAATTATCCAGCTTCCTTGGTAGTGCCGACATCAGGGGAATTAATTTGGTTTTTGGACGAGGAGGCCGCTGCCCAGATCAATTAAGCGGGCGCCAGATTAATTTTTACATTTTCGTTGTCCAAATCTTTCAAATGATCTGTTATCTTAAATTGGGATGATTCAAACTGACTGCCTCTGGACATTGCCTGTTTTTTTCGCTGAATACTACGGGCAAACCTACGAACCCCTTGCTCATCTTCAACAATTAGACCTGGAACTGCTGTGCTGCGTCCGTCAGTATCTTTGGCCACCATGGTAAAATAGGAGGAATTGCAATGCTTCTTTTTTCCTGTGGTTACATTTTCGGATTCCACGCGAACCCCAATGACCATAGAGGTTCGTCCAGTATAATTAACAGATGCTTTTAAGGTAACCAATTCCCCAACCTCGATAGGGTTTAGAAAATCTACCTTGTTTACCGAAGCAGTAACACAATATTTTCTAGAGTGTTTTGAAGCGCAGGCAAAGGCTATTTGATCCATTAGGTTTAATATATGTCCGCCGTGTACCTTACCCCCAAAATTGGAATGGGAGGGAAGCATTAATTCGGTTATGGATACTCTGGATTGTTTGGCTGTTTTGAATTTGTCCATCGTTTCTAATTTAAGTGGGGAGAGTTTTCTTTTTCTACAGATGTGATAAAATATTTGGTGTCACCTAGCCAAAAGAAGGTACGGTAACGTTCAATATAGGTTACTTTTACATAAGATCCCTGATATTCTTTCAATTTAGCGATTACATCGTCCTTTAAAACCGAAAAGGAAAATATTTGGGCTCCCGAAATTCCTTGACTGATCTCACCTTCCCAGGTTTTTATGAGCACTCCCTTATGGCTTATTTTAATGAGTTCCCCGGAACGGATGCCTTCACTATAGGGAACAAAATATACAAATGAAAAATAGGCCGTCATAATTAGTACTAGGCCGAGCAAGGTCAATCCGAGTATTTTTTTCATATACAAGTATAGGTTATTTAAAGTAAGGTTAGGGGTTCCTCGTTATCGTCATCATCTTCCTGCGCTCTTTTAAGCAGGGTTTCTGGGATGGACTTTTTTGCTTTGGCACCCATTTTCTTTAATTTCTCAATGCTGGTAATTATATTTCCTCTGCCATCGACCAATTTGTTCATAGCCCCCTTGTATTCGGTTTTGGCCTCATCCATCTTTTTGCCCACCTTCATCAAATCCCCAACAAAACCCTCAAATTTATCGTACAATGCACCGGCCTGTCTTGCAATTTCAATGGCGTTACGTTGTTGTTTTTCGTTGTTCCACATGGTATCTATAGTACGTAATGTAGCCAATAGGGTGGAAGGGGTTACTATGATAATGTTCTGCTCAAACGCCTTGTTGTACAAGGAGTTATCATTGTTTATTGCAATAGCAAATGCAGGCTCTATGGGAACGAACATGAGTACAAAGTCAGGACTCTCCATTTCATAAAGGTCCTCATATTTTTTAGCAGAAAGTTGGTCCACATGTCTTCTTAGGGAATTGATATGGTCCTTGAGAAACTTTTCCTTCAGTTCATCCTCGGCATTCACGTATCGTTCATAATCAGTAAGGGATACCTTTGAATCTACGATCATCTTTTTGCCATCTGGTAGATTTATGATAACATCGGGTAGCACGCGACTGCCGTCTTCTCTGGTGAAGCTTTGTTGTACGCTATATTCCCGATCTTTTTCCAAGCCCGACTTTTCAAGGACACGTTCCAATACCAATTCCCCCCAATTGCCCTGCATTTTACTGTCTCCTTTTAGGGCTTTGGTAAGATTTTCGGCTTCTTGGGTAATTTTTAAGTTTTGTGTTTGTAGATTGGCCAATTGTTCCTTTAGGGCGGAATGCATACCCACACTTTCTTTTTGACTGTCTTCGACCTTTTTCTCAAAAAGAACTATTTTCTCCTGTAAGGGGGTCAATATATTTTTAATGTTCTCCCTATTTTGCTCAGTGAATTTGGTGCTTTTTTCATCCAAAATTTTATTGGCCAAATTTTCGAACTCCTTGGTGAATTTTTCCTGTAATTTTTCTACCTCACCTTTTTGTTCCCTGTTTTTTAGGTCCAAATTTTCCAATTCGGCCTGATAGCGGACTATTTTATTGCCCAATTGTTCTTTTTCGGATTGTAAATGCGCTTTGTGCTCTTCGGCATCCAATAGTTTTTGTTCCAACACGCTGAGGTTGTTTCTCAACTGTTGTTCCCGCTCCATAAGGGTGCTTTGACTTGATTTTGTTTTTAGATTTTGGATATAATTTCCTAGAAAATATCCTATGGCAAGGCCAACTAGTGCAAGGACTGCATATACAAGCAATTCATTCATTTATTTATGGTTCTTTGCGGTAAAGATAGTGGATTGTGTTAAAAAAAAGCGGTGTTGGCTTTCATTACTTATTAACTCTAAAAGAACCTGTTTGAGCGTCGAAAGTAATGGTGTCTGCAGGGAACAGATTTTCAAAACTCTTCTTTTGAATTAATTCACAAGGTGATCCAAATGTGCTCTGGTTTCTTTCCAATATCAACATTTTGTCGCACAACTGAATCGCAATTTCAATTTCATGGGTAGTAAAGAGAATGGTCTTTTTCGTTGTATGGGCAATGGCTTTGAGCAATTTCAATATTTGGACCTTATGGTATAGATCCAAATGCGTGGTGGGTTCATCCAATAATATTAGCTGGGTATCTTGGGCTATGGCCCTCGCGATCATTACGCGCTGCAATTGTCCATCACTAAGTTCATAACATTTTTTAGACTTCAATTCTGAAATTTGGACTAGGTCCAATGCTATGTTGATCTTTTCCCTATCTTCTGCGGTAAGTGTCCCTATCCAATTGGTGTATGGCTGTCTGCCCAGACTTATCAACTCCAACACCGTTAAATTTTTGGAGGCAATGGGCTCTGTTAAAACAACACTTACTTCAGCTGCCAATCCAGTTGTGGAATGTTGTTCCAAGGGCAGTTTGTTCAGAGTGATACTACCGGATAATTTAGGCTGTACATTGCCAAGGGTGCGCAACAAGGTAGACTTTCCAATACCGTTAACGCCAACAATTGCAGCAAGTTCACCTTTAACTAAGGAGAAATTAATATCCCGGGCAATGCAGGATTGTTGCTTTTTAGAAGAATAACCTATGCTCAGGTTTTCAGTATTGAGGGCGATATGAGGCGTACTAGTATCTATTTTAGGTATATTGTTTATTGCTAAGTTATTCGTTTTTGAGGTTTTATTGGTCCTTTTGGTCCATCTAAATCATTACATATACTTTGCCACTATGGTACCGTGGCTTTATCATGATAGGAAATCAAAAAATCATTTTTCTTTTTCTTAGTAGCAGCCAAATTACCACTGGCGCCCCTATGATAGATGTTATGGCGTTAATGGGTAATACATTGGCCGAATTGGGCATTTGGGCAATAGTATCGCAGATCAACATTAAAATGGCCCCATAAATCAATACCGCCGGCAGCAAAATTTTATGATCGGTGGTGTTGAAAATTTGTCGTGTCAAATGTGGTACCCCTAGGCCTATAAAGGCAATGGGACCTGCCAAGGCAGTTACACCGCCTGCCAGTAATCCAGTAGCAATAATAATCAAATACCGGGATCTATTCATATTTACACCTAAACTTTTGGCATAACTTTCTCCCAATAATAGGGCGTTCAGGGGTTTTATGGAAAAAATACTGATCAAAATTCCAATCGCTATAATCATTAACAACAGTAAAAGTTGGTTCCAGGATAAATTCCCGATACTTCCGAAAGACCAGTATACATATTGTTGTAATTTTTCGGCCGTGGAAAAATAGGACAGCACGCTTACCACTGCCGTGGTAATGCTACCGAACATAAGACCAATAATAAGGAGGGCCATAGTATCCTTTATCTTGGCGGCAACAACCATGACGGCCAAAAGTACCAGAAAGCTCCCGATACTGGATGCCAAAGCCAAGGAAATATCATTTACCATGCCGAAAGCAAATATACCGGAGAATAGGGAAGATCCCAAAATTAATAGGGCGGCGCCTAAACTAGCTCCTGAACTTATGCCGAGAACAAAGGGACCCGCTAAGGGATTTCTAAATAAGGTCTGCATCAATAGACCGCTCAAAGCCAAACCACTTCCTACCAATATGGCGGTAAAGGCTTTGGGAATTCGGTAGTTCCAAATAATATAGCTCCAAGAATCCACTTTGGTAGCTTTTCCGATGATCGCCTTCAATGTTTCCTGTAAGGGAATGGATACAGAACCTAAACTGATGTTCACCATAAAACAAACCATCATTAGGAGTAGTAGAAGGATAAAATAGGTTCTATGTGTTTTTTGTTGCAGCACTCAGTTTAAGGGTTTAAAAAAGGTCGGAATATAGTTGGGAAGCAGCTCAGGGTGAAAAATATGGAGAAGGTCTTTTAAGACTAAATCCGGTCTATTTGGCGCCAATTCATAATAGAGCAATCCCCCGGTTTCCCCTTTGGAATAGGCATAGGTATAAACTTTGTTGTTTTGAAAAGCAGAAAACCGGGCATAATGTCTGTTGGCTTCCTTTAATTCCAAATAACTACCAAATTGTGATGGGGAAATCCAGAAGTCGGCATCCTGGGCACGCTCAATTACACTTTCCAAACTTAAGGAAAGACTTCCGGTTGAGGATGTATTGTTCCATAAATATTCCGCATTGGCATCTTCTATAAATTTAGAGGCCCAACTCTTGCCACCGGGCAGGTACCAAATATCTTTATATAGGGCACCACTGAATACCTTTGGTCTGTTAGTTGCCTTTTTTGCAAGGGCCTTGGCACTATTGTAATTCTCCTCAATAGAACGAAATATACTATCTGCCATTTTTTCTTTTTGAAAAAAAGGGGCGAAAAATTTTATCCATTCAGCCTTGCCCAAAGGTGTTTCTTCTGTCCAGTCCCCATTGTAAACAACAGGAATATTGGATCGTTGTATAGTTTCGTAAGCCTTGTTTTGATTGTCAATGCTAAATCCTACAACTATCTCGGGATTTAAGGCGATCACCATTTCTGAATTTAGGGATTCATTGTTGCCCAATTCCTGAACCAAACCCTCATTTATTCGTTTTCTGGTTTTTGGGGAAGATATGTACTCCGTATCTGGAAATCCAATTAATCTACCGGTCTCTCCCAGTGCTTCCAATGCAGGGATATGGGTGGTAGAGGTAACTACTATTTTTTGGACGGGCACCCCAATTACGGCATTGTATTCATCCCTGTTCAGTGTTATGGACGACAATTTTTCCTTAGGAACCAAAGCATAATTAAAACTGGCTTTGGATTCTGGCCAGGGCGATGATACCTTAATAATGGTTACACCGGAGGATAGTTTCTCAATAGTAAAACCTTGGGCATAATCTATGTCTGTGGACTGCGCTAAAATAGAACTTGTAATAGGCTCTTTTTTAGGCTGTTTGCAAGAGAAAATGGACAGTAAGATTAAAAAAAGGAATGCTTTGTACAAGAGTTTCAAGGTTTGTTTAAGAATTCAAAAGTAGTATTAATTTCTTGAATCAAAATTTCTAAAAGCCTAACAATAGTCATAAATTTTTGCATCTAGAGTATTTACTTTTGGACAAATAAAAATTTATGAGAGGAGAGTCCAATACCTCGACCCTTGGGTCGATTCCTATTATTGGGTTCAGGGCTTGCCCTGAGGTTTAATACCTTTTATTGTTGGTTTTATTTGGTTGGCCTATAAACTAAATAGAAAAAAAGACGGTGATACTTCCAAAAAAAGTAGTAGTTTCGCTACGAATTTTGGTTTCTATTCGCTAATGTTTAGAGGATAGGATTAAAAGGGAATTCGGTGAAAATCCGAAACTGTTCCCGCAACTGTAAGCTGTGCCGAATCGGCACCGATATTTTTCCATCGGTGCGTAGTAGGTGGCTATCATTACTTCTAATACCACTGCCCAAAATTAAAGGGTGGGAAGGTGAATGATAGTACGCAAGTCAGGAGACCTGCCATATTCATCACTAAATTGAAAGGACCTGCGGGCAAAGGGTCTTCTTGAATATGGAAAAAAAGCAAATATTTTTATTTTTTTTGGGATTATTGGCCTTTGCACAATTTTTTGGGCAGAGCGATAGTGTTATTGTCTTGGACGAGGTTATTTTGAGCGATGCCAAACTGCGCCATTTTTCAAAAGGAACAAAAGTGAGGGCTATCAATGATTCCGTACAACAAAAAAGCGGTTCCTCCCTAACCGATGTATTGCGATATAACTCCAATATATATTTCAAGGAAAATGGTTATGGAATGGTGTCTTCCGCTTCGTTTAGGGGCACGAACGCCCAACAGACTGCTGTTGTTTGGAACGGGATCAATATAAATTCCCAGCTTACCGGCCAAACCGATTTCAATACTCTGATTCCAGGGAATTATGGGGATGTAGTAGTCAGAAGCGGAGGAGGGTCCGTGCAATACGGTAGTGGTGCGGTTGGGGGGACTATTTTATTGAACGATAGCTTTGAATTTAATGACGGTTGGAAAAATAGCCTACGTACAAGTTATGGGAGTTATAATACCAGTAAACTAGCCTATAATACTTCAATAGGTAAAGAAAAAACATCCTTTCAAATTGGAATCAATCACATTGCTTCGGAAAACGATTATAAATATCTGGGAACAGATCGGCGAAATGAGAATGGTGCATATGATCACATTAATGTGAATGCCAATTTTGGTTATGTTTTGTCCGATCGGCAAATTATTAAAGTGTTCCATAATACCTTTAGTGGGGACAGGGATTTTTCAGGGACCCTGACAGCTCCGGCCGATGAGAAATATAGAGATTTAAACCACCGGTCGCTTTTGGAGCTTAGCAGCTTCAATGAGTTTAAGATTGCCCGGTTAAAAGTGGGGCATTTGTACGAACGTTATCGTTATTTCCAAAATAAACAAAGAGATGAGTTTAGCTTTGGGAAAGCCAATACCGTGCTTGCCAACTATGATTACAAGTATCAATTGGAGAAAATTACCTTAAATGGTATAATCGATTTTTCTGCCGTTTGGGCCAAGGGGACTTCTATTGAAGAGGCCAATAGAAATCTTATTTCCGGTACTTTTCTATTTTCCCATGACCTCTCCGATAAATTGAATTACGGGCTAAACCTAAGAAAGGAAGTGGTTAGTGATTACGACAGTCCTTTTCTTTTTTCATTGAACAGCAGTTTTAGGGCAGCCAATATCTACGCTATAAATATGAACGCTTCCAAAAACTACAGGGTTCCAACTTTTAATGATCTTTATTGGGAAGGAGCAGGGGCAAGTGGTAATTTGGAGGTTTTGCCGGAAACCTCTTGGCAGCTGGAACTTGGGCAGACCTTGGAAGTTAAAAACTCAGCTCTTTCATTAAATGTCTATAGCATAACAACCGATAATCTAATCCAATGGCGACCAAATGATCAAGGGGTTTGGATGGCGATGAATGTTCAGGATGTTTCCCAGTACGGAATGGAATTGGGTTTTGATTGGAAAAAGAAATGGGGCAATCAGGAAATGGTTTTGGAAAGCGAATATGCCTTTACAAAATCCATCGATAATACAACCAATAATCAATTGCTATATGTTCCGGAGCATGTGTTCAGGTCAAATTTGGCTTATCAATACAAGAAGTTGGCGGCCTATTATCAGTTTCTATACAATGGACAGGTTTATACCACTACAGATAACAGTGATAGTTTGCCTGGCTATATTATTGGGAACATGGGACTGGATTACCATTGGCCTAACATTTCTGGAATCAAATTTATCTTAGGGATAAAGGTGAACAATTTGTTTAATAAAAATTATCAGAACGTGGCCTATAGGCCAATGCCCAATAGAAATTTTCAACTACAATTAATTACTAAATTTTAAATCAGCTTAAACAAATGAAGATTAGAAATGTATTTTTATCCCTGTTCATTATAGGCCTTTCCTGGTCGTGTTCCAATGATGATAATGGGGAGGTTCATGAACCAATGGGCGATTACGCAAATGGAATATTGGTTTCCAATGAAGGGCCCTTTAGTAATGGCACAGGAACGGTCTCATTCATTTCAGAAGATCTATCGGTTGTGAATAACGGTATTTTTAAATCGACGAATGATGAAGATCTTGGAAATGTTGTACAATCGATAGGATTTTCTGGGGAGGAGGCTTTTATAGTAGCCAATGTCTCCAACAATATAAATGTAGTAAATAGATATACTTTTGAAAAAATAGCGAGCATTACCGAAGGGTTGAACAATCCTAGGTATTTTATTGAAGCTAACGGTAAGGGGTATGTTACCAACTGGGGTGATACTGCAGATGATACCGATGATTATGTTGCTATTATCAATCTTCAAAATTATACAGTGGAAGGTATCATATCTGTAGTTTTGGGGCCTGAGGCCATTTTATCCAAGGGCGATATGGTTTATGTGGCCCATCAAGGCGCTTGGGGACAAAATAATAAAGTTTCTGTAATTAATACTACTTCCAATGAGGTGGTAAAAACGCTTACAGTAGGGGATGTGCCCAATTCCATGCAATTGGATGCCTCTGGGAATTTGTGGGTGCTGGCTTCAGGTAAACCGGCGTACACGGAGGATGAAACTGCTGGGGTTTTGTCAAAGATCAATACTAGCACCAATGAGGTGGATACGAATTTCGACTTTGAAATCACAGAGCATCCAGGAAAATTAAATCTAGATGGTAGCACCTTGTACTATTATTTGGGAGGTAGCGTATATAAACATAATTTGTCAGGAACTAGTTTGGACAGGGAAAGCGCTTTGGATGATGTCAGTTTTTATACAATGGTCGTGAACAATGGAAGGTTGTATGGAACCGATGCAGGAGATTATGCCAGTAACGGTACTATTGCGGTTTATGATTTAAGTACTGAGTTGGCTTTAGAAACTTTCACCGTGGGTATTATTCCTGGCGGAATTTACTTTAATTAGGTAAATGGATTTCTATAGGGGATAATCAATCCAATGTATTTACTCGATTATCGAGATTTAAATCTGCTTACCGCAGGCAGATGCTCCGACGCTTGCCCGACCGTTCCGTTGAGCCAGGCCTGTCCCGAAGTAGTTTACTAAAGATTGAGACTTTTAAAAACAAAAACCCTTCTTTTACAGGGCAAAGACCAAGTAGAAGAGGGGTTCTTGTTTTTAGGTGGTATTGTTAGTGGATATGCCTGACTTATTGAAAAGAAATATCTATGGGTTTGTCCAAATACATATTATCCTTTAAAACTGTGAACATTTTTGAATTGGATACTTCCTGCACCGGCATTTTTACGCTAAAGTCCCTTTTAGCGCTTACTCCCGTAATTTCTTGGATAGCCCTTGCTAGAAGAGGCTCGTTGATATCCCCTAAAACTCCCAGATCCGCAAGGTCTTCCGCTAAAACAACATCGGGGGCCAATCCTGAGGTGTAATCCGAAAAACCGTCGGAATTTTCGTTTCTGCCCATAAGCGGCTGCATGGCCCACCTATTGCTCGGATTTATCTTATTTTCCCTATCGGCCCTATAGATATAGTCATTATCTATGTCATCTACCATGGTCACTGAAAATTCGTTCTTTCCCCTAGTAGTTTCCCCTATGTGAAAAACATTGACATAGGGTGCAAGTCCGTTCATGACCAATTCACTGGCCGATGCGGAGCTTCCTGTGGCAAGAACATATACTTTACTAAGGTTAAGGCTGTTCAAGGCTGTTCCTTCATCTGTTTTGTTGGCAAAATAATCCTCCAACTGTTCTTTTTTTAAGAGGGATTGTATTTTATCGTTCCATCGTTGTCTAATAAATAATTCACTGGTATTGCCGCCGTAGACCATGCTGGCCAATAATCTGGAACTGTTGACCGAACCTCCAGGGTTATATCGCAGATCAAGTACCAATTCCGTTGCACCGGCGGTTTTAAACTGCCCGAAGGCAGTATTTAGTTGTTCGTTGTAGCCGCTTGTAAACCCGTTGTACATTAGGTAGGCAATTTTGGTTCCGTTGACGTCTAGGGTCTTTGCAACCAATATTGGGTTTTCCTGTAATCCCGCAGCCTTGGTCAATGTTACTTCATTAGTGTTGTCGGTAACCACTGTGCCGGAAATATCGGCCATACCAAGGGTATAGGTATCAAAATTTCCATAGAGTAGGCTAATATAATTGGCATCGGTAAGTTGTACACCGTTTACGCGAGTAAAAATATCCCCTCTGGCAATATCTTTGGTAGCGGCATCCGAGTTTGGAATTATATACCGAACATATCCAAATAGATCGGTACTGCCCTCATTTCGTGCCAAGCCAAATTCCAGACCGTTGCTTTTAGTTACACCCGCCAAGGCATTTACAAGGGTTTCGTAATCGTCCTCCACGAAACTGAATCTATCAATTGCAGAACTAGTACCAACTATTTGGGAGTGCTTGTAACAGGTTTGATAGAAGAACTCCTCGGGATCCGTAAATTGTTCAAGATAGGCTACATAATCCTCATTGGCGATAAATCTGTCGTCCCCTAAATTAGGGGCATCCGACTGCCAAAAATACCATTGGTTAAGACCTTGCCACATAAAATTCTGCACCGCGGTCTCCTTTGGGTAGGTGAAAGCATCATCGTCATTGTCCGAACAGGAAAAAATTATGGTAACCAAAAGAAGGCCTAGGATTTTTTTCATGATTTTATCTCAATTTTTTAAGCGTCGTACATTATTTTGATTAGCCCAATATAAATTTTAGGCTTTGCCGACACCTTTTATTGAAAGGAACGGCTATTGTTCTTTTTTCAATGTTAGGGGTTTTCTAATATCCATAAACATATTATCCCTAATCTTCGTGAACATTTTGGAACTACTTACCAAATTAACTGGTATATCCACTGTAAAATCCATTTTTGCAGTAGTCCCTGTAATTTCTGCAATGGCCTTGGCCAGCAGGGGTTCGTTCATGTTGCCAAGGATCCCTAAATTGGAAATATCCTCCGCCAAAGGAATGTCGGGTGTCAATCCATCCGTATAATCGGAAAAGCCATTGGCATTTTCATTTCTCCCTATCAAGGGTTGTATGGCCCATTGATTATCCGGATTAATTTTGTCTTCCCTTTCAGGATAGTAGACATTTCCATTTTCAAAATCGTCTACAAAGGTAACCGAAAATTCGTTCTTTCCGGTCGTTGTTGTCCCGATATGGATTACTTCTATGTAAGGTTCCAGGCCATTCATAACTAATTCGCTTGCTGACGCACTACTCCTTGTAGCTATGATATAAACCTTGCTTAGGCCTAACGTATTTATAGGTGTATTGTTGTCTGTTGTATCGGCAAAATACTCAATAAGGTCACCGTCCTTAAATTCCGTTTGTAGCTTTTGGTTATACCGTGCTTTTAGAAAGACGCTATTGGTAAAAGTACCATAAACCATACTCGATAATAATCGGGCCGAATTAACCGATCCACCCGGATTGTACCTTAGATCCAGTACCAGATCTGTAACGCCGGCCGACTTGAATTCGCCGAATGCATCGTTCAACTGTTCGTCAAATTCATTGGTAAAGCCATTGTACATTAAATAACCTATCTTTTTTCCGCCCGTTTCCAGTACATCGCTAATAAATATAGGGTTCTCCGTTAAGTTGGCTTCTTTTGTCAAAGTAACTTCACGGTCTGTGTTAGTTATGGTGTTAATGGAGATTTCCGCCATATTCAAGGTGTAGGTATCGCTTTCGCCAAATAACAGGTCTATGTAATTATTCAAATTAAGGGTAGTGCCGTTAACACCGGTAAAAATATCCCCTCTTTGAATCTCCTTTGTAGAGGCATTGGAATTTGGGATTACATAACGCACGTATCCATAGACATCATCACTGTCGGCAAATAGACTCAGGCCAAATTCAAGACCATTGCTCTTTGAAATTCCTGCAAAAGATTGTGTAAGCTCCTTATAGTCATCCGAATAGAAACTGAACCGATCTTCAGAATAAAGCAATTTGTCATCAAAAAATTTTCCTGGATCCTGCTCGGATTCCAAAAAGGAAATATATTCTTCTTCAGACGCAAAGCGGGAATCTCCAAGATCTGTAACATCAGTTTGCCAAAAATAATAGGTATTCATGGTCTGCCACATAAAATTCTGCACCGTTACATCTATTTCAGGTTCAGGTATTACTTCTTCCAGTGCCTCTGTTACAGGGGTGTCATCATTCTTGCTACAATTGGAAAGAAACAAACTCAATCCTAAAAAAACTAATAAATACTTCTTCATAATTTCTATAATAATTGCCAAAACATAAGCAGTAGTGGCGTACAAATATCATTCCAATAAAAAATATGAATCAGTTTTGGGGAACGACTTTATTTATATACGGTAATATGGTCTATTTGGTTTCCGTTGGGCTAATTTACTTACATTGTAAAGAATTGGAAACTAATTGTAACAAAATTCGATGTATGTCGTCTTCCCATTGTAAGCCCATTATTGCGGATTATAAAACAACTAAACCAAAATGCAACAAACTGAGTTTTTAAATGTGGTTTTACCGTTTAAGGATAAACTTTACAGACTGGCAAAACGTTTATTGGTCTCTAAAGAAGAAGCTGAAGATGCCACACAAGAAATCTTGATGAAGCTATGGTCCAAGAATAAAATGATGGATGGGTATAATAATGTAGAGGCTTATGCCATGATGATGACTAAGAATTTTTGCTTGGACCGACTTAAGTCCAAACAAGCTGGAAACCTGAAATTGGTTCATAGCAATTATAAGGATGAAAATGTTTCCTTACAGAATCAGCTAGAGGTTAAAGACAGTCTAAGTTGGATAGAAAGAATCATGGAGGAATTACCTGAACAGCAAAAAATGGTCTTACAATTAAGGGATGTGGAACAATATGAATTTGAAGAAATAGCAGAACTATTGGATATGAGTGCTACAGCGGTTAGGGTAGCTTTATCCAGAGCAAGAAAAACAGTGAGGGAAAAATTAGTTCAAAAGCACAATTATGGAATTAAGTAATATAGAAAAATTATTGGAAAGGTATTTTGAAGCAACTGCTACAGTTGCCGAAGAAGAAATGTTGAGGGAATATTTTACAAAGGAAGATGTTCCTTTACACTTAAAAGGATATGCCCCAATGTTTCAGTATTTTTCCGTAGCCAAAGAAGAAAGGTTTACCAGACAGGTTCCACTAAAACCTAGAAAAAGAAGTTATGTAAAGTGGATTTCCGTTGCAGCAGTAAGCATTTTGGTATTTGGTATATATTTTGGAAGAAGCTATCAAGAACAAAAAGAAGCGGAATACGCCTATCAGGAAACCAAAAAGGCATTAAGTCTACTGGCGACCAATCTTGGTAAGGGAACCGAGAAAGTAGCTTATTTAAAAGAATTTGAAGAAACAAAACAAAAAATTTACAACAGAAATTAAATCAAATAGGATGAAGAAGAATATCATAATAGTATTAGTAGCCGTGTTGCCTTTAATGGGATTTTCACAATCTATGTTCGATAAATTTGAAGATTTGGACAATGTAAGTGCCGTAGTGGTCAACGAAAGCATGTTTAAATTATTGAGCAAGATAAATGTTGAGGTCGATGACCAAGAGGCGCAGGATTTTATGGATATCGCCCAAAACCTGAAAAATTTAAAGGTTTTTATTACCGAGGATAAAAAGATTTCCGCGGACATGCAGATTACCATGGAGAAGTATTTGAAATCTTCATCATTACAGGAACTTATGCGGGTCAAGGATAAGGATGCCAACGTAAAGTTCTACATCAAGAGCGGGAAGGACGAAGACCATGTAAGCGAATTGCTCATGTTTGTTACTGGTATTAAAAATGGGAACGTGGAAATCAATGATAGGAAATTTGAAACGGTATTGCTATCGCTGACCGGAGATATTGATCTAAATAAGATTGGATCTCTTACCCAAAAGATGAATCTGCCATCCGAGTTAAATAAGGCGGGTAAGAACAAGTAATAGTAGACTTGGGTAGTGGCACAATACAAGTACCATTACCCAAGTTGTTCCAAACTTAATAACAATGGAAATGAAAACGAGAGTTGAAAAATTGGTCTGTGCATTGTTGTTGATCATTGCAACGTCTGCATGTTCATCAACACAAAGTCTACAGGAATATTATGTGGACAATGCCAATAACCCTAATTTTTTATCGGTTGATCTCCCTGTAAGCTTGTTGAATATGGAGAAGGCCGATTTAACAGAAGACCAAAGGGAAGCGCTTGGGTCTTTAAAAAAGCTGAATATACTGGCCTTTAAAATAACTAAGGATAATTTATCCGAGTTTCAAAAAGAAAAGGCGCTCATAAATTCCATTCTTAAAAATGGTAAATTCACAGAACTGATGAAAATGAACACCAGTTTCGGCAAAGCTTCTGTGCGATATTTGGGGGATGATGAAGCCATTGATGAAGTAGTCATTTATGGTGATAGTGATGATAAGGGTTTTATGCTGGTCCGAGTTTTGGGCAAAAATATGAGCCCTGCCAAATTGGTCCAGTTTATGAAGGCGGTTGAAAAATCCGATTATAAGGGAGAAGGCTTAGGTGAAATCGGTAATTTTTTGAAGGGGTAAATAAAAGACGATGTAATAACAGAATGAGAATAAAGTTAATAAGCTCTGTTTTGTCAACCGGCAATTCAGGGCTTTTTTTGTGGGCTGTTATATTTGGGTGGGCAACCTTAAAATAGGGTTAATGGCATTTCGTAAATATTTATCACTAAGATTATCAGGCTATTACGGATTCAATTTCTATATTAGTACTTCCAAAAACACTAACTATATTACATCATGGAAAAAGCAGAAGAATGGATTAATTACGGAATAGGATTGGCAATGGAATTTGGTCCAAAGGTGCTAACGGCATTACTCATTTTTTTTATTGGGTTATGGGTTATAAAAAGGATCATAGGAGGTGCAAGAAAGGTGATGTCCAACAGTAAATACGATGAATCTCTTCAGCGTTTTTTACTCAGTATGGTATCATGGATCTTAAAAATATTTTTGATCCTGGTGGTCATTGGGCAGCTAGGGATAAATATAACCACCTTTGCCGCTGTTATCGCAGCCGCTGGTTTGGCAGTTGGCCTAGCACTTCAGGGCTCATTGTCCAACTTCGCAGGCGGGGTTTTGATTATGATTTTTAAGCCTTACAAAATTGGGGATTTAATAGAGGCACAGGGGGTGTTGGGAGCGGTAAAGGAAATTGAAATTTTCACTACGAAACTTATTACACCTCAAAATAAGCTGGCCATTGTACCCAATGGAGCTATGGCCAATGGCAATATTATTAATTATACCGCTGAGGGCAGAATGAGGGTGGATACCACTATTGGTATAGGCTATGGGGAGGATATTAAGAAAGCCAAGGAAGTGCTTTTAGCTGTCTTGGAAACTAACCCAAAGGTATTAAAGGATCCTGCACCATCGGTTAATGTATCGGAGTTGGCGGATAGCTCGGTAAATTTTGCAGTACGTCCGTATTGTTTACCGGAAGATTATTGGTCCGTATATTTTGAGACATTGGAAAATTGCAAACTGGCACTGGATAAGGCAGGAATCGAGATACCATATCCACATCAGGTAGAAATTCAAAAGAAAGGATAACCCTTAAAGTTAATATCAATGAAAAAGCAATCTAGAGTATGATTATCGGACTCTAGATTGCTTGTGAAGCATAAAATGTTTAGGTTTTAACTTCTTAAACAGCTTATTTAAATTCCTGTGTAATTACTTGGGGTAATTTGTTTCAATTCGGATTTTATTTCTTCAGTTGTTTCCAAGGTATCGATAAAACTGGAAATAGACTGTTGTGTAATCTTCTCATTGGTCCGTGTTAATCCCTTCAGTGCTTCATACGGATTGGGATAGGCCTCGCGCCTTAAAATGGTTTGGATGGCTTCAGCCACTACAGCCCAATTATTTTCCAGGTCTTGATCAAATTTCTCCCTGTTCAAGAGTAGTTTATTTAATCCTTTTAAAGTGGATTGAAAGGCAATAAGTGTATGGCCAAAAGGCACGCCAACGTTTCTGAGTACAGTGCTATCTGTTAAATCCCTTTGTAACCTAGAAATAGGTAGTTTGGCGGACAAGTGTTCGAAAATAGCATTGGCTATCCCCAAATTCCCTTCAGAATTTTCAAAATCGATTGGGTTTACCTTATGGGGCATGGCAGAAGACCCCACTTCCCCAGCTTTTATTTTTTGCTTAAAATAGTCCATGGAAACATAGGTCCAAAAATCCCTATCCAAATCTATAATAATAGTATTGATCCTTTTTAAGCAATCGAACAATGCGGCCATATGGTCGTAATGCTCTATCTGCGTGGTAGGGAAGGAATGGTGAAGCCCAAGCTTCTCCTGAACAAATTTTTGGCCAAATTCCCTCCAATCAATTTGAGGGTAGGCCACCTTGTGGGCATTATAGTTCCCTGTTGCTCCACCAAATTTGGCTGCACTTGGAATGTCGTTAAGCAAATTGAACTGCTCTTCCAAACGTACGGTAAATACCTCTATCTCTTTTCCTAAACGGGTTGGAGATGCGGGTTGGCCGTGTGTTCTTGCCAACATAGGCACAGCTTCCCATTCCTTTACCAAAGTGGTTAGCCTGTTCAATACCTCCAAATACTGGGGTACGTAAACCTCGTTCATGGCATCTTTTATGGAAAGGGGAATGGCGGTGTTGTTTATGTCTTGAGAGGTAAGTCCAAAATGGATAAATTCCTTATGGGCCTCCAAACCTAATTTGTCGAATTCCTTTTTTATAAAATATTCAACAGCCTTGACATCATGGTTCGTTACCTTTTCAATTTCCTTAATAGCCAAAGCGTCCTCCGAGTCAAAGTCAAGATAAACTTTCCTCAAATCATTGAATTTTGAAGTGTCAAAATTTGAAAGCTGAGGTAATGGAATTTCGCAAAGTGCTATAAAATATTCAATTTCTACGCGCACCCTATATTTTATAAGCGCCTCTTCTGAGAAATAGGAAGCAAGGGAATCTACTTTATTTCTGTATCTACCATCTATTGGGGATATGGCGTTTAATTTGTTTAATGACATCCTGTGCTGTTTGATTGTTTTTGGAAAAGCGCAAAGATAGCTATAAGTTAAAGAGTTTAAAAGTTAAGCGGAAGAATGTTCTATTATTTATGCATAGGCCGTAGATTACTTTAATTTGGCCAAGGTCATTCGCGCCCTGGCCTTATAAGCCGCACTACCATTTTGATAGTTCTGTTCCAATATCATTCGCAATTCCGGATGAATCCAGTCGAACTTCCTGCCCAATAAGAGTAGGCTGGTCATAGAATATGCCTGGGCCGCCACTTTATGGTTACCTATTAGCCAATCGAAACAAGCAGAGGTTATACTTTCCAAGTGTTCATCATTCAGTGCGTCAAGGGTTTCCTGGTCTTTCAATTGGAAGTAGGACTTCATTAAGATCTCACATATTTTAGCAATAGGTCTTACCGCAGGATCCAAATGCACCGAACCAATATTACGGACAAAATTGTCAATATTCGGAAACAGGTAGCCCAGATTTTCTTTGGCAGTAAATTCCAAAACCCAACATGCTTTGCAGGAAACGGGGTCATCTACTTGAAAAGCAATTTCCATTAGGGGTATAATATGGGAAGGAGCGTTTAAGATAAGGTTGGACATTTCCCTTCTTTTGGTCCTGGAATGATCAACGTAGTTAAGGGCGATATAGAGTTCTGGGTAGGTCACAAATACACCTGAAAATTAATTTTTTATCGGATTGTAATCTTAGTATTGTTTTATGCAGCTGATGGTATTTTATGAAATAAATATAAAAAGAACTTAAAACATTCGGCTAATAGGGCAAAGTATTTTAGGCTTGTATACCTCTGGACGGCCAAATTTAAGATTCCCTTCCAATTAAATCCGAAACCAATTGGGGTACCCCGCTTACGGCACTAGCTTGTATTATGGTGAGTCCGTTAAAATCGGTTTTACTTATATTAGGCCTGGGGTCTAAAAAATAAATCGGCGTATCCCTTGGCACATAGTGTATTAGACTGGCCGCTGGATAAACTTGCATTGAGGTGCCAATTATAATTAAAATATGGGCTGTTTGTGTAATATTGGCCGCTTTTTCCAATAAGGGTACTTCCTCTCCAAACCACACAATATGGGGGCGCAATTGTTTTCCATCTTCAGAAAGGTCGCCTATTTTAATGTCGGTTTTCCAGTCAATTATTTTGTTGGGATTATGACTGCACCTAGCCTTTAATAACTCCCCGTGCAAATGAATCACCTGGGAGCTGCCTGCCCGTTCGTGCAGGTCATCCACATTTTGGGTAATTATGCTGACATCAAAATGGTCCTCCAAGCGCACCAAAGCTTTATGGGCCAAATTGGGGGAGACCTTGAACAATTGTCTTCTTCTCTCGTTGTAAAAATTGAGCACCAAATTGGGATTCTTCTGAAAACCTTGAGGAGTAGCAACTTCCGTGACATCATGACCTTCCCATAAACCATCCGCATCCCGAAAAGTGTTAATTCCACTTTCCGCACTTACGCCTGCACCTGTTAGAACTACTATTTTTTTCATTGTGGTAGAATATGGTAATATTTGTAAAATTAAACGATTTCTTTTTTAATACCTTAGGATTATGGTAGATCACGAGTTGCTTCATTATTTGGAAGGTTTTATAACCCCGGAGCGCAAAGCCCGTTTTTTGGATGTTTTGGAAGAACGGACAAATTACATCACCGTGGCTATAGAAGATGTTTATCAAATGCATAATACCAGTGCAGTGGTAAGAAGCTGCGATGTATTTGGGGTGCAGCAAGCCCATCTCATTGAGAGCAAGTTCGGTAAGCGATTGGACAAGGATATTGCTATGGGCGCGCAGCAATGGGTCGATCTAAAAAGATATAACAGCACTACGGACTGTTTAAGCACCTTAAGGGGACAAGGGTATAAAATTGTTGCCACAACTCCACATGAAAACAAGAGTTCCTTAAATGATTTTGAGTTTGATGGTAAGACGGCATTGTTTTTTGGAACAGAGCGGGACGGGTTGAGCAAGGAAGTATTGGAAAAGGCAGATTCTTTTCTGAAAATATCTATGGTTGGATTTACCGAAAGTTTGAACATTTCTGTTTCAGCAGCAATAATTTTGCATACCCTAACAAGTCGGTTGCGAAAAGAGAATATAAATTGGAGGTTGACCGAGGAAGAGAAACTGGAAAAAAGATTGGACTGGACCAAGAAATCCGTACGTAGTTTGAATGATGTTTTGGCCAGATTTCACGGAACAAAATGATATTTTTAGTATATTTAGTACTCTGCTAACCACTAAATAAAAAGTCATGACAATAGTACTTTATATAGTTATTGGGATTATAATATTGATTGCCGTACTGGCCCTATTAGCTCCCAAGAGTTATGATGTTTCACGATCCACTGAAATTTCCAAACCAAAGGCTGAAGTCTTTGAAAACATAAAATATCTAAAGAAGCAGCAGGAGTGGTCTCCATGGGCCAAGAAAGACCCCAATATGGAAAAAAAATTCACTGGTGTCGATGGCGAAGTGGGAGCCATAAGTTATTGGAACGGCAACAAGGATGTGGGAGAGGGTGAACAGGAAATAACAAAAATAATTGAAGGTAAAAGGGTTGAGGGTGAACTTCGTTTCATGAAACCTTTTAGGTCTACTTCCGATTGTTATTTGGATCTAGTGGAATTGAGTAATGGAAAAACTAAGGTAACCTGGGGTTTTAAGGGTGAGAACAAGTTTCCAATGTCCATCATGATGTTATTTATGAACATGGATAAAGCAGTTGGCAAGGATTTTGAAGAAGGGCTGCAAAGCTTAAAATCTATTTTAGAGAAGTAATAGGAATATGGAAAGCAATATGGTGGGCTGGTTCGAAATTCCGGTAAATGATATGGAGCGGGCTAAAAAATTCTATGAAGAGGTCTTTAATGTTGCTATATCCATTCATGAATTGGATGGGTTAATAATGGGTTGGTTTCCGTCTGCACCTGGTAAATCTGGTGCTATGGGGTCGCTGGTGCAGCACAGTATGTACATTCCAAGTGACACCAAGGGGCCAGTACTGTATTTTTCATGTAAAGATTTGAGCAGCGAGTTGGACAGGGTAGAAGGTGCTGGGGGAGCTATTTTGCAACCAAAGAAGGAAATAGGCGAAGGCCATGGGTTTATGGCTTTGATAAAAGATACCGAAGGCAACAGAATAGCGTTGCATTCCCAAAAGTAGAAATTAGAGATAGAAAATACTTGCTTCTGCCCTAGCTCCGAAGCGTATTGGGTAAATGGTAGTCCCTATTCCTTTGGAAACGTACATTTGTGAAATTTCATTGTTGTACCAACCTTTAACATAACTTCCACTTCCATACGGTGTAAAAAAAGGCCTTCCAAAAAATGTTACTTGACCTCCATGGGTATGCCCGGAAAGAATAAGTTTAGGTTTAATTTCTTGTTCTACGCTTACAAGGTCTATTTGCTCTCTATAAGCAGGACAATGATTAAGAACGACTGTTGGTAACGATTTGTCTATATCTTCTGTGGACTTTTTAAAATCAGGATGTCCATGCACCAAGTCGTCCAAGCCGATAATGTTAATTTCACGGTTTTTGGTTTTGAATAGATAGGCTTCGTTGATAAGTAGAATGCCATTATGATGCCCGTAAATGTCCTTTAGTTTTTGCAACTCAACTCTGCCAGAAGATTCTTTATTGCCCAAAATGGCAATTTTGGGAATATTGACATTAATTAAGCCTAGAAAATCATGTAAAACCGGTAAGTGTTTGTTTCGCTCTATAGAATCCCCTGTGAAAAAAATGACATCGGGCAGCTCCTCGTTAATTCGGTCCGCAATAGATCTGTGAACCGATTTTATACTGTGCAAATGCAGATCGGTTAGGTGAATGGCCTTAATTTTATTGGATTCCTTTTCAGAAATATCATGTTCTGTCCACTCTACAAAATAGGTCTCCAACCAGAAAGAATCAAGTACTACAAAACTAATGGAGCCCAAAATAAGTTTTAGGATAAATTGTCTTCTGTTGAACTTCATTTAACGTCTGTTGGAATCATTTTTTAACACTACAAGGGAAGTGCACGAAATTAGGAAACATATTTAGAAATTATCTTGTAAAAAAGTTAAATTGACTTATTTAAAGACCCAATGTAATAGGTTCAATTGCACCTACGGGTTAGTTCTTGGCCAATTCCAGCAATGCAATATCAAAGTCATTTTTTAGGAAAACTTGGCCGTTTTCTACGGTAACCACGGTGTCTGAAAAAGCCTCGTGTAATTTAGTTCCATCTCCGAAAAAGCCTTTTACCCAAAGGAATTTTTTGCCCTTGGGAAGTTCTAAGCCAACAACGACCTTGTCCTTAAATTCCCCATTTGAATAGGATCTGCTAAAAACATACGGATTTTTGGAGAGCCTTTTGTGTCTACCAGCCCCTATTGCGGGATGATTGCTTCTAAACTTCCCCAGTTTTTGCCAATAACCCAATACCTGCCTATTCATTGGAATACTATCCAATTCTCCCCAGTTCATAAAAGATCTCAGGGTTGCATCACCTTGGGCGCCCTCAATGGTCAAATTCCGTAAAGACTCGTCCCCATAGTAAATTTGCGAGGCTCCCGGAGTTAGCAATAATACATTTGCTGAGCGATATGGGTTTTTTCTTTCCTTGTCATAAGGCTTGCTATCATCGTGTGAAGTAAGGTAGTTGAGTACACTTCTTCCTTCCAATTCGGTATACAGCAGGTTGCTGTACTTACTGAATATAGCTTCGTAATCCATGTTGGCATCATCCTTTAATTCAAAATTGATAAGACTGTGAAACCCGTTATCGAAATAATCCACTTTTTTATCCCCAAAATCATATTCACGACCACTGGAAATTCCATATCCATATACCTCTCCTACCATATAAAAGGGATTGTCGTCCAAGACCTCTGTAGGATGCTTCCTTTTCCAGGTGCTAAAAGCATGGGAAGCTTCGCTGTATAATTCCTTCCAGGTTTTTTCATCCACATGTTTTGCTGTATCAACCCTAAAACCGTCTATTCCCAAATCGTTTACATAGTCGGTGAGCCACTTAATAATATAGAATCGGGGTGCCCTAGGGTATTCGGTGCGATCAAAAAAAACTTGCAGTTCGTCCAGTTCGCTGCTTAATCGCCCTTCTTCCTTCCATTTTGCCAACAGGGCATCTGGAAGTTCTACAGCAACATCTGATGCTGTAACAATATCTGGTAAGTTTTTCACCAATGTGCAATTGGTTGTATTCTCATAATTGGTGAATTCACAAATTGGACCTGTATGCACCCATTCTTCTGGCCAAACTGGGTCTATGTCGGTTACGGGGCCAGTGTGGTTCAGCACTATATCCATCAATATTCTGATGCCATTTTCATGTGCAGTTTTAACAAGTATTTCCAAATCTTTTTTTGAACCAAAATTGGGGTCCAGTGCTGTCCAATCCTTGGTCCAATAACCATGATATCCATAAGTACTTCCCGTTCCTTCATCTACATTATCATGGATTTGCTCAACTATAGGGCTAAACCAAATGGCATTGACACCCAAATCCGTGAAATAGCCTTCATTTATTTTTTGGGTTATTCCTTGGATATCGCCTCCTATAAAACCCCTTAGCACAGCTGTTTCCTTGGTTCTATTTAGGGTAAGGTCGTTTAAGGTGTCACCGTTGAAAAAACGATCGGTGAGCAGAAAGTAAATATTGGCGGCATCCCAGAAAAAAGGCGCTTTCAATTCGCTTTTGTGGGACAGTTCCAAAGTGGTAACGGCTTCCTTTACTACTTCATTTTTATTCTCTTTGCAGGATAAAAAAAATATCAAAAGCACGGCAAGAAGAAGTCGCTTTTTCATTAGCTTCAATTTTCCTTAAAGCTATAAAATGATGATGGTAAAAGAAAATTTATTTTAACCCAAAACCCCAATGAAGCCTTGAATGAAAATATTGATTTAATAGGCACAGGGAGCATTGCCAATAGTGAATATAGTCAGGGTTACTTTTTCCTGTTTAAGACCTTATATTCTTCGTAGCAGCTACTAATGGCATCCAATATTTGAAGATCATTGGCCGTGGTAATAAAGGATTTGGAGTAATTGCAATTATTAAGAATATCCTCAATATCTACCTTTTCCAATTGCAGTAACTCGGTTAAAGTTTCCCTATCAAATTTCGAGGCCAAAAGATCCCTAATTTGATCGTCTTCCTTCATTTGTCTTAGTTTGCGCATTTGGTTGGGTTTTTTGCCGAATAAATTCCGCAACAAATCCGCTGGATTAAGTATGGCACCCAATACCTTGGTAACTGCGCTGGGATTCTTATTCCCAGCTTCATAACCAACGGACAATCCAGAAATACTATATTGGAATGCATTGTTCAGGGGCAGGTTCTTCACATCTATTTCCAAATAGCCCGTTAGGGAGTAGGGCCTAACGATTACTTCTTCCAACGCATATGCCAATTCCGTAAGGGAAATTTTTGTCCCCTTAAATTTGAACATATCGTTGGTAACCCTCACTTTTTGCGATTTAAACCCTAAAAATGTAATGTACAGGGTATCGTTGACCTTTGCTGGAATATTGAACTCTCCTTTTTCATTGGTAATAGTACCCACTACTTGGTTTAAGTTCACCACATGAACACTTTCCATCGGTTGGTCTGTTTGGGCATTTTGGACAACAGCTTTCAATTGTTTCACCTCTTCTTCATTATTGTCTTCCTGGGAGTATCCAAAAGAGACAATTAAAAGGAATAGGGGTAGGAAATAATTTTTCATTAAATAAATTCGATGATTATAATTGGTAAACTAACTAAAAAAATACGCCGAAGCGTATTTTTTTAATATACAATTAACTAAAAGAAATCACTTTTTCTTTTAGATCTTCTTTTTCCTGAGCTACTTGTGGAGTTTCCTTTGGACGAGCTTCTATCTCTTCTACGCCCTTTATTTCTGTCGCTGTCCCTGGAATCCCGGCCTCCGCCACTTCTACTTCTGTCCCGTCTTCCTCGGCCACCGCCCCCTCCGGGGTTTTTAGATACTTCAACATTGACAAATCTGCCGTCTACCTTGAATTCAGTGAAGGTTTTTAATATTGCTTCAGTTGCGGCTGCGTCTGTATTAAAGAAAGAAAAACTGTCCTTTACATCAACCTTAAAAATATCGTCCTTGCCTAAATTAACGGTGTCCCTTAGGAAATCCTTTAAAGACATCCAGTCATAACCATCCTTTTCTCCTACATTGATAAAATATCTTACGTTTCCGTCAGCTGGGATACGGCTATCACCATCCCTGGACCTTCCTCTTTCTGAACGATCACCCGAATCGGAGGTGTTTAGATCTTTTGTTTTGTTGTAGTAATTAAAGAAACGCGTAAATTCTACCGACACTATTTTTTTGATAAGTTCTTCGCGGTCAATACCTTGAAGCACATCATTTATAGCAGGCAAGTAGTTGTCCACTTCCTTGTTAATCTTGGTGTCCTTTATTTTGTTGGCCAAATGGTAGAGCTGTATTTCACATATTTCCATTCCTGTCGGAATTTTTTTGGAAATAAAATCTTGTTGAATTTTATTTTCGATGGCCTTGATTTTCCTAAGCTCACTTCTCGTAACGATCACCATGGAGATTCCTGATTTACCAGCTCTTCCTGTTCGTCCGCTACGGTGGGTATAGGTCTCTATTTCATCCGGTAGTTGGTAATTGATAACATGAGTAATATCATCAACATCAATACCTCGTGCAGCTACATCCGTAGCAACCAACATTTGTATTTGTTTTTTTCGGAACGAGTTCATTACCAAATCCCTCTGGTTCTGACTTAAATCCCCGTGCAATGCACCTGCATTATAACCGTCTTCGATCAATTTTTCGGCTACCTTTTGAGTGTCCCTTTTAGTTCTGCAGAAAATCACCGAGAATATGTCTGGATTGGTATCGGCAAGTCTTTTAAGGGCGGGGTAACGATCACGGCCACCCACCACATAGTATTCGTGTTGTACCGTAGTTGCTCCAGAATTCTTTGTCCCTACCGTTATCTCTTTGGGACTGTGCATAAATTTCTTGGCAATCACAGATACCTCCTTTGGCATGGTGGCTGAGAAGAGCCAGGTAGATTTATCCTGTGGAGTGTTCGAAAGAATATCCTTAATATCCTCAAAAAAGCCCATATTCAGCATTTCGTCTGCCTCGTCCAAAATACAGTAATCAATTTTGGAAATATCTACCAAACCACGGCCTATCATGTCTTTCATTCTACCGGGGGTAGCTACCACTATTTGTGCCCCCCTTTTTATTTGTCTGGCCTGATCGGTAATACTTGCACCTCCATAAATAGCTACAACATTAACCCCTTTTTCATACTTGGAGTATAGCTGAAGTTCATTGGTGATCTGCAAGCAAAGCTCGCGGGTAGGGGATAGGATCAACCCCTGTGTGGTTCTACTATCGCTATGTATTTTTTGAATTAATGGGAATCCAAATGCTGCGGTTTTACCTGTTCCCGTTTGGGCCAAGGCCACTAAATCGGTTTCACTTTCCAATAAGATTGGAATGGCTTTTTCCTGTACTTCTGAAGGTGATTCAAACCCCAAATCAGAAATAGCATTTAATAGGGACTGCTTTAGCCCCAATGCTTCAAATTTTGTCATAATATGTTATAAATAATCGCAAATATGTATGTTGCATAGAGCGATTATTCTTTATAACCTATTTAGACTCAGCGCAACACATGCTATACCAGCGGCGTTAATTGAAGCGGCAAAGGTACTGCTAATTTTTTAATTAAAATATTTTATTTTGAAGGCGGTTTTTAGGGAGCCAAGATAAAACCGTATACGGAAATTAGAATTCCTATGGTGCCAAAAACCAACATAAGTACAATAAAATTTTTCTGTAATTTTTTATTATCCCTAATTATAATGCAAACTGCACCTAGGACGATACATATTTGAAACAATAACTTTCCCAAGTCGAATTTATGGGTCGCAGTTTCGTAATTTTGAGTAAGTTCTTCCCACTGGTTTATTCCCACAATTTTTCCCATTTCCCCATCAAGGTCTTGTGCCCAATGTTGTCTTGGAACATTGGATGAACCAACCAGAATTTCAGTTTTTTCCGCTTCGTATTTCAGGACCATGCTTTTGGTCTGGGCTATTTTGGTAGTAATGTTCTTATTTTTATCGTCCGGTATAATTCCCGTTTCCAATAAGGCATTCAAATAATCAAGTTCACTTTCTTTTAGGCTTTGTTTTATACTTTTGGATTGGTACCAATTGGAGTAGTTTACAAATTGGCTGTGGGCAATCATCATCTGTTCTTCCAGATTGTTGTTTACAAGTTCTGCAATGGCCAGTAAGGCGGCAAATGCAGCTATTAATATTCCTCCGATAGTTTCCGTGCGCTGAATCATTTTTGGGGCTGTTCCGGTTAGAGGTATTTCTTCGGACTTATTTGTTGGCATGGGGTTGGTTTTTGAAAAATGCAAGTAATTGTTGTATTGCTTTGGCCCTGTGGCTTATTTTGTTTTTTTCGGAAATAGGCAATTCGGCAAAAGTTTTATCATAGCCGTTGGGCTTAAAAATAGGGTCGTATCCAAAACCTTTTCCACCTTTTTTTTGAGGGGTTATTTCTCCATGAACAATTCCTTTGAAAAGGAATTGTTCATGGTTAAGATTTAAGGCGATAACAGTTTTGAAATGCGCCGATCTGTTAGTTTTATTTTTTAATTGGAGCAATAATTTGTCCATATTGTCATCGGCGTTTTTTTGTTCGCCCGCATATCGTGCAGAATATACCCCTGGCGCCCCATCCAAACCATCCACTAAAAGCCCTGTATCGTCGGCAAAACAGGGGTAACCGTAATTTTCTGTAACAAAATTGGCTTTAATGGTTGCGTTGCCCTCCAAATCGTTTGCGGTTTCTGGAATTTCATCCATGCAGCCAATGTCCTTCAAAGACAGTAGTTCTATTTCCTTGGGAAATAGGATTTGTACTTCTTTTAGTTTGTTGGGATTGTGTGTGGCAAATACCAATTGCATTATAGGTAAATTTAGAGTTCTTTATATTCGGGTTAGATAATCTTACGGGGCAAATTGATTTTAAATGTCTAAAAGTAGTAATTTTATTTCCTTATCATTTTATTTTCTATGAAGTTAAAAATCCCACCTCTTGTTATCGCCTTTGTTTTTGGGCTATTTATGTATCTTTTAGCCACCTATTTGCCAGTAGGTTATTTTGATTTTTTTGGAAGAAATTACCTAATGTATGCACTTTTTTTTCTTGCATTTTTAATTGGGGTTGTTGCATTGGTTCAATTTTTTGGTTCCAAAACCAGTATTGATCCCCGTAGCCCCTCAAAAGTATCCAAATTGGTTACTGGGGGGCTATATCAATATTCAAGGAATCCTATGTATTTAGCATTGTTGTTGCTTCTTTTGAGCTGGGGACTGTATCTGGGGAACGCCTTTAATACATTATTGGCAGCTGGATTTGTCTATTATATGAATACCTTTCAGATCATACCCGAGGAGGAGACATTGACGAATAAATTCGGAAAGGAGTATCAAAAGTATTGTGTGATGGTTCGTCGTTGGTTTTAGTGATGGTTTTATAAGTTATTTAACTTATAAGCTAAATTATTAGTATTTTAGCTTATATTTTTATATATTAGCATTTTAACTTATATATGGTAGCTATAATAACTGGAGATATAATTAATTCCGACCAATATGCAGCCTCGGAATGGATGGATGTTCTAAAGCCATATCTTGGTCAACAGGGGGAAACACCCAATGATTGGGAGATTTATAGGGGTGATGAATTTCAAATAAGAACAACCCCGGAAAGAGCCTTGTCGATGGCAATCCAAATTAAGGCCCTCATTAAATCCATTAAAAATTTGGATGTAAGAATGGGGATAGGACTGGGGTCCGAAACGTTTGTTGGCAGTAGTGTAAGTCAGTCCAATGGAAAGGCCTACCAGCGTTCCGGAAGGATTTTTGAAACCTTAAAGGAGCAAAAGCTCAATTTGGCCATTGTCACTGGCGATGATGATAAGGATAACACTTTTAACCTCATGTTGAAACTTGCTTTGCATTTTATGGACGATTGGTCTACCGTTTCAGCGCAAATGGTGAGTTTAGCCCTGACAAAACCAAATGCTTCCCAACAGGAGGTTGCTGATCAATTAAAGATTAGACAGTCAGCAGTAAGTCAGAGATTAAAGCGGGCTAGGATGGATTTGGTATTGGATTTATTAGCGTATTATGATGAAAATCTAAAGCATATTAAAGCATGATATTGTTTACTAAACTCTTGTTGGCCCACCTATTGGGCGATTTTTTGTTTCAACCCACTAAATGGGTGGTGCATAAAGAGGCAAATAAAATTGCGTCCAAATACCTATATCTTCATATCTTGGTTCATGCAATAATCACCATGTTGCTAGTGTGGGATTTAAAATTATGGGGCTGGGTGGCGGTAATTGCCATATCACATTATTTCATAGACCTTTCAAAAATATATGCCAACCCCTATTTTAAGAATAAATCCATTCCTTTTTTTATAGACCAGGTATTACATATTGTTGTTCTCTATTGCTGTGCATTTAATTCTGATTTGATTGGGCATACCTTGGGTATTTTAAAGGAGATGAATTGGCCGTTGATAACCGCAATTGTCTTTGTGAGTTATCCGTCTTCCATTATTATGGCTAAAATATTGGAAGGTATGTCGGACAAGATAGAATTAGATCATAAATCCCTTCCCAATGCTGGAAAATATATAGGAATTATAGAGCGTTTGTTTGTACTTGTCTTTATAATTGTAGGTAGGTGGGAGGCAATTGGTTTGTTAATTACCGCCAAATCTGTTTTTAGGTTCAATGACCTTAAGGAAAGCAATTCAAGAAAGCTCACAGAATATATATTGATCGGCACCCTATTGAGTTTTGGATTGGCTATCATAACCGGATTGGTTTATCTCGGGGTTCGCTGAGGTCAGATTTGTCCAAATAAACGACATTGCTAGGTCTAATCCGTCCCAAATCCGATAAACTTCATTAATGCTAATGGTTGGATTTCAAAATTGGCCCCTAGGATTGTGTACGGGCCAATTTTGTCAATTTCTCAATTTTAATGGTTTAAAAAAGTCATTTTCTTACATATATTGACGAAAATCAGGTATCGATTACTTTTCTTAGCAATAATAGGGAGTTGGATAAAATTAATTCTTACTTTTGCCCCTTAAAATTCAGATTCAATGGTTGCGGCAGGCAGAAAATATGTGTTTGATTTTGATAGTACCCTGACTAGGGTAGAGGCACTGGATGTTTTAGCGGAAATTACGCTAGATGGTAGGTCAGATAAGGAGGATATTATTCGGGAAATTCAGAAAATTACCAATTTGGGCATTGATGGGGATATTTCCTTTACCCAATCCCTGGAAAAAAGAATTAATTTATTAAATGCCCACAAGGATGATTTGCAGAATTTGGTGGAATTACTTCGCCAAAAGATCTCCAAATCGATAGAATCCAATAAGGAATTTTTCCAGAATTATTCCGATGATATTTATGTAATTTCCTGTGGTTTTAAAGAGTTTATAGATCCCATAGTTGCCGAATACAACATTCCTGCAGATAGGGTGTATGCAAATACATTTCGATTTGACGAAAACGGAAAAATTATTGGGTTTGACGAGGATAACGTATTGGCCTCGCACAACGGAAAAATTGCCTGTTTAAAAAACTTGGACCTTCAAGGGGAGGTACAGGTAATAGGAGACGGTTACAGTGACTATGTAATGCGCGAAGCTGGTATTGCGGATAAATTTTTTGCCTATACCGAGAATGTGCATAGAGAAAAGGCTGCGAGAAACGCAGACTATATTACACCTAATTTAGATGAATTTTTATTTGTGAACAAGTTGCCAAGAAAGATATCCTACCCAAAGAATAGAATTAAGATTTTATTGTTGGAAAATGTCCATCAAAATGCCTTCGATACCCTTTCCGAGGAAGGGTTTTCCGTAGAGTTGCTAAAACATAGTTTAACGGAAGAAGAGCTTATCGAGAAAATAAAAGGAGTACATGTTTTAGGTATTCGATCCAAAACCCAGGTCACCAAAAATGTATTGGCGGCGGCGGACAAACTTATGGTGGTCGGTGCTTTTTGTATAGGCACTACCCAAATAGACTTGGGTGCCTGCAAGAAAAAAGGGGTAGTTGTTTTTAATGCCCCATATAGCAATACAAGGTCAGTTGTAGAACTGGCCATTGGTGAGATCATCATGTTGATGAGAAGTATCTTTCCACGTAGTACTGAAATCCATGCTGGTCAATGGAACAAAACGGCTGCCAACTCCAAAGAGGTGCGTGGCAAAAATATCGGAATTGTTGGATATGGCAATATTGGAAAACAATTGTCGGTATTGGCCGAAGCATTAGGTATGCGCGTTTACTATTACGACGTGGGAGATCAATTGGCTTTGGGCAATGCAACCAAATGCAGTACTTTGGAGGATTTGTTAAATGTTTCCGATGTAGTAACCCTGCATATAGACGATAATAAGGCCAATAAGAATTTTATAGGGGAAAGGGAGATTAACCAAATGAAAGATGGTGCCCTGTTCGTAAATCTTTCCAGAGGTTTTGTGGTGGATATAGAAGCTTTGGCCAAGGCCCTGAAAAGTGGAAAAATTGCCGGTGCGGCCATAGATGTTTTTCCAGAGGAGCCTAGAAGTAATGGCGAATTCTTTACGGAACTTAAAGGCTTGGAGAATGTTATTCTAACGCCACATATAGGAGGAAGTACCGAGGAAGCACAACGCGATATAGCGGATTTTGTCCCCAACAAAATAATGGACTATATCAATTCCGGGAATACGGTAGATGCGGTAAACTTTCCAAACATTAGACTGCCCAAACAGAATAATGCACATCGTTTTTTGCACATACACAAGAATGTTCCTGGAGTTATGGCAAAGATCAATGAAGTTTTGGCCCGTTATGATATGAATATTTCCGGTCAGTATCTCTCTACGGATAATGAGGTAGGATATGTTATTTCCGACTTGGATAAGGAATATAACAAGGACGTATTAAAAGACCTTAAAAAAATAGATAATACTATTAAATTTAGGGTTCTATATTAGAATGAAAAGGTAAACGTAAATTTAAGACTGCCTGAAATTTATTTTTAGGCAGTTTTTTTATGGCCTATAGGCAAGGCTTCAATATAAGGGAATTTCTAGGGCTTTTATTTTTACACTTTTTTTATTGATGATGGTATGGTTCGTTCCTTAGAATGGTAAATGCTCTGTAGAGCTGCTCTACCATAAACAATCGGACCATTTGGTGCGAAAAGGTCATTTTAGATAAACTGATCTTGCCTTGGCTTTCTTGGTATACCGCATCACTAAATCCGTAAGGGCCGCCAATGACAAATACGAGTTGCTTTAGGCCGGAGTTCATGTTTTTTTGGAGGTATTCCGAGAATTCCACGGAAGTTTTCTGTTTTCCGTTTTCATCCAACAGGACAAGTAAATCTGTACTGTTCAGTTTGTTTAAAATAGCCCCCCCCTCTTTTTCCTTTTGTTGTTTTTCGGAAAGGTTTTTGGTATTCTTGATATCGGGAATTATTTCCAGCTCAAATTTAATATAGTGTTTTAGCCTATTCTGATATTCCTCAATTAATTGGCTCAATTGAGTGCTATCTGTTTTTCCCAGTACTAATAGTTTTATAGTCATAGGGCAAATGTAATGTGCAAATTTTAAACTCCAAAAAGAAGCAGATATGGGTAAAGCGTTAATTTTATCAATATCTCGAGTTTTATTTTGTGGCAGTTTGTTTCAAGTTCACGAACAGGCCTACTGTATTTTAAGCTTTTAGGCATGGAATGAATTAACTGAGGAGGAATTGCACAAACAATTTAGTAAATTAGCAAGGAAAAATTATTGCATGATATCAGAAGAACAATTTAAGACAGAGCTCGATTTAATAATAAAGAATGCGATACGCGAAGATGTGGGCGATGGGGACCATAGTTCACTCGCATGTATTCCGGATTCAGCTACGGGCAAGGCTAAACTATTGGTCAAGGATAAAGGCATCATTGCCGGGGTTGATTTCGCAAAACAGGTCTTTAAATACGTTGATAAGGACTTGGAGGTAGAAGTACTTATCAATGACGGCAGCGATGTAAAATTTGGGGATATCGTGTTTTATGTTTCCGGAAGTTCCCAAAGTATTTTAAAGGCAGAGAGGTTGGTACTTAATGGTATGCAAAGAATGAGTGCCATTGCCTCCAAGACCAATTATTTTGTTAAACTTTTGCAGGGTACCGAGACCAAAATTTTGGATACCCGCAAGACTACCCCGGGAATAAGGGCACTGGAAAAATGGGCGGTAAAGATTGGTGGAGGTGAAAATCATAGATTTGCCCTCTATGATATGGTTATGTTAAAGGACAACCATATTGATTTTGCAGGCGGTATTACCAAGGCAATAGAAAAGACACAGAAGTATCTCGATGACAAAAAATTGGATTTAAGGATAATAGTAGAGGCTAGGAACCTAAAGGAAGTGGAGATTATCTTGGAATCTGACGGCATATATAGAATTTTGCTGGATAACTTTAGTTTTGAGGATACACGGAAAGCGGTAAAAATGATCGGGGATAAATGTTTAACGGAATCATCGGGAGGAATTAATGAGGAAACCATTAGAAAATATGCGGAATGCGGTGTCAATTTCATCTCCTCGGGAGCCTTGACACATTCGATATACAATATGGACCTCAGTCTTAAAGCAGTGTAAATGTCTCTGGAAATTGAAAGAAAACTAGAGAAAATTCCCATTATAAATTCGATTGTGGGTTTAATGAAAAAGGTTAAGTTGCCTGCTTTTAAGGGGCTGTCTTTTTATGACCTTATGGAGATGTATGTTTTGGGGATAGTAAAAGGCGCTTTGTCTACAAGGGCAAGTTCCATATCCTTTAGTTTGTTCTTGGCCTTATTTCCATTGTTGATTTTTTTGGTAACCCTAATCCCGTTCATAATTCCCTATGTTTCTGTGGGAAATTCAAATTTTGATACGGAATTCCTAATTTTTTTGGAATCATTTTTACCTAGTGCAACAGGGGATTATTTTAGTGAAATTTACTTGCAGATCAGTGCGCAGGAAAGGGGGGATGTCCTGTCCTCGGCGATCGCATTTATTACCTCGATTTTTTTGATGGCCAATGGAGTGAACGCAATTTTTGTGGGCTTTGAAAACTCTTACCATGTAAATCTCAATCGCAGTATGTTTAAGCAGTACGTCTATGCCTTGATGGTAGGGTTGATGCTGTCTATCCTCCTTTTATTGGGGGCGGTTATCTTTGTTTATTTTGAGGCATATGTACTTATAGGATTATACGATATAACACATAGGGGAGTGGAATTGGAGGTGGATGAAAGTGAATTCATTTTGGTGCAATGGGGTAAGTTTTTATTTTTAGGTATGTTGGCTTACTTCATAACCGCCATTTTATACTATTTTGGAACCAAAGAGGGAAAGCAGGCCAAATTTTTTTCTGCCGGGGCCCTCATGACCACCCTACTTTTTATTCTAACTTCTTACTTATTTGGGGTATATGTTGAAAAATTTGCCAGATATAACGAATTATATGGCGCTTTAGGAGGTTTGTTGATCTTATTGGTTTTTATTTGGTTAAATTCCAATATATTGCTGTTGGGGTTTGAACTGAATGCCTCATTGAATTCGTTAAGAAAAAACTATGAAAAACATGACAAAAAGGAATAGGTGGATAATTGGGGGTGTTTTTATGCTTTTTTCAATGTCGATTTCGGCACAAAGTATTTTTGGGAAATGGAAAACCATTGATGATAGAACTGGTAATGCCAAAGCCATTATTAGTATTTATGAGGAAGATGGGCTTATGTACGGTCATGTAGTGGAAATCTTGGAAGAGGGTAGGGAAAATGCCGTTTGTGGAAAATGTGACGGAGATAAAAAGGACCAGCCAATAGTGGGTATGAAAATAATTGAGGATGTGGAACACGTTGGAAATGGCGAATGGAAAGGTAAGACCCTCTTTGATCCTGAACAGGCAATGACCTTTAGATGTAAGTTGTGGCTAAATCCGGATAACCCGGATGAACTTAAGGTTAGGGGGTATTTGGCATTTATTTACCGCACCCAAACTTGGATAAGGGTAGAAGGATAGAAGTCTGGGGACTATGCAGTATTTTGTAAATGTAATTTTACCTATTCCTATTGAAAAACTCTTCACCTATAAGGTTACGGAAGAAGAGAAAAGTGTATTAAAACCGGGTATGAGGGTGGCTGTTCCTTTTGGAAAGTCTAAAATATACACGGCCCTGGTTTTCGAAATTCACAGCACTGCTCCCACAGTTTATGATGCTAAGGAAATAGACCAGATTTTGGACGATTATCCTTTGGTGACCAATATACAGCTCAAGTTTTGGCAATGGTTGGCCCAGTACTACATGTGTTCTATAGGTGAAGTTTTTCGCTCGGCCGTGCCCAGTGCGCTGCTATTGGAAAGTGAAACTTTGATATTAAGGAACGATAGGGCCATTGTAGAGGAAAACGAATTGCTTGATGATGAATTCATGGTGTTTGAGGCCTTACAGCATCAATCAATACTTAGAGTTCAGGAGATAAGTGATATTTTGGATAGAAAGAATATCATCCCCATTTTAAATAGATTGCTTAAAAAGAACATTATTTTTCTCAAGGAGGAGATGTTCGAGCAATACAAACCAAAATTGGTCCGGTACGTTCAACTGGGAAAAAATCATAGGTCGGAAGAGGCTTTAGAGGTGTTATTGAATAGCTTGACCAGGGCCCCTAAACAGAGCCAAGTGGTACTATCACTATTTCAATTACAGGCGGTAACAAAAAAGCCTGTAAAAGTGAGCGATTTGGAGAAGGCAAGCAATAGCTCCAGTGCCATTATAAAAGCGCTGATAGATAAGGGTATATTGGAAGAACATTTTGTGCAAACAGATAGGGTGGTCTACGAAGGGGAAGATCCAACCGAAACCTTAAAATCTTTGAACGATTATCAGTTGGCTGCCTTAAGGGATATAAAAGTGTCCTTTAAAGATAACAAGACGGTACTTTTGCACGGGGTTACCTCATCAGGAAAGACAGAGGTATATGTTAAGCTGATAGAGGAGTATTTAAGCCAAGGGAAACAGGCACTGTACCTCCTTCCGGAAATTGCCCTCACCACCCAGCTGATTTCTAGACTGCAGGCCTATTTTGGTGAAAAAGTAGCTGTATATCATTCCAAATATAATGTTCAGGAAAGGGTAGAGGTATGGAATAATGTTTTGGAAAATAGGCCGGTGGCACAGATTGTCATTGGGGCCAGGTCTGCTTTGTTCTTGCCATTTAGGGATTTGGGAGTGGTTATAGTGGATGAGGAGCATGAAAGTTCTTTTAAACAATATGACCCGGCGCCCAGATATCATGCAAGGGACGCCGCAATTGTTCTGGGCAATTTGCACGGAAGCGATATTCTCCTAGGTTCTGCCACGCCAAGTGTAGAGAGTTTTTATAATGTAAAGATTTCCAAATACGGCTATGCACGCATAGAGAGAAGATATGGGAATGTGCTTATGCCGGACATGGAACTGGTAGATATAAAGGAACAATCCCGAAAAAAAAGGATGAAAGGGCATTTTTCGGATCGACTTTTGGAAGAAATTACTGAAACCTTGGAAAATGGGGAGCAGGTTATTCTCTTTCAAAACCGTAGGGGATTTGCCCCGATCATGGAATGCACTACCTGTGGCCATGCCCCCCAATGTCCTAATTGCGATGTTAGTCTCACCTACCACCAGCACAGAAAGCAATTGCGGTGTCACTACTGTAGTTATCATATAGCCCTTCAGGAAACCTGTCAGGCCTGTGGGAATGCCACCTTGGATACCAAAGGTTTCGGGACCGAGCAAGTGGAGCAGGAACTGCATAGCTTGTTCCCCAAGGCGAATGTTGGAAGGATGGATCTGGATACCACCAGGGGGAAACACGGATATGAAAAGATAATCACCTCCTTTGAACAACAGGAGATCGATATCCTTGTGGGGACCCAAATGCTGACAAAAGGGTTGGATTTTAGGAATGTGAACCTGGTAGGTATCATGAACGCGGATTCGCTGTTGAATTTTCCAGATTTTAGGGCCCACGAAAGAAGTTTTCAATTGCTGACCCAGGTGGCCGGTAGGGCAGGTAGAACCAAAAAAAGAGGCAAGGTAATTATTCAGAGTTATAACCCCAATCATAGGATATTACAGCAAGTAACTACAAGTGATTATAGTGGAATGTTCCAAGAGCAGATCTATGAAAGGGAGCAGTATAAGTATCCTCCAATAAACAGAATTATCAAAATTACATTTAAACATAAGGATTACAATAAACTCAACGATGCTTCGGAATGGTTTGCCAAATCCTTGAGGAATAGTTTTGGCGAAAACGTATTGGGACCTGAGTATCCTCCCGTAGCTAGGATTCGGAATCAGTATATAAAAAATGTTATCGTAAAGATAGGAAGTAAATTCTCTTTGGTTAAAACAAAAAATAGCATTAAAAGAATTGAAAAATCCTTTAATGCTATTTCGTATTACAGAGGTGTGCGCGTAATCTACAATGTAGATCACATATAATTAAAAATTATTCAAGGCCTCTGCCAGTTCTGTTTTCTTATTTCTACTTAAAGGTATTTGTTTTCCGCTAACTTCTACGTTTTTACTGTTAAACTTCTCAACTTTCTCCAAGTTGACAATATAGGATTTGTGGATCCTTAAAAACTTATCTTCCGGCAACTGTTTTTCGAAAGATTTCATTGTTGATAAAATTACGATATTAGCTTCGTCGGTAACTAATTTAATGTAGTCACCCAGGGCTTCTATCCATTTTATCTCGTTCAAAATAACCTTTCTTTTCTTAAGGTTGCTCTTTACAAAAATATGTTCTTCGTCTTCCGTTACCTTATTGATTTGCTCAAATTTTGCAACGGCCCGTTTAACAGAGGCGTCAAAACGTGATAAGGTAATTGGTTTGTGAAGGTAATCTGTTACATCGTAATCAAATGCCTTAAGGGCATAATCAGGTTTACCAGTAATCAAAATTACCTGAGGGCTGTTATCCAGGGACTCCAATAGGTCGAACCCAGTGATAATTGGCATCTCTACATCTAGGAAAATTAAATCGATTTCATTGTTTTTGATGCCGTTTTTAGCTTCAATGGCATTACTGTACTCAGCTACCAAAGCCAGATTCGGATGGTTGTTCACCAGTTTGGCAACCGCCATCCGCTGCATGGACGAGTCGTCCACGATAATGCTTCTTAATTTCATAAATGGTTGATTTGTGGGGTTAAATCATCGACAAAGTACTTAAAATTCATGCTGATGTACAACAAAAGTTGTAAACATTGCAGTAATTGTTGTGTAAATGGCAATGACCATAGTTTTAATTGTTTTTGGTTAAGTTCAATATTATGTTTGTCTAGGTATAACGAAGATTTTTTCATTTTCTTGTGATATGAACAAAAAATAATTACTTTTGCAGACTTAAAAAATTTTAAACATATGAACAATTACGAAACTGTTTTCATTTTAAATCCCGTTCTATCTGACACTCAGATAGAGGAAACAGTTAAGAAATTCGAGGATTTCTTAATTAACAAAGGTGCCAAAATGGTAGCCAAAGAAAACTGGGGGCTAAAGAAATTGGCCTATCCGATCCAACACAAGAAAAGTGGTTTTTACCATTTGTTCGAGTTTACAGCTGAAGGCGACGTCATTGCCCCTTATGAATTGGAATTCAGAAGGGACGAACGAATTATGCGTTTTCTAACCGTAAAATTAGACAAGCATGCCGTATCATGGGCAGAAAGAAGAAGAACAAAGTTAAAAGCTAAAGCGTAAGGATTATGGCATCAATAGAACAACAAGCTAAAGGAAAAAAAGACGGAGAGATCAGATATCTTACTCCTCTTAATATAGAAACCAACACTCAAAAGAAGTATTGTCGTTTCAAAAAATCAGGTATTAAATATGTAGATTATAAGGATCCTGATTTCTTAATTAAATTGGTAAATGAGCAAGGTAAATTGCTACCGAGAAGACTTACCGGTACTTCGTTGAAATATCAACGAAAAGTGGCTGTTGCCGTAAAAAGAGCACGTCATTTAGCTTTAATGCCTTATGTTGGCGATTTATTAAAATAAAAAGAAACGGACGATGGAACTTATATTAAAGGAAGACGTACAAAACTTAGGTTTTAAAGATGATTTGGTGAACGTAAAGAATGGTTTTGGTAGAAATTACCTAATCCCAAGGGGATTGGCCTCTTTAGCTACACCTTCGGCCAAAAAAGTATTGGCTGAAAATTTAAGACAAAGAGCTCATAAAGAGAAGAAAATTGTTGACGCTGCCAATAAAACAGCTGAAGCTATTAAGCAATTGGAAATCAAGATAGCTGCCAAAGCGGGTGCTGGTGACAAATTGTTCGGATCTATTACCAATATAGATTTGGCGGATGCTTTGGAAAAAGCTGGGCACTCTTTGGATAGAAGATATATCTCCATTCAGGGTGGAGCTGTTAAAAGGACAGGTCCTTACAATGCTCAAATAAGATTGCACAGAGATGTGGTAGTCGATTTCCCATTTGAAGTAGTTGCAGAAGCTAAGGGTTAATATTTTTTGAATAAGTTATTTGAAAGGCCACAGAAATGTGGCCTTTTTTTGTGTTATTTTTATAAGGACTACTATAAACATTAACCCAAAAACTCAAATAACATGAAAACTAAATTATTTCTGGCTTTGGCGATTTTTTGCTATGGGCTCATGCTTACAGCACAGGTAACTACCTCCAATATCAGGGGGATTGTCATAGATGATCAAGATATTCCTTTGTTAGGGGCCAACGTTGTGGCCATACATACACCTACAGGTACCAAGTATGGAGCCATAACCAATGAGGACGGAAGGTTTAACCTCCTTAATTTAAGGGTAGGAGGGCCTTATGAGGTTACTATATCCTACATCGGCTTTAAAAGTCAAACGGATAACGACATTTTTTTAACCTTGGGAAAAACCCAGAATATAGAGGCTAGATTGGTGTCCGACAATCAAGCTCTGGATGAGGTAATTGTGGTTTCCGATCGCGGTACCGGTACCTTTGGGAGTGATAGGACGGGGGCCGAGACTAGCGTTGGTAAGAGGGAGCTGACAAGACTTCCCACGATTTCCAGATCTGCCGCGGATTTTACCCGTTTGGAGCCAACGGCCAGTGGAAATTCATTCGGTGGCCGTAATGATCAATACAATAATTTTTCGTTGGATGGGGCAATATTCAATAACCCTTTTGGCCTAGATGCACCTACTCCAGGTGGACAAACGGATGCACAGCCCATTTCTTTGGATGCCATAGATCAAATTCAGGTTTCTACTGCGCCTTATGATGTTACCCAATCTGGCTTTACGGGTGCATCCGTTAATGCTGTAACCAAAAGCGGTACCAATGAATTTCATGGAACGGCATATGGCTTTTATAGGAATGAGGATCTTACTGGTAGCAAGGTCAAAGGAGAGGATGTTGTGAAACCGGCCTTAAAGCAGAATCAATATGGATTTAGTTTAGGAGGGCCAATTGTAAAAAACAAACTGTTCTTTTTTGTTAATTTTGAACAAGATGAAAGGGATGATTTGGGTACCAATGGATGGATTCCCAATTCCGGCTCAGGAGCCATTAACGAATCACGGGTTTTGGAAAGCGACCTAATGGCCGTTCAATCTGCCTTGTCTGCCTTGGGATATGATACGGGAAGTTATGAAGGCTTCACTTTTGGAGCCAAATCTACCAAAGGTATCTTTAAGTTGGATTGGAACGTTAATGATAATAATCGTCTGGCTTTAATCTATAATTTCCTGGATGCCTCCAAAGAAAAACCGGCACACCCCACGGCAATAACCTCCAGAGGCCCTAATTTTGCGACCCTGCAGTTTGAAAATTCCGGTTATGAAATAAATAATCGCTTGCAGTCTTTTCAATTGGAGTTAAACTCCACATTATCTGAGGAAGCCATTAATAAATTGCAATTGGGCTACTCATACTTTGATGATTTTAGAAATCCATTTTCTTCACCTGCGCCGGTTATAACCATTCAGGATGGCAATGGATCCAATTATATTATAGCTGGACACGAGCCTTTTTCAATAAACAACAGGTTGGATCAGAAAGTATTCCAATTGACCAACAACCTCAGTTTTTTTAAGGGTAATCACACCTATACCGTTGGATTTTCGTTTGAAAAATTTATGTTCAAGAACTCCTTCAACCTAACCAATTACGAGTCTTTTAATTTTGGGATATTTCCTTACTACGGTTTGTTTGGCCCTTACCCTAATGTACAGGAATTTTTGGATAATGCACAACCTGGTGGGGTGGTTGATCAGTACTTAAGTGCCACTCAGAATGCTTTTAATTCAAGTAATGCTGCAGGGACTGGGAATGATGGGGGCTGGAAATTATCCGAACTCAATGTAGGCCAATTGGCATTTTACCTACAGGATGAATGGAATACTACCAATAATTTTAAATTGACCTATGGAATAAGATTCGATAAGCCCTTGTACTTTAATACCGGTGAATTGATTCAGAAGTTTATCGATACCGAAAATGGTGCTACCAGGGACAATTCCATATCCTATTTTAACCCCAATAAGGGAGAAGAGGTGTTTCTTAATTCTACGAAAATGCCGACCAATGATTGGCTTATTTCCCCTCGATTGGGATTTAACTGGGAGCTAGATGGGGAAAGTGCTACTCAAGTACGTGGAGGTACAGGTGTGTTTACCGGGAGATTGCCGTTTGTATGGATTGGTAATCAGGTCAGCGGAGCAGATGATGGATTTTTTCAGTTGGTTGACCCCGATTTTAAATTTCCACAGGTATGGAGAACCAATTTAGGGCTGGACAAAAGGTTTGAAAATGGGATTATTGGAACTGTGGATGTTTCCTATACCAAAGATATTAATGCGGCACATGTGCAAAATTGGGGAATGCGGAATCCGTCAGCAACTTTGAATGCCCCGGGGGACAATAGACCTGTTTATACCGCAGTGGATAAGGGCAACAATGCCTATGTGTTCACAAATTCGGACAAAGGGAGAATTTGGAACATTGCCTTCAAGGGACAGAAAACTTTTTCCAACGGAATCTATACCAGTTTGGCATATAGTTATTTAAATGCCAAGGATGTAAACTCCATTGAGGCGGAGATTACTGGTGATGCTTTCGATTTTAATCCAAATTTAGGAAATGCCAACAACGACGTTCTTGCCTATTCCAAATATGGTGATACGCATCGGTTTATAGGGGTGCTGTCCAAGCAATTTAAGTATGGAGGTGATACCTGGGCTACCACCATTTCCACTTTTTTTGAATACGCCCAGGGCGGAAGGTACAATTATACCTATGCCGGTAATATTAACAATGATAGCTCCTTTCAAAACAATGATCTCTTGTATATCCCTACCAACGCTGAATTGGCGCAAATGCAGTTTTCCGGAGCTGGGCAGTCGGAAGCCTTTGAGGCCTACATTCAGCAAGACAATTATTTGAAGGAACATAGGGGGGAATATATGGAGCGTTATGGTGCAAAGGCACCATGGAGAGGTAGGTGGGATATGAAATTACTTCAGGATTATAATTTTAAGGTGGCAGGTGATAAAACCAACACCATTCAGTTTAGTATAGATGTTCTTAATATTGGGAACATGATAAGCTCGGATTGGGGTTTAATCCAGCAACCTAATAATATTAGTCCAATTGGGGTAAGTGTTGATCCCAATACAAATATACCTACCTATACTTTTGATCCCAATGTTACAAAAACTTATGGTTATGATACTGGTTTGTTGTCCAGATGGCAAGCGCAATTTGGCCTGCGCTATATATTTTAAATTAATCTTAATTTAATTTTTAAAAGGCTGTGCAATTCCCACAGCCTTTTTATTTTTGCACTTCCTTAAAGCGAAATCAAGGGTCATGGTCAAAACTGTGATTGTTAAAAGAGCTAATGATTTATAAAAAAATGAAATACACAAGATTAACAAGGCAGCAGTTGGAGGAGTTGCACCAAGAATTCATAAATTTCTTGGCTACTCAATCCATCACGGGGGATGAATGGGAGAAGTTGAAAAAGGAGAAACCGGAAGTAGCAGAGGAGGAACTGGATGTTTTTAGCGACTTAATTTGGGAAGGTGTATTGTCCAAGGTGCAGTTTCTGGAAAATATATCTGCCCAGCACATGCATTTTTTTCATTTACTGGAAAAGGAAATGAAATTGATCTCCGTAAAGGTGATGAATCCCGATATAGACCTAAGTACCAAAGAAGGGTTTTCCTGGTTCAGGAAAAATTACCAATCAGATTTTGTGGAATACCTAACGGCCTCCAAAGCCTATTCGGAGGATAAAAATTTGGACAAATTCGATTTAATAAAACAAGGAGCTGTAATTACAAAAGGGGAGCTATATAAATGGTTCGATGATTTAATAGGTTAATTTTAGTTGTTCCGGCACGGGCAAAATTCCACAATCCACTATATTTACACCAGATTTATATACAATGGCACAAAAACCATCCATACCTAAGGGGACCAGGGACTTTTCCCCTTCAGAAGTCAATAAGCGGAATTATATATTCGATGTGGTAAAAAAGCATTTTCAAACCTATGGTTTTCAACCTATTGAAACCCCTTCTTTTGAGAATTCGGAAACCTTAATGGGGAAATATGGCGATGAAGGAGATCGACTGATCTTTAAAATCCTTAATTCTGGGGATTATTTAAATAAGGTGAATGATGATTTATATAGCACCAAGGATTCAAGTGCTATAACTTCAAAGATTTCTGAGAAGGCTCTGCGTTATGACCTAACAGTTCCCTTTGCCCGTTATGTGGTAATGCATCAAAATGAAATTGACTTCCCTTTTAAAAGATATCAGATCCAACCGGTATGGCGTGCCGATAGACCCCAAAAAGGGCGTTTCCGCGAATTTTTTCAGTGCGATGCCGATGTGGTAGGCTCAGACTCGTTATTGCAGGAAGTGGAGTTAGTGCAGTTGTACGATGCTGTGTTTACGGATTTGAAGTTGGAGGGAGTAACCATTAAACTGAATAACAGAAAGATATTGGCCGGGATTGCCGAGGTAATCGGGGAACGGGATAAATTGATCGATTTCACGGTAGCTTTGGATAAGCTGGACAAAATAGGGATTGATGGAGTTTCCAAAGAAATGCGGGAAAAAGGTATCTCCGAGGCTGCTATTGAAAAAGCGGCCCCTCTATTTGAACTTAGAGGAAGTAATCTGGAACAACTTTCTATATTAAGTGGGCTACTGAATGATTCCGAGGAGGGAAGCAAAGGAGTAGGGGAGCTCAGGTTTATTATTGAAACCTTGGGGGAACTGGGGTTGCAATCTGCAAACCTGAAGATAGATGTTACTTTGGCCAGGGGACTTAATTACTATACAGGAGCCATATTTGAGGTAGCTGCTCCGGAAGGGGTAAGTATGGGATCTATTGGTGGTGGGGGTCGCTACGATGACCTTACCGGTATTTTTGGTCTTAAGGATGTAAGTGGTGTAGGGATATCTTTTGGCTTGGACCGGATCTATCTGGTGTTGGAAGAACTTGGATTATTCCCTGAAGCTATTGACCAATCCTTACAAGTGCTCTGTGTTAATTTCGGGGACAAGGAGGCATTAACTTCTTTGAAGCTTGTTAATCAATTAAGGGGGGCAGGGATAAAATGTGATCTTTATCCGTCCAGTGCCAAGATGCAGAAACAAATGAAATATGCCAATAATAGGAATGTTCCTTATGTGGTGTTGATAGGGGAGCAGGAGTTGGCCAACAATTCTTTCGTGGTCAAGGATATGCTTAAAGGGGGGCAGGATACCTATAGTCTGGATGAACCGGAGGAGTTTTTTAAAGGCTTATAGTCTTTTTCGTATGGCATTCAATACGGTGTCATAGTATTCCATATCATAGGGCACATACTTTTTGGAGTGTGTATTCCTATTCAGTTTTTTTTTGAAGGCAGGAATTGAAATCAGGTTAAGATCGGCCACTTCGGTTTCTTGCATTTTAAGTTTGGCCAAGGGTGTTTTTAGTTCGCATAAAAATGTGTGGTGGAATTCGCAGTCCAATAGATCTTTATGGTGTTGGCAGCTGTATTTAAATACGCCAATTTTGTGCAATTCACTGCTTGTGATTGCAAGTCCAATTTCTTCTTGTACTTCCCTAATGGCGGAATTAATTACATCCTCACCGGCACCTATATGTCCGGCTACGGAAACATCCCAGAGTCCTGGATGGGTATCTTTGTTTTTGGTGCGTTGCTGAATAAGTATTTCTCCGTTTTTGGTATATAACCAAACATGTATGCTAGGGTGAAAAATTCCCTTTCTGTGCGCCTCCGACTTCATGATGGATTTACCTGTGTAATTCCCGTCGGCATCCAGTACGTCTATTAATTCATCCATATAACATTGTTTAGCTGACTAATTTACTCAATAATCGAGATTTTAATGCCCTGATGCTCGTTTCGAAATCTAAAATAAGGTTGCTTTCAATGCATTGCGGCCCTGCCTTTGTCGGCCCCTACCCGTTCGGGCGGGCTTGCCCCGAGGTAGTTTACCATAGATAAAAAAATCCTCCCCAAAGGGAGGATTTAGTAGGTACTAATCAAAATAATTAAAAGTTTCTCCTTCCTTAATATTAAGAAGGGTTTCGTAGATAAGTCTAATTACGTTTTCAACATCGTCCTTATGAACCGTTTCCACGGTGGTATGCATATATCTAAGTGGGAGGGAAATTAGGGCAGAAGCTACGCCGCCATTGCTATAGGCAAAGGCATCGGTGTCCGTACCGGTATATCTTGAAGCGGCCATACGTTGAAAAGGAATCTTGCTAGCTTCCGCAGTTTCAATAATTCGCTCCCTAAGTTTGTTTTGTACTGCAGGGGCATAAGAGATTACTGGACCTTCGCCGATTTCGGTATGACCTTGTTTCTTTTTCTCGATCATAGGAGTGGTGGTGTCATGACAAACATCGGTGATAATCGCAACATTCGGCTTTATTCGTTGGGTGATCATTTCGGCTCCCTTTAGTCCAATTTCTTCCTGTACGGAATTGGTAATATAAAGTCCAAACGGAAGCGTCTTTTTATTCTCCTTCAGTAGTCTGGCTACTTCAGCGATCATAAACCCGCCCACTCGGTTGTCGATAGCGCGACAAACAAATTTATCTTTGTTCAGAATTTGGAAGGTATCAGGATAGGTAATAACACATCCTACGTGCACTCCAATTTTTTCAACCTCTGCCTTGTCCTTGGCGCCTATGTCTATAAAAATGTTATCCAATTTGGGGGATTCTTCTTTGGAGCTGTCCCTCGTGTGAATGGCCGGCCATCCAAATATTCCTTTTACAATTCCATTTTTAGTGTGGATGTCCACCCATTTTGAAGGGGCAATTTGGTGATCACTCCCTCCGTTTCGGATCACATAGATCAAACCGTTATCGGTAATATAGTTTACGTACCAGGATATTTCATCGGAATGCCCTTCTATGACAACTTTATATTCGGCATCCGGGTTTATGACCCCTACAGCAGTTCCGTAAGTGTCGGTAATAAAAGTATCTACATAAGGTTTTAGATACTCCATCCATAATTTTTGTCCTTCCCATTCGTAACCTGTGGGGGAGGCATTGTTTAAATATTTCTCTAAAAAATCTACAGATTTTTTGGTAAGGATCTTTTTTGCGCTCATTTACGTATATTTTGAATACAAACTTAACAATATTCACTTTTAATTAATAATATCATTCTTTGTTTATCGTTAATTTTGGCAAGGCTTTTGTATTTTATGGTTCGATGGGAAAAAGATTTTTGGTAATACTTTTTGGTGTGATGGGTTTTGTTGGGATAGGGCAGGTTGCGGAAGAGACCTTGGATTCCTTGGCCCAACAATATATAATAATGGAGGGCGACTCTGTTCTTCAGAGTTCTATAGCCTTAAATGAAGTATATGTATTTGGCAGGCTTAAATTCTCCTCTTATAATGATAAATTAAGGTATTATATTTTAAGGAGAAAAACTATGAAGGTCTATCCTTATGCCAAATTGGCGGCCGAAAGGTTGGTGGAACTGAACGACAGTTTGGAACATATAAAAAAGAATTCCCACAAAAGAAGGTTTACGCGCAAGGTTCAAAAATTTATTGAGGACGAATTTTCCGAGGAATTAAAAAAATTAACGCGTACGGAAGGGCAGATTTTGGTAAAATTGATTTACAGGCAAACAGGAATTACTGCTTTCGATCTTGTAAAAGAGTTGCGAAGTGGCTGGCGTGCATTCTGGTACAATACTACGGCCAAAATGTTCAGTATAAGTATTAAGGAAGAATACCATCCCGATATGGTGCACGAGGATTACCTGATAGAGGATATTCTACAGCGGGCTTTTGCGGATTTTAGTTTGGAAAGACAGGCTTCCGTGTTGGAATACGATTACGCCACGCTCACCAATATCTGGAAGGACCAGAACAGGTCCAGGGAATAAGATTGTAAATCCTTTATTTAGAGTATACACAATGTAGGGTAGGGAGTCCATTGTGGGCCTTCCCTCTCCTAGGTCGGGCCGTGTGCTCTGCCGTATCCCTTGTCCTGCTTCGGTGGTGCGGCTTCGGCCCCTGCCTACCGGTAGGGGGGG
>NZ_JALKBD010000099.1 GCF_023015905.1 Arenibacter sp. F20364 | reverse complement strand
ATAACTTTAAATTTTATGATTAAACCTATCCTAAAGGTAGTGAACGGTAAGGTAACACTTGCTTGAAGCTACCTTTAGGTTTAGTTCAACAATGGCTACGTCCCAGTGCTCGTTTTAGCTTTCGGGAAATCAATATCTTTAATCAAAAATAAATCAGTCCGGGAATGTTTCGTCGCGGCTCCTTTCTTCCCTACGCACCAGTCGCCAACGTTAATAAACTCAGCCGCATGCTGCCAACAAGTCCAAGGTAGCAACAGGAACATAGCCCTGGACGGTTAGTGGTAATTTACCTATGAGATTCTGAATAAATCCTGAGCTAAGAAAAAAGTGAATTTGAAATATTAATGAAAATTGATAGATTTACCAAATGAATAAACACGAATTAATTAGCTTTTTTGAAGGCGAATTGAACAACTTAATAACTGAAATAGGACTTTATAAAAATGAAGAAAATATCTGGCGAATAGAAAAAAATATTTCTAATTCTGCAGGAAATTTAACTCTGCACTTAATTGGAAATCTAAATACATTTATTGGAAAAGAAATTGGAAAAACAAACTATGTTAGAAATAGAGAACTTGAATTTACTCAAAAAAATGTTTCAAAAATTGAATTAATCAACAGTATAAATTCCACAATAGAAATGGTTAAAAAATCACTGATTTCTATTACAAACGAAGAATTGAAAAACGATTATCCTATTTTGAAGTTTTCTAAAGTAAAAACAAATGAATACTTACTAATTCATTTGATAAAACATTTGACTTATCATCTTGGACAAATAAATTACCATAGACGACTAATAGATGAATAAAAACTGCCACTACAATGTATAACGCAATTTGCTGCGCTGTTCGCTTCGCGCGGAACGGCGGCGGTTTCGACTACCCTTCGACTGCGCTCAGGGCGGGCTCACGAATCCATGCGGAATTGCTAAAGTATGTGCCTAATCGATAATTAACGCATGCAAACCTGAAACTGACGGCTATACGATACCGTTGTGCGTCAGCTTCAAAAAAATATCTAAAATCGAATGAAAAATATAGAATTTAAAGTCGGAGTTACCCCAAAGACAGCTGAAATAATTGAGGTTTATAATAGTTCAGGAATAAAAAGACCGACAAAAGATAGTGAACGAATAACAAAAATGTATGAAAATTCAAATTTGATTATAACCGCGTGGTTGAACAACGAACTGATTGGAATATCACGCTCAATGACTGATTTCTGTTACGCCTGCTATTTGTCGGATTTAGCTGTGAAAAGTGAATACCAAAAAGAAGGAATTGGAAAACGACTAATAGAATTGACTGAAAAGGAAATAGGAAAAGAAACTGCGTTAATTTTACTTTCAGCACCTATTGCGATGGAATACTATCCGAAAATTGGATTTGAAAAAGTTGACAACGGATTTATAATTCGTCGAACAAAATAAAAAATAAACAGAATTAAATATCAAAACGTAAAATGCCTACACACAACACCGGTAACCGTTGCACAACCCCGTAATTATTAAAACAACGACCTCGATAACTGCTTTTTAAGGTGGTTTTGTTTTTTAAGCACCCGAACAGACCATT
>NZ_JALKBD010000098.1 GCF_023015905.1 Arenibacter sp. F20364 | reverse complement strand
CCATAGCAATCCCCATAGTAAGGGAAAACAGGACCCGGTTCAGTCAACACGGTCTTCATGTTTGGCCGTACCGACCACACGAAGTCTTAGTTATTAGCAATAGTTTTTATGTTTCAAAATAGTTATAAATACTTAAATCAAAATTTGGGTCTAATTCATCTAATTTTTCTTTAATCAGACGATTACTCCATTTAGCATATCTTCTTCCGTGAACTTGTCCATTTTCGTGTACGCATTTTATCAATTCAGTTAGTTCAAGTAATGTAAATTGAGATAATAATGGTTGTATAAGATTGTCGAATCTTGAATCCGCTTGGTCAAAGCTTTTGCTTTTGCCATACATCATTATTACAAGTTCTTTTCCTTGACTTGTTAACCCTTGTTTTTTAAATGTATTAAAAAGTTGAACAATTGTATTTGTTTTAATAGCATTATTAAAGTCATAATCGTCTTTACTTTTTAGAAATGACAAATGTTTAGTCAATGTTCCGTTTAAGTACCACGCTAGGAAAATATAATTTTCATCTTGACTTATTTTGTTTTCAATTAATGTCTTTGAACTGTCATTTAAACTATCTAAAATTCTAGGATTATTATTTATGAACTTTAAAATGAAGTCAAAAAAATCTAAATTTAAATTATTACTGAAATACTGATTTTCTTCCTTTATATAGTTTATCAGAGTTTCATAATTTCTTTGAAGTATTATTTCTAAAGCTTTATAGTTTATTTCTCTATTTTCATTGCATTCAACATTCTCAATTTTGAAAACAATTTTCCATAACGAGCGGAATATTTCTTTTTCAATTGTCGGATTTAAATTTTCAAAGTATTTTGATTTTAGATGTGTTGCAATATCCTTTTCCGTGATTAAAATTTCCTTAATCTCTGATAAATTTGATAAAAATTCATTGAATATTTTCTTTGACAATAATGCAGGTTTTGTCAAAAGCCCTTCGAGTATATTGATGATGTGACTTCTTACAGTGTCCTGATTAGGACTGTATAAATTATAGTTTTGTAGCATTACAGGATGAGCGCAAAGATGTCTGTGTTTTTGTAAGTGTAAAATATTCTCAAAATCAGAGTGCTCTAATATATTTGTTTGTTCTTTTATTAATTCAATTAACCTAGTTTCCCATTGAGATGATGTTGGATTCCTTTTTTGTAAGTCCTCAATTTCTTCTAAAATATTCTTTGCACTATTGTCGTTAAATTGGTCTTTTAGTTCTTGCAATTTGAATACCAAGTCACAGATAACAATGGAATATAACATTACGATTGCTGAACGAAAATTATTTGAGTAATAAGACCTAATTACCTCCTCAAAATATTCCTTGCTTTTTGAGCTTTTTATTTGTTCAGATAATCTATCAATTGAGTGTATTCGCATTATTGGTTTAAATTATTGCTAACGGTCTAGTATAAGAGCAGTAGCGGATTTAAGACCACAACTTTTTCCACCAAGACTGCTTTTTATTATTAGTACGTTCTTTTATTGATTCACTTTCCCCGCTATTGCTTTTATACATTGTTGAACTAAACCTAAAGGTAGCTTCAAGCAAGTGTTACCTTACCGTTCACTACCTTTAGGATAGGTTTAATCATAAAATTTAAAGTTATG
>NZ_JALKBD010000097.1 GCF_023015905.1 Arenibacter sp. F20364 | reverse complement strand
CCTTGAACTCCAGTAGCTCCAGTTGAACCAGTAGCACCAGCCTCTCCTTGAATTCCTTGCGCACCAGTTGAACCAGTTGAACCAGTAGCACCAGTAGCACCGGTTTCACCTTTATCGCCCTGGTCACCCTTGGCACCTGTATCACCTTGGATACCTTGGGCACCAGTGTCACCTTTTTCTCCAGTATCACCTTTCTCACCTTTCTCACCTTGCACTCCTGTTGCTCCTGTATTACCAGTTGCACCTGTGGCACCAGTTTCACCTTGTATTCCCTGTGCTCCAGTAGAACCAGTAGCACCTTTCGCTCCAGTATCTCCTTTTTCACCCTTATCACCTTGGTCACCCATAGCTCCAGTAGCACCAGTATCACCTTTGTCACCCTGGTCACCTTTATCTCCTTTTAAACCTTGGATACCCTGATCTCCAGTTGCACCAGTAGCTCCAGTAGCTCCCGTTTCACCTTTGTCACCTTTGTCGCCCTGGTCTCCTTTTGCTCCAGTATCTCCTTTTTCACCTTGGTCACCCTTAGCTCCGGTATCTCCTTTAGCTCCGGTTGCACCAGTATCTCCTTTGTCTCCCTGATCTCCCTTGGCTCCAGTTAGGCCGGTTGCACCAGTTGCACCAGTTTCGCCTTGGTCGCCTTTCGCTCCAGTATCTCCTTTTTCACCTTTGTCACCTTTGTCGCCCTTGGCTCCGGTTACCCCTTGGATGCCTTGAGCACCAGTATCACCTTGGTCGCCTTTAGCGCCTGTATCTCCTTTTAAACCTTGGATACCCTGATCTCCAGTTGCACCAGTAGCTCCTGTAGCACCGGTAGATCCAGTTTCACCTGTATCTCCTTTGGCTCCATCAGCGCCAGTTGCTCCAGTAAGTCCGATCGGACCCTGAGCTCCAGTTGAACCAGTTGCTCCAGTATCACCTTTCTCGCCTTGGTCACCCTTGGCACCTGTATCTCCTTTGGCTCCGGTCGCACCAGTAGCACCGGTGTCACCCTTTACACCTTGTATACCTTGGGCTCCAGTATCTCCTTGATCTCCTTTTACACCCTGAATACCCTGTTCTCCAGTTTCACCTTTGGCACCAGTGTCTCCTTTAGCTCCGTCCGCACCAGTTGCACCAGTCTCTCCTTGGATTCCTTGAGCCCCGGTTGGTCCAGTAGCACCTGTGGCACCAGTAGCTCCAGTTGCGCCATCAGCTCCGGTTGCGCCTTGAATACCTTGGGCTCCTGTATTACCAGTAGCTCCAGTTACACCCTGAATTCCTTGCGCTCCTGTATTACCAGTCGAACCAGTAGCACCTTTCTCGCCTTGGTCACCCTTGGCACCAGTATCTCCTTTGGCTCCGTCAGCACCAGTTAATCCTATTGGACCCTGAGCTCCAGTGTCTCCCTTATCTCCTTGATCTCCCTTGGCTCCAGTATCACCTTTCTCGCCTTGGATACCTTGTATTCCCTGTGCTCCAGTTGCACCTGTAGAACCAGTTGCGCCGGTTGCACCAGTAGCTCCTGTTTCACCCTTGACGCCTTGGTCGCCCTTGGCTCCGGTCGCACCAGTATCTCCTTGGTCTCCTTTAGCTCCAGTTGCTCCAGTTGCTCCAGTTGAACCAGTGGCTCCAGTGGAACCAGT
>NZ_JALKBD010000096.1 GCF_023015905.1 Arenibacter sp. F20364 | reverse complement strand
AAGACCAATTATATTTGACTAGAAAGAACCGTGACAAAAGGATTAACGACCTAGTGCTATTTATCATTTTGGTGATCCTTATCATATCCGCTATAGTGTTAAATATGTAAACTTTATATTGCCTTAATAATTTAACCCAATGATTAGTAAATCCGAACTTGTCGCATGCTCCGCCTTAAACTTCACTCAATTTGGGAGCAAACGGTTCACACTCGATGAGTTGGCAAATCAGCTCGGCATATCGAAGAAGACCATCTACCATTATTTTAACAAAAAAGAAGAACTGGTTCAAGAGAGTACGGCCTATCTGTTGCAAAGCTATTTAAGGGAGATTCAAGAACCTGAGATTGCTCTCTGTAAAGATCCTCTGGAAAAGATCATTCTGATATACAAAAAGGGTTTCGAACATTTAAAATATTTCAGTCCCACGTTCCTTTTCGGGCTAAAGAAATATTATCCGAAGGCCTATGATCTCTATTATAGCTTTCGAAATGATTTGGTAAATGAAACTATTTATGAACTCTTTGTCGATGCACAAAAATTGGGCTTTGTTGTAAAAGAGGTGAACTTGAGATTGGTTTGTGAACTGTATTTTTTGAATTTGAACGCTATCGCTTTTGGTAGATCCAGTCTTTTTGATAAATATACCCAGCAAGAGATTCTACAACATCTCATCATCAACACCATAAAAGGAATTGTGACCAAAGATTACACCAATAAGTTTATCCAAAAATAGACTGACAAATGTCATTTGGTTAAAAAGTATTTCAAGGTAAATTTGGTTGAAGCGAAAACGACCTAATATAAATGCTTGCTGCAATGAAAAATTTACTAATACCAACGGATTTTTCAAAGGATGCCCAAAAAGCAATCGACTATGTCATTCACATTTTTAAAAAGGGAAGAATGTATTTTTTATCTGTTGCATGCCTATATCATTCTTCCGTCCTCCCCTGACAATTGGGACTGAGGACGCAAGATCATTTAGGACAGGGGGTTTCCTCCTTTTATGCGGAACTTAAAAGAATTGAAAAATTGCTAAAATTGATAGAAGGTGATAAAGATGTATTTTTTCTTTTGGATGAAATGTTCAAGGGCACTAACTCGGAAGACAGGTATAAAGGAGGTTTTTCGTTGATCCATCAGATAAAGCAACTAAATACATCTGGCATTATCGCAACACACGACATCGAACTGGCTAAGTTAACAGAGGATAAAATGTTAATTCAAAACTATAGCTTCAATAGCAAGATTAAGGGCGGTTCAATGATCTTCAACTACAAGCTGACTCCAGGCGTATGCCATGATTTCAACACAAGTGAGCTAATGAAAGAAAGCGGAATACATATAATTGAACATTTCAGATAGGGATAATAGAAAGACAGATTTGGCGTATAAAATGATAGACACTATCCGATAGTTTTGGGTTTCCGACCAAGCAAAATTTCGGTTACAATTGAAATCTCATAGGAAATAAGAATACCCTTTTCTATAATAAAAGTATGTTTCTCAATATTCTCAAAGTGGCTGTCCTTCAAATCAATTAGATTTGCGAATATAGTTCGTGACCATGTAGTAGCTATACATGCAATACTAAATCACTATTTTTTGAATTGGCGGGAATAGTCC
>NZ_JALKBD010000095.1 GCF_023015905.1 Arenibacter sp. F20364 | reverse complement strand
AGGGTAAGTAATTCGGATGTTGAAGCTATTAAGTTGGCCGGGTATACTGATGGTGCCATCGGAGAAATTGTTGCCCATGTTGCACTAAATATACTCACCAATTATTTCAACAATACTGCTGAAACGGAAATTGATTTTCCAGTGGTTACAGCGGCGATTATTCAATAATTTGATTAACAAATAAATTCACTAGTGTCCACTATAAATTTTAAAATGTTCTTTGAAATTATTGATAATTAGAAAGATATCACTGTTTTTTGACGGTGACGATTTGAATTGTACTTTTTTTAATTTCGTGATTTTTCCACGAACCTATGAATTAAGGCAATGACGTTTTCGCTCAACTCACTGAATTATTACCCCAACGGGTTTTTAATAGGATTGTTTCCAAACATAATGGTAACAAGTATGTAAGGCACTTCACTTGCTGGAACCAGCTCACGTGCATGGTTTTTGGTCAGGTTTCCGGAAGGGAGAGCCTTCGAGACCTGCTGGTAGTTATCAAAGCTTACCAGAACAAATCTTACCATTTAGGGTTTAACAAAAGTGTTACTTTGAGTAACCTTGCAAAGGCCAATGAAAAAAGATCCTATCTGATTTTTGAATAGTATGCCAATTATCTAATAGCTCTGGCAAGAAACAAGAGTAGTGAAAATGATTTAGGGATAAACGGGAGGGTTTATGCCTTTGACTCCACGACCATTGATCTGTGCTTGGGGGTATTCTGGTGGGCTACTTTTCGCAAGGCAAAAGCGGGGATAAAACTGCACACCTTATTTGATGTTACCACCCAAATACCCGCATTCGTTCATTTTTCTGAGGCAGACGTACATGATGTCAATGTCATGGACTATCTCATTTACGAGCCATCGGCCTATTATGTGTTCGACCGCGGTTATGTAGATTTTAATCGGTTATACACCATCACGACCCAACAGGCATTTTTCGTGGCAAGAGCCAAATCCAACCTGAAATTCAACCGCATATATTCCCGTAAGATTGACAAATTAACTGGAGTGAAAGCTGACCAAACCGGAAAACTGAGCAGATTTTATACCTCTAAGGAGTACCTTGATAAATTCAGACGGATTAAATTCCATGACATTGAAAACGACAGCACCTTTGAGTTTTTGACCAACAACTTTGGGCTGAAGGCACTACAGGTTGCACTGCTGTACAAGCAACGTTGGCAGGTGGAACTTTTCTTTAAATGGATAAAGCAACACTTAAAGGTAAAATCGTTTTGGTGAACCACGGAAAATGCAGTACGCATACAAATCAATGTGGCCATAATCACCTATTGCCTGGTCTCTATTTTGAAAAATGAACATAAAATAGAGCAAACCACCTACGAAATTATACAGATTCTCGGTGTATCCCTACTGAACATAACCTCTGTAAAACAGTTGTTTACAAATTCTAATTACAATAATATCAAGGAACGAACCGATAACCAGTTGAAAATCAACTTATTTTAAGTGGACACTAGTGATGAAATTTAATAATTGAAAATATGGAAGCAATAGTAAAATCAACAGGATTGGATCCTCAAATGTGGTCCATTAGACACAAGGATTATCTTTCTATTATGGCTCGTCGTAAACTTCCGAGCGACTTGGTAGAGGATATTGT
>NZ_JALKBD010000094.1 GCF_023015905.1 Arenibacter sp. F20364 | reverse complement strand
GCGCAGCGCGGCAATCTGTCAATTGTTTGAGGAGATTGCTTCGTCGCCATAGCTCCTCGCAATGACGGATTGATTTTGAGTGCAAATAATCACAATAAAAACTCTTGACTTGAGACCCTTTGCCTACTGTTCACTTTTTACTGCTCACTGCCAACTGGCCACTGACCACTGACCACTGTTTACTATTTAAGAGATCTTGTCCATTTTTTTTCTAATCTCTGCCAGACACAGATTGCCTAAACTGCCACCCGCTGTGCAAAGTCTCCCAACTGCACACTTCTTAAAACCCTCTGTTAGCGAAATGAGCATTTCTTGACAAAACAACAATCCCTGAAACCCCAAATTGTGTACATTTATACCAAACTAATTGTGGTTTTTAGAGAGACTACCGTTGGCCATTTGCTAAAAAATCCGCCGAATGGAAGAAATTAAAAAGTTTATTGACCAAATTTATCCAATGAGCGATTCTGACTGGAACTTTTTTTCTTCAAAATTGCGTAAGAAAAAATTAAACAAGAACTCCGCCCTAATAAAAATAGGAACTATTGAGAACTACTTATCCTTTATATCTGAAGGAATAGTGAGATTTTATATTCCACACGAAGAAAGTGAATTAACATTTGGATTTTTATTTGAAAACGAATTTGTGACTGCTTATGATTCCTTTATCACCCAAACCCCTTCCCATTATCAAATAGAAACCCTGACAAACACAACTTTATGGCGAATATCTTTCAAAGACCTTCAAGAGGTATATAAAGAAACCGAAAGCGGAAATTTAATTGGGCGCAGAATGGCAGAGAATATGTTTTTAATAAAATCGAAAAGAGAAATTTCCCTACTGAATAAAACTGCAGAAGAACGTTATTTGGACTTGTTCTTGGAACGACCAAAATTACTGAAACAAATTCCATTAAAATATATAGCCTCTTATATTGGCGTTACACCACAGGCCTTAAGCAGGATACGCAAACGAATTACTTAACTTGGGTTCATTGTCAACTCTAAAATCGTTTATGAACTTTGTAAATGAATTAAAAGAAGACAATATGAAACCATTAGTAATACTTTTTTCGAGCTTAGTGATTGCAATTTTTGTCATAAAAATTGTCCATAAGGGCTATAATTTTGCCTTATCCGCAAGAATTGCAATGTCACTAATGCTATGTTTTACAGCAATAGGACATTTCGTATTTACCAAAGGAATGGCAATGATAATACCACCATTTATTCCATATAAAACAAACCTTGTTTATCTCACGGGACTTTTTGAAATTCTTTTAGCAATTGGCTTGCTTATTCCAAAATTAAAAGTGATTACTGGATGGACTTTAATTATTTTCCTAATATTGATGTTGCCAGCAAATATCTATGCTTCAATGCATAATATCGACTATCAAAAAGGAACATTTATTGGAAATGGTCTTTCCTATCTGTGGTTTAGAATTCCATTACAATTTCTGTTTATTGCTTGGACCTATTTTAGTGCAATCAAAATTCCTTAACGAAAAAAGTCCGTGGTTCGAAAAGTGCAAGACACCACCTCCCTTCGCACTTCGACTTCGCTATTAGATTAGCATTATTAAATTTATAGATGTTTAATTTATTGAAATTACTGAACAACCAGAGGAGAAAAGGTGACCTATTTCGACTCACAAACT
>NZ_JALKBD010000093.1 GCF_023015905.1 Arenibacter sp. F20364 | reverse complement strand
TAACCAGCTGAGCTATGAGACTCACTATAGTTTTTTAATTATAAAGACATAAACCGAAAAAACGGGCCCTTGAAAATCGCTCCATTGGCAAATTCTCTAGAAAGGAGGTGTTCCAGCCGCACCTTCCGGTACGGCTACCTTGTTACGACTTAGCCCTAGTTACCGATCTTGCCCTAGGCCGCTCCTTGCGGTGACGGACTTCAGGCACTCCCGGCTTCCATGGCTTGACGGGCGGTGTGTACAAGGCCCGGGAACGTATTCACCGGATCATGGCTGATATCCGATTACTAGCGATTCCAGCTTCACGGGGTCGAGTTGCAGACCCCGATCCGAACTGTGACCGGTTTTATAGATTCGCTCCTGGTCGCCCAGTGGCTGCTCTCTGTACCGGCCATTGTAGCACGTGTGTGGCCCAGGACGTAAGGGCCGTGATGATTTGACGTCATCCCCACCTTCCTCGCGGTTTGCACCGGCAGTCCCGTTAGAGTCCCCATCTTTACATGCTGGCAACTAACGGCAGGGGTTGCGCTCGTTATAGGACTTAACCTGACACCTCACGGCACGAGCTGACGACAACCATGCAGCACCTTGTAATCTGTCCGAAGAAAACTCTATCTCTAAAGCTGTCAGACTACATTTAAGCCCTGGTAAGGTTCCTCGCGTATCATCGAATTAAACCACATGCTCCACCGCTTGTGCGGGCCCCCGTCAATTCCTTTGAGTTTCATCCTTGCGGACGTACTCCCCAGGTGGGATACTTATCACTTTCGCTTGGCCGCCCAGATTTGCATCCGGACAGCTAGTATCCATCGTTTACGGCGTGGACTACCAGGGTATCTAATCCTGTTCGCTCCCCACGCTTTCGTCCATCAGCGTCAGTATATGGTTAGTAACCTGCCTTCGCAATCGGTATTCTATGTAATATCTATGCATTTCACCGCTACACTACATATTCTAGTTACTTCACCATAACTCAAGACCACCAGTATCAAGGGCAATTCTACGGTTGAGCCGCAGACTTTCACCCCTGACTTAATGGCCCGCCTACGGACCCTTTAAACCCAATGATTCCGGATAACGCTCGGATCCTCCGTATTACCGCGGCTGCTGGCACGGAGTTAGCCGATCCTTATTCTTACGGTACCGTCAGAGGGGCACACGTGCCCCTTGTTCTTCCCGTACAAAAGCAGTTTACAATCCATAGGACCGTCTTCCTGCACGCGGCATGGCTGGATCAGGCTCCCGCCCATTGTCCAATATTCCTCACTGCTGCCTCCCGTAGGAGTCTGGTCCGTGTCTCAGTACCAGTGTGGGGGATCCCCCTCTCAGGGCCCCTACCCATCGCTGCCTTGGTAAGCCGTTACCTTACCAACTAACTAATGGGACGCATAGTCATCTCGTACCGTAGCCTTTAATGCAACTGTGATGCCACTGTTGCATACCATGGGGCATTAATCCAAATTTCTCTGGGCTATTCCCCAGTACGAGGCAGATTCTATACGCGTTGCGCACCCGTGCGCCGGTCGCCGGCGGATAAGCAAGCTTATCCCCGATGCCCCTCGACTTGCATGTGTTAGGCCTGCCGCTAGCGTTCATCCTGAGCCAGGATCAAACTCTTCATCGTTGATTCTTATATAACTTCGATCAACCAACAAAGCTGTTTCCCGGCCCGTATTTTCGATTTATTTCTCTGCGCCCCAAAACCGT
>NZ_JALKBD010000092.1 GCF_023015905.1 Arenibacter sp. F20364 | reverse complement strand
GTAACCGTTGCACAACCCCGTAATTATTAAAACAACGACCTCGATAACTGCTTTTTAAGGTGGTTTTGTTTTTTAAGCACCCGAACAGACCATTGTTTTTGCAGGGCATAGAAACCATCTTTGCAGCTTATGTAGTCCGGTTTTTATAAAAACCGACAAGGCGGCCTTGCCTACCCCACTTTTTGAGCGTTTTTGTTCAAATTTCAGGTACTTCTTCAGGTTGTAGGCAATGGCCGAGAGGTGCATCACCTTGTTGGCCTGTTCCAATCCTATGGTGTTTATCTTCCTGAGCCCCATGAACTGTGTCAGCGTACCGAAAACAGGCTCCACCGTACTCTGGCGTTTGCCCTTCATATACCTGCCCTGACTGCTATTCACCCGTTCGATGTTACGTTCATATTCTTCTCGGTAATAGGTGACACTGAACTTCTTTTCCTGGGCGCTCCGCCCTAGACATTGTTCCCGTATCGGACATCCCGTACAGACATGCTTCCTTGCCCGGTATTCCTTCTTTTTGGTACCCGTACGATGATCGTTGAACACCTTGGTGAAGGGTATCGCCTTGCCCTGCGGGCATAGGTAATGATCGTGTTCCCCGACGTATTCGAACCCATCGGGGCCGCCCTTGTAGGTGCCGTGCGGCGGGATGAAGCTCTTTAGCCCGATCCCCTCCAGAAAGGCATAATTCTCGCCACTACTGTACCCCGTGTCCGCTACGCAGTTCTCCCACACCAGGCCTTCCTTCCACAACCTTGCTCGAAGTCTTTGGACGATATCCGGCAACTGTTGGTTGTCCTTCCCGTCCGCATGGTACGCCCTGATATCGGTTATGACATGGTTCGCTGTATCGACACTGAGCTGCGAGAGGTAATTAAGCTTTCTGGCCTTGCCAGGCTTGACACTGATGCGGGCATCAGGATCGGTAGGGCTGTAATGCGTTTTATTGCTAGTGTACTTACTCCCTTTGTTCCCTGCTCCGGGACGCTGATCCTGATCTTTGCTCCAACGCTTGTTGCGAGTAGTAATGGCCTGAAGTTCTTTTTCATTGGCGGTTATACTGCGCTGACTTTTATCTGACTTATCACCCTTACTCTTGCGAAAAGGCTGCTCTTTATCCATCGCACTGATGTGGCGCACCTTGCGAAGGTGGGATTCCAATTCTTCCTCAGGTACTTTAAGCTCCAAACTGTCCATAGAGGCATTGGCTTTTACAGGTGCACTATCAATAGCCTGAGTGTGCCCGCTAACCATTCCGACTTCCACACAAAGAGTAAACACTTTGGTAAAAACCGCTTCAAACACATCTTCAGGGAACAACTGCCGGGTACGGCTGATGGTGGAATGCCAAGGCAGCTCTTCCTCAATATCATAACCGATGAAATAAAGAACATCCAACCGCATACTGCAATGCTCGATAAGCTTGCGGTCACTAACGATGTTTTCTAAATACCCTACTAAACAGAGCTTAAAAAACACAATAGGGTCAATACTCTTCTGCCCGCTGTCGCCGTAAAAACCCCGGGTAAGGCCATAGAGAAAATCCAGGTTCAATGCCTCCCTTAAAAGCCGGTAGAAATTGGTGGACGGTACGCGGTCACTCAACCGAAAACTATTGAATAACTGCTCTTGATAGACTTTTTTTCCTTGCATACATTAAGTTACGAAATCGACCTCTTTTTAATATTAAGCCAATATTAATTTTTCATAACTTGTGCAACAGGCACA
>NZ_JALKBD010000091.1 GCF_023015905.1 Arenibacter sp. F20364 | reverse complement strand
AAGATATGGTATTAATCTAGAGGGTGCAAGTCCCTTATGGGCAGGGGTAACTCCTTGAACCATTAGTAAGTCGCAAGGGTGGTAACTGCGAGGTTACATCTGAAGGAAGCGAGACTACAAAGCTCGGTACTGACGGACAGGAACCGTATATGAGGCATTTATGCATGGGTAAGCAAGCACATCATTGTAACGCCCAATGAGTACAAAAGGTGCATTTATGTAGATACGGCAGGAATCGGGGGAAAGAAGATGTCATTACCTGGGGAGGTCTCCATAGTCACGAGTTGGCATAATGGAGAAGTCAGCAGAGGTCATAGTACTTTACAGAAACGAGCGGATGGATAAATCCGAGGTCTCACAAGCAAAGGAAGGGCCAAACGTCAATTGGTCTTCAATGCAGAACGGAATCCGCCCTAGGCAGATAGCCCTCTGTAACGAAGACAGGTAAAAGAAAATGTAAACCAAAAAAAAATGATTGGACAAGTAGTACATCCTTACAATCTGCAAAAAGCCCTAGAACAAGTAATTGCGAACAAGGGCAGTGCAGGAATCGATGGAATGAAAACAACGGAACTCACAGAGTATCTGCGAGAGAACAAGTTACACATACTCCAAACGGTAAAGCAAGGAAAGTACCGACCCCAAGCCATTCTTGGTGTGGAAATTCCCAAGGCAAACGGGAAATCCCGTCTCTTGGGAATCCCAACAGTAACCGACAGGTTGCTCCAACAAGCGGTATCACAAGTTGTGATGCCTAAATTCGAAAATGGTTTCAGTGCCTATAGTTATGGATTCCGCCCCAACAGAAATGCCCGCCAAGCAGTTGGCAAGGCTCTGGAATATATCCATGAGGGGTATAGTTTTATCGTAGATATAGACCTAAAGACATTTTTCGATGAAGTAGACCATTGCCTGCTTTTGAACTTGCTCTACCAAAAGGTAAAATGTCAAATTACGCTCCAATTGATACGTAAATGGTTACGAGCACCGATCTTGATCAATGGCAAACTTGAAAAGAGGAGAAAAGGCGTCCCACAGGGAAGCCCGATCAGTCCGTTATTGTCCAACATCCTGCTCAACGAGCTGGATAAAGAACTGACCAGACGGAAACTTCGGTTCGTTCGCTATGCCGACGATTTCAGTGTCTACACCAGACGAAGAAGTGATGCAACGGCAACGATGGGAGCAATCTCAAAGTACCTAAAGACGAAACTTAAACTCGCGGTAAACCGGGAGAAAAGTGGCGTAAGGAAGCCAGTGCAGTTCACCATCTTGGGTTTTGGTTTCGTACCCACCTATATCAAAGGGGAGAAGGGCAAATACCAATTGGTAGTGAGTGAAAAAGCATGGAAGAGTTTAAAAATGAGGGTAAAGACGATAACCGCTAAAACCAAGCCCATGAGTTTCGATGAGCGGGTTGCCAAGATAAACGAAATCCAACGGGGATGGTTAAACTATTTCCGGGGAACAAGTATCCATGGCAAACTTCGTGATTTGGATGGATGGCTTAGGAATCGTTTGCGCTATTGCATATGGACAGACTGGAAGAAGCCCGAGAGGAAAAGGAAAAACCTAATCCGATTGGGTGTAGACCAAGACCATGCATATGCGTGGAGTAGAACAAGAAAAGGAGGTTGGGCAGTAGCCCAGAGTCCAATTTTGAACTCCACTATTACCCTCAAAAGACTTCAAAACAGGGGCTACCAAGCAATGTTAAAGCTTTACATGGAATTGAACCCATCAATTTACGAACCGCCGTATACGAGACCCGTACGTACGGTGGTGTGAGGGGTGCACTCCGTCATTTGATGGCGGAGCCATCCACTCGATTATCTGCTGGCTTTT
>NZ_JALKBD010000090.1 GCF_023015905.1 Arenibacter sp. F20364 | reverse complement strand
GGCCTAGTGACCTCATAGCTGCATAAAACGACAACTTAGCTCACAGGTACTGAAAACACTGGCACTTCTTATACAATGGTTACATCTCAAAAGTTGGCCAAAAGTCCAATTGGATTAACCAAACTACTATTCTGCAAATGCTTAAGAACATTCGTTTGTTTCGGGATTACACTACCATTTCATAGCTTTTGAATATAACTTGTGCCCAAACTGTTTTATGGACTATCTTTACGGAAATCAACCGATTATGTTTCTTTCCAAATTCCTAAAAGGCTCAATGTTTTAAGTATTCACTTAAAACATTGAAATCGTGAAATATACGAAACGATTTGAAAGGGCTTTTGGACTTACCCCTGAAGGACATATTGATTTTCCAAAGAAAATATCCAATGTTCGTTTATCAAGGATTGACAACTATCTTAAGATGGGTGGCTGTTGTTACTGTTTTCCCCACGGGATTGAAACGACCAACTCGAAGTATTCAAAACGTACCAGGAACTGGAAAAAACATAGGAGAAACCAATACAAGGGATAAATGGTGGTATCCATTTTTTGACGGCACCGCATATTATAATACCGGACTTTCTACTTGAAAAACCTCAAATAGCTTTCTGGACTTTGCAGGAACGACCTTGTAATAGTGTAATGTTCTGTCTCCTCCAAAGATACTTTGTTCATTCCTTTGTCGGTCACCTCATATATATTGGCTCCGGGATATGCCATAAGCATAGGTGAATGTGTAGCTATAATGAATTGGGACATATGGGATTTAAGATGTTCTTGGATAAAATAAAGCAAGGACAACTGTTTGGATGGTGACAAAGCGGCCTCCGGTTCATCCAATAGAAATATCCCGTTTCCATTTATAGTATCGTCCATTATCTTCAGGTAGGCCTCCCCATGAGAAAAACCTTGTAGATCCTGACCATAGTTCAATCGCATTCGATAAATCTGATAGTTTTGGTTGTCCTTCATTTCTTGGATGATATGGTCTGGAACTTCTCCATAAATATCCTTGAAGGATTCATGGAGCCTGGCATCCTCTCTGTCGATACTGTTCAAGAGGTCACCAAAGTCCTCTGCCCTGAAGAAAAATCCTCTGGGTTTTTCAATTTTCCAATCTAAATGCAGATATGGCGTCAACGAACGGGCTGCCTTGAAACAATTTTTACCATACCCAAATCCATCCATATGTGGTAATTGTAAACGAAGTGCCAATGTTTCGAGCAATGTGGACTTTCCGGTACCGTTATCACCTATAATAAAGGTAACAGGTGCGGATACATCAACGTCCTTTGCAAACTTTATTGCACTGACATCATAGGGAAACGGATGGGTTCTTTCTGTAGTTATGCTAAGTGATGTGAGGTAAGACATAGCCTTGTCTGAGATTAACTACTTGATTTTGACGAAAGTTCTTTTTCTACTCTATAAAAAGAGGTCTTACCGATTTTTGCCCGTTTGCAGGCCAAATCAATCGATACTCCTTGATTCCCGTACAGATGCTTGGCATAATGGTACTTTTCGATTGTTTCAATCTTCGACCCTTTGGGCCTGCCCAACAACTTGTTCCGCTTTCTTGCATTATCAAGCCCCACCTTTGTGCGTTCACTGATAAGGTTGCGTTCGAATTCCGCAACTGCCGCAAAAATCTGTAATAAAAATTTACCGTTGGCCGATGTGGTGTCGAATTCCGGTTCGCTCAAGCTTTTGAAATGTACCCCTGCCTCATTGAACCTATCAATAAGTTCAACCATATTTTTCAGCGAACGGAAAACCCTGTCGTTTTTATAGGTAAGGATAGTGTCCCCCTTTCGCATATATCTCAGCATTTCGTTCAATCCTTTTCTGTCGTCCCGGGTACCGCTTGCTATATCCTTATAAATTTTCTCACAACCAGCATTTTTTAACAGATCGATCTGTGCTTCAAGCTTTTGCTCGGGTGTCGATACCCTGGCATATCCTACTACCATTTTTAGTTCCGTAAAAGGTTATATAACGAAACTACTAAAAAGAACGATAAATGGAACTAGGATAAGATATTTTTTTAGGGCATTTCGGTTGTACCGAAAAACGGCCGTTTTA
>NZ_JALKBD010000008.1 GCF_023015905.1 Arenibacter sp. F20364 | reverse complement strand
TATAGGATCCCAAAATTAAAACCAAAACCTGTGCGACTTCTCAATCGTTGCGAAAAAGCATCAGTTGTCGAAGTGACAACTCCAGTCATTTCGACAGAGCGATAGCGACGAGAAACCGAAGGTTCACGAATACCACTCAAATAAAAATGACATGAGTAAATCTCACTAGTAACTGAACCAAAACATCAATTGTGCGCATAAATTTTCAACATTGAACTATAAAAAATGTGCATTGATTAAAACTTCTCTCCCGATAATCATCGGGAGTCCCGAAAAAGGACTCTGCAGAAGTGACCACTCCATCCATGTAACAAATCCTCCCTATCTTCGTCAAACAGGAAGTACACTTCCCTAAAAAAATCAAAAAAGCCATATGGATATTGTATTGCTGACAATTGGATTCATCTTAATGTTCATAGGCATTTTAGGCAGTTTTCTTCCTGTCCTGCCGGGAACACCTATAAGCTGGGTAGGCTTACTACTGCTCTATCTTACAAAAGCCATTCCAGATGATTGGATTTTTTTGGGAATTACCTTGGCCGTAGCTTTACTAGTTTTTGCCCTGGACTACATTATTCCCGTTTGGGGAACCAAGAAATTCGGGGGAAGTAAGTGGGGAATGATCGGCACTACCATTGGACTCCTAGTAGCCCTTATATTTCCAGTTCTTGGATTTTTTGGAATCATAATCTGGCCTTTTTTGGGCGCTTTGGTAGGGGAACTGATCAACAGGGCCGATCAAAAAACGGCCCTAAAGGCCGCCTTTGGTTCTTTTTTAGGCTTTTTAACCGGGGCCTTCCTGAAATTTATGGTTACCATAATTTATCTGGGCCTATTTATATATAAGGCCTGGGAATACAGATCTGCCTTGTTTCCCTTTTTTAGCTAATCGCTAATCCTACATCCAGGTTACTTTCTCCTGCCATGGACCTTTGGCAACTTCCGGAATTTCTTCATCGTAATACCCCATATAGAAAAAGCCCAAACACACTTCGCCAGTATTCAATTCAAAAAAATCATCCATATATTTTATAAGGCCGGGTGAACTCCAGTAACAGCCTATACCCATCTCGGTACAGCAAAGCCACATATTTTGTACTGCCATTGCCGTTGCCGCAACCTCCTCCCATTCCGGAACGCTCTCTTCGGGATCTCTCTGCATACAAATTGCAATAATAGCCCCCGCTTTTTTAGGATTCTGAATCAACTTTTCGACATTGAACTGTTTTGGTTTGGGATCGGATTCCATATATTTTAAGGACAGGAACAATCCCAATTTCTCCTTGGCCTCCCCTTTTAGTACTTTAAATCGCCAAGGCTCCGTTTTTTTATGGGTTGGTGCAAAATTCGCCGCCTCCAAGACCTTTTCAATAGATTCCTTGTCGATTGGTTTATCGTTATATTGGGCAGGAAAAATAGACCGGCGCAACTTTATTATGTCAAATATCATGTGTTATTATTTTAGAGTATTACAAACTAAGGCTATAAAATAGCCTATAAAGACTGGTTTAACAATAAATTAATACAATGTCTTAAAGCAGGGTTTCTATTGTCCTCTTTCCAACAAACGGATAACACTGCCCTTTGCGGATTATTCTTGAGTTCAATAAATTTTACCTTCATCTGAAAGCCGTATTGCAAGGAAGTGGGTATTATAGCAATGCCCAAATTATTCTCTACCAATTTAAAAATGGTTTGGGCGTGAACGGATTTATGTGAAACTTTGGGGGTAAAACCCGCGTCTTCACAGATACTCATTACCGTATCAAAGTACAAGGGACTATAATCTTGGGCGAACAAAATAAAATTCTCCGCCGCCAATTGCCCTACATCCGTAAATTCCCTTGTCAATAAAGGATATAGCTCCGGCAAGACCACTGAAAAAGTGTCGGTATACACGGGTTGAAGATTTAGGCCTTGAGGTACTCTCGCTACACGTACAAAGCCCATATCCAGTTTATCCTTTAAAATAGCATTCACTTGGGCATTGTTGGACAATTCTTCCAAATTAGTCTGTATTCCTGGAAATCTTTCTTTTAGCTCAATTAACAAATTAGGTATTACCTCCTGCATGGCCGAGCCAAGAAAGCCTATTCGCACCTCCCCAAAATTGCCATCCCTAATATGCCTCAACTGCTTTTTGGTGACTTCCAAATGGTTTAGGATAAACTCTATTTCACTTTTGAGATATTCCCCTGCCGCAGTAAGGCTTACCTTTTTCTTAGTCCTGACAAAAAGCTTTACCTCCAGAATCTCCTCCATTTGTTTAATCTGTCGACTTAAACCTGGTTGGGAAATAAAAAGCTTTTCCGCCGCCCTTCTAAAATGCAATTCTTCGGCCACTGCCAAAAAATAATTGAAATGTCTAAGCTCCAATTGATAACCCATAGTTATTAGGTGTTTAAATTAATGGTATTGGTAATTATCAAACATAATCAATAATTTTATATTGATAAAAAAATAATCCCATGACTACTTCAAAAAAAACATTTTTTTTCGGGGAAGATCATCTAACGGCAGGCCTGGCTCTGGCAATTACCCGGGGAACGATCCAAGGAAAGGTTTCAGAAAAAACAAGAAAAAAAATTCGGGCCAGTCATGAGGTCGTGGCACATATAGTAGAGATGGGAAAACCTGTGTACGGTATAAATACTGGGTTTGGGCCATTGTGCACCACCAAGATTTCGAAAACCGAAACCAAAATATTACAGACCAACATTCTTCAGAGCCATAGTGTTGGGGTGGGAAAGCCTATTGAAAACGAAATTGCAAAATTAATGCTTGTTTTAAAGGCCCATTCCCTTGCCCAAGGTTATTCCGGTATTGCAGAGGCTACCTTGGACCGAATAATATGGCATATTGACAATGATGCTATTCCAATAGTACCCTCCCAAGGCTCTGTGGGGGCTTCCGGTGACCTTGCCCCTTTATCCCATTTGTTTTTACCTCTAATAGGGTTGGGGAAAATTAAATATATAAAAAAGGTGATTTCAACGGCTCAACTCCACAGAATTTATGGCCTAGAACCTTTGGAATTGGGTCCCAAAGAGGGACTGGCCCTAATAAACGGCACCCAATTTATTGCTGCCCATGCCGTAATGGTCATAGACAAAATGCACGCTTGCCTTACTCATGCGGACATCATTGGGGCCATGATGATCGAAGGCCTTCAGGGCAGTGTAAAGCCGTTTTTTAAAGAGCTGCACAACCTAAGGCCATTTAAGGGGAATAGCCATGTAGCGGCCAGAATACGCTTTTTATTGGAAGATTCTGAAATCATGGAAGACCATATTGATTGCGAACGGGTACAGGACCCTTATTCCCTTAGGTGTATCCCCCAAGTTCACGGTGCCTCAAGAAATGCTTGGCTACATTTAAAGGAATTATTGGAGATAGAATTGAACTCGGTTACGGACAATCCTATTATCATAGGTAAGGTATTAACGATAAGTGGTGGGAGCTTTCACGGACAGCCCTTGGCCATGGCACTGGATTATGCCTGCTTGGCCGCTTCCGAGCTGGGAAATATATCTGACCGCCGTATTTATTTGGCCCTGGAAGGCAACAGTCCCGGGGTACCCAAATTGTTGATGAAGGATACAGGAATCAATTCGGGCTATATGATCTTACAATACACCACGGCCGCCTTGGCTAGTGAAAACAAAGGTTTGTGCTTCCCTGCCAGTGCAGATAGCATCCCTACTTCACTTGGGCAGGAAGACCATGTAAGTATGGGATCCATAAGTGGTAGAAAAGCACTGCAAGTGCTTGAAAATGTTGAAAAAATATTGGCAATAGAACTTCTGACCGCAGCACAGGCATTTGAATTTAGAAAGCCTATGAAATCGGGAGTTTTACTGGATGAAGTCCATAGAACTATCCGCAAAAAAGTGGCCTTTGCCGTTAGAGACCGAGTGTTTTCAGAGGATATTGACAAAGGAATAGAGATGATCAAAGAATGTACGATAATAAACACAGTACAAAAAACCATGACCCGTAACAATCTGAAAATGGAAAGTCCGTTTGAAATGGAATTTGAAGAATATTAAGATACAGGTAATGAGTCATGGATATTAATCAATGGACAAAATGAAAAAATACACCCTTATAGGCCCCTTTAAGCAAATCTTGACGATGACGGGTATAGCGCTAAAAGGCCCCCTATCTGACGAGCAATTACCGATATTGGAAAATGGGGGTATTATTATGGTCGATGAAAAAATTCACGCCATAGGATCTTATCCTGAAATTCAGACAAAAGCAAACCACCTAAATGCGCAAAATATACCTATCCGATCCAACATGGTATGCCTTCCCGGATTGATTGATGCCCACACCCATATTTGCTTTGGAGGCAGCAGGGCCAAGGACTATGCCCTACGCAATTCCGGCAAAACCTATCTGGAAATTGCCAAAGCTGGAGGTGGAATTTGGGATACGGTTACCGAGACTAGAAAAGCCACTACATCCTCCTTGATAGAGGGTATCAAAACAAGAGCGGACAGGCATTTGGCCCATGGTGTAACCACCATAGAAGTAAAAAGCGGCTACGGACTTTCGGTTGAAGAGGAACTAAAAATGTTAAGAGCTATTGCGCAAGCCAATGAAGAATGTCATCCTGATCTAATTCCCACATGTTTGGCGGCACATATGGTCCCCAAAGATTATCAGGGAAGTCCAGCCGATTATCTTTTGGAAATAAGCACTTTACTATTTCCAATTTTAAAAAAGGAAAAGTTAGCCAATAGAATCGATGCCTTCGTGGAGGAAGGGGCATTTACTCCCTCTAACATAGGACCTTATTTTAACAAGGCCAAAGAAATGGGATTTCATATTACAGTACATGCCGACCAATTTTCAACCGCTGGTAGTGATGTTGCTGTTAAATATAAGGCAGTAAGTGCCGATCACTTGGAAGCAAGTACAGAAAAAGAAATTCAACTACTCGCCAAAAGCAATACCGTAGCAACCGCCTTGCCCGGTGCCTCTATGGGATTGGGATGTAGCTATACCCCTGCCCGCCGATTATTGGATGCAGGAGCGGCCTTGGCCATTGCCAGTGATTGGAATCCGGGTTCTGCACCAATGGGCAACCTCTTGATACAGGCCACCGTACTAGGCACCTTTGAAAAACTGACCAATACAGAGGTGCTGGCCGGGATTACCTTTAGGGCCGCTGCCGCCCTAGGCCTAGGAGATCGCGGTACACTTAAAACCGGATTATTGGCAGATCTCATTGCTTTTCCCACCGACAATTATCAAGAAATACTTTATCAACAAGGTATGATGATGCCTTCCCTTGTATGCATAAAGGGAAAATTGGTAGTTGGTAATAACTAAAAAAGACCCGAACGATGACGGAAGAAAATTTTAAAGCTCAAATACTCCAAGGCATTCCAAAGGAAATGCCCAATAAAAAAGACTATCCCAAAAATGCCAATAGAGCCCCAAAACGCAAGAACATCCTATCCTTGGAGGAGAAAAAGTTGGCCATTAGAAATGCCTTGCGATATTTCCCCTCCGATTGGCACGCAATCTTGGGCGAGGAATTTGCCGAGGAATTGAATACTCTGGGCAGAATCTACATGTATCGCTTTAAACCCGATTACCCTCTATATGCAAGACCAATTGATCATTATCCCGCAAAAACGATAGAAGCGGCCAGTATAATGCTGATGATACAAAACAATTTAGACCCCCAAGTAGCACAACATCCAGAGGAACTAATAACTTATGGGGGCAATGGTGCCGTTTTTCAGAATTGGGCACAGTATCTGTTGACCATGCAGTACTTGGCGAATATGACCAACGAACAGACCCTGCATATCTATTCAGGGCATCCCATGGGGCTATTTCCCTCCTCAAAAAATGCACCAAGAGCAGTCGTGACCAATGGGATGATGATCCCCAACTATTCCAAACCGGACGATTGGGAAAAATACAATGCACTTGGAGTTACCCAATATGGGCAAATGACAGCTGGATCGTATATGTATATTGGGCCACAAGGAATTGTGCATGGCACTACCATAACCGTCCTGAACGCCTTTAGGAAAGTCTTAAAAAATGATGACACGCCTAAAGGCAAAATATTTCTCACTTCTGGTTTGGGCGGCATGAGCGGAGCCCAGCCCAAAGCGGGAAATATTGCCGGCTGCATTACAATCTGTGCGGAAGTGAACAAGGCTGCTGCACAAAAAAGACACCAACAAGGCTGGGTAGATGAGCTTTTGGAAGATTTGCAACAATTGGTAGAGCGAGCCAGAATGGCAATACAACAAAAGGAAGTTGTCTCCTTGGCCTTTATTGGAAATATAGTGGATGTATGGGAAAAGTTTGATCAGGAAAATATATTCATCCATTTGGGTTCCGACCAGACCTCCCTTCATAACCCATGGTCAGGGGGCTATTATCCTGTAGGGCTCACTTTTGAGGAATCCAACGAGCTTATGAGGACCAAGCCTGCTGCTTTTAAACAAAAAGTAGAGGCATCCCTAAGACGACAAGTTTTGGCAATTAATAAACACACTGTCAAGGGCACCTATTTTTTTGATTATGGCAATGCCTTTTTATTAGAGGCATCCAGGGCAGGAGCAGACATCATGGCGAGCAATGGCATCAACTTCAGATATCCATCCTATGTACAGGACATTTTGGGCCCTATGTGTTTCGATTATGGATTTGGCCCCTTTAGATGGGTCTGCACATCAGGAGAACCCCAAGACCTCCTAAAAACAGATGCCATTGCCTTACAAACAATGGAAGAAATGCTTAGTTCGGCACCTTCAGAGATACGACAACAAATGCAGGACAACATCCAATGGATAAGGGAAGCAGCGTCCAATAATTTGGTGGTCGGGTCCCAAGCGCGCATATTATACGCCGATGCAGAGGGCAGGGCCAAAATTGCGGAAGCTTTCAACAGTGCCGTTAAATCCAGAAAAATAAACTCACCCATTGTCTTGGGGCGGGATCACCATGACGTGGGCGGTACAGACTCCCCCTTTAGGGAAACGAGCAATATTTATGATGGCAGCAAGTATACTGCAGACATGGCCATCCACAATGTAATTGGAGATAGCTTTAGGGGCGCCTCTTGGGTATCCATTCACAACGGAGGTGGGGTAGGCTGGGGAGAAGTCATCAACGGTGGTTTCGGTTTAGTGCTGGATGGTTCCGAGGATGCTGCTAAACGTCTAAAAAACATGTTGTTTTATGATGTAAATAATGGAATATCTAGAAGAAGTTGGGCCAGAAACAAAGAAGCCTTGTTTGCAATAAAACGGGAAATGGCCCGAACACCGGAATTAAAGGTTACCTTGCCAAATATAGTTGAGGATGAATTACTGGATATTTTGTTTCCATGAAAGTATATTTCAAGTCTTTTTTGATAGCCACATATGCCTCACAAGCCTTAGTCGTAATCAAAATCCTACCGGCCACTGCGTTTAGGGCAAAATAAATATCGAAAATTTTAAATATTACTTGGAATCATCTATTTTTATTCACTAAACAGTTCCTCAACCAAATAAATAGACAATGCTTTAAGGATTGTTCCCCCTTTTGTTGGAACAAACATACTATAATTAGTTTTTAAAATAATGATTCCCTGTCCAATCTGTAACCACCCCAAAACCAAATTAAAATACCAGCTTAAATTCAATGTGCATCAATGTACTAATTGCGGTTTTCAATTTTGTCCCGATGCCACTTTCAACAAAAGTTTGGTTTCTGATTTAAATGAAGAAACCCGTGAAAAAGCACTTATCAATTTAAGGAAAGAGAATTTCCAACATATCATAGCCTCCATTAAGAAAAACAAGGAAATTAAATCCAAGGGGCTCGAGGTAGGTCCGGGATATGGTTGGTTTTTGGAGGTCTGCAGGGACCATGGGATTAGTTGCTTGGGTATTGAACCGGAAACCCGCTTCAATGAACACTACCAAAAGGAAGGCTTGCAAGTAAAGAATGGTTTTTTTCCACAAGATCTACAAGAAGAATCACATTTTGATTTTATTGCCTATAATGATGTTTTGGAACACCTGCCCGATCTTAAGGGAATTATGGAAGCCAATTACGGTTTACTTAATCCGGAAGGACTATTGATCGTTAATTTACCTCAACAAAGTGGTTTAATATATTTCCTTTCCAAAATGGCTTATCTATTCGGGGTAAAATCCTTAATGGATAGAATGTGGCAATTTAATTTTCACAGCCCACATTTGAGTTACTTTACCAAACCAACCTTGATTAAATTGGCCCAGGACAACAATTTTGAAGCAGTTGAATCATTTCCTTTAAAAACCATTAATTTATCTGAAATATCAGATAGGATAGAACAGGATAACCAACAAGGAACTTTGGCGAAAATGGCAACTAAAATTGGAGTGTTTCTTTTGTTTCCATTTTTACAAATTTTCCCGGACACCCGTTGTTTTATATTTAGAAAAAGGTAATTGAGCAAAAAAAATGTAGTTTCTTCAAAACAACATTTAAAATCAAATATCGTTAAAATGTTAATTTAGTTTGTTAATTATTACGAATGGGCAGTTTGGAATCATTTGATTCCTAGCTGTTAAAACGCCAAGAAGTATAAAATCACCAATCTCGATGATTGAAATATTACTGAAAATTAAAAACTCGATAAACAAGTTTACCGGATTTACTGGCGATAACAACAACTCCTTAAAGAATCCGGTTTTTATAATACTTTCCCTTGTTTTGATTGCCATGTTGTTTGTTGCCTACTCCAATCATTTTAACAACGGGTTTCATTTTGACGATAGCCATACCATAGAGGACAACCATGCCATAAAGGAAGTGGACATTCCCGCCTTTTTCAGGGATGTAACAACATTTAGTACACTCCCCAGCAATAGGTCTTACCGACCTTACACCACCCTTGAAAATGCTATTGATTACAAACTTGGAGGTGGCTTGGACCCATTGGCATTCCATATCCATATTTTTATTTTTTTCATATTCACCTGCGCCGCGCTTGGCCTTTTTGTTAAAAAACTACTGGACAGGTTGGAATTCTCCCAATACAACCAGTTTTGGGGCCTCCTGATAGCAGCCGCTTTCGGTTTATTATGTGCCAATGCAGAAACAGTCAACTATATTATACAGCGATCGGAAATTGTAGCCGGCTTCTATGTGCTATTGGGATTCGTAGCATTTCTGAGTGGCGGCAAATGGAGGAAATGGCATCTTTACCTGATCTTTCCATTTATTGGCTTCTTTTCCAAGGAAATGGCTTTGGTTTTTTCCCCTTTACTTTTTCTATATTTTTTGGTTTTTGAGGAACAGGCAGACTTATTGCACTTCTATAGAGCAAAAGAATTTAAAAAATGTATCCGCTCCTTTGTAAAAGTGTTCCCGTCATTTATTCTTACCGTGGCCTTTTTGGTATTCTATTTCTCCATGCTTCCGGATACATTTGCTCCCGGCGGTGTTGATCGTTATAATTATTTGATTACGCAACCCTTGGTCATGTGCCACTATATTTTAACCTATTTTATTCCCTATAACCTCTCCGCCGATACCGATTGGACAGCATTTGACACTATCCTGGATTATAGGGCCATAACAGGAATTGTACTAATTACCACCTTAATCTATATTGCATTGAAGGTGTCAACAAAGAGGGAAACAAGATTATTTTCCTTTGGCATTTTATGGTTTTTCATTTCGCTTTTGCCCTCCTCTTCAGTACTTCCCTTTGCGGAGGTCTTAAATGATCATCGCAGTTTTATTCCATATATGGGCCTTACCATAGCCTTTGTATTTGGCACCAAGTATTTACTTGAAACCTATTTCTCCAGAATATTTACTACTCCAATTGGCCAAAACTCATTGACCTTGTTTGTTATGTTCTTCCTTATAGCCAATGCCTATGGAATTTACCAACGCAATAAGGTATGGAAAGACGAACGTAGCCTATGGCATGATGTTACTGTAAAAAGTCCAAAAAATGGCCGTGGCCATATGAATTATGGTCTTGCCCTAATGGCCGATGGCGATTATACCAATGCAGAAATATCGTTCAACAAGGCCTTGGAATACGTTCCAAATTACTCCAGTATATACACCAATCTGGGCATCTTAAAAAATGCCATTGGAGATAAGGAGAGTGCGGATAAACACTTTAAAAAATCCTTGTCCCTAAGTGATGCCAACCATAAGACAAAATACTTCTATGGTCGGTATTTGTTTCAAAACAACCAATTTAAAGCGGCTTTGGATCAATTCAAAGAAGTAAATCTAATTGTTCCCAATTATTCTGACATCAATGACTATATCCTAAAATCTTATCATAAACTTGAGGATTGGGACAATATGAAAAGCTTCAGTAATGAAGTTTTGGCAAGATGGCCGCAAGACGAAACTGCAAAAAAATACTTGGACATTGCCTTGGGCAAAAAATCCATTCTTAGAGTTTTGGAGGAGGAGGTGAACAATACTCCCAGCCCAGAGAATTACCTCGATCTAAGTTTGCAATATTTCAATAACAGCAACTACGAAGATTGTATACGAGTAGCAAGAAAAGCCTTGGAATTAAAACCAGAATATCCTGATGCCTACAACAACATTGGTATAGGCCATTTTTATCTGTTGAATTATGATCAGGCCATTGAGGCCTACCAAAAGGCACTGGAACTAAATCCGTCCTATCAATTGGCGAAAAACAATTTGGCAAATGCCGAGGACAAAAAGAAAGATTTGGCCAACGCTACTTCAAGTTTATCGGATAAGGAAGCATCTGCTTATTATATAAATCTTAGTCTTGAATTTTACAAAAAGGAAAAATATCAAAGCTGTATAGCCGCAGCAAGGAAGTCCCTCGCTATTGAACCCAATGCCATTGCCTATAACAACATATGTTCTGCCTATAACCAACTAAAAGACTACCAAAAGGCAATAGCCGCATGTAACGAAGCGTTAAAATTAGACGGAAATTCCAAATTGGCCAACGGAAATCTAAATTACGCCAAGCAACAGGCAAACAACGAATTGAATAACAGTGAACGCTAGTACAATAACAAATCCCAAGTAACCAAGCAATCATGGAAACACAGAAATATAGTTCTTATAAAATCGCTGTTGTAATCCCTTTTTACAATGCTTCCCAAGAAATATTGCTGGTCATTTCCAAGTTACCGGATTATATTCAAAATGTTATTATCGTGGACGACCAAAGTCCAACTCCCCTTCCCAAAGCGGATATTGAAAATCTAGTACCTCCCAATACAACAATTTACTTTTTAGAGAATCCCATGAATTTAGGGGTAGGTGGCGCCACCAAAAGAGGATTTGAAGAAGCTATTAGAATTGGTGCAGAAATAATAATCAAGGTAGATGCCGATGACCAGATGGATCTTACTTACCTTCCCGACTTACTGGATCCACTAATTGCAAACAAGTGCGATGTTGCAAAGGGCAACAGATTTAGGGACCTAAAGGCTTTAAGAGCCATGCCCCTTATACGCAGAATTGGCAATCTAGGCTTATCATTCCTTATAAAAGCGGCTACTGGCTATTGGCACAATTTTGACCCCACCAATGGATTTTTGGCCCTTAAAGCCGATGTTGTTAAAAAGTTGAATTTTAATAATCTGGCCAACCGCTATTACTTTGAAACCTCCCTTTTGTCGCAACTATACTTTGAAAAGGCGGCTATTAAGGATATTGCCATGCCCGCCATATATGGTGAAGAAAAATCGAGCATGAAAATATGGCAAATGCCTTTTGTCTTTGGGGCCAGGCTAACCAACACCTTTATAAAGCGTATTGTTAAGGAGTATTTTTTATACGATTTCAATATTGGCTCGGTATACCTGTTATTTGGTTTTCCTTTGTTTATGTTCGGACTTATTTTTGGAGTTGCCGAATGGATATATTATGCCAAAATAAACACCTTTGCCCCAACAGGGACCATTATGATCGTCACCCTATCCATCATATTGGGCTTTCAACTTATCCTTCAAGCCATTCAATACGACATAATAAATGCGCCCAAAGCCAAGTGATATGGATAGGTGTTGCCACAATCATTATTTTGCGACAGTTGTACTATCAAAGGGAAAACATTAATATTGACATAGGTATTTTCTAGGAAACCAAATGAATTATTGAATTATTTTGTTCAAAGTTCAAGGCATCTATGAATTGGTCAATTAGGCCATCAACCTATAAAATTCAATTAACATGCACACCTATTCCAAAAGCGACCCTATACTTTGGTCAGGACGCAAGTCCGGACAACAACTGTATCTCCATGAGAAGGTGATTTGTATTGATCTTAATTCCGAACAAATCCCAAGTACAGATGGACAGTCCTGGGCAATATTGGGTTATGCCAGCGACGAGGGCGTTAAAAGGAATGAAGGTAGAATTGGTGCCGCCATGGGTCCGGATGCCATCCGTAGGCAACTCGCTAAACTCCCGAATCATCTGAAGGAAAACGCTTTACTAATGGATGCGGGTACCGTAGATTGTAAAGATGGTGATTTAAAAAAATCACAGACCGTTTTATCGTGCACCGTTACCCAATTGCTTAAGCATAATACCTTCCCCATTCTTATGGGAGGAGGACATGACATTGCTTATGGCCATTATAACGGAATAAAAAGGTATCTGGCCACGGAAGGCAAGAATAAGTCCATTGGTATCATTAATTTTGACGCCCATTTTGACCTTCGCAGTAACGAAACCAATAATAATTCCGGAACTCCTTTTTATCAAATTGCCCAGGAATGCAAATCGGATCAATCCAAATTCAGGTATATGTGTCTAGGAATCCGCGAAGACGCCAATACCAAAACGCTATTTGATACAGCCAATGACTTGGGGGTTTCCTATATTGAAAGAAAACATTTCAACTTGTTATATTTTGATAAGATCAAGCATAAATTACAGCAGTTTATAAAGGAGGTAGACCACATCTACACTACCATTGATCTTGATGGATTTTCTTCGGCCTACGCTCCCGGAGTAAGTGCCTCCTCCCCTATGGGTTTCTCCATAGAAATTGTTTTGGAATGCTTGAATATTATAATCGATACAAAAAAAATGATCAGCCTCGATATGGCCGAAATGAACCCCACCTACGATATTGACCAGAACACGGCAAAATTGGCTGCTTCGCTAATTCATTATGTTATCCATAACAGCCGCTAATTTTAAATCCCGTTAAAACCCATTTTTATCCAACAATGTGCAAGTCTTATTCCAACCAGGATCGATAATATTTGCCATCATCTATGTCCATAGCAGCCTTGGTAAGTTGCAAGGGTCTAAAAGTATCTATCATCACCGCCAACTCCCCGGTTTTAGACTTTCCGATACTAGCTTCGTAGGTACCGGGATGGGGGCCATGTGGAATACCCGCCGGATGCAATGAAATATACCCTTTATCTATATTCTTTCTGCTCATAAAATCCCCATCCACATAATACAATACCTCATCAGAATCTATGTTGGAATGATTGTATGGAGCGGGTATGGACTGTGGATGATAGTCGTACAAACGGGGCACAAAGGAGCAGACCACAAAGGCGGAAGTCTCAAAGGTTTGATGTACTGGAGGTGGTTGATGAACACGTCCTGTGATGGGTTCAAAATTATGTATGGAAAAACCGTAAGGATAGTTGTAACCGTCCCAACCTACCACATCAAAAGGGTGGGAAGCATACACCAAATGGTGCAATTGACCCTGCTTTTTTACTTTGATCACAAAATTGCCCGTCTCATCATAGGTCTGTAAGTTTTGCGGCAATTTAAAATCGCGCTCGCAAAAAGGCGAATGTTCCAAATGTTGTCCAAACCAATTTCTATATCTTTTAGGTGTATAAATGGGATGATATGATTCGGCAATTAACATTCTGTTATCCTCACTGTCAAAATTTATCTGATAGATCATTCCGCGGGGAATTATAAGATAATCCCCGTACTCGAACTTTATTTCACCCAGCATAGTTTTCAAAGTCCCTGTCCCTTTATGGATAAACAACAATTCATCCGCATCCGCATTTTTATAAAAATAATCCGTCTGGGATTTTTTGGGAGCCGCAAGCGAGACATGAACATCGGAATTGAACAACATCACTGTTCTACTTTCCAGATAATCGTTCATAGGTTTTACCTCAAAACCTTTGAGCAATCTTGACTTAATATTATGGGACACCATGGCTTTGGGGGAAACATCAAAGGACTTTCCCACTTCCTTTACCATGGTAGGTCTCTGTAAATGGTACATGAGCGATGACATCCCATCAAAACCTATGGTTCCGAACAATTGCTCATAATGCAGACTTCCGTCCTTTTTCTTAAAAATAGTATGTCTTTTTGGAGGGATTTTACCTAATTTGTGATACAAGGGCATAGCTTATTCCTCTTTATTGATTCCTTATTAAAAATACAATAAAATAAGGATTATCTACAACAATCTACTTTAATTAAGGATCTGTTAAGAAATATGCATAGTCCTTGTCAATTTTAATTGCTTGTACCATACTGTTGTCCGCGTTGATGAACAGCTAAGACAATACAAACAAAAAAAGCCTCCCAAAATGGAAAGCCTTTCATCGGTGCTTATCGGTCCAAATTCGCATCCGGACAAATCGACAAATACAACCTTGCCTCAATTTGTATTGAGACACAACACAACTCGGCAAAGATAGTAAAGGTTTTTAGATATTCATTGTTTGGACAATGATATTTGGACAATCCTTTTATGCTCTATTTTAGATGGACTAAAGCACAAAATTAAACCCTGATTCTTCCAGCTTTTTGTACTTGTTATAATCGAACCTATACAAAAAAGCACCTTTTTTAGAGGTAGATTTATCCTTTTCGTCCAATTTAATGAGCAAACCAAAGGATAGTAATTTTTTTCTAAAATTGCGGTCATCCAATTTGGTCTGATGAATGGCCTCATATAATGACTGAAGCTGTGGAATGGTAAATTTTTCTGGGAGGAGTTCAAATCCAATAGGCCTATGTGTAGTTTTCTGCCTTAGTCGTTCCAAGGCATCGGCGATCATAGCATTATGATCCAGTACCAATTGGGGAATATCCTCCAAGGCAAACCATTTGGCGCCATGTAATTCCACCTGTTCCCTATCATAGTCATTAATTCTGATCAATGCGTAGTGGGCAATGGAAATACATCTTTCTCCGGAATCCCTGTCTACATCACTATACACTTTTAATTCCTCCAAAAAAATATTATCTAGTCCCGTGAACTGTAAAAGAACACGGCGTGCAGCATCGGGGACACTCTCTTCCTCATTTACAAAACTACCGATCAAGGACCACTCCCCTTTAAAAGGATCAATCCTTCGCCTAAAAACCAAAAGCTTCAATATGCCTTCATCAAAACCAAAAACAATACAATCTGTTGCCACTAGTATTTTGGGCTGCGCAATATACGGTCGATAATTCTCCAAGGCCTTCATTTAAACTATAATGCACTAAAATATCAAAAAAATAATTCAAATCGTCAAAAGCCCAAATTTTATCCTCTAATCCCCGTTCTGAAAATGAACAAAGGAACGACTATACCCGGGCCACTTATTATTTATCGCGCCACTGACCCACATCCCTGATGGAATTTAGCAGTGATTTAACATGAAAACTCCTTGATTTTAAATAACTTGTAATAAAAAAGATGAGAAATAATATTGCTATGTTTTGGGTAGCCGCAACAACTATGGTCCTAATCTCCCTGACTATAATGGCCGCTATGAACTTTCCCTTTAATTGGGTTTTTTACATTACAGTCCTAGGGCAAATAATGCTCGTATATATGGTCTTTAAAGTGCTTACGGACAATTATACGACCGACAAGACCTTTAAAGACTTCTATGAAGATTATCCAATAAAAAGTGAAATTAATTAGAAGTTGAAACTTCCTTTCCCTTTTTGCTACTAGGAGGAGTTCCCATGCCCAATTCCGGTATTACCAACAAAGGTATTTGGGTGTGAAAAGCCAAACGTTTAATTACCGGTTCCCGTGTCATTTTCTCCATATAGCTGTGCTGATAATTGAGCATGGCCAAAAGGTGAATGTCCAGTTCATTTGCAAAAACCTCCAAGGTCTGGGAAACCGAATTTAATTCTGAAACCGTGTGCACATAATGTTCTACTTCACCTATGTACTTCCTTAGCATATTCAAGTTGAATTGCTGTACTTCGGTCAGCGCTTTAATCTCATATTGCACATGTACTATCCTGATGGAGGCTTTAAAGGATTTCGCCATTTCCAAAAGTGGCCTAAGTTCGGAAGTAGTATAAAACCTATTGAAATCTGTTGCAAAAGCTATTTCGGATGGAGTCTTAAACTGAAAATGCTGAGGAATGGCCAGTACCGGACAGTTCTTTATTGATTTTATTATCCTAACGGTATTGCTCCCCATAAACACTTCTTCCAATCCGGAGGCGCCTTTTGTTCCCGTAACCACTAACCCGATTTGATGGGTATCTATGATATTCTTAATTTCATCCACCAATAGACTGAAGGAAGAAATGGTAATAAACTTATGTTTGGGATTATGGTACTTTTCCTGGATCCTTGCCAAAAGCTGATCCAACCCTTTTTCGGAATTGCTCTTTACCACGTCCTCACAGGCTTTTCCCCCAGCTCCTGTTGCCATAAACCTACTATGAGCAATAGTTGGTGTATAAGTATTTAAAATATAAAACTCGCACTCCTCATGCTTATATAAAGAAATTGCATATTTGGTTGCATTCCAAGCATTGGGAGAAAAATCTGTAGGTAACAATATCTTTTTCAAACTATTCTATATTTTATAAGAACCCCGAGAGGTTAAAACTACAGCGTAAAATTATAGGAAGTCAAAAACCTGAACTATGACATTTATCAGCTTTTTGGCCTGATCTATGAGTGTAGAAAAACATTGCCAGTAGCCCAACTGGCTTGACGTTTTAATCTAATTTTTCTTATAAAGTGAAGAAATATATTTCCCAATATCTTGCGGGACCAAGGGTGCATTGAATAACAAATCTGGGAATGATAGAGATTCAGTGGCTAGGCATTAAGCTCCCTTTACCACTTCGTCTAGACCCTTTCTATCCGCTATGGCTACTTTTTTTCCCGAGGCTTTGATGAATCCCAGTTTTTTGAATTCAGAAATAATTCTAATGGCAGATTCTGTAGCCGTACCAACTACATTGGCAATATCCTCCCGGGATAATGTCAAGGCCAAATAGCCATTCCCATCCAAACCAAAATTTTCCTCCAAATATATAAAAGCCTCGGCTATACGTTGTTTCACAGTTTTTTGCGACATATTTACTATAACATCATCAGCTTCTTTTAAATCGTGGGCAATATGTCTCAATACTTCCACAGCAAAATTGGGATTGCTATTAAGGCTATCCACAATGGCATCTTTGGGAATAAAACAGACCTCCATATCATTTACAGCAATTGCGCTAAGGTTGGCCACTTCTTCGGTAATTACGGAACGCTGCCCTAGTACCGCACCTTTTGTGGCCAATTTTACTATTTGATCTTTCCCGTTTGGACTTAATTTGGACAACTTGGAAACTCCATCCCTTACGCAAAAAACTCCATTGAGCTTATCTCCTTCACCGAAAATGGTATCTCCTTTTTTTAAAAATTTGGTAGTTTTGGTATCCGAAACCCTTTTCAACTCTTCTTTGCTCATTGCCCGTAAGGAATTGAACTGGCGAATAATACAATTTTCACATCTGCCCATAAATAAAAAATTACCTGATATGGCAAATTTAAAGGTTATTGGTGGGGAATAAACTGACAAATGTCATGTTTTACAACGGCAATCATGGCCATCTTTGCAGGCAGGTATCAAGCAAATAATCTATGGATAAGGTAAAGTGTTATCATTGTGGTGACGATTGTGGGAACGCTCCCATAAATCATAACGACAAAAATTTTTGTTGTGTTGGATGCAAAACCGTTTATGAAATTTTCTCCAGTAACGACCTATCCTATTATTATGATCTACAGTCTGCAGCGGGTGCCTCGCCAAAGGAAGTAGAGGGCAAATACGATTTTCTTGATTCGCAAAACATTGTAGAAAAACTGATCGAGTTTAACGATAATGGTACGCAGATCATAAATCTATACATTCCGCATATTCATTGCAGTTCCTGTATTTGGATATTGGAAAACCTAAATAAATTAAATACTGGAATAAACAGTTCCCAGGTAGACTTTCCCAAGAAAACTGTGAGGGTCACCTTTAATTCCAACAAGGTTTCCCTCAAGGAGCTCGTAGTGCTAATGTCCAGAATTGGCTACGAACCATACATTTCCCTGGACGATTATGACAAGGCAAAAAAAGGCACGGACCGCAGCTTATCCTATAAACTTGGTATTGCCGGTTTTGCCTTCGGAAATGTTATGTTTCTTTCCTTCCCTGAATATTTTGAGGTAGGGGAATTTTGGTTGGAACAATTTAAAGGGGTTTTTAGATGGCTTATGTTTGCCTTTTCCCTACCCGTGGTCTTCTATGCAGCCCAAGATTATTTTATATCAGCATACAAGGGGTTAAGATCCAAATTTCTAAATATTGATATCCCAATTGCACTGGGTATTTTGGTTTTATTCCTTCGTAGTACCGTCGAAATAATTTTCGATTGGGGGTCGGGTTTTTTCGACAGCCTTACGGGACTGGTATTCTTTTTACTTTTAGGTAAATTCTTTCAACAAAAAACATATTCCTATCTTTCCTTTGAACGGGATTATAAATCCTACTTTCCTATTGCCGTTACCAGAATTACCAGTAAAAATACAGAAGAGAGCACTCAGGTATATGACATAAAAGCTGGGGATAGGCTCCTGATAAGAAATGGGGAATTAATTCCTGTGGACGCTATCTTGATCAACGGAAATGCAAGGATCGATTACAGTTTTGTTACGGGCGAATCGGAACCGGTAGTCAAAAAATCAGGCGACAAAGTTTATGCCGGTGGAAGACAGATTAGTAGTGCCATAGAAATTGAAACCATAAAATCTGTTTCACAAAGCTACCTAACACAACTTTGGAGCAATGCCGTCTTCCAACAAGACAAATCGGGAAGCTTTCAAACCTTGACCGACAGTATTGGCAAAAGATTTACTATTGCCGTCCTGACCATAGCTTTCGTCTCAGCCATAATATGGTTAATAATAGATCCCAGCAAAACTATAAATGTCTTTACCGCTGTACTCATAATTGCCTGCCCTTGTGCGATTGCCCTAGCAGCCCCTTTTACCTTGGGCAATATGTTGCGAATTTTTGGGCGCTACGGATTTTACCTTAGGGACACCCAGACCATAGAACAATTGGCTCAGGTAGATACCGCTATATTCGATAAAACAGGGACCATCACCACGGCTGAAAAAGGACACATATACTATGAAGGTTTGGAATTGACAGGAGAAGAGGAATCTTTGTTAAAAAATACCTTACGCTCCTCCAATCACCCACTGAGCAGAAAGCTTTATGATATGTTGGCCGAACAAAACATTGTGCCGCTCGAGGAATACGAGGAATATTTGGGCCAGGGGATCAAAGGTTCATCTGTTACGGACAGTGTTAAAATTGGCTCGGCTACCTTTGTTGGCAATACCGACATAAACAATAGGGACAGTACCTCGGTACACTTTAGTTCCAATGACCAATACAAGGGCTGTTTTATTTTTCAAAATCAATACCGGGACGGTGTCGAGGAAACCTTTAAAACAATGTCCAAAGACTTGGAATTGGCAATTTTATCTGGAGATAATGCTGGAGAAAGATCCAACCTTACCAAATTGTTGCCAGAAGGGACACCCTTATACTTTAATCAAAAACCGGACAACAAACTCCAATTTATAAAGTCGCTCCAAGACCAGAACAAAAAAGTAATGATGGTAGGAGACGGACTAAATGATGCAGGAGCTCTGGCACAAAGCAACGTTGGCATAGCTATTTCGGAAAATGTGAACGTTTTTTCCCCAGCCTGTGATGGCATATTGGACGCTAAAAATTTCAAATCCCTATATCAGTATATTTTAGCTTCCAGAAAAGCCATTAAGATCATAAAACTAAGTTTTATACTCTCCCTTATGTACAACCTTGTAGGGTTGTACTTCGCAGTTACAGGACAATTACAACCCGTTATTGCAGCCATCCTTATGCCACTAAGCTCTATCAGTATTGTCATTTTCACTACTGTGGCAACAAACCTTTTGGGAAGAAAATTGGAGCCCAAATGATGTTCTAGGCAATTTACTATAGTCCTTTGAACCTATAGTCCCAAAATACATATATCAACAAAAAAACCACTGTCCTAAAAACAGTGGCTTTTTGTTCATTCAAAATCTTAATTTGTTTTGGTCAGAGAATAACGCTTGGCCTATTTCTGTTGCTGCAAATAGGCTACCAAAGAGGCCATTTCCTCATAACTAAGTGCATTCACCAAACCAGATGGCATCATAGAAGTCTCCAACTCCTTTCTTTCAACGATATCAGATTTTTTTAATTGGGTCGCAGTACCTACAATATTCCTAATGGTCAGGTCCGTGGCAGATTCCTGGGTTACAAAACCTACATAATTATCACCTCCCCTGGTCTGCACCTGTACCGTTGAAAACCCTTGGGAGATAGAAGCATTTGGCTTTAAAATAGACTCGGCAATCTGTTCCCTGTTCATAATTGATCCTATTTGACCCATAAAAGGACCTTTCATTACCTCGCTAGTAGATACACTGTGACAGGTAAAACAAGCCTGTGTTTTAAATATTTCCTTACCTTTTTCAGGATCACCCTTAATTTTTTTAAGAGCTATCATGATATCCTCAATGGAAGCCTCTCCGATCTGTCCTTTTTTGTTCTTGATCTTTTCAAGATCTACTGCCGGCATATCTTCCTTGGGATCGGTTATTTCCACTGTACCAAAGTCATCTATCGCCAATCTGTACTTACTGTTTAATTCTGCGTACACCTCCTTTTCATCTTCGGAAGTTTTTTCCCATTCCCCGAGTAAAAAGGAACGTATTACAGGGGTATAATCCCACTCCACCGTTTTGTAGTATGGTCCATGGGTATCCGGACGGGTACTCCACCACCAGGAGGTATCATAAGGCGCTTCCTGGTGGTATATGCGGGCCATAGTATTGATTATTTTATTCCTGAAAATGGTCTCATCCGTATTTTCATAAGCTTTTATCATTCCGTCCACCGCTTTGGGGCTGTGCATATATCTCAAAGCCCAAAGTGCCATATCCCTTTGATCAGTATTTAAAGCACTGACACAGGCATCTAAAGCATTCAATTTAACCAATGTCCTAACGGCTAAATGAGGAACAATAATTTCGGCATTTGGCTTGGCATGAGGCCCTTCAGTTCCCATTGATGGGGCTTGAAACGAACTTGGCACTGGAATCTCCAATAAGACATCGGCAACTTCCTTTTTGCCCAATCTACCCAAACCAATAATTGCAGCCGCCTTTATCCGATCAGAATCTGACTTTAATGCATTTACAAATGGTTCCGTAGGCACTTTCTCAATGGCTCCCAAACGGTCTGACAAGGCCCTTAGGGCAAATTCTTGAACTTGCGGATCCTCAGTTAATGAAACCAAACGGTCAATTCCACCTTCTGCTGCCAGTTGGGCGTAAGTGAATATAGCTGCGGCACGTACTTCCAAAGGCAAAGAGCTGTCTTCTGCCAATTGCCATACTTTATCGGTACCTTTCCCTCTTTTTATCAACTCGTATTGGGCACTTAGACGAGTCTTGGCATTATCCGCCTTTAATAAATCCACCAAACTACCGGTCCAGAAGAAATCCTGCAGATTGGGGAATGGCTCATAATTTAAGTCTTCCGGCACAACCCTAACCACATATCCTTTATCCGGACTTCCCGAATATCCTGCACCATCCCAAGCAGAAAGGTACATAGCACCAGCTGCATCCACATCCACATCGGTTATTTGCGGAAGCTTAATAAACTCTTCCTCGTCCTGTACAAAACTCGCCTTATTTTTACTAAGTCTGTGAAAATAAAGATAGCTCCTACCCCAATCCGCCATCATGGGAACATTATTGTAATCTTCCGGCCAACGGGAATCGTTCATATAAAGGGACCCTGTTCCAGACCCACCACCAACATCCACCAAGGCAGGAAGGATCTCTTCGGTAAAATGCTTGAATAATACTGGGTATCCATACTCCCCAGATTGTATCTGATGAATAAACCTTATGTTCCAGCCCCCACCATCATTGGTATTTCCCCTTGTATATATATTCATGAAGGGGTCAATGGCCACGTCGTAAATATTCCGCAACCCATGGGTATACACTTCCATTTCGGTTCCGTCCGGACGTACACGCAAGACACCACCGCCCAACATGGTCAATTGTTTTCCATCGCTATCTGTGGCATTGTGGAAGCCGAAGTCGCCCACGGCAATGTATATCCACCCGTCAATACCCATTTGAATGCCATTGGTAGCATGATCGGTTCCCCTCTCCGCCAGGTATTTGGAATTGCTCAAATTCTTAATTAAAACCTTGGCAGGTCCGTCGGCCACTCCATCCTTGTCCTTATCTTCAAATACCACCAAGTCCATATTAAAGGCCTTTCCCGTTTCGGGCGAAAACGTAGTATGCAGCACAAATACCTCATCCCCTATGGCCAAAATACCCCTAGGGTTATCCACTTGGGCAAATTCGGTATAGGAATCCATTATTCCATCGTGATTACAATCTACCAAGCGTTTTATAAACCCTTTGTTCATCTCCTTCCCAAGGGAACCCATCATATCTACCCCAACAAAGACCTCCCCGGTAGCAGCTACAGCCATACAGGCAGGACTAGGCGTCAAGTCAGGACCTGAAAATCCTGTTATTTTTAAATCCTTTGGCCAGTTCAGAACTTGCGCCAATGAATCGGAAGAAGGATAATTAATTGCCTCGGTACTTGGAGTACAGGGGACCTCCCCTTGATTACAACTAAAAAACAATAAACTTGAAAATAAAATAAATCCTACCTTTTTAAACATATTCAATTCCGTTAAAATTTATAATTATACCCCTAGGGTAGAAAAACCAGTTAAGGTTTACCGGATTTTCAACAAAGTAGCGGCAAAACTAAAAATCTTTCCCATAAATCCATGATTAAATTGAATTATTACGGGTATGATCACATTATTTTAGATGAATTCCCATTATTAGTGGACTACACAATCTTAATTGAAACCTTTATTTTTTTATAGTTTAGAACAAGCTTTTCAGATTAACAATTAGGATATTTGAAAGAAGGCACATAAAAAATGTTCTAAGGGAGAAGAACTTGCAATATTTTATCAAAAGCTGATAAATGTCATATTATTCCACAGCCCCCATGTTTAGTTTTACGCCCTGATTCAGGTAAGGTATGAGTGTTATTTATTTATTGTTGACTTTGAGTATTGTTGTAGCCGTCATTTTTTTTGCGGCTTTTATTATTGCTACCAAGAGTGGTCAATTCGATGATTCCTATACCCCATCCGTGCGTATGCTCTTTGAAGATGAACTGGTAAAAAGTTCTACCAAGGAGACAGAAAAAATATCTAACCAAGAAAGTGAAAGTCAAAAATTGTAATTATGGAAGTACAACAGTTTTATTACGATAACAAAATCGTAAAAAAATTCCTTTATGCAACTATGTTTTGGGGAATTGTGGGAATGTCGGTAGGTTTACTCCTTGCCTTTATGTTTCTTTTTCCAAATTTAACCGATGGAATATCCTGGTTGAGTTTTGGCCGTCTTAGGCCCTTACATACCAATGCGGTTATTTTCGCCTTTGTAGGAAATGCCATTTTTGCCGGGGTCTATTATTCTACCCAACGCTTGTTAAAGGCCAGAATGTTCAGCGATGGATTAAGTAATTTTAACTTCTGGGGATGGCAGGCCATCATAGTGGCAGCGGCAATTACCCTGCCCTTGGGTTACTCTTCTTCAAAGGAATATGCAGAATTGGAATGGCCCATAGATTTGGCCATTGCTGCCGTCTGGGTTGCCTTTGGATGGAACCTGATCGGTACTATGTTAAAAAGAAGGCAGCGCCACTTATACGTGGCCATTTGGTTCTACCTGGCCACATTTGTAACCGTAGCGGTTCTCCATATCTTTAATAGTTTGTCCTTACCTGTTAGTGCGTTTAAAAGTTACTCGGTATACGCAGGAGTCCAGGATGCACTGGTACAATGGTGGTACGGGCACAACGCCGTTGCCTTCTTCCTTACCACACCTTTCTTGGGATTAATGTACTACTTTGTACCCAAAGCGGCCAATAGGCCCGTATACTCCTATAGATTATCTATTGTACACTTCTGGTCCTTGATATTTATCTATATCTGGGCCGGACCACACCACTTGTTGTATTCTTCCTTACCCGAATGGGCCCAAAATTTAGGGGTAGCATTCTCCGTAATGCTGATTGCCCCTTCTTGGGGAGGTATGATCAACGGACTTTTAACTTTACGTGGAGCATGGGACAAGGTAAGAACAGACCCAGTTTTAAAGTTTATGGTAGTAGCCATTACGGGTTACGGTATGGCCACTTTTGAAGGACCAATGCTTTCGCTTAAAAATGTAAATGCCATAGCGCATTTTAGTGATTGGATTATTGCCCACGTACACGTAGGAGCCTTGGCATGGAACGGATTCCTGACTTTTGGTATGATCTACTGGTTGGTTCCAAAAATGTTCAAGACCAGATTGCACTCACTTCCCATGGCCAATTTCCATTTCTGGATCGGTACCTTAGGAATTATACTTTACGCACTTCCCATGTATGTTGCCGGTTTTACCCAAGCCTTAATGTGGAAAGAATTTAACCCTGATGGAACTTTGGCCTACGGTAACTTTTTGGAGACCGTAAATGAAATTATTCCAATGTACTGGATGAGGGCCATTGGTGGCACCATGTATATTATTGGGGCAATTATCATGATCTACAACGTAGTGGTAACCATTAAGCAAGGTACCAAGGTAGAGGATGAATTGGCAGAAGCAGCTGCATTGACTACCGTATCCAGAAAAAGAACTGCTGGAGAAACTTTCCACACTTGGTTGGAACGTAAGCCTATTCAATTGACCATTTTGGCTACCATTGCCATTTTAATAGGAGGAATAATCCAAATAGTCCCCACTATTTTGGTAAAATCGAACATTCCAACGATAACCAGTGTTAAACCATATACCCCTCTGGAATTGGAAGGCAGGGATCTATACATAAGGGAGGGATGTGTTGGCTGTCACTCCCAAATGGTAAGACCTTTCCGAAGCGAGGTAGAACGTTATGGTGAGTACTCCAAAGCCGGGGAGTATGTTTACGACCATCCTTTCCTTTGGGGAAGCAAGAGAACAGGTCCCGATCTTTTAAGGGTAGGTGGCAAATATTCGGACAACTGGCACCTTAACCATATGTACGACCCACAAACCACCTCCTCAGGATCTATTATGCCTTCCTATTCGTGGTTGGTTCGCAATAGACACGATAGAAGTAACATACAGACAAAAATGGAGACTATGGTCACCCTAGGAGTGCCGTATTCCGAGGAGGAGATTGCGAATGCCGAACAATTGATGAACGAACAGGCAACCAAAATAGAGAAAAATCTATACTCCGATCCTGATTTTGCCAAAGGGTATGAAGAGGACAAAAAATATGCCGCCGAAAACGGAGAAGAATTCATAGAAATGAAGGATAGGGAAATCGTAGCAATGATAGCCTATCTGCAACGTCTGGGAACAGATATTAAAATAAAGGAAACGGACGAAATAATTTCACAAAACAAATAAGTCATGCTAAAATTTGTAAAAGGTTATATGGAAAGCATAGATGGTGTTGCCACCTATCCCATGATATCATTGTTAATCTTCTTTGTGTTTTTCACAGTACTTTTCTGGTGGGTATTAACTGCCTCTAAAGAACACATCAAGGAAGTTAGCGAATTACCATTAGAAACAGATAACCAACCTAAAGAAGAATCGTTATGAGAAATATGTCACCTTGGTGGATAAGAGTCCCCCTAATCTTTTTCCTAATCTTCGGATTGATGGAGTATTTTATTGACTCCGGGGACAAACCCGCATTTGTTGAATATCCTATCACACTTGTGTTTATGTTGGTAGTGTTGTTCATATTGGTGGGTATTGAATTGATCCTAAAATCAGTGGAAAATGTAATGTTCCAAACCCTATCCCCCGAAGCGCAAAAGCGATATTTGGAGTCCAAATCCAAGCAATGGGAGTGGAAATGGGGCAAAGCCTTCTGGAAAAAAATTACCGGAAACAAACCTGTTGAAGAAGAAAAAGAAATTATCCTCGACCACAATTATGACGGTATCCGTGAACTGGACAACAATCTTCCACCTTGGTGGGTGTATATGTTCTATGCCACCATTATTTTTGGTTTAGTTTATCTGGCCCGTTTCCATGTCTTTAATGACTATACCCAAGATATGGAATATGAACAGGAAGTGGCCGAGGCCCAGATTGCCATTGAAGAGTACAAAAAGACTGCAAAAGGTTTGGTAGACGCCAATACCGTGGAACTATTGACGGAAGCTTCCGATATTAAGGCTGGTGGGGCCATCTACACAGCCAATTGTGTAGCTTGCCATATGCCGGATGGCGGTGGGGGAATAGGCCCAAATCTCACCGACGAGTATTGGATATTGGGAGGTGGGATCAAAAACGTTTTCCACACCATTTCCGAAGGTGGTAGGGATGGTAAGGGAATGATAGCTTGGAAACAGACCCTTAAGCCAGCCGAAATAGCACAGGTAGCCAGCTTTATTCTCTCTGAGATAAGTGGCAAGGCACCTGCAAACCCAAAGGCCGCAGAAGGAGAAATCTGGACTGGGGAGTAAACACCCAAAACAACCTAAGAGTACATTTTAAAGCATACCCATAATATCAAAAAAAAGTAGATCAAAGAAATGGCACAGGACCAGGACAATTTTAGGGACTCTATAGGTACGATAAATGAAGAGGGAAAACGGGCATGGATATTTCCAAAAAAACCAAGTGGGAAGTTTTACGAATATCGAAAATATGTAAGTTACGTTCTTTTGGCATTTCTTTTTTTGGCCCCCTTTGTGAAAATAAACGGCAACCAGTTCTTAATGTTCAATGTATTGGAAAGGCGTTTCAACATTTTTGGGTTTCCTTTTTGGCCACAGGATTTTCATCTATTTGTAATTTCGATGATAATCGGGGTAATATTTATAGCGTTGTTTACCGTTGCTTTTGGTCGTATTTTTTGTGGCTGGATGTGTCCCCAAACCATATTCATGGAAATGGTCTTTAGGAGGATTGAATATTGGATCGACGGTGACCGCGGTGCCCAAATGCGACTTAAAAAACAGTCTTGGAATGCGGAAAAAATAAGGAAACGCACCCTTAAACTACTTATTTTCTTCATTATTTCCTTTTTAATTGCCAATGTATTCTTGGCCTATTTAATTGGGAGCGACCGTTTAATAGAGTATATAACCGATGGCCCCCTGCAACACATAAGTACACTGGTTTCCCTTTTAATTTTTACCGCCGTGTTTTATTTTGTATTTGCCTGGTTTAGGGAGCAGGTATGTATAATAGCTTGTCCTTATGGAAGGATGCAAGGGGTACTGCTCGACAATAAGTCAATTGTTGTGGCCTATGACCATAAACGTGGCGAGGGTGAAAACGGAAGAAAAAAATTTAGGAAAGGAGAGGACAGGGAAGCCCTTGGAAATGGTGACTGTATCGATTGTTTTCAATGTGTTAACGTCTGCCCAACAGGGATAGACATAAGAAATGGAACGCAATTGGAATGTGTCAACTGTACGGCCTGTATTGATGAATGCGATACCATAATGGAAAAAGTCAACCTTCCCAAAGGACTTATACGTTATGCCAGCGAAGACAACATTGAGAAAAAATCCAAGTTCAAGTTTACACCTCGACTAAAGGGGTACACTGCGGTTCTTGTAATTCTTATTGGAATTTTGATTGGAATGCTATTTCTTAGAAATGAGGTGGAGGCAAATATCTTAAGACTGCCAGGACAACTATATGAACATAAGGAAGGTAATATCATCAGCAATGTTTACACCTATAAATTGGTAAACAAAACCACCAAGGACATTCCAGACATAAGCTTTAAGCTGTTATCGCACAATGGCTCCATTAACCTGGTCAGACATGAACTGTTTACAGTACCGGCACAAGGTCTGGCAGAAGGAACCTTATTTGTAGAAATAAATAATTCGGCTTTGGTAGGCGACAAGAACAAATTGAATATTGGAGTCTATAGCGGTGAAAAATTGATTGAAACAGCTACAGCCAGATTTATGGCACCGAGAAGTTATAAGTAAACGACCTCGGGGCAGACAGGCCCGCAAAGCATTGAAAGGAACCTAATTTTAGATTTCGACCCCCGCCTGCGGTAGGCAGGTTAAAATCTCGATTATCGAGTAAATTAAAGAAGTTGGTTAATCCTTAAAACACGAATAGGATCTCTGTAATAAAGAAGATCGTAACTAAAATAAAAAGCTATGAAAATTAATTGGGGAACCGGAATTGTACTAGCCTTCATAGGGTTTATAAGTTTTATCCTATTTTTTGTTGTCCGCATGAGTATGGATAATAGGGCCAATCATGATTTGGTCATTGAGAACTATTACAGTGCGGAATTGGGGTATCAAAATGAAATTGACGCAGAAAATAATGCCCGCGCAAAAGAAGTGGACCTTACACTAAAAACTACCGATGAAGGCCTAAAATTGGTATTCCCAAATGGCTTGAACACAGAAAATATTAAAGGTACAGTGTCCCTGTACAGGCCATCTAACAAGCACTTGGATTTTGACTTACCTATAAGTTTATCCCAAGACTATTTGCTCATACCTGACAATCGTTTGTTGGATGGTCGCTGGGACATTAAAGTATCCTGGGAATATAAAGGGGAAGCCTATTTATATAAGAAAAAAATAACCTATAGCAAAAATAAATAAGGAGCGTAAATAGCTCAAGGGTCAATACATTTAAACTATGTTGATATCTGCCGTACTTCTGGGTCTAATGGGAAGCTTTCACTGTGTTGGGATGTGCGGCCCTATTGCCTTTATGTTACCGGTAGATCGCCACAAACCCGCAAAGAAATTATTACAGGTCTTTCTTTATCATATGGGCAGGCTTACTTCATACAGCCTTATCGGACTCATTTTTGGGTTCTTGGGCAAGGGCCTTTATGTATTTGGCCTACAGCAAAGACTTTCTATCATTATTGGGATCCTCATGATTATAGTAATCCTAATTCCCTACAAAACATTTAGCAAATACAATTTCTCCAAACCCATATATTCTTTCCTCTCCAAAATAAAAAGCCAATTGGGAAAAGAATTACAGCGAAAAAGTCCAGACACCTTCCTGACCATTGGCTTCCTTAACGGTTTACTACCCTGTGGATTGGTTTACATGGCTCTTTTTGGCAGTATTGCCACTGCCAACCCATGGCTTGGAGCACTCTTTATGCTACTATTTGGATTGGGTACCATCCCTTTAATGACCACTGCCGTCTACTTTGGCAGTATGCTAAAAGGCAGCATGAAAAAATCAGTGCAGCGATTAATCCCTGTTTTTGTAGTCATTGTAGGGCTACTGTTCATATTAAGAGGTATGGGACTTGGCATTCCCTATATTTCGCCCGAACCTGTCTTAGAAGTTGTGGACAGCAGCCTGGAGTGTCATTAATTATCCATTACATCCACCTCCCACTGCATTTTATGCTTGTCGTGTATTACAAAATAATGTAAATTTCAAGTATATTGGAATTCAGCATATTTAAACAGGTCCGATCAATTTTTGAAATGCCGGATATTCGCACAACCATAATCAACCCCTTATGAAAAAAATCATACTTCTCTGTTATTTCATATTGCATACTACCCTACTATTTTCGCAGAGCGAAAAAGTAAACGTCATTGTATTTGGAGCGCATCCCGATGATTGTGATATTGACACTGGAGGCACGGCCATTTTACTGTCTAAAATGGGCCATAATGTAAAATTTGTTTCGCTCACCAATGGAGATGCCGGCCATTATGCCATGGGCGGAGGGGAGCTAGCCAAAGTAAGGATTGCCGAGGCCGAGGAAGCAGGTAAAAGATTTGGGGTAGAATATACGGTTTTGGACAACCACGACGGGGAATTAATGCCTACTTTGGAAAACCGTTTAAAGGTGATACGTGAGATTAGAAAATGGAATGCGGATGTGGTTATTGCCCCAAGACCTAACGACTATCATCCTGATCACAGGTATACCGGTGTTCTGGTACAGGATGCCGCCTATATGGTCATAGTCCCCAACGTAGCACCGGAAGTACCCCCGCTACAAAAAAATCCGGTTTTCCTTTACTCCGAAGATAGTTTTCAAAAACCCAGTCCCTTCGAACCTGATATTGCAGTCATTACAGATGCTGTTTTTGATCAAAAAATTTACGCCATGTCAGCCCATAAATCACAGTTCTTTGAATGGCTTCCCTGGACTGCCGGCACTTTGGACAAAGTGCCCAAGGATGACAAAGGTAGATTGGAAATGCTGGCCAATTGGCGTTCGCGAACCCCTAATGAAGTACTCCTGAAATGTGCTGAAAAATGGTACGGAAACAAAGCTTCTTCCGCCAAGCATATAGAAGGTTTTGAAATATGCGAGTACGGCAAACAACCCACAGGCGAGGAAATCAAGACACTTTTCCCTATGCTTAAAGAATAATCTTTATCAGCAAAAAAACGGATATTGACTAGTCTAGGATTTTTTTAGAATTTTCATTATATATTTTTTTCAAAACCTCGTCACTAAGTCCCAAGCCGTTAAAAGACCAATGATAGGAGGAAATATTCTTGTCATAAAAATGTTCATCCTCGCTTTCCAGAATGCGAAACGTTATTTCGTACATTTCCGGATCGGTACCCATATCCGTACCATAGACCAGTTTATCCTGATACTTTTCATAAAAGCGTTTGGTATATCTGGGAACTGCAGCCGTTTCCGCATATCTGGCAGAAATATCGGCATACAGATTATCATAAGTACCCAACAGTCTCCCAACAATATCCAAGTCATGGCTACAATTAGCGAAATGGCAAGCTATAAAAGTAGTTTTCGGATTTTCCCTAACTGCATTTTCCAAGGTAGCAATTAGTTCTGCGTGTGTCAACAACCCTTCCTTGCTCTTATCTATTCTCCATTTGTAGGCATTCATAAGTCCATCATTATGAACATCCATCGGTTCGTACATCCACATAGGGTCCGCCACGTGAATGCTTACCGGCATACCCAATTCCCCACATTTTTCCCATAAAGGTTTCATCCTTTCATCATCCGCGTGCATCCCTTCTGTCCGTGTAGGCTTGGAGTAAAAAAAACCAAAACCTTTATCGCCCAATTCACCAACTCCCTTCGCCCCCATCTTATAGCATCTTTCCAACTCTTTTACAGCACGTTTGCTCCAGCCTTTTTCTTCGTAACCGGTAAAATCAAAACCGCACCAAAGCTCAAAACGATCCCCATATTTGGAATACAGATTTACAATGCTATCAAAGGACTTTCCGGTCTGATAGGTTAGTATAATGGACTTTGCCACTCCCTTTTTGTCCATGGTCTTCACCCATTCGCTTATTTCCTGTTCCGACTTTGGGTACGAATGCGAGTGAAAATCCACCACTGGAAATTTGGCTTTGGATATTTTGGTCTTGGGAATATTATAAATAGATACCGGATCGTAATCCTTTAGTAAAATATCTTCTTGTGCATTAACTGCGTTAGGACCAAAAGCAATGCATAAAAAAATGATGTAGTAAATTTTCATATAGAGGATTTTTAAGAATTAGACCATAATAGGCAACCCATACCCCTCAAATATAACGATTTAAGTATCAACTATGACATACAATCTTACTAGCCATCGTTCGGCAAGCACTTGTAGCCAATTGATTTCAAATTCCTAAAGCCACTATATTTTAAAAGTGATAACCGGTATTTTGGAATGATTGGTCACGTCTTCCCCAATACTTCCCATTAGAAAATGGGTCAAGCCTTTTCTTCCATGGGTCGGCAATCCTATTAAATCGGCGTTCCTGCTTTGACTAAAACCAAGTATGCCCCTTTCTACGCTGTAGTCGTTATAAATCTCGACTTCCAAACTCACTTTGGCCAAATGCAGAAACTTATTAATTTTCTTAAAGGCATCCTTAGTGCTCAGAAAATTATCTCCGGGAGTATTAATATATACCAATATCAATTCTGCAGCCAACTTATCCGCCAATTTTTTGGCCCGATGAAAAGCATCCAAATTCTCTTCCTCAAAATCGCAGGCAAAAACAAACCTCTTCACCTCAAAACCATCAATAAAGTCTTTAATAACGAGGACCGGAATATTCGAATTTCTTACCATTTTCTCTGCATTGGAACCCACAAATATTTCTTTGATACCATCGGTACCATGAGATCCCATAATGATAAGGTCTGCCCCGTGTTTTTCTGCAACGGCATTCACCTCGCTAAAAACTTTATGATGTTTTACAATAGGCGTAAGTTTGATTCCCTTTAAGTAGGGCTTTTCCAAAAAAGTTTCGAACTTTTTCTCTGCCAATTTCATTAAAAATACAGCTTGCTCATAGTGGGCCTGCTCATTGGCCGAAATTAGGGCATCGGACAATTCCAACATATGCAGGACAAAGAGCTCGGAACCGTATTTGGTAGCAATGGAAGCGGCCGTTTTTAATGCTATTTCCGATTGCTCTGAAAAATCGACAGGTACAATAATTTTTTTCATAAGTTTTATTTTAACTGATTTATTACCAAAAGATTTAAAAAGATAAGGACTTAGAAATTCTAAATTAGCTTGGCAGCGCTAAATAGTCATCGAAAACAATCTGGTATCCGGTGCCTTGCGATGCAAGAACAAATCGAACGCCATACATACGTTACGTACAAAGGGCCTTCCTTTTTCGGTAACATAGATGCTATTTGAATCTATTTCCAACAATCCATCCGTAGCCATTTCATTCAGCCTGTCCTTGACCTCATCCAGTTCATCAAACCTTTCATTTTCATTCTCCCAAGTAGTCTTAAATTTACACATTAAATTTAAGATGTGCCTTCGAATAATCCTGTCTTCTTCGGTTAAAATGTGACCTCTATAGATGGGAATAATATTGCTTTCGACCAAATGCCGATATTCCTCCAGACTTTTTACATTTTGGGCAAAGCTATCCCAGCTATCACTTATACTGGAGACTCCCAAACCAACCATTACACGGGTTTTAGAAGCTGTATACCCCATAAAATTCCTATGCAAGGTACCATGCCCCATGGCTTTGAACAGTGAATCCGTTTTTAACGAAAAATGATCCATTCCTATTTCCGAATAACCTACTTCTGCCAACAATGCCTTGCCCATCTCATACTGATCGCGCTTCTCCTCCGCCGTGGGCAGATCTGAATCCTTATATCCCCTTTGTCCATTTCCCTTTAACCAAGGAACATGGGCATAACTATAGAAGGCCAATCTATCTGGCATTAATTCTTTGGTCTTTAAAATAGTTTCGGTAACATCCTCCTTCGTTTGGAAGGGCAATCCAAAGATAATGTCATGACCAACGGAAGTATATCCTATCTCCCTTGCCCATTGGGTAACATTTTTTACATTTTCAAATGGCTGTAGCCTATGAATAGCAAGCTGAACCTTCTTGTTATAGTCCTGAACCCCGTAGCTCACTCTTCTAAACCCAACATCATAAAGGGCCTGCAAATGTTCTTTGGAAGTATTATTGGGGTGACCCTCAAAACTATACTCAAAATTATCTGCATGGGTAGCAGACATGAAAATACCATTTATAAGGCGGGTCAAATTTTCGGGGGAGAAAAAAGTAGGCGTTCCACCTCCCAGATGCAGCTCCTTAATTCTTGGTTTTGTTTCAAACAAATCACAATAAAGCTTCCACTCCTTTAATACATTACTGATATATGGGTTTTCAACTTCATGCCGTTTGGTAATTCTTTTGTGACATCCGCAAAAAGTACAAAGGCTTTCACAAAACGGTAAATGAATATATAGGCTAATTCCTTCTTCCGCATTGCTTTCATTGAAATTTTTGATTAGCGTATTTCCCCATTGCCGACCAGAAAAAGTTTCCAAATTCCAATAAGGAACAGTGGGATAACTAGTGTATCTAGGGCCGGGAATATTATACTTTTGAACTAAACTGGTCATGAGTTGTTTTTATTTGCAATGGCAACAAAAATACCATGTCGTTGCCTATAAAAATATGACACTTATCAGGTTTGGGAATGAACCTGACACCTTTATACCTAATACCTGGATATTTCAAAATCCGATCAACCTTCCTCCACTAGCAGCAGAACCGTAAAAATAATTCTTAAATCCGTTTATCCCTGAGCCAAGACTATCGGGAAATCTTTAGATTGAAAAACAAAAAATCGTTAAATAATGTACAATTCGAAACTAATTTTTTAAATAATCCGTTCTAGAAGCCCCTTTGTGATAAAAACTATATTTTTGTAAACTTAAAAATAACCAATTATGACTTTACTTTTAATGGCAGCCGGTAGTGGCAGTCGATATGGCAAGCTTAAACAATTTGATGACCTGGGTCCAAAAGAAGAGTTCCTAATGGAGTTCAGTATTTATGATGCCCTTAAAAATGGTTTTGACCACATCGTTGCCATTACAAAAAAGGAAAATGTAGAATTTTTAAAAGAGCACTTATCCAGCAGATTACCCAAAAGTATAAAATTGGATGTTTTGGCACAGGAAGTAAACGATCTTCCGGAAGGCGTAACTTTTACAGGTGAAAGGACCAAACCTTGGGGTACGGCGCATGCAGTATGGACCGCTAGAAATGTAATTAAGGGACCTTTTGCCATTATTAATGCGGATGATTATTATGGTAAAAATGCCTTTGAAAGTGCTGCCAGCTTCATTAAGGGGAATGGTAACAAAGAGACCTTTGGCCTAATTGCCTATATCCTTAAAAACACTTTGTCAGAGCACGGTTCTGTTTCAAGGGGAGTATGTAAATCCGAAGGCGGCAAACTAACTTCCATAAACGAATACACTAAAATAGAAGCTCAAGAAAATGCTATTATTGATTTGGACTCAGGCACCAAATTTACTGGGGAAGAATTGGTCAGTATGAACTTTTGGGTTTGTCAACCTTCTATTTTTCAGTTTACTACGGATTACCTTAGAGAGTTTATAGGAAACAAGGACAATCATGCCAAAGGGGAAATATACCTTCCGTTCGCCATAAAAGAAATGATTGCACAAAATTTAATAGATGTAGACGTAATTCCTTCCGCAAGTCAATGGTTTGGAGTAACATACGCCAGTGACAAGGAAGTGGCAGTTTCAGAATTACAGCGCATGACGGACAATAATGAGTATATCTCCCCACTATGGGAAAATGTTTAGAATAGTTGATCAATGATTGCAAATAAATATGACGAACTGAACGAGCTGTTACAAAACTTCTCCATAGACAGGAAAACCTATGAGTTCCAAGGCATAAACCAAGGCTATATCAATGACACCTACCTAGTCCTGGACAACAATTGCCCATTGTACATTCTTCAAAGGGTAAACCACAATGTCTTTAAGGATGTTCATGGCCTAATGGGCAATATTGCCAATGCGTTTGAATGTTTGCAGGACGAAGATTACACGGCCATTGAACTATTAAAAACTGAATTGGCCAGTTCCTATTTTAAGCATGAAAATACGGGATATTGGAGGTTGATGACCTACATCAACAACACTACCGCCTATGACAATGCTACTGATGAGCATATTGCTTTCGAGGCCGGAAGGGTAGTTGGAAAATTCCATCAACTTCTTGCAGATGCCCCTTTGGAAAATTACGTGGATACTATACCCCAATTCCATGATCTTGCGTTAAGGCAAAATCAATTTAAGGAATCCATTTTATCCGCCAAAAAAGAAAAACTGGAAACGGCCAACGAAGCCATAACTTTTGCTAAGGAAACTTTGGAAAAACTAAAAGTATTGGACAATTCCAAGTTGCCATTACGGGTTTGCCATAATGATACCAAGTTAAACAATATCCTTTTCTCCAAAGAAGAAAATAAGGCCCTTTGCCTTATAGATTTAGACACCATTATGAAGGGATATTTTTACTTTGATTTTGGCGATGCCATAAGAACTGTTGCCAATACGGCTGCTGAGGACGAACAGGACCATGGGAAAATTACTTTTGAAAGACCCTTGTTCGAAGCTTTCGTAAAGGGCTTGGAGAGTAACGGCCCTTTTTTATCCAAGGAGGAAATAGACCTTCTGCCCTGGGGAGCTGTATTTATGCCTTTCATTCACGGCTTAAGAGCCCTCACCGACTATTTGAACAACAATGTCTATTACAAGGTATCTTACGAAAACCAGAATTTGGACCGCTGCTTGAGCTTATTCGATTTTACCAATAAGGCTCTTCAAGAAATAGGGTATATGACCCAAGTAGTAAAGAAAGGGCTTACACCCAAAGTTTAATTCTTTTGAATACCGGCGGCGATTAAACCTTCTTGGTGGAATCCCTAACAATTAGGCTGGTTTTAATCACCTTGGTAGTACAATCCATATACTCCTTGCTCTCAATCCTTTCAATAAGGACCTTGGCCGCCGTTTCACCAATATAAGTACCGTGCTGACTTACCGCGGTAAGTGCCGGGCTTACGTAGCGCGATAATTTGCCATTGGTAAACCCTACAACGGAAAGGTCTTCCGGCACTCTATACCCCCTTGCCTTTATCAGTCTCAATACCTCCACCGCCGTAATTTCATCCAAAGCCATTATGCCATCTATAGGCTTATAATTTAACAAAAATGTCACAAGAACTTCCAGATCGTCCTCCTTGCCCACCCTCAGAATTAATTTATCATCAAAGGGAAAACCAGCCTCTTTCAATGCTTTTTTATATCCCTCTACCCGCAATTTGCCAACGCTGGAATGGTCAATAGCGGTAACCAGGGCAACGGTGCTACAACCTAGATTTAAAAAATATTTGGTGGTTTTATAACCAGCCTCAAAATCATCTACCACAACCTTGTCGCATAAGATTTCATCCGATACCCTATCGAACATTACCAAGGGAATCTGTTCGTCCAATATGTTTTTAAAATGATCTAGCTTATTTTTAAATTGTGTTTCCTCCGCCATGGATACTATCAATCCATCTACTGTACCACCTCCAAGAAATTCGAGAGTTGCAACCTCCTTTTCATAGGATTCGTCACTGATACAGCTAAGCAAAATATACCCCCGTTCATTAGCTACTTTTTCGATTCCCGAAAATACCTGTGTAAAAAAATAATTTAGAATATTGGGCACCACAACCCCAATGGTCTTAGTTTTCCGCTGCAATAAACTCAAGGCCACTTTATTGGGCCTGTATTTATTATCCTTGGCAAACTTCTGGATTTTAGCCTTTAATCCATCACTAATTTCATGGCTATCGTTGATGGCCTTGGAAACCGTTGAAATGGAAACACCAAAATATTGGGCTATTTCCTTTAAAGTTATTTTTTTCATAGATCTACAAGATAGCCTTATTTAGGCTAAGGTCAACCAAAGATCAGAACAACTTATTTAGGCTTGAGCTATTGATTCCTCTGTCTTTGCTTATGCAAAGACACCTCCCTTTGGCCAAAGGGAGGAGCTATAAATCCAATCAAATTTTACATTTGCACTATGGCCCATCAAGTAATTTATAATGGTTAGACCAAGAAACTAAAATCCTAAATATATTGGTTAATGATATTCTCGAAGAGTTCTTGTTTTCCACTCTGCAACTTCAGCTCTCCATTATCCTGAGCTATTTTATAAAGAGCCTCCAAATTCAATTTACCATTCTCAAAGTCTTTCCCATTTCCAGAATCGAAAGAACTGTATCTTTCCGAAAGCATCTTCTCATAGGCTGAGGAAGAAATTATCTTATCCGCAGTGAGCAAACCACGGGCAAAAGTATCCGCCCCTCCAATATGCGCATGGAAAATATCATCCAAATCGGTTGAATTCCTTCTTATTTTGGCATCAAAGTTTACACCACCCCCTTGCAATCCGCCGGCCTTAAGGAATACCAACATCGCCTCGGTAGTTTCTTGTATATTGTTTGGAAACTGATCGGTATCCCATCCATTTTGATAATCCCCTCTGTTGGCATCTATACTACCCAACATTCCCGCTTTGGCCGCTACGGCCAATTCGTGTTGGAAAGTGTGCTGGGCCAAAGTGGCGTGATTTACTTCTACGTTTATTTTAAAGTCTTTCTCCAATCCATATTCACGAAGAAAACCTATGGCCGTGGCGGAATCAAAATCGTATTGGTGCTTGGAAGGTTCCATAGGCTTAGGCTCTATAAAAAAGGTACCTTTAAAACCTTGGGCCCTGGCATAATCCCTTGCCATGCCCAAGAATTGTGCCATATGGTCCAGTTCTCGTCCCATATCGGTATTTAAAAGGGACATATAGCCTTCCCTTCCTCCCCAGAAAACATAATTCTCACCACCTAGGGCAATTGTAGCATCCAAGGCCAATTTTATCTGCCCGCCTGCTCTGGCCACAACATTAAAATCAGGGTTGGTAGCAGCACCGTTCATGTAACGTGGATTGGAGAAACAATTGGCCGTCCCCCACAATAATTTGATCCCGGATTCGGCCTTTTTCTCTTTCAGATAATCGGTTATTACAGATAACCGCTTTTCAGATTCTGCGAAAGTGGCTGCTTCCTGGATAAGGTCAAAATCATGGAAACAAAAGTAATCAAATCCCATTTTACTGATAAACTCAAAGGCAGCATCTGCCTTGTCCTTGGCCGCTTGTACCGGGTCGGTAGCCTGATCCCAGGGAAAATTTTGGGTTCCTGGACCAAACGGATCGGCTCCCTGCCCACAGAAGGTATGCCAATATGCTATGGCAAACTTAAAATGTTCGCGCATGGTTTTCCCAGCTACCACCTGATCTGGATTGTAATATTTGAAGGCCATAGGATTATCTGATTCCTTTCCTTCAAATTTAATGTCCCCTATTCCCTTAAAGTATTCCTTGTTTCCAATTATTGCCATCTCTTTGTTATAATTAATTAATGATTAGTTCCAATTCTTTTTTCCAATTTTCATAAGCCTTTTGATATGCTTGCTTGTCCTTTAAAGGCACAAAGGTCATTACATGGTCGTTCTTGGTAATATATGTTCCAAATTTTTCAAATCCTCCCTCATTGATACCTGCAGCCCTGGCCGCACCAATTGCCCCTGTAGTATTATAAATTTCAATGTCCTGTGACACTAATGTTGATATAGTATTTGAAAATATTTCAGACCTAAACAAATTATCATTTCCGGCACGCATTACATCAATTAAAATTCCGTCCGATTTCAGGATTTCCATGCCATAGACAAAGGAAAAGGCTATACCTTCCAAAGCCGCCCTACAAACATGTGCCTTGGTGTGATTATTAAGGTTGATGTTGACCAGTCTGGTTCCAATATCCTTATTGTTGAGCATACGCTCTGCTCCGTTTCCAAAAGGAATTAGACCTACTCCGTCAGAGCCCACCGGAATTTCTGAAGCCAAGGAGTTCATTTCCTCGTAAGAATCCACATCCAGATTGTTCAATAGCCAGCGGTACTGAATTCCAGCACCATTGATATTCAGTAATTTCCCTACTCTTGGATTCTGCTTGCTGTAGTTGACGTGGGCAAAATTATTCACCCTGGTGCTTTCCTTTCCCGATAGACTATCGGTAACCGCATAGACCACTCCGGAGGTACCTCCCGTGGCCGCAACTTCACCTGGATTGAACACATTAAGGGCCAAGGCATTATTGGGTTGATCCCCTGCCCTGTATAATATAGGTGTGCCTACTGCCAAGCCACTTTCTTCCGCTCCCTTGGCATCAACTTTGGATTGAAGCCCAAATGTATCCACAATATCCGGGATAAAGGACTTGGGAATACCATAATGCTCCAAAAGCAGATCTGCTACCGCATCTTCTTTGAAATCCCAAAGGATACCCTCCGATAATCCGGAAATAGTAGTATTGATAACATTGGAAAAACGAAAAGCTATATAATCTCCCGGCAGCATTAGTTTGTCTGCCATCTTATATAGTTCTGGTTCATTTTCCTTTACCCATTTTAATTTAGAAGCGGTAAAGTTTGCTGGGGAATTCAACAAATGGGACTTACAGATGTCCTCCCCAATGTCAACATAGGCCTTCCGTCCTATTTCCACTGCACGACTATCGCACCAAATAATAGATTTCCGTACGGGCTCTCCCTGCTTATCTACCAATACCAGTCCATGCATTTGATAGGCAATGCCTACCCCTGTGATCTGATCCTTATCAATTTGGTACTTTTGTTTTATTTTTTTAATGCCCTTACAAACATGTCCCCACCATTCTTTGGGATCCTGTTCTGCCCAGCCATTTTTCAACGCCAACATTTCCATTTCCGTTTCCGGCTCCTGTACTACCCCAACACTTTTTCCAGTAGCCATCTCCACCAAGGCCACTTTTATTGAAGAGCTACCAATATCCAATCCCAAATAATACATATATCCCAATATTTTAGAGGATAAATTTCCAATATGAAAATTTATGAAGATCCAATCAAATATATTAAAATCTATATCACCGTCTTCATTTTTTCCCACGAGGAGTAAAAATTCACAGCAATAAAACAAGACTATAAACCAGAAAATTTAATTGTAAAAATCTATTAAACAATTAGTTACATAATTTTCGTAAATGTGCGAAACTTTTCGAAAACGCTTTCGTAGAATTTGGGATTGCCGGTGAGCTTTAATCCTTTAACAGTATTGGATTTAGTCTTTAAAAACCTACCTTTTGAATTTATTTCTCCTTCTTGCCCACCAATCCTTTGGTGAACTCGTTCAAGGTTTCCACTTTTTCCTCGAAGTCGCCTTTTATTGTTTTCCTGAATTCATTTAAATTTTTCACCAGATCATCTATATTCTCAGGAATTACATCCTCAAAAAACTGTCTCAGTCGTTTGGCGGTTGTAGGCGACTTACCATTGGTGCTAATGGCTACTTTTACATTGCCCTTGGTCACTATTCCGCCCATGTAAAAATCACAAAAAGGCGGGTTATCTGCCACATTCACAAGAATATTCCTTTCCCGACAATCGTAATAAACCTGTTCATTGACCTCCACTTTATCTGTAGTGGCAATGACCATATGCCGCCCATCCAAGTACGATTTCCTATAGACATCCTTAGTTATTTTCACTTGATGCTTTTTGGCCAGTTGCAAAGTATCATCCAAGAATTCCGGTGCTACCATTTCGACCTGGGCATGGGGGCTTGATTTTAGCATAAAAGTCAGTTTTTCCAAACCAACATTACCCCCTCCTACAATAAGTATGTTTAGCTGAGATACCTTTAAAAAAATAGGGTACAATTCATTCCTTTCCATAGTTCCTTCAGTATTATTCATTTTAAATTGTTCAATACAATGGCTTTGACCTTTAAAACGGCGTTCTCCATAGTTAGTAAGCAATCCCTTCAAAGATAAGGCACAAAATCAAAGTCAATCTTATAATTTTGACAGATTTTATATCAGGAATCCGTCCTTTTGTTAATAGAGTGGAATATCCGGGATTTTTTTTTAATTCCATTGGCAAAAGCCCTACTTTCGATTTCCAAAATTAAACTCAACAAAATAAGGGCTATTTCACTATTACCTGCCTAAATATTAATAGTCTAATACGTGCTGATTACAACTCGACTAAAATGATGAACTACATTAAAATGAAAAATCAAATTCTATCCCTCTTGCTACTTAGCACCTGGATAATTAACGCACAAGAACCCGTAGATTACGTTAACCCCTTGGTGGGCACTGATTCCAAGCCGAGCATGTCCAACGGAAATACTTATCCGGCCATAGCCATGCCATGGGGTATGAACTTTTGGACCCCTCAAACTGGAAAAATGGGAGATGGCTGGGCCTATACTTATGCGGCCGATAAAATAAGAGGCTTTAAGCAGACCCACCAACCTTCCCCTTGGATGAACGACTACGGTCAGTTTGCCATTATGCCACTTACCGGAAAATTACGCTTTTCGGAAGACGATAGGGCCAGTTGGTATTCGCATAAATCCGAGATTGTAAAGCCTCATTACTATAGTGTTTATTTGGCCGATCATGATATCACCACTGAAATAACCCCTACCGAGAGAGCTGCCATGTTTAGGTTCACCTTTCCGCAAAATGATAATTCACATGTAGTAATCGATGCCTTGGACAAAGGTTCCTTTGTGAAAATTATCCCGGATGAACGCAAAATAATAGGATACACTACCAAGAACAGCGGTGGGGTACCTGATAATTTTAAAAACTATTTTGTGATGGTCTTTGATAAGGATTTCGAAGCCACCAAGACTTTTAGTGGAGAGCAACTTCTTGAAGGTCTGGATATTGAAACCGACCATGCAGGTGCCATCGTAAGTTTTAAGACAAAGAAGGGCGAAGTTGTGATTGCCAAAGTAGCCTCTTCTTTTATTAGCTTGGACCAGGCCGAATTGAATTTAAAGGAGCTTGGCACCGATAATTTCGACGCCCTAAAGGAAAAAGGACGGACTGCTTGGAACAAGGAGTTGGGAAGAATTAGGGTAGAAGGTGGTAGTATTGACCAATTCAGAACCTTTTATTCCTGTTTGTATAGATCATTATTGTTCCCCAGAAAGTTCTTCGAATATGACGCTAGCGGAAATGTAGTGCATTACAGCCCTTATAATGGAAAAGTATTGCCAGGTTATATGTTTACGGATACAGGGTTTTGGGACACCTTTAGGGCCCTTTTCCCCTTTCTCAACCTTATGTACCCCGAACTCAACTCCCAAATACAAGAGGGATTGGCCAATGCCTATAAAGAAGGTGGCTGGTTGCCTGAATGGGGAAGTCCTGGCTTAAGAAATGTCATGGTCGGTAACAATTCCGCTTCCGTTGTAGCAGATGCCTATTTAAAAATTGGGAACCACCAAAAATATGACATTGCAACCTTGTACGAGGCCTTGATCCATGGTGCCAATAATGCCGGTCCCCTAACAGCTGTTGGACGTGCAGGTGTAGACTATTACAACAAACTGGGTTATGTGCCTTATGATGTGGACATCAATGAAAATGCAGCAAGGACCTTGGAATATGCCTATGACGATTTTACGATCTATCAATTGGCAAAAGCCCTGAACAAGCCTAAAAAGGAAATCAACCTATACAAAAAACGCAGCCTAAACTATAAAAATCTTTTTGACCCAGAGACAAAATTGATGCGGGGGAAAAATGAGAACGGTGATTTTATGGATCCCTTTAATCCTTTTAAATGGGGGGACGCCTTTACCGAGGGCAATAGCTGGCATTACACTTGGTCCGTATTTCACGATATTCAAGGCTTGGCAGATTTAATGGGCGGTAACCTGGCCTTTGCCGCTAAACTGGATGAAGTTTTTTCACTACCTCCTGTTTTTGACGAGAGTTATTATGGCTTTGTAATCCACGAAATACGGGAAATGCAGGTGGCCAATATGGGGCAATATGCCCATGGCAACCAACCCATACAGCACATGCCCTATTTATATAATTTTGCAGGCCAACCTTGGAAGACCCAATATTGGGTGAGGGAAACTATGGATAGGATGTACACCCCAGCACCCGATGGCTATTGTGGCGATGAGGATAATGGCCAGACCTCGGCCTGGTATGTTTTTTCCGCTATGGGCTTCTATCCAGTATGCCCTGGAACAGATCAATATGTTTTGGGCGCACCCTTGTTCCAAAAAACAACCCTATTGCTGGAAAATGGCAAGGAAATCAATATCAATGCTCCAGACAACAGTGTCGACAACAAATATGTAAATAGTCTAAATGTGAACGGAAAAGCACATTCCAAAAACTGGTTGAGCCATAAGGAATTGACGCAGGGAGCGGTTTTGGATTTTGACATGACGGATACTCCCAATAAAACTAGGGGAACCCAGACATCCGATTTCCCATATTCCCTATCGAATGAAAAATAAAAGACACATTAAAATTGAAAGAGCATAAGGGTCAACTCAAAACTGTCTTCTACCAGGTATAGATAGACATTTTTAATTTAATATTTTTTTGAATTAGGATTTTTGGAAAAACTTAGCACCAAGTTAATTTCCGACCCATTTATGTTTTGTGTTTGTCCCGTCTTGAGAAATCAAAAACGGCGGCCCTTTTAAATAGCATTAATTGCAAAAGGACCGCCGTACCGATATCTCTCCCCTATAGCGGGGTACTGGATTTTTTATGATGTTCTTACCTGTCCATTGCCAAAGACATAGTATTTATTGGTAACCAATTGTTCCAAGCCCAATGGTCCCCTATGGTGCAATTTGTCCGTACTAATGGCCAATTCTGCACCCACTCCCATTTGGCCACCATCGGTAAACCTAGTGGAGGCATTGTGATACACAGCCGCACTGTCCACTTGGTTCATAAATTCCATGGCCAGGTCGTTATTTCTAGTCATGATGGTCGCCGAATGGCCTCCTGAATATTTATTGATCTTTTGCACTGCTCCGTCAAAATCCTCTGCAGCACCTACAACGCATTTCATCGCCAAAAATTCCTCATACCAGATAGATTCATCATCAATAATCGTTGAATCGGTAAGTACCTCAGCCACTTTTTCATCCACTAGAACAGAAACACCTTGGTCTTTCAGAATTGTTTCGAGTTCCTTAATTTTATTGGAGTAACCATCTATATTAACATCCACCAGTATTTTATCCAGTGCATTACAAGCCGAAATCTTATGGGTCTTTGCATTAAGGATTACCTCCAAACTTTGTGCCCAGTCGGCCTCTTTGTCTACATATAGGAAATTATTTCCCCTACCACTTACCAATACCGCACATTTGGCATGTTCCTTAACGAAAGAGATCAACCGTTCGCCTCCACGAGGAACGATCAAATCCAACTTTTCCGTAGGATTCCTCAAGAACTCTTGGGTTTCCTGCCTATTCATATGCAGTAGTTGGATCCAATCGGCTGCCAAACCATTTTCTTCCAAGGCCAAGTGCCAGCATTTCTCCAAGATAATATTACTATTAATAGCCTCTTTTCCTCCCTTCAACAAAATCCTATTATTGGCTTTAAAGGCTAAAACCGCAGCTTCAATGGTTACATCGGGTCTGGATTCATAAATAATCATTATGGTGCCAAAAGGAGCTGTTTTATTTTCAATTTTCAGTCCGTTTTCCAGGGCTTGTTCCGATTTTACTTTTCCAACCGGATCATCTTGCTGTAGAACCTCCTTGATAGCTGCTATCATTCCATCTACCTTTTTATCGTCCACAATCAGCCTATCGTACATGGCCCTGTCCTCTTTGTCAAAAAGATCAAGATCTTTCTGATTGGCGGCTATTATTTCTTTCCTTTTGCTATCCAAAATCTGCATCATGGATTGCAATACTTTATTTTTAATATCTGTATTTAATAATTTCATGCGATTAATTTTTCGTTAGCTTATGTTATACCGTAATCTTGGTTCCCACGCTCTTTCCTTCCACGATATCCAAAATAACCCGCTTTCGTTTACCATTGGCAATATAGGTCGGGATATTCTTTGAAGCGGTCTGCTTAGCTATGTTAAGCTTGGAACCCATGCCCCCTCGACCTTCTGCTTCACCTTTGTCTATGGTTTTAATATATTTTTCCACATTTTCGTCTACGCTTACATTCTTTATCACTTCCGTATCCTTATCATCGGGATGCCCTGTAAATAATCCGTCTGTATCGGTTAAAATTATCAGTTTATCCGCTTTTGTAAGTTCCGCAACAAGACTTGCCAATTCATCGTTATCAGAGAACATGGAGTTGGTCAAGGAAACAGCATCATCTTCATTGGCTATCGGCACTACACCTTCCGCCAATAGGCCTTCATAACAGTTGATCATATTATCGCGATGGCTTCCAGGGTTAAAATCCCTTTTTGTAGCCAAAACCTGGGCACACTTCATTCCATAATCCTGGAATATATTGTAATAGTGGCGCATCATTCTGGGTTGCCCAATGGCCGAATACACCTGTCGTCTGGTGGCCTTGTCCGTAATATGGCTCTCGCCCATGACTTCCATTCCGGCAATTACCGATCCTGATGAAACCAAAACCGACATTATATTGCGTTCGTACAATTCTGCTATTTGTTGTACCAAATGATCCAAGACAGGCTTAACTATCCTATTGTCTTTATTGGTCATTACATTGGTACCTACTTTTATAACTACTCTCTGTTTATACATATTATTTGTCTTTGCCTAGTTCAACTGCTCTGTTAAAAGCAGAATAGGCCGCTTCTTTTATCAGTTCCTTTACATTATTGTCTTCCATGGAATCCAATGCAGCCCTAGTGGTCCCTCCCTTGGAAGCTACTCTTTCCATCCAAGAATTGGGAGAAAGGTCGGATTGATTGAATAAATCTACTGCACCTTCAAATGTCTGACTGACCAACACCTTGCTATCATTGGCCGAAAAGCCCATTTTTAAGGCCGCCTCCATCATACTTTGCATAAAGTAAAAAACATAGGCCGGACCACTCCCGGAGATTCCCGTGGAGGCGTCTATGAATTTTTCCGAACTTACCAAAATAGATTTACCTGTTGTATCCAATAAATTTTCAATGGTCAATAATTCTATTCTTGATACTTCGCTGGAAGCCGTATAAGAGGTTACCCCCTTACCTATTTGTGCCGGAAGGTTCGGCATAGCCCGGACAATTTTATTGATCCCAAGCCCCTCTTGCATCGATTTTATAGTCACACCGGCCATAATTGATATAACAATTTGCCCGCCCTTGACCAAATTTTTCATTTTCTTAAATAAATCCTCACTATGGTAAGGTTTAACCGCAATAAAAATTAAATCTGCTTTGGGTACGCAATCCTCTAAATTTTCATGAACTTCAAAATGTAGGATCTTTTTTAAGGACAGAGTCTTTTCCTGGGAACTGTCCAAAATCATTAAATTTCTTTTCTTCAACAGTTTTGATTTCGACATAGATTCCGCATAGGTCAAGCCCATGTTTCCCGCCCCAATTACTAATACTTTCATGTATTGTTTTTAAGTTTATATTTAAATTACACCCCCAATTGTACAATAACCATGCGATTACCCCATTAAGATTATAGAGTTTTACTGTTGATCCTTCTTTGTCATAGATAAAATCTATACTCTGGCGATAACCTAAGCTATACTGAGGATTGGGATTTCCGAAAAAAACAAAAAAAATTAGGGATTTGGGCCTATAGACAAATAATGTACTCTTTTAAGACCTGACAAAATGGTGTCAAAACAAGACATGGCAGGGTGGGAAACAACCAAAACCAAATATTGAAATTTGCAATAGTCGCCAGCAATAGGTTTATTTATCCGGAATGGATAAAATATCATTTTTTGGAGGAATATAGCATTCACCCCCAAGCCCTAAATACTCATGAGATCTATACTATTTAATGCAGGAAGTAAATTTTCAACATAATTGCCTGCTCATTGAACTCATTGGAAACGCCATGGGGAATAGAGCCATCAAAATAAAGTAGATCTCCTTTTTCCAATAACACCTTGTCCTTTTTAAGCAGGTAATTAACCTTACCACCAAGTACATAGATGAGTTCATTGGCATTGGTTGAGATTGGCTTTCGATAAGCACCAGCAGCAACACTAACAATGTAAACCCTAATACTACTATCGGAAGAAGGAGTAGATAGTAGGTGCGTATACTCAAGATTAACGGAATCTTCCCTGTCTTCCTTTATCCCTGTTCCATTTTTGATTACGATGTAATCTCCAGTAACATTGGACGATAGGTCCAGCTCGGACAGATCTATACTAAGCGTCTGCATTATTTTTAATAGCACTGGTAAAGATGGCGTGGTTCTTAAATTTTCAATTTTAGAAATAAGCCCAGCGCTAACACCAGTTCTTTTTGCCACCTGTTGCAAGGTCAAATCCCTCTTCTGGCGGGCCAATTTTAATTGCCTACCTATGTTTATTAGAATGTCATCCATTTAGCTACTATTGGTCATTTGCAGGCATCAATTTGCCACAATGACATTTAATATAGCAAAAATAGACAATTAATTCAATTGAAAAACACTAAAAACAGCTGCGTGATCCGAAGGGAACATAACTGGGTGGTAATCGATTACTTTGGATTCCAAAACGTTCAAACCTTTTCCTTTATAATAAATATAGTCGATTCTATCCCTTAGTCCGTATTTGTCCGAAGAGGTGGCGGCTCTTGGAGTCCATGTAAACCCGGGATCCAGTAAAGGATTAATGTGCAATTCACGATAACTATCTTTAAATCCGGCAAGGTACATTTCCTTACTCTCTGGCCATTCCACTACCTTTCCACAATGGAGATCCTTGGTTTCCTTTATCCAATCAAGATGTGACCCCATATTAAAATCGCCTACCATAATTACAGGGGTTTCAGCTGTATTTTTTAGATACGGTGTTATACTTTTTAAAATTTCCTTTATTTCACCGTGGCGTGTATTTTTCTCATCCGCTATCAAGTCTTTTGGACTTTTGTTCTCTGTTATAATGCTTTTGCTATAATCAGGCAAATAATGCAGCCAGGTATCAAAAAAGATCAATTCTTTGGAAGTGCCCATATTTAATTTAACCCCACCAAAATTAAATGGCTTAAAAATTTTAATGGTTTCAGTAATAGGATAACGACTCATTATAGATAAGTTGGAACTTATCAGATAAAAGTAATAGCCCAAGGAATCAGCAATTATTTCCCCGGAGCCATAAGTTTCTATTAGTCCAACAATATCCGCATTGGTAGCCTTAATGGTTTCGATGACCCGTTGTACTCCTACCTCTTTGCCATATCTATGCCCTCCGTGCCAAATATTCCAGGTCATTACTTTAATATGTTGGGCATCTAAGTTTGTTTGGGTCGTTTCAGCAGTTTGTCGATATTGGTCATACAATTCTTTAGCGATTTCAGAGTCAATTGTCGTATCCCATGCCTTTATTTCATCTAAAAAGCCATTGAAGGCATTCCATTGTCCATAGGACCCATATTCCCATTTTTCATCGGAACCTCCGATAACTGTAGCCAATTCGGACTCCAATCCTTTTAGCTCCGGCATATTATATATGGCCACGTTCTTGCCATCAAAATACACCCAAAGCTCATCTTTATCACGATCGATACTAATTAAAATCTGATGCCAACGTCCATCGTTAATTCTTTGTCTTTCCGGAGTGGGCCTATAGTCATATCTATTCTTCCCATCGCTGAGATTTAAGGCCCAGGCTCCATTCTCCTGGGTATATATTTGCCAACCCATGCTAGAAAGCTCATCGGTATTTTTATTTCCAGCAATAACGGCCCCCATTTTGGCCTTGGCCAAGGTTTTTACCCAGATTTGAACACTAAAGGACGATTGTTCGGTAAGTACAGGAAAACTGTCTTTATTCAATTTTACAGGTCTCCTCAATGAGGCGTTTGCTGAAAGATCAAGAGCATAGCCGGACAACCCCTCTGCAAATTGAGACTGCTGAAGATCTACCATGTAAATCGCATCGTTTTTAGAAATGATTTTTTCCTCAAAGCCATTGTCATCAAAATCCATTTGAAGAACTGGTTGTTGCGATATTGCCAAATGGCCGATCAGGAAAATGATAAGAATGGGAGCAAACTTAACAATTTTACCATATAGCCCTCTAGGGCAGTGCGCCAAGGGCTTTAATTTATAATTATACATTAATATCCCTGAACTTTGGACCGACTTACAAGAAATTTGATTCATTTAAGTTTCTGATTTTATAATTTGATCTCATTTTATACTTTCTTCCTAAAGCCAATACTCCTATCACTAATCGATGCGGAAAGTCTTGGCGCATCGGGGTGGCCTTTTTCCATTGGGGTTGGACGTACGAATTGACTTTTGCGTCCTTCAATTGAAATTTTACCACTGGGATCCAGGGTTAAAAAAGCAAAAATAGAATCCTCGTACATGGCCCTACTACCATCGGAACCATAGCCTTCTCCGACATAAAAATAGGAAGCACTGTTCATTTGAAAATAATGGACGTTATTAATATAACTGTGATCGTCCACGTGATGGTGCCCACAAAAACAGGCAATAACTTTTTGGAAATCCGTTCTATTATTGGCATCGTTGATCACTTTCCTAACCTCAAACCTACTGGGAGAGGACCAACCGTCCCAAATTTCGTCAAAAGCCTGATGGGAAAATATTATCGTCTGTTTATCCGTTTTTTCCAAATCCTGCTTCAACCATTCAATTTGTTCTGGGTTTACCAAGCTTCTGTTCTGTTGATCAATATAAAAATTGGCATTGCCATAATCCTCATATTTCCCATCTTTCAGTATATAATTTCCATCCATTACCACAAAATGAAAGTCGCCCTTATCAAAGGAATAATAATTACTCTCCATCCCGAAAAAATCCATGGCTTCCTTCTTGGTAACCTTGTCCATATCATGGTTCCCCAGCACATGATATTTTTCACCCTTGTAGGTGTTCCAAAGATCCATACACTCCTGGGCTTCTTTCGTTGCAAAGCAAAAATCCCCTCCCTGAATAATAAAATCCAATTTTCGGGAAGATGCCTCCTTTATAAAGACCTGCAAACGCTCAAGACCGTCTGTACAAAAGCCGTGATGGACATCGGTTATAAAACCAATATTGACCTTATTTTTTTTGATGATTTCATTTTTAGGTGCAAAGGCGTAAGCCCCAACATTCCCCAATCCCATTGCCAAGGTTCCCAATCCCATCTTGGCCATAAAATTACGACGTCCTTTTTCTTGATTTTGCATTATATTCTTTCTTGATTGTTTAACCACTTACCTTATTGGATCTGGCAGCGGCACACTTGTTCAGCCATTCTTCCCCAAAGGGATCTATTCTGCCAAATCTGGAAATTTCAAATTCCGAAAAATCGAGGGGGTTTGGCCTTCCAGCTGCTATTTCAGCAATGCCGAGCCCTACCCCGCCTGCAACGGAAATCCCTGCACCACAACACCCTGAGGCCACCAAAAATCCCGTTGTCCCGGGCACAGGCCCCAATATTAATTGGGAATCCGGGGTGTAGCCAGAAAATCCCGCTATATAGTATTTTATTCCTATATCATAAAAAGCAGGAAAAAAACGGGCAAGTCGCTCTCCATTTTCAAATAGATCATTCATCCCTTCATCGGCACTAAAAACGAAATCCGTTATATCCTTAGGCACCATTTTAGGGGAAGTCACCAATGATTTCTTCTCACGTATCCCAAAAAGCAACCCCCCTCCTTCCGGGCGAACATAGGCCTGGGCATCCGGCAATAGGACCATGGGGGAATCCAAGGGGAAAATATCAGCGCGTTCGGTGATCCAATATTGACTCCTTACTGGGGCCATAGGCAAACCAACTCCCATTTCCATGGCAAATATCGGAGCCCAAACACCTGCTGCGTCCACCACAGTTTCTGCATATATTTCTCCTTCCCTTGTCTTTACACCTTTTACATTTCCACCCTCATGGATCAATCCAATAACTTCTACCCCCTGCCGAATCCCGACACCTCTATTTTTTGCGCATCTCGCAAAAAATGTCCCTAACATATAAGGGTCGCAATATGCTTCATTGGGCACAAACCCTATTTTCAGGGCCTCGTCCACCTTTAACCAAGGGGCTTTGATTTTAGCTTCTTCCTTAGTGACAAAATAAGCTTGCTGATCGTATTCCTTTGCGATCACCATAAGTTCTTCCAGGTCCTTCACCGTGGCTTCACTGGCCGCCACATGCATCATACCAACTACTTTGAAGTCGAGTGATTCCCCTAGTTCCTGCTCCATTTCCTTGGCCACCTTAAAGGTCTCCATTGTAAGCGGAATATAAGAACGCTTGGAACGTACCATGGTCATAAGTGCAGCTGCCCTACTCGTAGCGGCGTTGTTAAGTTCATTGCGCTCTAAAAGTATTACTCTTTTTTCTGGATTATTTTTGCTGTAGTAATAAGCAATGGCACAACCAAATATACCCCCTCCGATTATTACCAGATCTGTCGTTTTCATTGACTTATTCTTCATTTTCCAATATAATCCCCACTGCTTTTGTCGAATTACCTCTGTCCCTTTTTATTAAAATTCCTTTCCTTACCTTAGGACCTACCAACTATTCCTTGGTTTCAAAAATGGTCATCGGCACCTCTCCCGTCCAAGAAAGAGGAATATTTTTACAGCCAAACAGATAAGATATGGTCATAGCCGTATTAACAGAATTATTAGGTTCCGTTAACATTTCCCCCTTTCTTATTCCAGGGCCAGTTATGGCCCATGGCACTTCCAATTCCTGACGGGTTACACCCCCATGACCTTTTTCGGGTACACCGCCATGGTCTGTGAAGAACATAAAATGTGTATCCCCGTAGAGACCTTCATCCTTAAGTTTCTGTATAAACTTTCCAATATGCACATCTGCCTCTTCTATAGACGTAATATATTCCGGGGACATCCAACCATGATTATGTCCAGCATGATCCGTATGTACAGAGTAAAGAAAAACCATGATAGGATCCGACTTGTTATCAACGATAAAATCGAAAGCCTTTCCATAATTATTTTGGTATTCATCATTCCCTTCAAAACTTAATTCATCGATATAGTGAGGGTTGAACGAATTGATCAATTCGGCCCAATTGTAATAGAAGGCTGTCTTTACGTCTGGAATAGCTTCTTTCAATATTTTAAAAATGGAAGGATAATATCCGTCATCATCATTATCAATACTTGGTAAAATCACTTTTTCTTTTGTCCACCCATTACTTAATACACCATGCTGTTCCGGACCGCTTCCAGTAAGGTGGGAAGTCCAATTGGGCAGGGTCACCGAGGGCATAACATTTCTGGTGGTCAAGGACAGTACCCCGTCTGCCATAAGCGCATCCATATTTGGGTGTTTTGCTGCTTTATAGCCATCCACACTTATACCGTCCAAGCCAATGGCAACAACGCGTTTTGTAAGAACCCTATTTTCTAGAGCTACTTTTGAAGTATTACAGCTGCCCAACAACCAAATAAAACTCCAATAAATGATCAAATTTTGTTTCCTTATCATCTTCTATATTATTTAACTCGATAATCGAGATTAAAATGCTCCGACGCTTGCTTGCCCGAATCCATTTAGGCGGGCCTGCCCGTTCCATTCAGGTGGGCATCGAAATGTTATTAGTAGTCTCCTTCTGATGCCTCAAGGGCTTGCCCTGGGGCAAAAGACTTAAATCGATAATTATTCCCTGACTTCAATTGATATAAGGCATTAAAATTTTTATATCAGCGCCTCACAAATAATATTATCAGAGCACTAAAAAAACACATCACGGCAGTTACCACAAAAACTATATTTTGTTCTCCAGTAACATCTATCATATATCCTATAAAGGGCTCACCTGCCCCTGCAAAGGCATAGGCAAAGGTGTTCATAACCCCTACTCCCGTACCCGACCTTTTAACTCCCAACAAATCCGGACTCAGGGGCCAATAACAGGATTGTGGGCCATATACCAAAAATCCGGCCGCAAACATTAGCACTAAACCCCCAAGTAAATTTTCTTTGGGCACCAGATAAACCATTAATATGACCACACCTGCCAAACCCATTGAAAGCGCTATAGGTCTGGACCTATTGGAATTAAAGACCCTATCCGATAATTGTCCAAAAAAAATAGTGCCCAAGGCCATCCCCACTGGAAGGGCCAAAGCAATCCATAAATTGGCGTTTTCATTTAATTTTGTTCCCAAATAATAAAGCGGCACCCATACCAGAAGCCCGTATCTTGCCATATTTTGAAAGCCAATAGAGATACATGCCAATATGAATTTTTTGTTACAAAGAACCTTTTTGTACCGTTCCAAAGAGCTTTCATTTTCTTTGGGCAAAACAAAGGCCGTGTCACCTTTCACGGGTTTAAAACCAGCATCTTCCGGTTTATCCCTAACCACGAAATAAAAAACACCACAGCCCAAAAGAAGTAACAATACCGGCAATCTAAAAAGCCACCGCCAATCCACTCCATAAATGTCCAACATTATTATGGACAACAAATAAATGAGTACCGAGGAGCACCCAGCTGCAAACACGTAAAAACCAAAAGCTTTTCCTCTCTCCTTCCCACCCCACCAATTGGCTACCATGCGGCTCCCTGGAGCCCAGCCCAATGATTGTGAAAAGCCATTCAAGGCCCAGAATACTACGATCATCCAATAGGCGGTTGCAAAACTTGTAGCCCAGTTCATAAGTACCGAAAGGACGCCACCTATCACCATCATCCGGCGTGCACCAAACTTATCGGCCAAATTACCGTTAATAAATTGTCCTATTCCATAAGCCCAAAGCATGGCGGCACCAGCCCAGCCAATATATTGTTTCGCTACATTAAATTCAAGGGCTATACCTTGAATGGCCCAACCGAAATTCTGTCTGCCGGTATAGTAAAATAGGTAGCAGAACATAACTGCAAACAACATTTTCCATTGGTGCCTTCGAAAATTTTGATTTGTATTTTCTATAGGATTCATTTATGTTTTGGTTTTACCGAGACCCTAAACCAATGTTGTTTTTTTGCCTCCATTACGGCCTCTTCCAAATTTTCCAAGTTAAAGGGCGGACTCACAAGTTCACCAAAAGGGAAGTTCCTATGGTTTCGTTCCAAAAAGTCAATAGCTTCTTCCAAATGCCAAGGGGCATAATTATGAACACCCCTTACGGTAAGGCATTTTCTAATAATTTGCTCTGCCGTGATGTTCAATTCAGAATCTGGATGTACCAACCCGACAAGGACGTATTCCCCACCCGGCCTTAACAAACTTATTCCTTGGGGAATCAATTCCTTGACTCCGGCAACCTCAATTATGGCATCCGCTCCATCTCCAAGCCTGTCCAACAAAAACGCGGTTGCCTTTTGCATATCCCGGCCATCGACAGGGACTGCTCCAAATTTTCCAATAATGTCAAAACGATCCAAATTGATATCCGAACAATATATCTCGCTAACGCCCATTTCCTCTAAAAGTGCACAGGCATAGACCCCTAGAAGCCCCCCTCCCTGAACTACTACTTTTTTGGGTACTTTTTTTAATTGGGACACAGCATTTACCATTGTTGCAAGGGCGCAATTGGCAGGTGCCGCCATAGGGTTGCTGACGACCTCCGGAACCTTCACCAAATGTGTACCCCGTCTAATATGGATGATGTTGGAATAACAGCCATTTAAGCCACTACCCTTGTTGATGGATGCGTGGCCATACTTAAAAAGTTCATGGCATTTTTCCGGTAGTCCATAATCAGTACATGCAGCACATTTCCCGCAACTATCCGCAATGGTCCAGGTTACCCTATCCCCAATTTCAAAACCTTTCCTGTCATTAATGCGGATTATTTCACCAACTGCCTCATGACCGAGAATACACGGAACATCCTCTTTTCTTTTCCCTTCAATGGTATGTAGGTCCGAGCCGCATATGGTAGATAAAAGTACCTTGACCAAAACTTCACCGGAATTGAGGTTTAATTCGATTTCTTTTTCTTCGTAATTAAAGGACTTTCCGGCCTCCTCAAAAATCTGAAATTCAGTTTTTATTAGCTTATCTTCCTGCATTGGATACATCAATTTTTACATCTAGCATTATCATATGCGTCAGCAATTTTGTTATTATAATTTTTTAAAATGATCATTTTGTCAATTATCAATTTCAAACACTCTGGTTATTAGGAACACAATAAAGCCAATTGCCCAGTATTGGCCTAATCCCATATATTATTAAATGGTAAAAAAATAAACCATTGAATTATTGAGACCTTAGATTTTCCAGTCGCTTTAATTCATAATGTCACCAATACAATTCTGTACTTTTCCATGGTACAATATTTCTTTTTCCGATCTAAACCTTCTTGGATATTGGCAAAAAAAAACCGATAGCCCATGTCCCAAAATAAGATTCAACGCCTCACAAATAATACTATTATAGCGCTACAAAAGCACATCACCGCAGTTACCACAAAAACTATATTTTGTTGCCTAGTTGCGTCTACCATATACCCTATAAATGGCTCCCCTGCACCTGCAAAAACGGAGGCAAAAGCGTTCATAACCCCCACTCCCGTGCCAGACCTTTTAACACCCAATAAATCCGGGCTTAAGGGCCAAAAACAGGATCGCGGACCGTACACTAAAAATCCTGCTGCAAACAATAGAATCAATCCACCCAATACACTTTCTTTTGGAACCAGATATATCATCAAAATCACCAGGCCAGCCAAACCCATGGATATGGCTATAGGTTTTGATCGATTTGATCTAAAGACCCTATCGGATAGTTGTCCAAAGAAAATCGCCCCCAAGGCCATTCCCACCGGTAGCGCTAAGGCAATCCATAAATTTGAGGAATCTTGTAATTTACTGCCCAAATAATACAGCGGTACCCACACCAGAAGTCCATAACGGGCCATATTTTGAAAACCAATGGAGATACACGCCAGAATAAACTTCCTATTCCCCAAAACATTTTTGTAGCGGTCTATAGATCTTTCCATGACTTGGGGACCAACGGATGCAGCATCCTCCTTTATGGGGTTAAACCCAGCATCCTCCGGTTTATCCCTCGCTATAAAATAGAAAATGACACAGCCTAAAAGAAGTAATAAGACCGGTAATCTAAAAAGCCATTGCCAATCCAGTTCATATACATGAAGGATAATTATGGACAATAGATAAATTAGGATCGAAGAACATCCAGCGGCAAAAACATAAAACCCAAAAGCCTTGCCTCTTTCCTTACCTCCCCACCAATTAGCAATTAAGCGGCTCCCAGGTGCCCAGCCCAATGATTGGGCAAATCCGTTAAAAGCCCAAAAAATCACAATCATCCAATAGGCGGTTACAAAACTTATCCCCCAGTTCAAGAAAACGGAAAGAAGGCCACCAATGGCCATCATCTTCCGTGCGCCATACTTGTCGGCCAAATTGCCATTTATAAACTGTCCTATTCCATATGCCCAAAGCAATGCCGCTCCGGCCCAACCTATTTGCTGCTTAGTAACATTAAATTCGAGTGCCATACCCTGAATGGCCCATCCAAAATTCTGTCTGCCCGTGTAATAAAAGAGGTAGCAGAACATTGCTGTAAAGAGCATTTTCCATTGGTATTTTCGAAATTGTGAACTATAGTTGGTCCTGGAATCCATTTAGTTTTGAAAATTTAATGAGACCCTGAACGCCATGTGATTTTTAGGCTCAGGCCACAACTCCACACCTTCCTCAAAATAAATGGACTGCCCCACAAGGTTGCCAAACACTCCAATCTTGGACGATAGTATCGCGGTCATTATTTCGCTAGCATTTAAGCCTAAAGAAAATTCCTTTTCTATAAACATTAAAAATTTCCAAGCATCCTTAAAAACCGGAAACCTGGCCTGAATGAAGTTCTCTCCAGTCATTAAATTTGATAAAAAATAAGATTCCAAACATAAAATCGACGCTTTAGAAATACCTCGTTTAAAAAGGCAATTCTTCAGGTTCAATATAAGAACTAACAACGGTTAATCTGTGCTTTTAAGGTTCCACTTCATGGCCGCTAAACCCCCGCCGATGAAGGACATGATAACGAAAAAATAAAAAAGATTATTCCATCCGAAATACTCGTTAATGGCAACCACAATAAAACCAGAGAACATTTGTCCAACAGACCCCATTCCATTGATGATACCGGCTGCCATGGCCGCTCCTTTGGTACCGCCCACATCCATAGATCCAGCAGTGCATATAAGGGAATCAGGGCCGTAAGTGGCAATTCCTATAAGGGCTATACTGATGATAGTCGCTATTTTTCCGTAGGGAACCATAAAGGGATGGGCCAAGCAGGCAAGGCCCAGTCCCAACATCATTAAGGAAACCGTACTAAAACGATTCGATTTAAAAATTTTGTCTGAACTATAGCCTGCCAGAATAACCCCAAAAAAGCCGATCAGCTCATATACCGAAGACATATATCCTGCATCACTGACACCATAATGCAAAGCCTTTTCCAAATACACCGGTAACCAAAAAAGAAAGGCATATCTGGTCATTTTAAGGATCATATAGCAACTGGAATAGATCCAAAGCGAACTATTGCGTAATAACAGGCCTAAAATTTTAAGTTTCTCTGCCTTTGCCCCTCCTTCAAATTCGTACTTATTCTCTACAATTTTGGGAATCCCAACGTCTTCTGGATTGTTCCTAGTAAATAAGAGATAGAGAATGGCTATAATAAATAGAATCAGCGATGGAAAAATAAAACCCCTTTTCCAACCCAGATCCGACAAGAACTCCATATCGAAAGCGGCATAAGTGGCAAAGATGGTAGCTAGAAAACCGCCCGTAACATAACAGGTAGACCACCACGACATAACTATACCACGTTCCGTCCGTTTAAACCATGGGGTCATATTCTTTATTAAGCCGCTCCAACCGGTAGATTGACCATATCCGTTCAAGGCTATTAAGAATATAATCACTCCTGCAGAAAAGGTCATTCCAAGAAATAAGTTTCCAATGGCAGCGAGAAACAACCCCACTGTAACCACCTTTCTAGGTCCAAAAGTATCGGATAGGTACCCATTAACAAATTGTCCGATGGTATATATCAAACTATATACAAAAATAATGGATGCGTAGTCAGAGTTGTCCAGCCCCAAATCCGCCTCCATGGAACTCCAGGTGACCGATAAGTTCTTCCTTCCAAAATAAAACCCGGCATAGGCGAGCCAAGTAAGAACAAATATTCTCTTCCTCCAATATTTTTGATCTACGGTTAAACTCATTCTTAGATTTTATTGGTTGGCAGTACTTAAAATTTAAAGACAAATCAAAAGAAAGCCTGTTTTAGGGAGGCTTCAACCTCGACCCTTATATTCCGAACAGCGCCCGAATGCCCGCGGATAAGCAGGCAAAAACGGACAAAACATATTAATTAATCACAAACTACCTTAACAATTAATAATTCAGGGATCTCGCTAATCGAGGTTATACTTTTAAAAATCCTATTTTGGTTAAGTACTCCTTTAAAACTTTCAGGAAATCTTGAATATCCGTGTAGTCAATCTGTCCTATATTGGATATCCGGAAAGTATCATAATTATTAACCTTACCTGGATAGATGGTAAAACCTCTTTCAAAGAAAAAATCGTGCATTTCCTCAAAATCATATTGATCGCTCTTTGGCTCAATGATGGAGGTTATAATTTTGGAATGATATTCCCTATCTATTAAATATTCCAATCCCATTTCCGAAATTCCTTCCAATAAGGTCTCCCAAGATTTGGAATATCTGGCATATCGTTTTTCAATAGTTTCCTCCTTAGTTTCAATAATGGCCTGTTTTAAGGCATAAAACGTTTGTACTGGAGGCGTAAACCTTGTCTGATGGGTTTTTTCAAAATAGGCATACTGCGCATATAGATTTAAATACAGGTTCCTCATGGGGATGGCTTCTGTTGCAATCAAAGCCTTCTTATTACATATAGCAAACCCTATTCCTGCCATTCCCTGAATATTCTTATTGGAACTTGCTGCCAAATAATCAATATTCATGGCCTTCATATCTACGGGTATAGCTGCAAATCCGCTCATAGAATCCACTATAAAACTTATATTGTAGGTGGAACATAATTCTCCTACTGCAGTAATATCATTTAGGAGACCAGTAGTGGTTTCGTGATGGATCACTGCCAAATGGGTCAATCCTTTTTCTGCTTTTATCACCTCCTCTAAGGCCTTTAAATCTATTGGCTCAATGGAAGAGGATTCAAAAACTACGGTATCAATCTTATATATTTTGGTAATCTGGCACATGCGCTTGCCATAGGCTCCATTATCTATGATAAGGATACGTCCATCTTCTGGCACTACAGAGCTTAAGATGGCCTCTACTGTGGCTGTCCCGGAACCCCCGAAAAAAACAGTGGCATACTCCTTAGGGTCGCCCACAAATTTGGTGATCTCGGTGGCGCAGTATTCCATAAGGTCGCCAAACTCTTTTTCTCGCGGACAAATATCGGTAACCGCTTGGGCCAATTTAACAGTATCTGTAGTGGTTGCCGGACCAGGATTGAGCAACACATTTCTTTTTATTTGCATGTATTATTTTTTTCGATTAAAATTTTGACTAACTCAAATAATTATTGAAAATTCAAAAGACCTCCTTAGGCTATATCCCAAGGCAAGGAATAGGTTTTTATATAGGTATACCCTTTCATGGTCTCAATGACTCCTTCCTTATACCCTAGGCCAGAATCTTTTACCCCACCAAAGGGTGTCCATTCCAATCGGTAACTCGGCGCCTCGTTCACATTAACGGTACCCGTATCCAATTCCGTGATAACCCTTTGTATGGACGGCCAGTGATTGCTCACTACTCCACCAGACAGGCCATATGGGGTATCATTGGCTATTTCTATTGCCTCATCCAAGGTTTTAAAGCGAATGATAGGGGCTACTGGGCCAAAGGTCTCTTTGGCTACCACTTCGTGGGCATTTTGCACATGATCCAAAACGGTAGGGGCGTAAAGGGCTCCATCACGCTTATGTCCTGCCAATAATATTGCTCCATTATCAATAGCATCTTGGACACGCGATTCCATTTCCATGGCAGATTCCTCCGTAATAACGGTACCCATATCGTTTTCGGCATTATAGGGATCCCCATATTTCAAGGCCTTTACTCGAATCGCCAATTTAGCTGCATAGTCATCAGCGATGCTTTCGTGTACCAAAATCCTTCTGATCGCGGTACAGCGCTGAGCGGAATTTTTAAAAGTTCCGGACATGGTTACTTCCACGGCCTCATCTATATCTGCGTCCTCAAGTACCAACAATGCTGAACTGCCCCCTAGCTCCAAAACCAACTTCTTATAACCAGCTTTGGATGCAATAATTTTTCCCACCCTACTACCTCCCGTAAAGGAGACCATGGTAATTTCCGGATGAACAGTCATCATCTCTGCCGTTGCCTGAACATCGGCTCCATTAATAACATTCAACATATTTGGCGGTAAGCCACAATCCAGCGCCAATTGAGCAAAATAATAAGCCGATAAAGGGGTTTTTTCTGACGGCTTCAGAACCACCGTATTATTGGTGGCAATAGCCGGAGCTATTTTGTGCACCACTTGGTTCATAGGGTGATTGAAAGGGGTAATACAACTTATAAGTCCCAAGGGAACACGTGTAGTATAGATTCTTCTAGGTTTCCCATTTTTAGAAACATCGCAGGGAAACACTTGGGAGTCGTCATCCAAAGCCTTCATGGCAGAAAATCGCAGCACATCCGAAACCCTACTTGCTTCATAACGGGTATCCTTTAAACAAAGTCCGGTCTCATCGGTAATCATTTTACTTACCTCATCCACGCGCTCTTCCAAGGCATTTGCTATCTTATTCAAGATATCATAACGTTCATACCTGGTAAGGTTAATTTTAGTATTCTTGGTATCCGTCAACACCTTGTCCAAGGTTTTTGTATCCATGGATGACACTCTACCTACCTGTTTTTTGGTATATGGATTATAAATATCTATCCATTCCCCGCTAACTACTTGCTTTCCATTAACTATATTTCCAAATTCTATCATAGTATTGCTTTAAAGGGTTTAGTTGGAGAATCCGTTACTCAAGAAATGGAACAGGTCAAAATTCCTACTGGCCCCAGACGCTAATTTAGCACTGTATTCAGCGTTTAGCTTCTTATTGAATATCATAGGCACCTCTTGACAGTGTTCCCCGCCATGAGATCTTAAACCTTCCTTCACTTTATCCAACTCATGCCAATCAGGGGTCCTACCAATAGTGGTCGCCGAATCTGCCAATACCACCAAGTCTCCAATTCTATCGCCGGGAAGTTCATATTCTTCAACGGCTTCGGCATTGGTAAGTACCTTTTCTATTCCGTCCAGGGACAACAAATAGTCCTTGGCCGCCTGCAACTGGGATTTATCTTCCAAATACAAGGTACCATAACCTCCCAAGGCACCGTGATGTACTACATAAGGATCCGTAATAGGTAAAATAACCCTCGATTTAATATTTTGGGCGTCCAAAAGTTGTTCTATAAACTGCACTTTTGGACTGCCATCTAGATTGGTCTTGGCCTGCATACCGTGATCGGCGGTTACACCGATAATAGCTCCCAACTTGTCCAGTTCCCCTAGCCAAAGGTCTATTTTTGACAAGAAATCGTTTGCATCCGGACTTCCGGGAGCATATTTATGCTGCACAAAATCGGTTGTTGTTAAATACATAACATCAAAATGTTCGCGCTTTAACAATTTGGCACCGGCCTCTATACAGTACACTGAAATATAGGGATCATAGATACCTGGTCTTTCCTTGCCCATTAATCCTTGCTCTACGTTTTCAATCCCGTTTTCCTCCATAGTGGCCTGATTGGCAAATTCTGCCGAAAAGCAGATACCATCCAAATTGTGGGCCAACATTTTGCGCAACTTATCCTTGGCGGTCACCACAGCCACTTTTCTACCGTTTTTACTTAACTCTGATAAAATGGTTGGCACCTTCAGATACTTAGGGTCGTTCATCATTACCTCTTCCTGAAGCTCGGTATCCCAATAAAAATTCCCGCAAATTCCGTTCACCTTGGGCGTAACCCCGGTAACAATTGCCATATTGTTCGGATTTGTAAAGGATGGAATCACACTTTTTACCATTCCCATGGAACCTTCCTTAATAAACCTTTGCAAATTGGGCATTACCTCCTTGGCGCCTTCGTAATAAGGATAAGAGGTTCCATCCATACATATTCCAATAATGGTCTGCTTTTGCCTAGGGTAATTTCTGTCGTTAATATTCATGTTTTAAAAAGTCTTTGAGTTTCTCATTAATTTTGCACTAAAGTACAAAAATTTTACTAATAGGATAATTTTTATAATTAAAAATAAAAGATATATAGGCAGGAAGAGAGAAGTATACTTGTCCAACAAAAATCAATTTAATATCAGGAAGAACAACGACATTGAGATTATTATATCGTTAGTTAAACACTAAATTAATTATGTGAAATGAGCTTTTTTTTAAATAAAAAAATGGACGCTATTGACCAACAAGGTCTAAACAAAAGTCCCTATTTCATTAATGAAATAGGGACTTACAAAATTGTGTAGGTGTATAATTACTAATCTATCAATCCAAAAGCTCTGGGCAGCCATAAGGAAAGTTCAGGAATATAAGTAAGAATCAATAAAACCGTCGTCATAGCAGCCAATAATGGCAATAATGGTTTTATCACCTTGGTAACCGGCACCTTGGCCACCCCGCTACCCACAAATAATAGGGTTCCCACTGGAGGGGTACAAACCCCTATACACAAATTGAGGACGATTACCATCCCGAATTGAACCGGATGCATGCCCAAGGCCATAACAACCGGTAAGAATATTGGTGTAAAAATAAGTACTGCCGGAGTCATATCCATAAAGGTACCTACTACCAATAAGGTGATATTTATAAAAAGCAATACCAATAAGGGATTTTTAACCGATTCCAAAAGGAAGCCCGTTAATGACTGTGGAATGGACTCGAAAGAGAACAACCAGGACATGGCCATGGAAGTTGCAATTAAGAACATCACTATTGCAGTAGTTTTGGCGCTGCGAAGAAGAATAGGCCTAAAATCGGCAAACTTAAGTTCCTTATTGACAAAACCAAGTAAAACAGCATAGACTACCGCAATAGCCGCCGCTTCCGTAGCGGTAAAAATACCTGCTACAATACCTCCCACGACTATAACCAATAAGGTTAAACTTAAAAAAGCATTCCTAAAATCGCGGAACAGCTTTTTAAAACCCACCCTTTCTTCCTTGGGCAGGCCTTTTTTTCTAGCATAAAAATACACCATCATCATAATGGCCAGACCTACCAAAATACCGGGTATATACCCAGCAATAAACAGCGCAGCTACCGATGCGGTACCTCCACTGGCCAAGGCAAAGATTATTAAAACGTTGCTAGGCGGGATCAATAGTCCTGTAGTTGACGCACTAATATTAACAGCAGCACTAAATTCCCTCGGATAACCGTCTTTAGCCATCTTTTCTGTCAAAGTACTTCCAATGGCCGATGCAGCCGCAATAGCCGACCCAGATATGGCCCCAAACAACATGGCGGAAATTATATTAACATATGCCAATCCACCGGGCAAACTACCGATAAGTGATTTCGCAAAGTCGATCAAACGATTCGCAATACCTCCCCGATTCATAATTTCCCCTGCCAAAATAAAGAAGGGAATGGCCAATAAGGCAAAATTATCGATACCTGTGGTCATTCTTTGACTTACCGTTGTGATGGAAGGCATGAACGCTATATTGATCAATAATGTGATCGTTGTTGAAATCCCAATGGCATACGCCACCGGCACTCCGTAGGCCAACAAACCCATAAAACTAATAAACAATACTAGGATACTTATGGTTTCAATACTCATCGTTGTTGGCGTTAAAGGTTATTTTAATATGATAAACGGAAAAGAAAATGATCATAAGGCCACAAATAGGCACAATGGCGTACACATAGCCAAGTGGCACCAATAAAGCAGGGGATAACTGCCCTAACTTTAAAGTAGTGTAGACTAAATTACCTCCACCAATAACCATAATGACCAAGGCGAAAATTGCCATAATCACCTGTATTATCCGGTGTCTTCTTTTCTGCTTGTCCACGGGGAGCTTTGACAATAAAAAATCCATGGAAAGATGACCTTCCTTTTGTCCATTGATATAGGCCGCACCCAAAACCGTTAACCAGATCAATGAAAATCTAGCGAATTCCTCCGTAAAAGAGCTAGATTGTCCTACCACATACCGGGAGACCACCTGCCAAACCACATCAAGCACCAATAAACTAAATATAAGTACTAACAATCCCTCAATGGCCCTATTCAATATTTTATACGTCGTGTGCATTATTGATTGTTGATTTCTTCGATTATTTTTTTCATCTTTGGATCCTTGATCAATTCCTCCAAAATAGGCTTGGTCTTTTCAACAAAGGGAGTTTTATCCGGATTATAGATTTCCACATTTGCCTCTTTTAAGATTTTCATACCCTCCTCTACGTTTTCCTTCCAATATACTTTTTGTTTTTTCACGCTTTCAACTGCCGCATCTTGCAACCATCCTTTTTCAGTATCGCTCAGGGTATCCCAAAATTTGGTACCTACCACCACTACGTCCGGTACCATACTATGCTCGTCCAAGGTATAGAATTTGCAGACCTCGTAGTGATTGGAGGTTACAAAGGAAGGAACATTGTTTTCAGCACCATCCACCACTCGCTGTTGAAGAGCAGTATAAAGCTCCCCATAGGCCATAGGGGTAGCGGACCCCCCAAGATCATTTACCATATTAACGGCCATTTGATCGTTCATAACCCTGATCTTTTTTCCCTTTAAATCGTCTGGAGTTTTAATAAAGCCGTCCAAAGTATAAAAACTTCTACTGCCCGCATCATAAAAACACAGGCCACGCAGCAGATATTCGCTACCTCCTTCCAGAAGCTCCTGTCCCACTTTGCCCTCCAGGACATTGAACATATGTTCGCTGTCCCTAAACAAATATGGCACTCCCAAAACTCTATATTCCGGCGCAAAACTGGACATGGCGGCGGCACTTACCTTTGTCATGGCCACGCTGCCTATCTGCAACAATTCCAACACTTCCCTCTCCGTGCCTAATTGGCCATCAGGGAATATTTTAATCTGCAACTTCCCTCCAGATTTTTCCTTGAGTGCTGCTTGCATGGCTAGGATTCCCTTATGAACCGGATGGGTTATGGGTAAGGAATGGGCAAAGAATAAAGTCTTGTGATTAGTTATATCGGAGCAAGAGTTTAAGCCTAAACACGCCAAAACACTGATCGCAATCACCAATTTCCCCATTAGGGTTTTATAAACCTGCATATACATTTTTTTATATGTGCGTTAACGTTAACGAATACAAATATAGATTTTATATCCAAAACTTTAAATATAGTCTTTTTTTAAAATTTAACAACAATTATAGCCATTTACCTATAGCCTTCCCATTAATAATCCCTCAATTTTACATATTTATGAATATTTCTAAAGAAACATTTCCCTAATGCCTTTTTCCAGACCATAGAGCTCAGCCATTCCAATGCCCCTTCCTATTAGCGAATACCCAGAGTAAAACTCATCTTTCCTTTTTTTATCGTCCAACAAAACATGGCCATGATCCGGCCTGATGGGTATGGCTACCTCTCCCAATCCACAATCCTTTCTCCTTTTTTGTTCCTTTACAACCTCCAGCATTATCTTGGCCATAGGTAAGGAACCATCCAAATGCGCCGCTTCATAAAACCTGCCGTCTTCCTCCCTGGAAACATTTCTAAGATGCAAAAAATGAATTTTCGGTCCAAAATCTCTTATAATTTTAAGTAGGTCATTGGAAGCAACTGCACCCAAAGAACCCGAACAAAAGGTTAATCCGTTACTAGGGGAAGGAATACAATCCAAAATATATTGCAGATCTTCGTAGGTCGATGCAATGCGAGGAATACCAAATACCGGGAATGGAGGGTCGTCGGGATGCAAAGCCATTCTTATGCCCAGTTTTTCGGCCTCAGGTATAACCGCTTTTAAAAAATAAGCCAAATTTTCCCTAAGTACCGGCTTTTCAATTTTACTTACCTCCTCCAAGGTGGCCTTAAAATCGGAAAGGGGAATGGCAACCTTGGAGCCAGGCATCCCGGCCAATATAGCACTTTTCAGCAGCTTTCGCCCCTGCTGGTCCAAGGCATTGTAATACTTTCCGGCCTTATGGACCATTTCATCACCATAGACCTCGGCTGCCCTATCCCTTTGCAGGATATACAAATCAAAAGCAGCTATTGCCACGGGGTCGTACAATAAACTTATTGCCCCTGTTGGAAGCACATAATTCAAATGGGTACGGGTCCAATCTATCAATTGCATAAAATTATAGCAGACCACCTTAATATTGTTTTCTGCCAAATTCCGAAGGGTTTCAATATAATTCTTTACGAAGATGTCCCTTTCCGGTAAGCCGTATTTGATTGCCTTGTGTATATTAACGCTTTCCACCACGGACCATTCCAGTCCATTGTCCTCAATGTCCTTTTTGACACTTCTAATAGTTTCGGAGGACCAAACCTCACCAATAGGCACTTGATGGCAGGCGGTTACCACGCCCTCCACTCCGAGTTCCTTGATATCCCTGAGGGAAACTCCAAAACTGGGCCCGAACCACCTAAGTGTTTTCTTTAAATATTTCAATTATATGCGTTCTTAAAAAGTTATTACTTTGTAATAATGAGGACTTGCGGACAGTATTTGTATTACACTTAACATAAAACTCATGGCAATCCCTATATGTGCGAATACACACCCCTAACTCCTCTCAAGAGGGAATTTTATCTACCTTCGAATTATATAGTGTTGTGTTTTTTAACCTGAAAAAATCATACCCCTGAAAAGGAACTGAAACCGCCATCTATTTCGTAGATACTACCAGTAACAAAGGAAGAGGCATCACTGAGAAGATAATGTACCATTCCGTTAAGTTCGGATGCATCCCCAAAACGTCCCATAGGGGTATTGGAAATTATTTTATCCCCCCTATCCGTAAAGGAACCGTCCTCCTTGGTTAAAAGTCTTCTATTCTGATTTCCAATAAAAAAACCAGGAGCAATGGCATTCACCCTAATCTTATCACTGAATTTAGAGGCTAGCTCATTGGCCATCCACTTCGTAAAAATATCCACTCCGGCCTTGGCCATAGAATAACCCAATACTCTTGAAATGGTCTGTTTTGCCGCCATAGATGAAATGTTTACTATTGATCCATACCCTTGTTTTGCCATAATTTCACTTAGAACTATAGTTGGAATTACGGTGCCGAACAAATTTATATCCACTACTTTTTGGGTATCTCCCAACTCAATATCGTAAATCGTCTGATCTGGTTTTAAAGTGGCTCCCGGAATGTTACCCCCCGCCAAATTTACCAGTCCGTCCAATCTCTTAAACTTAGTGATTATAGTATTTTTTAATTCCTTTAATTGCCTTTCGTCCATCACATCCAATACGAACAAATGTGCACTGTCAGGGGCAATCGCATTTAGTTCCTTGCATTTTTCCTCCAATTTGTCAAGTGATCTGCCCAAAAGCAATGTTTTGGCTCCGTTTTCTACAAGATACTTGGCAATTGACCCTCCCAAAGTACCAGTTGCTCCGGATAAAGCATATATTTTATCTTCAATCGAAAAAAGTTTACTCATCAATTCTAATTTTATTATTCCATTTCAACAAAGCCCAAATATAATACATGGGGACCATAATAATCACAATATCTAATATTTACGCTAGGTAAAATACACAAAGGTTCACATAGCTACGCAAATCCCGATAAGTCCTAAAGCTAAATGTACTCCCTATTTTTTGGCCATTTTATAACCTTCAATCGTCGTATAATATTTGGTAATCATATTGGGTACCTCCCAGTTGGGCAATTTACCATCTTCCAGATAACGCAAATAATTTCGGGTTACTTGGGCAAAATGTGCCTCATGACCTATTTTAAATTCTTCTGGAATATTGATCTTCCACATGTCTTCTGATACTTTTTCCGCTTTAGTTCCCGCAAATTTGGAGTTTATATGCTGTTCTATTGCATCAGCCATGACATTATCAAAATTTTCCCCTCCCTTGGATTTGATATATAAGGTTGGCTTATAATTTTCCTCCTCACCCTGTTTAATGATAAGGTCACTTTTTGTCCCCCTCATAATACTATAATGGGTATCCCCTGTACCTTCAGGAGCTTCATAATTCCATATCACAGAAACTTTGGCATACTTGTCCTTAATTTTATATAGCATTTCCCCATTGCAATACACCTTAAGTTGATCACCTTCCACATCCTTTTGAAGGTAGTCGGGAAAACTGTCCAGTCCGGTTACCCTTGAAAATTCTTCCAAGGTCAACACCGTTGGCCAACGCTTTGCTTCCACCATTTCTACATCCGTACGGTCAATAATCTTGTCCGGAAAAAGTTCCCATTGCACTAAATCTACCAAGTGGGTGGTTACATCTACAATTCCCTCACCTTCTTCATTAACATCAAAAAACCATGCCGGCCTTACCAATGGTTGGCCTGAAACGTACTTGAAGAAATGATGTACACTTTCTTTTATAATGGCCGGTTCTTCCGCGCTTCCCTCCAGCACTTGACCAAAGATCTCCGGCAACATGGAAAACTGCCTTTGCATTCCGGTCGTAACCTCAAAACGCTCTGTCATAATATCATAGATCATGACCCCTTTTTCATTTGCTATTTTGAAGGCCTCCTCCAATTTCTGGAATCCCTCTGGGTTGATCACCAATGGTTTATCGGCATAAACGTTTAACCCAGCTTTTACTGCAGCCAAAATATAGTCTATCTTCTTGGAGTTTTTTCCTGCCACAACCATGACATTGCCAGGTTTTTGGGCAATCATTTCTTCTAAATAATCAGCGCCAAAATAACTATCCACCTTCCAATGTGTAGGGTTTTCGGATCTGGTATTATAGGATTCAATTTTGTTCAAAAAATCATTTACTTCCGGCCCTTCAGGGGCAAAAACATAGATGGTGGAATCCACCCCCTTATACATCGTTTTTTGAACCAGAGCAGCATGAAAATGTCCTGGGTCCAAGGTCATTAGTCTAACTTGCCCTGGATTATCGTCCATAGTGGATTTCACTTCTTTTTTACTTTCCCCGCAACCTAGACATAAGACTGCCAATAGGGCTAAAACATTATACTTCATTTATTGGATTTATTACGGATAATAACAAGCCCTCCATTGTTCAACCTATTATTGACCAAAGGAGGGATTATTTTTTACAATGTTAAATATATAACATGTTTACTAAACTTTCACAAAGTCGGTACCATAAGGCTTTCTTTGTTCCCTGTGCAACATGGCGTTGGCTTCATCATCGTTAATAAACATTTCCTTCTCGTTGTCCCATTCCAATTTTCTATCAAATTGCATGGCGATATCACTGATCAAACAAGTTACGCAGGCCTTGTGTCCTTTTTCAATGGGTGAAATCGGAGCTTTCCTTGTTTTAATGCAATCCAACCAGTTACCGTGTTGATCATCGATCTTCTCCAAATGGGTCTCGTTATCTCCGATTACCGATTCCAATATTTTAGGATCCGAGGCATTAAGGGCTTTGGCGCTCTTTTCCTGATCCACAGGATCGGAGGCTGAAGCTTGATAAGCCCCACGCGATACAAAGATCCATCCGTCCGTACCCTCATAACGTATTCCGTTGGTATAACCTCCACTGGTATACACTGTAATATCGTTGTCGTATTCGTGTTTCACAAAGAAATCACCATGCACGTTCCAGAGACCCGATTTTGGAAACTCTGCCAAAGCCTCTACGGATTTTGGTCCCGTTAGCTCCGTATCCATTCCCCATGCTGCGGAATCATAATGGTGCTGTCCCCAACCTGTTATCATACCTGCTCCATAGCTTCTAAGACGAAGCCAGCCCGGCCTACTATAGCCCTGCTGTGGATGAACACCTATTTCGGTATAGGGAACTTCTGGTGTTGACCCCAACCACATGTCAAAGTTTAAATTTTTAGGAACCGGCATTGCTGGTGCTTCAGGTCCTGCCGGATCCCCTGGAAGCCCAATTTTCACCGTATGGATTTTACCTATGCGGCCATTTCTTACCAGCTCGGCAGCTACCCTAAATTGGGGCATGGCCCTCTGCTGGGTTCCCACCTGCAGAATAACGCCCGTTTTCTGAACGGCATCGCGCAACTGCTGGCCTTCCCTTACCGTAAGGGAGGTTGGCTTTTGAAGGTATATATCCTTTCCGGCCAAGGCAGCTTCCATAGCCGGCTGGGAATGCCAGTGGTCCGGGGTACTAATAACCACCGCATCAATGTCCTTATTAAGTAACATTTCACGATAGTCGTCGTAGATTTTGGTGTCCATATATTTATCCTTCCCTGTCTTCTCCTTATAGAACTTGTCTACCAATACCTTGGCATCGGCAGCCCTATTGGAATCCAGGTCACAAACGGCAATATAACGGGATTGGTCAAATCTGATAGTATCGTGAATATCATGATCACGGGCAATTCTTCCACAACCAATTTGCCCGATATTGATCTTATTGCTCGGTGCATTTTTTCCAAATACGCTTGCCGGTACTATGGTTGGAAATCCAACTACGGCCGCGGTGGTCAATAAGGAGTTATTAATGAACTTTCTTCTTTGCATCTTTTTTGGTTTTAAATTACAAATTATTTGGCTGAAAACCTGGGTATTCACCCCTGTCCTCGGGTTTATTCTATTACAATTCTAGGCATTTCTGCAAAACTCTTCCAATAAGATTCAGCTTCCTCGGCAGTAAGTTTGCCATCAAAAACCACCATTCTATACTTTAATCGATAATCTTTATCAGGTTCTATTTTCCATTCTTCATGTCGAATTGGACAAAACTCGAAAAACATATCTCCCCTTCCTCCGTTGCCATCAATAGGCCAAACACGCATTGGTTCCGGATGAGCTCTATTCTCCGGGTAACTCAAAAACAAAACACCATTGGTACCCTTGCCGTCCGCCGATTCTCCGGTAACCATACACCAACGGGCGTTGGTCCCATCGGCCGTAAGGCGATCGTTGCCTTCAGAGGTAAGCACTGTACAATTATCCTTGTGCCAACGTTCGGTAAACCGCATCCCAAGACCACCTCCATATCGATATGCTTCAAAAAGAATACCGTTTTCCAGTGGCGAATTAAAATTGGATGTATAATCTACCATATACCTATCTGGGCGGCCCAGGTCCCACACCTTCACCTCCAAGTCCTCGTTCAACGCTATGCGTTTATCCATGGAAGCATTTAGGTTGATATGCTCTTGACGGGCACTAAAACCACCATATACGGCTCCAGAATTAGTGTCGTTAAAATCCTTAAAAAGGACCGTTCCCTGTTGCTCCACCAAATTCCAAAAATCTACCCTTTCACCTTCTATTTGGGTATGTGTCCATGGTCCCCAAATACCATAATGATGATAATGATCAGGGGGTTGAATACGGCTAATGGTATCACCGGAAGGAGAAAGTAAAGGGTGAATATACCCGGATTTTTTGAAAATGGAATCTACTCCCTGTGGAGGATAGGTCATACCGTACCTATAAGTAAGTAAGGGCACATTAGCTTTCAACAATTGTAGATTCCCATTGTTCTTTTCCATTTTTATGCCACCCGAGCCCTCGTTGAAACTCGCTTTCCTTACTATTTCATAAGCACCTTCATGGCTAGAGTCGTAAACAAACCAGAGCGTTTTTTTATCGTTATCAATTTGAAATGGAATCTGTTCCCCGTTAGAGGTCAACGCCAAATTATCTTGGCCGTTCATATCTTCGAGCCCTATGGCTTCCACTTTTAATGAAATTGGCGAAGATTGAAAAATTCCATCATCCTCCACTATTTTGAAACTATACTTCTCGTTATCATTACAGGATATTAGGAAAACTAAAAAACATGCGAAGAGAATATGTCTCATTAAAATAGGTTTGGATGATGAAATTTACAAAAAACTAATTAACTCAATTCAACTAATATTATTCAGGGATAGTGGTCAAGGGCGGAATGTTATTCTGCGCACCCGGATATCCTTCGTTTTGGTTTATTACCCCTTGGGTATTGGCATTTATCGCCGAGGCCGGAATTGGCCATAGCACGTGATATGGACTCATGGTATATTCATCTCCGTGAATAGTTTTTACACCTTTGTTGTAAAAGTCCGTAACCTCCATTATCCGATCGTACCAAAAATTATCCGTAGAGAAATTAGCCAAACTGTAGGTCTTACCATTATAGGCTGTTTTACCGGTCTTTGCAAAAATGTAAGCAATACGCGTCAGTTCTGTTTTCCTATTCTCCTCATAATACAATTCCCGTGCACGTTCGTCCAAAATGTAGTCTATATCCACATCTGCAGCCGTAATCTCATCGGCCTCTGCCCTTCTTCTAACCACATTAATGTCCTCAGCGGCAAGCCCTAAATTTCCTTTCCAAAAGTATGCCTCAGCCCTTAAGAGATAGGTTTCAGCCACACGGTACACATACCAATCGCCATGCCCTCCGGCCGGTTTTACATTCAGGGGATCCGGAACAAAAAATTTGTAATGTGGAAAACCATACCAGTTTCTTATGGTATCCGAACATAGCGGAGTCCCATTGGGCAAATAAAGCTCCAGATTTTTCCCGTAATAGGAATTTCCAGAACTTTGCAAACTAGGTGCATTGTAAACCAAATCCTCCATATCATACCAATTGCCCAATTTGTGACGTTGATCGTTATTGGCATTTTTCCATACCTCTTTGGTGCTGTAATGTGTACCTCTATTTCTACCTATTCCCCTGCCAATGGCAGTCACCTGATCTATATCTATCCCAGGGGCATCGGACATTCCGTTCTGACCATCTGGTGTGTTGATAAACCGCCACCAAAGGGGCACCGCTTGTCTTTGGATACTTGTACCACCAGCATAATCCCCATTATCCTCATATCCCAATCGATCTATAACCACCAATATTCCTTCAGTATTTCCAGGGATACTTTTGTTTTCCACACGGTGCAAATCCCAAGTAACATCTTTTGATGCGTTACCGGCATCTATCCCAAACCGATCCGTGGTTAAAGTATGCGTACTACCTTCGATTATTTGGGAAGAAGATGCTATGGCAGCATCAAAATCACCGAGGGCAAGATTAACCTTGGTCAACAAATGCAAAACTGCATCCCTATTAATATCACCATTGTTTGCCACTTCATTTACCAAGGGGACAGCTATATTAAGATCTTCCTGCATTTTTCTAAGAATGGTCTCCCTGGCTGTAGAAACAAAGTCTAACCTAGCCGAGGTAATCTCCTCCAAGATCAAAGGAATATCCCCAAACTGCTGTGTCAATCTGTAGTATCGATAAGCCCTATGAAAAAGGGCACGACCTAAAATATCATTTTTTTGAGCATCACTTTCAAAGGTAGCATCATCCAATCTTCCTATTACGGTATTGGCATACTTGATGCCTTTGTAGAATTCCTCCCAAAACCATCCAATTCGATTAAAATTGGCAGAGTTTAGATTGGCATCCGGTAGTATTAAAAGATTTAAATCCTGGGCAGGACCTGATTTATCCGTTGTACCTTCTACCGAAACTTCGGAAAAGATGTTCTCAGTAATCATTGGAGCCCCATCTCCATAGTACTCTGCCCTCAAATTCCTCATTGCTTGGGACAAAAGACTATTTAATCCTTCCGGAGTATCCAAGGCGTTAGTTGGTGTAAAGAATGATTGCGGATCGGCATCCAAAAATTCTTCCTCACAACCCGTGAGGGTTATGGCAACAATTAGGGTAAAGCTTAAAAAGGCTTTTCGATAGTTGTATATTATATTTCTCATTGCTATTATTTTTTTATTAAAGACTTAAATCAATTCCAAAGGTGAAAAACCTGGGTGTCGGCAAACTCGAATCGTTGGTACCGTTAGAATTTCTTCCATCAATATTAGTAGGTTCCGGATCGTAAAAGTCCCAATGCGGTGCATAAACGGCCACATTTCTAGCGTTTGCATATAACCTAAGACTTTGTAATGACAACTTTTCAAGAATAGATTTCGGAAACCTATAAGCCACTGTAATATTACTCAACCTAATAAACGAAGCATCCCTCCAAATGGCAAAGTTGGAACTACCATCACTTGAAAACAATCTGGCATAATCATTTATAGGATTGTCAGGAGTCCAGTATGGTGTTTGAATAGAATTGGTACGGTCTATAAAACCATTTCTGTTTTTTGCTTCATTAAATATTCTTTTTTGCCCCCAATTGGAATAAACCTCAAAGGAAAAATCGAAATTCTTCAACATGGTAAACCTGTTGGACATGGCCCAACTGAATCGCGGTGATCTATGGCCCTGAAAAACATTATCCTCCACGGTGAAGTCTCCGCTATTATCCACATCCCTAATTTTCCAATCACCGGGAAAAACACCGTATTCGGCAGCTTCAGCGGCCTCATTTGTCTGCCAAATCCCTATGGCTTCCTGACCCCAAATTACATCCGTTGCTTCACCAATAAAGCGTTGATTTGTAATATCGTCCAGTTCCTCCCCATTTTCATCCAGATCACCGTACAATTTCCTGATCTTATTCCTGTTCAATGAGAAATTAAAATTGGTATTCCATTGAAAATTCTCCCTATTGATATTTTCCGTGGCCAGGGTAAACTCCAACCCTTTATTTTCTATCTCCCCCAAATTGGTGGTCACATTATTAAAACCTATAATATTTGGCAATTGTCTTGTAACAATCAGATCATTGGTGATATTCTGGTAGGCCTCAATGGAACCTTCAACAATTCCGTTGGCCAAACTAAAGTCCAATCCTAAATTGGTCGCCTTGGTACGTTCCCATCTTAACTCGGTATTTTCTTGGGTTCCGTTATCAAAAGTTGGCACGGTTATAACATTTCCACCGGCATCAACATTTAGATATTTATTGGCATTAAGCCTGGATAAGGCCGTAAACCTACCTATATCACGGTTCCCATTTTCCCCGTAAGACAATCTAAGTTTAAGGAAGTTAACAAATTCAGAATTAAAAAAAGATTCATTGGAAATGGTCCAAGCCCCCGCGATGGATGGGAAATATGCTCGCTTATTGGTTTCTCCAAAAGCGGAATATCCATCCCTACGCATTGTCAGGGTAAGCAGATAACGGGAATCATAATTATAGTTCAATCGTGTCATTACGGCATCACCCGTACTGGTTTCATCCTCACTGTCCACAGTTTGCACAGTACCTAATTCCAAAGCACTATAACCTAAGGCATCACTGGGCTCAAAGGTATTTGCCCTAGACCGGGTGAAATAACTTTGATATTTTTCGCCGTACACCAAAAACATCAAATTAAAAGAATGCTTGTCAATGGTCTTGTCCCAACGCAAAATGTTGTCCAACTGCCATTCATTTATCTTGGTCACTTGTCTAACGGCTGATCCTACCACGTTCTGTGGACTAGCTGCCAGGGCATGGTTGTAATACTCCTGGAATTCCAGACGGTTGGTATAGCCCAATTCATAAGAAAAGCCCAATGGCAACTTCACCTTGGCATAAACCCTTGAATTAAATGTATGATCCAAGTCTATACGATCATTAAATTTCTGGCCTAAAAATGCATTAACGGCACCAGCTCCATTATCGTCCTGAGGGCTTAGACGGATATTCCCCTCATCATCGAATTCGGATCCCCAAGGCGAGGACCTTTCGATTTGGCCGCGATCTGCGGCAATAAAACCTTCATTACGCTTGGCAAATTGGGTATTCATCCCAACCGTTAACCAATCGGTTATTTTGGCATCCAAATTTAAGCGCGAACGTAAAGCTTCAAACTTTTCACCATCCACAATACCTTCGTTGGAAGTACGGCCAATGGACCAATAGTAGTTCAACCCACCATTTCGTCCGGATATACTTGTGTTGATATCGTTACGAAATCCAGTCTGCATAATTCGGTCGTACCAGTTAATACTGTTACCGGCCAAATAGTTTTCTATTTCCACATCCTGAAATCCGATCCTATTTAACCAAGCCCTTGTAGGGTCTCCGGCAGACCCGTCATAGGCCAACCACTGATCCAAAGTCACCCCTGCCGGTAAATTATTGGGGTTGTTATATCTTCCTGGATCATCTATGGTATTCTGGGGATTAATACTTTTAAATACTTCGGTTCTCCAGTCTGCATAACCCTGGGCATCATAAGGTCTTTCCTAATAGGCATCCGTTGCTATCCCAACACTGGTATTAATATTAATCGTCGGCTTATCGCTAGTACCCCTTTTGGTGGTAACTAAAATTACCCCACTGGCACCCCTTGCTCCATATACCGCTGCGGAACTGGCATCCTTCATTACATCCAGTTTATCGATATCCGATGGAGCAATATCGGATAGGTCTCCGTTATAAATCATTCCGTCCACTACAATCAATGGACTGGAACCCGCAGAAAGACTATTGTTCCCACGAATCCTAATCTGGCTGGTGCCTTTTGGGGAGGCAGAAAGTCCGATACTAAGACCAGCAACATTACCTCTCAACACATCGGTAACCGAGTTCGTAGATTGATCGGAAAGCGCATCGGCATCCACTTGTGAAATAGCCCCGGTAAGATCTTTCTTCTTCACGGCACCGTAGCCAACAAGCACCACTTCATCCAAGGTAGAAGCCGTGGCCTGCATAGTGACATTTATTACAGAATCACCATTTATGGGCACTTCTTGGGTTTCGAAGCCAACATAACTAATAGTCAATGTGGCGTTCGGATTGTCCACCTCAAAGCTAAAGTTCCCATCAAAATCGGAAACCACGCCGTTGGTCGTTCCCTTTTCAACAATGGATGCACCAGGCAAGGGAAGGCCCAGATCATCAATCACGGTTCCCGAAACCGTGAAGCCATCTTGCGCATAGACAGAAGCCGAAAATAAGGTGCACAGCAGCGTCATAAGTATTAGAGCGCTGCACCTAACTTTTTTAAATAAATTTCTCATACATAATTTTTTAAAGTTGGTAGTTATTGAATTTAAGTAACACCGTGATGAGTCAAATCACAGCTTTATTCCGAACAAATCTAATTAATTGCATTTTATTACGCAACCGATTGCGTAATAAATATTGCCTTATTTCACAACTAATCTTCAAAATGTGCAATTTATACCTATAATTATTACTTATTCTATATTTTTTGATGAAATTATCATTGTAATTTTAATTAATACATTTTATTATGTAATATTGTTTCGAAACCCGTGCAACAATTTTCAGGGATGAACCCATGAGCAAAAAAATAACCATATACGATCTGGCCAAAACGCTAGGTGTTTCGGCCGGAACGGTAAGCCGGAGTCTTAACGACCATCCATCCATAAGTCAAAAAACCAAGCAAAAGGTTATTGCCATGGCTAATGAGTTGGGCTATAAGACCAATAAATTTGCGGTAAACCTCAGCAAACAAAAATCCAATACCATAGGGGTAATAGTCCCCAAACTCAATTCCATATTTATGTCCACCGTATTGGCTGGAATAGAAAAAACAGTCAATGAGGCCGGCTACAATTTGATTATCAGTCAGTCTTTGGAGTCCATGGAAAAGGAGAAACTAAATGCAAAAACGCTCTACGATAGCGGAGTAGATGCTCTCTTGGTATCTTTGGCCTACGACACTTCCAATTTTGACCACTTTGCGCATTACATTCGCAACAAAATCCCCCTTATTTTTATTGACAGGGTACACAATTTACCTAATTGTTCCACGATAATCATCAATAACAGGCTGGCCGGATTTGAAGCTACGGAACATTTAATAGCCTTAGGCTGCAAAAACTTACTTTACGTTGGGGGAAACATAAAACGTAACGTATATTTGGACAGGTTGGAAGGATTTAAGGAGGCTATGGCAAAACACCAACTGGATTTTGACCAGACCCATTTCTTGGAAACCGATCTAAGTCCGGATGACGTGGATTCCGTGATTCAGTATATAAGAAATATGGAAAATCCGGTAGACGGCCTTTTTGTGTCAAGTGATAACTTTGCCGCCCATATCATGAAGGCATTAAAAAGAGAGAATTATAAAATTCCACAGGACATAAAAATAGTCGGTTTTAACAATGACCCGATATCGGATTTGGTTACCCCTACTTTAACCACCATAAATTACCCTGGATATGAAATGGGAGTTTTGGCCGGACAAAGCGTAATAAGTCAGCTAAATGGGAGTATCAACCTGCAGCCCGCCAACTCCATAAACCTTAGACATCAATTAATAAAGAGAGAATCCACATTTAAATAATTATTTTCAATGAATAAAGCAGTTTACACCCTACTAACATTTCTTTTTGTTAGCTCAACTTTCGCCCAAGGTCTAAAAGAATTTCCAATAACCGAACAATGGCTCGCCAAAATAGAATCTTTGGCTCCGTCCACCCCAACAGTTAGGGCGGATGTAAAAAAAATCCTTGTTTTTTCCCAGCATACCGGGTTTTACCACTGGACAATTCCGCATAACGACGAAATGCTTAAAATTTTAGCCAGAAAATCGGGTGCTTTTGAGGTTACCATTGCCCGGGATATTGATAGCTTCGACGCAAAGAATTTAAAACAGTACGATGCCGTAATTCTAAACAATTCCAACCCAGCGGGTCCAAAACGCGACCTATTCTGGGATCTATTAAAGAAGAACAGCAGTTTGGACGATAATACTATTGCCAGTATGGCGGCAGAATATGAAGAAAATCTCATGAATTATGTGACCAAAGGAGGCGGATTAATGATAATGCATGGGGCTATCACCGTTCAAAACAATTCCGTTAAATTCAGCAAAATGGTCGGTGGCAGTTTTGACTACCATCCAAAACAACAGGAAATGCACTTAAAAGAGGTCAATACCGACCATCCTATGGTACAAGCATTCAAAGGCAAGGGGTTCACCCACGTCGATGAACCTTATTTTTTTAACAATGCCTATTCCGATTACAATTTTAGACCTCTCCTATATATTGAGGCCGATAAATTGGAAGGTGTTAAAAAGGAGGTCAGCGATAACACCATCTATGTAGCCTGGATAAAGCGATATGGCAAGGGAAGGGTTTTCTACAGTTCCCCATCGCATAATGCACAAAGCATGGAAAATCCGGATTTACTTCAATTTTTCTTGGATGGAATACAGTATGTAGTGGGAGATCTTAAATGTGACGACAGTCCCATTGGGAAACTGTAATACATTTCTTATCCCTAATGGTCTATACAAAAAATGCGCATCTGAAACGATGCGCATTTTTTGTATAAACCCTAAATCGAGTGCTTTTGAATAGCCTTATTTATTAAAATCGAAAAAGTTTTTGGCGTTATAGTAGGATATATCGGATACAATTTTTCCCAATAATTTTTCATCTGCCGGCAACTCACCGTTTACAACATCATTCCCTATTAGGTTGCACAAGATCCTTCTAAAGTATTCATGCCTAGGAAAAGACAAAAAGCTTCTAGAATCTGTCAACATTCCCACAAAACAGCTTAACAGCCCCATATTGGACAGGGTGTTCATCTGCTTCTCCATTCCGTCCTTTTGATCTAGGAACCACCATCCAGAACCAAACTGAACCTTTCCCCTAACGCTACCATCATTAAAATTACCCACCATGGTCGCTATTACTTCATTATCGGAGGGGTTAAGGTTGTATATTACGGTTTTGGCAAGTTGATCCGTTCCGTCCAATTCATTTAAGAAACCGCTCAACGCACGTGCCTGTGAAAAATCACCTATAGAATCGAACCCGGTATCAGGACCCAATTTGGACAACAACCTCTTATTATTGTCCCGAATAGCTCCTATATGGAATTGTTGCACCCATCCTTTTTTGTGATAACATCTTCCCAAAAATAGCAACACTTGTGCCTTGAAATATTGGACTTCTTCCACAACAAGAGTTTTACCATCCAAAGCTTTTTTAAACAAACTTTCGGCATTATAGGTACCTTCCTTAAAATAATAGAGTTGTTCCAATCCATGATCCGCAAGCCTACCGCCCTGTTCATGAAAATAGTTTATCCTATTTTCCAAGGCGGCCAATAAGTCGTTATAGGACTCTATATTCATGTTGGACGCCTCGCCCAATTTCTGCAAATAGGCAACATAAGTCCCTCCCTGTTCTATGGCAAAGGTCTTATCTGGACGGAATGTCGGAAAAACTTTTGGCGAAATCCCTTTTTGCTTAAGGCTTTTATGAAACTGAAGGGGGTCTATAGATTCGTCCGTAGTACATAAAGACTCTACATTTTGCTGTTGCAAAAGTCCCAAGGTGTGGTGGGAAGTTTGCTGCAGCATTGCCGAAGTATGTTCATATATTTCCTCTGCATTATCCGGCCCCAACAATTCCTGAACCCCAAAATAACGCTGCAATTCCAAATGGGTCCAATGATACAAAGGGTTTCTCACTGTATAGGGCACAGTTTCCGCCCATTTCAAAAATTTTTCTCTGTCGGTTGCATTCCCGGTTATAAAATGCTCATCTATCCCAAAAGCGCGCATGGCACGCCATTTATAGTGGTCTCCTGCCAACCAAGCTTGACTGATATTCCCGAAAACCCTGTTATCATCAATTTCTTGGGGAGGCAGGTGGTTGTGATAGTCTATAATGGGCAATTTTTTTGCAAAATTGTGATATAAAGTTTTCGCAAAATCACTCTGCAATAGGAAATCATCATTTATGAAAGTCTTCATCTTACTACCGAATTTATTTTTAATTCTTAATATACCTAATATTTCCCTAAAGGTAGTTCTACTATCTAAGGTTATTTTCCAATACGTTCATACAATTCCTCTTCGGTATACTCCATACCGTCCTTTGAATTAACATTCCGTAGCTCCTTAATCTTTTCCGGCTTTAAACCTTTTGGTTGAATTGAAAATGCATTGGTCACATAGGATATTATATCCGAGATGTCCTTATCGGAAAGATTTTTATTATACTTAAGTCCAGGCATTTGATGATTATTATCATAAACTTCACCATTAATTTTGAGAGGACCTTTAAGGCCGTGAAGAATAATAAGCCCCAGTTGCTCCAAATGGGTAGAAATATACTCGGACCCTACCAGAGGTGGTGCCAATCCGTGAATACCCTCTCCGCTGCTAGAATGACAGGAGGCGCATATTTGTCGAAAAAGTATGGCTCCATTGGTCCTAGAATCTGCCCTAGCAACCCTAGTAGAATAAATATAATTGGGTTTATCATTTTTTTGCCGATCGAAACTTTCCGACGTCAATACGCTTAGGTCAGTATTTTTTAGGTCCGCCATCTGATCAACCTGCATCTTTAAAGCGGACATGACCCCTTCGGAACCACTTAGGATTGCCTCTTGAACTATAACATTATTACTGTACTTAAGGGACAAATCGTATATGAAAGGAAAAAACACTTCTTTATCCTCAGTGGCCCAGATTCCCAGAGTTGTGGAAAGATAAAGATCCAACATGGGTTCATTCCTTTTTATTAGGTCAGCAAAAAGAACCTTTGCCTTGGGAACATTTATTTCTGAAGCGAAATCCTCTAAAAGGACAATGGCATGTGATGCGACTTCCAGTCCCTCATTTTGGGCCAGTTGCTGCAGGAAGTCGAACGTAAGAGCATTTAGCCCTTTTAAGGTATATAGCGCGTGTATTTGTGCCAAAGGACTTTTATTGTCCAAAGCCATTGATTCGAGTTCAGGTAAAACACCCTTATCATTTTTATGTATCAAATATTGCTGTGCCTTATCTCGGATCCATCCGTTGGAATCTTTTAACGACGCCAACAATTGTGGTGCGGAAAAAGCCTCCAGATCCGGAATATCCCTCGCCGGTTTGTCTTTGCTCCGTACTCGTAATATCCTTCCGTAATCAAGTATGGTGTCCAATTTTTTCTCTGCTGATATCTTCTTCAAATAAGGGCTCAAAAATGCATAATGCTGAATTACACCACGGTGCATATCCACAACATACATGTTTCCATCGGGCCCATTGAATAAATTCACTGGCCGGAAACCTTCATCCGTAGAGGCCAAAAACTCTTTTCCTTGATACGCCTGTTTAGCTTCAACCCGATCCCCATAAAAGGTTAGGATGTTTCTTTTTATCAAATTGGCCTCAGGAATGCAAACAAAGACATTTTGATCATAATCACTGGGGAACATTCCTCCCCTGTATACCAATGGCCCGCAGGCCGCTGTGACATTAACCAACAGACTGTCCTGGTTTAAAACCCCTTCTTCATAACCCCGGTTCACAGAAGCAGTATGCAAGGAATATACGCGTTGATCTTCTGTCAAAGTTTCATCCACTCCCTTTTTGGGAACAAAATATTTATTACGGACCAAACGATTGGGCAGTATGTGATCCCCTAATAACTGGGTGGAATTATTATTGTAATAAAGCCTTCCAAAATTATCATGGGAGATACCCCACTGTCCTCGCTGCGTAGTAGGCTCCTTTTTCCAGACACCATCCTTGCGCTGATATCTAAAATTGGATTTGGCATTGTAGATCCAGTTGTCCAAATTCATCATTAAACCATTGGGCTGATGTTCAGGATTTCCCACAGTAGCATAAAGCGAATCTACCAATACCCGGTTTCCCGGTCTATCATTCTCAATTTCAACAAACCAAAGATTAGGGGATTCCGCATATAGTAAGCCCCCATAAACAAGGGCCAACGCCCTTGGCATTACCAAACTATCCAAAAACGTTTCGGCGTGATCCATAATTCCGTCATTATCACGATCTTCCAATATTTTAATGGACCCGCTAGGCAAATCTTCGCCATCCCCCTCCAAATTAAGCATGAATCCGTTCATTTCAGCTACCCAAATACGCCCTTTAGAATCAAAATCTATAGCCACAGGAGCTGTCAAAAGAGGTTCGGACGCTACCATTTCCAGTTCAAAACCTTCTTCTACCTTATAATCTTCTAATGAAATCTGTGGTTCATGGAAGGAGGGTTTACATGATAAAACGATAAGCGAAATGGAAAGGGATAAACAAAATGATAATCTCATTAATAGTAGTAGTTTGTATTCTGAAATTTTGACAAGGCCACTAAATTAATACAGAGGCATTTAAAATACTAATGGATTAATATAAATTTGACAAAATACGTACAAATAGAACAATAAAATGTTTTATTCCTACATTATTACTTTCTACCACAACCCTTGGAACAAACTCCAATTTATAATAAAGAAGGGCAATACTATTTACCTCTCCTCCAGCAGCATATGCTTATAGCCATAACATTCCCTGAAGAACCTAGTCCTCCAATTCCTTTAGCAATTCCATAATTTTCCTATCGGTTAAGGGTTTGGCTACAAAATCACTTACTATATCATACTCTTTGGCCCGTTCAATATCCCTAAAATCTATGGATGAGCTCAAAATATAAACCCTCGTGCCTTGCACCTTTGGCAGTTTACTAAACTCATCCAAAAACTCCCAGCCATCCATTATGGGCATGTTCAAATCCAAAAATATTACCTCTGGCAGTCCTTCTCCAGATTCAAGTAGAGGAATTATTACCTCTAGGGCTTCTTTCCCGTTTTGACAGACAATAATACTGGAGGCAAAGCCATTATTTCTCAAAAGAACTTTTGAGCCGAAAACAAAAATAGGGTCATCATCTATAATACAGGCAGTATTGACACTCATTCACTATAAAATTTATGTTGTCCTCTTATCCTTATGGCAAAAACAAGACAATCTTTTTACCCTATAGAATAAATTGGTTTCTAATATAATGAATATTTCTTCATTATTCAATCTTACAACTAATAACAAATTGTTATTACAAAAAAGAAAGTCTTTTTTAATTTGGCCAAAAGTACTGCAGACTTTTTCCGAAGCAATTAATCCCTGTTAAATAACCCTAAAATAAGTAGTAAACTTTGTCCCCACATTTACCTCACTTTCAACCTCAATTTTACCGCCCATGGTCTCAATTTGGTTTTTACTGATAAAAAGCCCTATACCCCTTGATTCAGGGTGATTGTGAAAAGTTTTATACATTCCAAATAGCTTGGAACCATATCGCTTCAAATCAATCCCAAGGCCATTGTCGGCAACACTTAAATAAGCGTATTGGCCCTTAATCCCACTGCTTATTTCTAGCTCCACCCTCCTATCGGGAGATCGATATTTAATAGCGTTCGTAATTAAATTAAGGATAATACTTTCCAAATAGGCATGTACGGCCAGAACATTAATAGTAGATTCTACCTCTAATTGAATTTTTGCATTGTTTTTCTTTACAAAGTGATCAATCGTCTTTAAAGCCTTCTGAACATTTTTTAATAAATTTTGGGAGCTCAGGGTAGAACTGACTTTTGAATTTATCTCAACAATCTCATTTAACTGGTAGATGGTTTCGTTCATATTATCCGAAACCACCTTAATATTGCGGTAGTATTCATTCTCAATTATTTTGGGATCATCCTGTAATGCCAAATCCAAAAGCATGGAAATATTACTGGTATGGGATCTTAAATTATGCGATACGATATGCGCAAAATTTATTAGGCGGTTATTATGTTCCGTAAGATTCTCTGTCAATTGCTTCTTGTCAGAAATATCCTGAATCTGAGCCACAAGATGGGTAAACTGACCCTCATCGTTTTTAACTGCTGCTATGGCCGCATTTACCCATACATGGCCACCACTTTTGTGCACGCAACGTTTTTCCAACTTAAACGACCCTTTTTCCCCACTTTGTATTTCCTCCAACATGCCCTCAAGCCTATCTATATCCTCTGGATGAGCCAAATCAAAAATTGTTTTTTTTACAATTTCCTTCTCTGCATACCCTAGTATTTCACAAATTCTGGGATTTGCTGCCCGTAATCTTCCCTTCAAATCAATAACCAACATTCCTATGGCCGCATGTTTAAAAGACCTTCTATACTCCTCTTCCTTGATCGCCAACTCTTTTGTTGCCTTTGTCTTCTCGTCTATGTCCTGGAAAAAACCGTAAAGTCGGGTACAGACTCCATCCACCATTTCCGGAATTCCAATCGTTCTGGACCAAAACACCCTTTGGCTCGTAGTCACCACTTGAAGTTCAATATCAAATCCTTCACCCTTTTCAATGGCAGTCGCTATAACTTCTTTTATTGTAGCCCGATGTTGCCCTTCATTAAAATATAGATAAACCTCCTCTAAGGTCGGGATGTAATCTTCTGGAACACCCACCATTTTCTTTATGGTAGGACTCCAATGAACAGTATTGGTTATAAAATCCAGCTCCCAGATTCCAATGCGTACAGCATCATTGATACGCCGTATAATATCTGCATTATGGGCCAATAAAAGTTCATTTTTCTTACGCTCGGTTACATCCTGAACCTGGGATACAAAATGAATGATATTCCCTTGATCATTATGTATGGCGGACATAGATATGTTGGCCCAAATTATGGAACCATTTTTATGGTGGAACCTGTGCTCCAAATTAATATATTTATGCTTGCCTTGAAATAATTCCTCAATAAGCGATCTGTTTAACTTTAAGTCCTCCTCATGGGCAATATTAGCAAGATCCAAAGATTGTAATTCAGCCTCACTGTAGCCAAAAATATTGCAAAAACTCTTGTTTGCTCTTAACAGTTTATTTTCACCATCTATCAGCGCCATACCCATAACCGCATGGTTAAAGGTCTGTCTAAACTGCTCCTCCCGAATCCTGATTTCTAGCTGAACTTTTTTAATTTGATCAATATCCTGTATAAGTCCGTACAACTTTGCACACTCGTTGCCCCGGTGCTCTGAAACACCTATAACCCTGACCCATTTAACCTTTCCGTTCTGCGTTTTTAATTGCAATTGTTCATCAAATTCCATGGGGTTTTCCATAGCCTGTGAAACAACTGTTTTTATGCGTTCACGACTTTCACCCTGCAAATAAAAATCTATACCAGCTTCCAATGTTGGCCTATAATCTTCTGACACCTCGTGTATTTGCCTATTAACTTTACTCCAAAAAATATTATTTTCCTTTAGATCAACTTCACAATATCCAATTTTTGCAGTTTCACTTGAGCGTTCAAGAAGATCTTTATACTTCTTCAACAATATTTCATTGACTTTACGATCGGTTATATCATAATGAATTCCGGACACAATTTCAGGAAGGTCGTTTGCACCATACCGGGTGATCTCTCCACGACTTAAGACCCACACCAAATGCCCCATTTTATGGAGCATTCTAAATTCTATCTCATAAATTCCTTTCTCCTTAACATGTTTTTCAAGGGTTCTGTTTATTTGGTCAACATCTTCTGGATGAACAAGGCTCAAAAAAGTATCGTAAGTCAATGGATCCAATTCATCCAAGGTATAACCAATAATGTCAGCCCACTTATCATTACATACCACACTACCAGAAATAAGATTGCCTTCCCAAATCCCTAGATTGGCACCTTTTACAACATTCTTAAAGTATTCCTTCTCAACTCTTAACTGCCTTTCCCTTTCTTTATACTTATGTATACAGACGGCCATTCCCATAAGACCTTGACCGTCTCCCGAGTTCTCGGATACCATATTCCCCCTAAGATTGAACCACAAGGAATGCCCCTTTTGGTGATTTATTCTTACTTCTACGTTAAATGGGAAAGTGGCTTTATTGGTGATATGCTTTTGACAGGCATCTTGCATGATCATTATATCATCACTATGAACCAAGGACAAAAAATCGATTGTAATAGGGTCCTGCCCCGTCTTTGGGGAAAAGCCGAGAAATTGGGATAGTTTATTACTTATACCACCAGCTTCTGGATTATTTATGTTCCAAAACCATAAGCCGTCCATTAAACTTTCCTCGGAAAAACTGAAAAAATTACGTTCTTTTTTCAGTAGATCGTCAAATGCATTTTGCAACACAGTATTATTGTTTCTCGGCATAAAGACCTCCCCAAATTAAAGTATAAACATCATTAAACATTCTCTACACGATAAAATTACATTGAACTTTAGCGTGAAAGACTTACAAACTTATTTCATCTTAACTTGAACAAATATTACATGGTCTTGTACATGCCATTCGTTCCCTATCAAATCGCAACTATGAAGGAGAGGGGGGAATACCTTGAAGTCGTAACATATTTACGTATTGCTGTCGCCCCAATATATTATGGCCACAAGCATTGTACGGTTAAACATAACCGAAAGAACCGTAAAATAAAAACGATTTCAAAACTGAAAACTTATATTTTACCTAAAATTTTAATCAATTTAATGAATTTTCTGCAATTACGCTTCCAACTATCTTATATTGAGCTTACTAAAAATGAAATATAAAGCACTTCATAAAAATGGTCAAATAATCAATTGGATCAACCTAAAGCCAATATTTCTTATAGCTTAAAGACCATAAAGATACTTATAGGGCACAAAAGAAAATTTTGTATAAAAGTGAACATTCCCAAAATATGGAACACCTTCATAAACAACCCTTAAATGTCCCCTTTATATTTCCAATTGTCCTTTAGAATCTTATTTATGCGGAATTCCTACTCGCATTAATATTTCCATATAAGGACCTAATTACTATTTTTTCATATAGCTCCTTATATTCTGTATCCCTGCTCATTTGCTGGAGGGCAAACTGTTGAATGACCAATAAGGGCAATACAATATTTTCCCTAATTTTAACCGATTCACGCGAAACCGACTCTTTCTCCATCAAAACCTTGGAATCTGAAATAAGTAATAACATTTCTTTGGAAAGCAAATATTCCTCATATAGAATGTTCCAGAAATCACCATATTCCTTATCATCCTTCATATAACTGGTAAGTTCAAAATAACACTTGGCAAGGGACATCATACTATTGAGCATCAGCGCTTTAAACAACGGAACTTCTTTGAATAGATTTTTCAAATCGTCCAATTTTCCTTGATCCTTTAAAATCTTAATAGCAGTTCCGATACCAAAATAGCCTGGGACATTCTGTTTAAGCTGACTCCAAGAACCTACAAATGAAATAGCTCTTAAATCCGTGAGCTCCAGTTTTTTCTTATGCCCCCTTTTTCCTGGCCTACTTCCAATATTTGCCTTTTGGTAATATTTTAGGGTACTCTTGTTTTCCAAATAAGCAATAAACTTGTCATGTTGTTTTAAAGCATCGTATTTCTCGAAACTTAGATCCGACAAGGCTTCCATTAGTTCTCTTGATTCCTTTGAAATAACATTCTCTTTTCCAAACAAATTATTGGAAAGGCCTGCTGTCAATAATTGCTCAGAATTGTGGATAAACTGCTCCTTAGTCCCATAAGTACTGGTTATGGTCTGCCCCTGAATGGTTAATTGAATTTCATTATTGGCAATATCTTTCGTTTGTGCAGCGTAAAACCTATGGGTTTTTCCTCCTCCACGTGCCGGTGGTCCTCCACGACCATCAAAAAATATAGCCTTAATATCATTCTGATCACATACAGCGGAAAGTTTCTCCTTGGTTTTGAATATTTCCCAATTCGCTTTTACATATCCACCGTCCTTGGTACCATCTGAAAACCCTAACATTATGGTCTGCTTATTCTGGCGTTGGCCCACATGTTTTATATACTCCGGAATGTCAAACAGTTCATTCATCGTATTTTCAGAACTTTCCATTCCTTTCATGGTTTCGAACAACGGAATAATATCGAAGGTTATCTTATCAGATTCCCAACCGCACCATCTAAAAAGACCATACACAAAAAGCACGGAAAAAACATCCTCGGAATTACTTATAACATAACGGTTACATCCCTCTTCGCCATTTTTCTCCTGAATACCCCTTAATTGTAGAATATTCTGTATGGTTTCCTTTACTATATCCTCGTCATAGTTCTGCACTTGTAGATCGATGTCCTTATGGAGTAGAATATCTATTAATTCCTGTTTATCCAATTCCCCAATATTTTCTGAAACAAATCCATTCGCCTTTAGAATAGCTTCAACCACTTGTGTGTGTACACTATGGTCTTGCCTAATATCCAAGGTGGCAAAATGTGTCCTAAAAATTTTTACCTTATCTATAAGTTGGTCCAAATCCTTTAGGTAAAGCTTGTGGTATTTTTCAACCAGCACCGACCTAATTTCCAGAAGGGGTTCAATAATTTCGTCGTAGCGCAGTATCTTGCTAGCATCGAACATAGTATTGTACAAGCGCCCCCTTAAATTGGAAATCACATCTTGAAGATCCCTAAAGGTCAATTTTTGTTGCAAATTTTTTACATCGTGATAGTAACATTTCATTAAGGTAATTCGCAACTCATCAGCAACATCCTTGGTAATATTGGATGTAACAAAAGGGTTCCCATCCCTATCCCCTCCGGGCCAGAACCCTAATTTCATGATATTGTGATTGTTGAAATCCATATTGCCAATATTATCCTTGATATAGGCATATAATTCCCCAACAGCATCATAATACACATTTCTTAGAATATAAATTATGTTTTTTGCCTCATCCAAAGGAGTGGGCTTTTTGGCATTGATCAAAGAGGTTAGCCCCAATTGCTGAAGCACCAGATCAATGTCATTGATTTTGTTTTCTAAAATTAGACTCCGTAAATTACTTATGATATCCAAGACTGCCGGAGTATAAAACTGTGTGGGGTGTGCCGTTAAAACAATACGGGCACTGAATGTAGACAGTTTTTCCGATATTTGGTCCCAACTTTTATTTTTGTCCACCAACTGAAAATAATCCCCAATAGTCAGGGAACTACTGTGTTTCTGAAGCTTTGGGAAAGCAGCATCCTCAACACTGTCATACAATACCACCTGTCTTTCTACATACTGAATAATCCTGAACATAAAATCTATCCTATCCTTTTCCGAATCTATATTGGCGTAGTTTTGAAAAAAAGCATCCAAAATTTCCTGCGGATTCTTCCCTGATTTCAATCCCTTTTCGGACTGATGCAGTAGTAGAGGAATGAGCATTCCTACATTTTCAATATTTTGGTACGGTAAATTGAGGAACAAGCTATTGTATATATTAAACTTGTTCTGGACCGATTTTTTAAATTCGTCTAATCTCTCTGATTGAAGCATACTTCTCTAATTACATTCTACATAAACATCCCCTATAAAAATAGGAACATGAATTTCAAACCTTAAATATCGGCATATTTTTAGATTTGAAAGAGGAATTATGTGCCAAACATCAAAATTTATTGGGGACACCTCATAATCAACAGACTTCACAACAAAAATTTCCATAGCGGAAGCTAACAAGGTACATTTACAGTGTAATAAAAAAAAGTAATTTTTTCATTTTCATATAGTGTTCTCGTAAAAGAGCTTTGTCGGACTGGCAAGGCTCTTTTTAGTTTGGGCTAGTTAACACCTATTTTGTCACAAAAAAAATTATTTAAGATTTCCTTGACCTATAAATACGTCTTCAATTATTTCCATAATGGGATTTATGCAAACCTTTGCATATATAAATATCACCCTATCTTTCCCATTATCAATATTTTATTGTTTTTTTGATAAGGACCTTCTCCCATTATCTTTTATGATTCCCTAAAAGTTTAAGCTTATTGATCAACTACATGAAAACAAATAAGAAATTATTGTACACCCTCCTTCCATTAATATTATGGACCACAATTTTACCTGCCCAAAATAAAATTGAAGTTGATTACGTAAACCCACTTATTGGCACACCATCTGCCGGTTTTATGGAAGGCAGGGACGGTGGCGGTACTATGCCCTGTGTGGGAACCCCATTTGCTATGACCAATTTTGTAGCCCAGACACGTGAGAACAAGATAAGTGAAATGCCATACGTTTATGAGGACAATACCATTCAAGGTTTTATGGCAACACATCAACCCACGGTATGGATGGGCGATTATGGTTACGTATCCGTTATGCCTCAGCTGGGTAAACTAAAGCTTCTCCCCAAAGACAGGGCCCTTCCCTTTAACCATAAAGAGGAGATATCAAAACCGAATTACTACAGTGTTTCCATGGGCAATAAGGGACAAAAAATAAAAGGAGAAATAGCAGCTGCCTCTCGCTGTGGCATCTTTCAATTTACCTTTCCAAAATCGGATGAATCCCATATCATTATCCAGGGGATCAATATTACCGAAAACAAGAAGGCTTTTCACGGTTATATCAATATTGATGAAAATAAAAAGGAGATTACGGGGTATAACCCAGAACGCATGTCTTCCCATTTGGGACCTGAGCTTAAAAACTTTAAGGGCTACTTTATAATTCAATTCGACAAATCCTTTGAACGTTTTGGAACATGGAATTCTTTTAGAACCGAACCGGACATTATTGAAATGGGCAGAGAACAGACCGGCGCAAGAATGGGTGGATATATCAGTTTTAAAACAGAAAAAAACGAAAAGGTCAAGGTTAAAATTGCCACTTCCTTTATAAGTTTGGAACAGGCCCGAGAAAATTTATCCAAGGAAATACCGGATTGGGACTTTAACGCAGTAGTGAAAAACACCAAGGACATTTGGCAGGAAAATCTATCAAGAATAACCGTTAATGGGGCTACCGAAGATCAAAAAAGTATTTTCTATACCGCCTTATTCCACACCATGTTGTTCCCTAGAGAGTTTTCCGAGTACGGACGCTACTACAGTCCGTTCGATGACAAGGTCCATGAAGGGGTTTCTTATAACGACTACTCCCTTTGGGATACTTTTAGGGCTCTGCATCCCCTATTACATTTTACACATCCCGAAAGGGTAAGCCCCATGGTTCAGTCATTATTGCAGATGTACCAGGAAGGAGGCTGGTTGCCAAAATGGCCTAATCCCACCTATACCAATATCATGACTGGCACCCATGCCGATGCCGTAATTGCAGATGCTTATATAAAGGGCTTTAGGGATTACGACCTGAATCTAGCTTACGAAGCTGTTAGAAAAAATGCAATGCACCCGCCTTACAGAGACACAGAAAAGGCTTGGGGAGATAGGGATGAAGGTACCTTATATGAGGCCAGGGGCGGACTCACCTATTATCATTCCTTAGGATATGTAGCTGCGGATAAAACTAGGGAATCCGTTACTAGAACTATCGAGTTTGGAATTGATGATTATAGTATTGCCCAAATGGCCAAGGACCTGGGAAAAATGGAAGACTATGAGCGATTAATGGGATGGAGCAAGAATTACAAAAACCTCTACAACAAGGAAACGGGATTCTTAAACGCCCGATTGTACAATGGGGATTGGGACAAAAATGAACAAGAAGGTTTTACCGAAGGAGGTAGATGGACCTATTTATTCGGCGCCATGCACGATATTGAAGGAAGCATTGAACTCTTTGGCGGAAAGGAAAAGTTTGCTGCCAAATTAAATGAAAACTTTGATGGGCAGCACTACAGGCACGATAACGAACCTGGGCATCACTATGCCTACCTATTTAACTATGCCGGGCAACCCTGGAAAACCCAAGAGCTTATACGTAAGCATACCTCAACCATAAATTATAGGAATCATCCTCTGGGAATCAACGGAAACGATGATTGCGGACAAATGTCGGCCTGGTATGTTTTTGGAGTTATGGGATTTTATCCAGTCACCCCCGGAACCGAAATTTTTGCCATTGGAGCACCACAATTTCCCGAATTCACCCTCAGATTACTCAAGGATGGAGTACCAAAATCCTTTAAAATAATTGCCAACAACCTTTCTGAAACCAACAAATACATTCAATCGCTTACTTTGGATGGAAAGGTGGTAGAGGAACCCTTTATTACCTATACCCAAATAATGAACGGTAATGTCCTCGAATTTGAAATGGGAAACAGTCCAAACCCAACTGCCTTCAAAAACAATTAGAAACGGAAGTAGCCTTATTTAAATTTTTAAATATTCCAAAAAGTACAAAGAGGATGGTTTCCACATTTTAAAACCATCCTCTATATATTTTATTAATTATGTCTTTTATTCTCCAGATATATGTCTTAACCAAGCCATTATTTCTTGGGTATGGAGATGGTAATCGCTTATTTCTAACGGAAGGCCTTTTTGCTCCCTCAATTGCGAACAAAAATCCTGAACTTCTTTCGAGGAATCAAAAGCAGTGCTTTTGACTAATTTTTCAGATAAAAATGAAGCTATCAAAGCCATTTCCGAGGTATTGAATTCAGGATGGTATTGTACCCCAAAAAATGATCCATTCTTATAGTCAAAAGTCATGCCCTGCACCTTGGAATGTGCGTTGCTGGCCAAAATAATAGCATTTTCAGGTGCTTCTGCCACCTCGTCATAATGAATACACAGGGCAGTAAATGGCGTTTTTCGATGTTTAAAAAAAGGGCTTTCCTTTCCAGAAGCAGTTACTTCTATAGGCTTGGATATCCCAAACTCCAATCCATTAGGACTTAATGCCACCTTTCCCCCAGCCACTACTGTGGCCACCTGCATCCCCCAACAGCTGCCGTAGAACGGCACGCCGCTTTCAAAAATCCCATCGGCAAAATTAAGTTGCCCAAGAACATCCGGAATATCATCAAGGACACTTAAAGAACTCCCTGTCCATAAAACACCATCATACCGCTTCAATTCCGCAACTGTTGGCAATCCGCCTGTACCATCTGCAGGAAAAGCAAAATCGGTCTTAGCCTTAGGGACCAAAACCCTTAGCATTTCCTGAAACGTCAGATGATAGGGTTTAATCCCAGCAGCTCCCCGCTGCAGACGTGTCTGTTCGTTATTACCTTCTACTATTAATAATTTCACGCTTATAGTCCGTTTATATCTCCAGACACCGCGGCCCTAAAAAGTTGCTCCAAATCTTTTGCATTAACAGGTTTTGCATTGGAAGGCGTTGATGGGTCCTTATAGGCCATTTCCCCGATCTCCCTGGCATTGTCCCCATTAATGTCAATTTCCTTAAGCGTATGCGGAATATTCAAAGTTTTTCTAAGGCCAATTATATAATCGATAAAAGCATCGGCACCTTCCTTTTCCAGTCCAAGAACTTTGCTTAAATGCACCATTCTATCCTCAATAGCCGCCTTATTCTGTTTAAGGGCATAAGGCAATATTATGGCATTGAGCAGGCCATGCTGTTTATTGTACAATGCTCCCAATTGATGGGCAACGGAATGCACGGAGCCCAATCCTTTTTGAAAGGCGGTTGCGCCCATGGATGCTGCTACCAACATTTGTCCCCTGGCTTCCAAATTTTTTCCGTCCTTAACTGCTATTGGCAAAAACTTGACAATAATTCGGATAGCTTCAATGGCAATACCGTCGGCCATAGGGTGGTACCCTGGAGCACAATAGGCCTCAATGGCATGCACCATAGCATCTACCCCTGTCCAAGCCGTAATATGTGGTGGCAGGCCCAAAGTAAGTTCAGGATCCGATATCACGATTGCCGGTAACATTTTGGGGTGAAAAATGATTTTCTTGGTATGCAGTTTTTCATCCAATATCACTGAAGCCCTTCCCACTTCGGAACCAGTACCAGCCGTGGTAGGGACTGCAATTATTGGAGCAATTCCGGCAGGATCTGCATAACTCCAGTTATCGCCCACATCTTCAAAATCCCAAAGGGACCTTGTTTGGCCGGACATAAAGGCTATAGTCTTGGCTGCATCAATGGCGGAACCACCTCCAAAGGCAATGACTCCATCATGCTTGTTTTTCAAATAATGGGCCACCCCGTCCATCACATTTTTTTCGGTTGGATTTCCCTGTACATCACTGTATAACGTGAAACTCAACCCATCCCTTTTTAGAATGTTTACGGTATTTTCAACAATATCCAGTTTTACCAAGCCTTCATCGGTAACAAATAAAGGGTTGTTGATTCCCAATTTTTTGCATGCCTGCGATATTTCGTTTATTCTACCATTTCCAAACCAGATGGTGGTAGGATAATTCCAATTTGTATTTGCTAATTGCATTAATTCTTATTTTTTAAATTTTATAAACTGATCTAAAATTTTTTACTTCCCTTTTCGAAAATTGAATGATTTTACCCGGGTAACATGGTCGTATCCCATTTTTGACAATGTAACGCCCTTGCCGGAATTTTTAACGCCCGTCCAAGCCAGTGCAGGATCCAAATAATCGCAACGGTTCATAAAAACGGTACCGGTCTCAATTTTCCTCCCCAGATCAATAGCCCTATCCATATCGTTTGCCCAAAGGGAAGCGGTAAGTCCATATTGGGAATCATTCATTAAACTTAATGCCTCCTCATCATTCTTCACCTTCATAATCCCAACTACGGGTCCAAAACTCTCCTCGGTCATTACCTCCATACTGTGATCCACATTGACCAGTACATGCGGAGATAAATAAGGCGTATCTTTTTTGGATGCTGCAAACAAAGATTCGGCCACCAAGGATTTTGCCCCTTTACCCAGGGCCTGCTCTATTTGTTTTCTGACATAATTGGCCGCATCTGTCTTTACCATTGGTCCCAAATTGGTTTCGGCATCCAAAGGATTCCCTAATTTGTATTGCTTGGTAAGAGCTACAAATCCATCAACAAACCTGTCGTAAAGCGTTTCATGAACATAAATCCTTTCAATACCACAACAGGACTGCCCACTGTTAAAAAAAGCCCCATCCACCAAATTTTCTACACTATTTTCCAAATGGGCATCGGCCATGACATAGGCAGGATCCTTTCCTCCCAATTCCAAACCACAGGGTATAAATTTGTTTGTCAAGGAATTCTGAACGGCTACTCCACCTTGTACGGAGCCTGTAAAGTACACTCCGTCTATTCTGGAATCGGCAATTAACTGGGCGGTATTTTTATGGTTCAGCTGCAGTATCTGAAATACTCCTTTTGGCAGTCCAGCCTTGGTTGCTGCCTTGGCATAACGTTCCGCCACCAATGGTGTCTGGAACGAATGCTTTAAAACAACTACGTTGCCCGCCATTAAAGCTGGAACAATAGCATTTACAGAGGTCAAGAATGGATAGTTCCAAGGACTCAGCACACTAACCACACCGATTGGAACACGCTCTACCCATCTTTTATCCGGATTCTCGGCATCTACAACTTTATAGTCGCCCAAAGCCTCTTCCGCTATTCCTATCATATAATGGGCACGGTCTGCAAAACCCTTTATCTCTCCGGGGGATTGACCCACGGGCCTCCCCATTTGCCAGGTTATTTCGAGGGCGATATCATTCTTATCCTCAACAATGGCTTCAACGAATGCTGTTATGTATTCCGCACGTTCGACAATGGAAAGATCGGACCAAATCGGAAATGCATTTTCAGCCAAATTTAAGGCCTGTTCAATATCCTTTGGACCGTGCTCTTCGGCAGAATAATAAATAGTGCCGTCTATAGGTGTTATTGTATTTATCATTTTCTTTTATATTATTTCGAAGTAACGTTTTAATTGCCAGTCTGTTATAGCTCCCAGTTGTTGTTGATCTTCCCATAGTCGGGTATAAGCATAATGATCCACAAATATATCACCAAACAGGTCCCGTGCAATTTTCGAGTTCTTGAATTTTTCGGCAGCTTGGGACAAGGTCCTGGGCAACTGCAGTTCCTGGGAAAAGTCTACATCGTAAGCGTTTCCATCTACCCCTTTTGTAGGTTCAATTTTATTCTCTATTCCCCATATCCCGGAACCAATAGCGGCTGCCAGTGCCAAATGGGGATTAATGTCAGCTGCGGATACCCTATATTCCACTCTTTGCGATTTTTCGGATCCTGGAATGGCCCTGAGGGCACAGGTTCTATTGTCTACGCCCCAGGAAGCCGCAGTGGGTGCCCAAAAACCCGGAATGAGTCTCGTATAGCTGTTGCATGTAGAGGCTACCATAGCCAAAAATTCAGGCATTAGTTTTTGTTGCCCTCCAATAAACCATCGCATCACATCGGACATGCCTTCGGATTTATTTTTATCGAAGAATGCAGAGGAACCGTCCTTATTTTGCAATGAAATATGAATATGACCGGATTGCCCCGGATAATCGGAAGACCACTTGGCCATAAAGCAGGCCATTAAATTGTTTTGTTGCGCCCAAACTTTAATAAAATTTTTAAACAAAGCTCCATTATCGGCTGCCCTTAAGGCTTCAGAGTACTCAAGGGCCCCTTCGAGCACCCCTGCACCAGTCTCTGTATGCAAACCTTCAAGGGGCATGCCCATCTCCCTGGAGAGTTCCATTATTTCGTGATAAAAACTGGCATGGGTAGAACTGCGCAATATGGAATACCCAAAGTTACCTGGCGTCATTGGTTCCAAATTATGGTAATTCTTATCGCGAACAGATTTAGGGGATTCATTAAAAAGGAAAAATTCGAACTCAAAAGAAGCACTTGCCTTAAGCCCCAAGTTTCCCAATCTCTCCAAGGTTTTCCGCAGAATAGATCTTGGACAAACACTTGCTGCACTGCTCTCTGAAAAATCTACCAAAAAAATAACGGACTTAAAATCCTCCGTGGGCAACATACGCATACTGGATGCATCTATCGTAGCGTTTGCATCGGTAAAACCATCTGCCCAGCCAGTAAAGGAATCGTTGTTATATAGAACATCATTGGAATCCCAACCAAAGATGACACTACAAAACCCAAAACCTTTATCCAAAGCAGATAGAAATTTTTTTGAATTTACATATTTCCCGCGGAGAACACCATCGACATCCACCACGGCCAACTTAATATTTTCAATTTGATGTTCGTTTATATAACTTCTAACCGATTCTATGGTCATTTTTGGTGCTTCCTTTTTCATCTGTTTATTTTTATTGTGAACTATTAACCTATAAGTCCCCTGTCATGGACATTTAAGATTACATTTTTCAGCTTTTTTAATTGATTCGGTTATCCTTATTCCAATATTTAGTGATATGCCTTAGATATAGTTGAAAATATATTAACGGTCACATATCCCTGTTTACATTATTGCCATCCCTTCATAAAAATGCTCCATAAAATTATTGAATAATACCTAGCTAGAGCTGTATAATTTAGTTTTTTACCATTGCTTTCTGTGCTTCGTGCTCCAAGGCAAATTCTTCCTCAGGCGAGAGTATCAATCGGTGTCTCCCTTGAACCCCAAAGTATACCAACCCGATAATTAGATACCCTATGGATATAAAAACGGCAGTTCTATAAGATTGATCCTGTAGTTGAAAATAGATGATTACACTGGCCAGAAAAATAGTGGCCCAAGCACCTGGTTTCCCAAAAGGGCTAATATATGGTCTTACCAGATCCGGCTTATTCTTGCGTAATAACAAAAAGGAACCACATTGTAGAATATACGATAACATGGCACTAAAAACAGCAATATTGAGCAAGGCGCCTCCAATAAATACCTCACTTTCATTCCCGGCCAAAAACTTGGTAACCATTAAAACCGTAAATCCAATGAGAGAACCAAGAATCAAGGCTGTGTAGGGCGTTTTTCTTTTGCTATGTGTCAATGAAAGTAACACCGGAAAATACCCTGCCCTGGACAATGAATAAATCTGCCTTCCAAAAGCAAAAATAATGGTATGGAAAGATGCCAACAGCCCAATGGAAGCTACCAAGGCCAGAAGCTTGGCAATATTATCTCCGTAGAGCACCTTAAAGCCGTCCAATAAGGGTTCCCCAGATTGGGAAAGGGCGTATGACCCTAAAGGTATGGAGGCATTGAGCCAAAGAATTAAAAAGGCCGAAATAATCAAGGTGATAATACCATAGGTCAAACCCTTGGGCATATCTTTCTTTGGATCCATGGATTCCTCCGCCGCCAAGGGCAGCTGTTCAATGGCCAAAAACAACCAAACCGCAAAGGGCATTGCTTTGAGCGCTCCTTCCCATCCCATTGGAAAAAGGGAACCGCCCCCTCCCTCCAAATGTTCAGCACTCCCATCCGCTCCAGCCTTAATATCCAAGGCATAAGTCATAAAATCGGCACTTCCAATAGAAGATACCCAAAATATGCCCAAACATCCTAAAGCCAATAAGGTGAGTGCTACCGTAAATTTGAAAGAGAGTTCCACACCTACTATATTCAAAACTGTAAATATGGTATAAAATCCGAACCACCAAAAAGGCAACATCTCCGGTGCCGTTTCAAAGATGCCCTGCATATAATTACTTAGAAAAAAAACAATAACGGCAGGAGTAAGTATAAATTCCAAGTTTTCTACCAAGCCAGTGAAGAATCCGCCCCAGGGTCCCATGGCCGACCTTGCAAAAGAATATGCTCCGCCAGTATGCGGCAGGGCGGGAGACATTTCAGCGACACTTTGGGTAAGTCCAACATACATAATGGCTACAATACAAGTAGCGACAAACATTCCTCCCCATCCTCCGGAAGCCAATCCTAAGTTCCATCCGGAAAAATGTCCGGAAATCACCGCTCCAACACCCAAGGCCCATAAGGACCAAACACCGGCGTGCCGTTTGAGTTCCCTGGATTCAAAATAGGATTTGTCCATTTTCTTGTACTTCACGCCTTTGCCCATATCAATTTTCTTAGTTTTGGTTTGATTAATTGTTGACTAATATACAATGATTTACAAAAAACATCACCCTATTAAATTGAATCAAACTATATTTTTTTAACAAAAAACCATAGGGAAAAATCCCTATGGTTCAATAGATTTATAATTTGCTTTTTCTTGGTTGCACCATTAATTATTATCGGCAACATCCCACCATAATCTCGTGTTTAGGTCGTCCCCGCCCATTCGGGTAACAGCCTGCTGGTAGTTGGCATTATTGGTTGATTTTACGGAATTGGGATACTGGAACCTTACCGGGACCTTTTTATCGTTTACGGCATCCGGACCTGGTATAACTTCCGGCATTCCGGTACGCCTCCAATCGGACCACGCTTCAAAACCGGTATAAAAGAGAGCTATCCATTTTTGAAGGGCTACCTTTTCCAACTTTTCAGCGGTTGTTCCGGTATAGGCCACTGTAGTCTGCGCTATATAGGCATCCAGGTCAAAAGCTTGAAGATCTGCAGCAATTTCGTTCCATCCGCCGGCAACGATCCTATCCAAGTAGTACGAAAAGGACGCTCGGATACCATTTTCATAGTAAGTGGCGGCATCACCTACGGTGATAAGATTTCTTTCCCTGGCCTCTGCAAGGATAAACTGTAGCTCGGAATAATCCATTATAATGGTCTGTGAAGCCGTTGGGGAAGCAAGCTCTACATTACAGGCCCTGCACGCCAATAAAATACCAATTCGCGAAATAAAATTGGACCCCACCTCATCGGGGTTTCCGGTAGGGCTGTATCCTAGGGCGGCCTCATCATCCAGGCCGTTGGGCATACCTACATAATCATCCAGATTGTCAGAATAGATTCCCTTTCCGGAATTGGAAGTAGGCTGCGCAAAAACAATAAGCCTTCTATCGTTCAGATCCTTCAATCTGGTCTCCAGGGTAAGGCTCAGCCTAACCTCATCAAAACTACCGGATCTTGTATTGTATTTGGGTTGTGGATTATCGGAATTCCATTGCAAGAGCGCTGCATCCCCATTGCTTTCAAATATGGGGTATGTTGTTGGGTCTCCCATAATCTCTACCATACCGGCCGTAGCTTTGGCCTGGTCCACATCACTGATCCTCATCAACAGACGGAGCCTGAGCGAATTGGCAAACTTCCTCCATTTCAAAACATCCCCACCGTACAAAATATCCCCGGATATATTCTGTGTTCCGGTCAATGCTGTATTGGCTGCTTTTAAGTCGGCCAAAAGACCGTCATAAATTTCCTGTTGGGGCGTAAATTCCGGGGTAATATTATCATCCGTGATCCCCTTTACGGCGTCCGCGTAGGGCACATCGCCATAAGCATCCGTAAGGTAGGAATAGATCCATGATTTTACGATAAGCCCAACACCGTAATAATTTTGGCGATCCGGATTTTCCCTGGTATCGCGAATAATATTCTCAATATCGCGCAGTCCGTCATAAGCGTCATTATAAGGGTCACTGGTAGGGGACCACTGATATATATCCCCTGAGGTAAACTGCAGTCGCGCTCCATATTGGACCACGGTAAAACCCTCTTCCCATCCTTGGTTCCCCCAATTATAGGCCATTTGTCTTAAAACCCCCGGTAAGAGCAGTTCCGAGGAAGCTTGCTCTGGAAAGTTGGGATTTTGGTTTATTTCTTCAAAGTCTTCCGTACAACCCATAAAAGCTGCCAAAAGAAACATCGTGAAGAAACCCTTTTTTGATATATGTATGTTTTTCATCTTTTATGCAATTAAAAATCGATTTGTAAATTCAGCGTGTATGTTCTGGTACTGGGATAGGACATATTCTCTATACCGGGCTGCAGGGTACCACCGGCAACCGAGACGGTTTCCGGATCAAAATGGGGGTTGTCCGTCCATAGCGCCAAATTTCTTCCTGTCAACGACAACCTTGCCTTACTTACGGGGAGTTTATCAATAATACGCTTGGGCAGCGTATACCCTAAGGTGACTTCTCGCAATTTCGTATAGGAGGCGTCGTACTTGGCAGCCTCTACGTTATCCCGCTCATAGTAGCGGTTGTTGTAGGTCCTGACATCCACATTAATGGTATTGGGGGTATATACGCCCGGTGAGGTCTCCAATACACCGTCCGCCACTATTCCGGTCTCCCTACCTTCCAAAGTCTCTTTCAACTGCCCGGAGGTGGAGCCTATGGTTTTGGTCCTGGACACTACTATGCCCCCTTGCCGAATATCGAACATAAACCCAAGATCCAAGGACTTATACTTAAAGCTGTTCAGTATCCCCAAGGTATAATCGGGGGCGTAATCGCCCTGGTACACCAGATCGTCCGTTCTAATGGGGATACCGCTGTTATTTACGATCATTTGCCCGTAATACTCACTGTTCTCGTCTTCTACACGTTGGAATCCCCTACCATAAATGGCACTGATGGAACCGCCTTCCCTAGCCTGGATAAAGACACTGTTCCGCTCTGTAAGCGTATAATCTATCCCACCCAGATCGGTAACCTCGCTCCTGTTTCTGGAATAGTTGAACATGGTGTTCCAAGTAAAGTTTTCCGTCCTAACGGGTACAACATTCAACATGGCCTCGAACCCATAATTCCTGACCTCACCGGCATTGATCAACTTACTGGTATATCCACTTGAAATATCAGTACTTATAGGTATGATCTGGTTCTTGGTGCGACCGTCATAATAGGTGGCATCCAAATTCAACCTGCTCTGGAACAAACGGATATCGGCACCAATCTCATAGGAAGAGGTAATTTCCGGTTTTAGAGCTGCATTGGGGATCAGCGAAGATTCCGTTAGAATGGGATTGTCCCCAAACGGTGTTTCATTGGTAAAGAAGCTTGAAAGTTTGTAGGGGTCCGTATCATTACCTACCTCTGCATATGCCGCCCGCAATTTTGCAAAGGACACAAATTCGGGCATTGTGAACATATCACTGGCTATAGCACTCAGCGTAACCGATGGATAGAAATAGGAATTGTTATCCGTGGGCAGGGTACTGGACCAATCGTTCCGCCCTGTCACATCCAAAAAAAGCAGATTATCATAGGCAAACCTGGCAAAACCGTAGAGGCTGTTGATCCTCTTCTGTTCGTTGTTCGTATATACTTCCAGCGGCCTTCTGGTATTGTTAAAGGAATAGACCCCGGGGTTGATCAACTGTGGGGCCACAGTTTGGGTATACTCTTGTTTTTGGCGAAATTGGTTGCCACCAGCCGATATATTTACGTTCCATTTTTCTTTGAAGGTCTTATCATATGAAAGCAAGAAATCCGTGTTGGACTCTTCAAAAAACACATTGTCCTCCCTATAATATCCCAGAGGAAAACGCTGGGTACTGAAGGCCCTCTTTTTGCCCCTTAGGTCGCGGTAAAAATCCCTTCCGGTCCTCACCATTAAATTCCAATTATCGTTTATGGCATAGTTGGCGCTAATATTTCCGTACACCCTATCCTTGTTCTGTGAATTGGTATTTTCATATACGTTAAAGAAGGGGTTGTCATGATAATTGTAATTATAGTTGAACTGCTGCAAGTCTTCCCTGCCCGGCATCCAATAATCCCTCATACTGTTCGTATTCAATTGCCTTCCATACCAAATAAAAAGGTACATGATACTTTCCGTACCATAACTTAGGGAAGGCCTATTGTCACTATCGGATTTTATATAATTTACATTGGTATTGATCGTCAGTTTATCAGTCAGGTTAAGGCCCGTATTCAAATTGAAGGTATTTCTTCTAAGGTCCGTATTCGGCACAATGCCCTCCTGATCCAGATTTTGGTAAGAGAATCTAATATTTCCAAGGTCACCCGATTTTGAAATGGCAATGCTATTGGTTTTGGTGTAACCGGTATTGAAAAAATCCAAAGTGTTATCAGGATTGGAAACCCAAGGAGTTGGAATTATAGGGGAATCGCTCACTAGATAATCCCCACCCCGAGTTCCGTCCTCACGAGGCGAATCGAATTGTGGGATCATAAGGCCGGTATCCAATTTAGGTCCCCAACTCTCATCGACACCATCGGCTATACCACTACCACTCCCATCAACAAATGCAAATTGCTGGTTGTTACCTTGTCCATATTCATTTTGCCAATCGGGCAAAAGCAGGACACTTTCCATGGTGATACCGGAATTGATGGAAACACCCAACTGACCTTTTTTGGTAATCCCCTTCTTGGTGGTTATAATAATGGCCCCGTTTGCTGCTCTGGCCCCATATAATGCAGCAGCGGCAGGCCCTTTAAGAACGTTGATGGATTCTATATTCTCCGGATTTATTTCTGAAGCTCCGTTTCCATAATCCACATCCTGTGTGCCCGAACCACTGGAACCAACAATTTCGTTGCTGATAGGCGTTCCATCGACTATGAACAAGGGAGAGTTGCCATTGATGTTCAAGGAAGCATCGCCTCTAATGGATACTCTGGCAGAACCTCCCAGACCGGAAGGACTATTGGTAATCTGTAGACCGGCCACCTTTCCGGAAATGCCGTTCAAAAGATTGGGCTCCCTGGCCGCGGATACCTGCTCGCCATCAAGCTCTTGGGATGCGTATCCCAGGGACTTCTTTTCCCTTTTAATCCCCAAAGCCGTTACTACTACTTCACTTAGACCGGTAGCGCTCTCTTCCAAGGTAATAGAAACATTGGTCTGCCCGTTTAGTGCCATTTCCGTTGTAGTAAAACCTATATAAGAAACTACTAGAACTGCGTTTGGCCCATTTACCTCTATGGAAAAATTACCGTCAAAATCGGACTGGGTACCGTTGGTCGTTCCTTTTTCCAGAACGTTCGCTCCCGGTAATGGAGTCCCGTCATTATCCAAAATAGTACCATTTACCTTAAATGGCTGATACAACTCAACCTTTCTTTCTTCGTCCCTAGTTGGGTGGGGAATATTTTTTTCCGGTTTAAGCACTATCTGTTTATCCAATACCTCATAGGTAATGTGCATCTCAGAAAAAATTCTATCAAGAATTGTAGTTACCAATTCTTTATCAGCGCTCACGGAGACAATTTTTTTATAATCTACCTCCTTATCATTATACATGAATTTGAATTCTGTAAGCGACTCAATTCTGTTCAATACACTTTCAATGCTTACATTTTCGAGGTTCAAGGTAACTTTGGTCTTTTGACCATAAGTTTCGTTAGCATGAATTTGAAAAAGCGATACAATCAATAACAACGATGTAGTTAGCTTCATTTTCAAATCATATTGTAGCTGAAAATGGGATTCCCTCCCCAGCCTAATTAGGTTTTTCATATTTTTGTAGTGTTTTTTACGTGGTTAATTCATTTAATCACATTTCATCGGGAAGTGTTGGCGCACTTTCCGATTTTTTTTTTGCTTTTATACCTTACAATTTAAGTGCTTGCAAAATATTTGTGATCCATTTAAATTTTAGAAAGTCTAATTCATTGGCAGTTGTTTTGTTTGTTAGTTAGTTGATAATTATTTGTCTGTCGTTGATCTTATAATTCATTTCATAGGTGAGGTTAAAGGTTTTAAACACTTGGTCAATGGTTTCAACATCAAAACTTGCCGTAAACAATTCTTCATCAAGTTCGGGATTATTGTTCACGATCTCCACATTATAGTGCCGTTCCAATTTCTTTACTATGTTCTTAAAGGGAACATGTCTCAAAATGATTTTCCCGTTCAACCAATCGGTATGCATGGCTATATCAGCCTCTTCGACTAAAATCTGTTTATTGTATTTGTTCCATTCCGCTTTAAATCCAGGTTCCAATAAAGAAGCATTGGAAGAATCAAAAGTGTCCTGTTTATTGTAAACAGAAACCGACCCCTCTACAAGCGTAGTATTGACATATTGATCTTCCGGATAGGAGGATAAATTAAATTTTGTCCCCAAAACACGCACATTAAGTCCATTGGTATTTACTATAAAGGGATTTAACGAATCCTTGGCTACATTAAAAAAAGCTTCCCCATCCAGAAAAACCTGCCTGTTTTTTGTTTTTAAGAATTGTACTGGATATTTGAGGGATGTTCCAGAATTAAGAGTTATCTGGGTTCCATCGGAAAGCAACAGATCAAATCTCTTACCATAGGGAACCGTGAGCGTATTGTAGGTTATCTCCTCTTTTGAAGTCCCATTGTTCTTATAGACTAACTGTGCCCCTTGTTGGGCCCCCAATACATTGCCTTCAGAATCTACAACCTTGGCCTCTCCCCCTTCTGAGATTACCTCAATATTTCCATTTTCCAACTGTAATATAATGGCATCACCAGGAATAACTGGTGCAGTACGGGAATCAACAATAGTATTCCTAAATATAAAACCTAGCCCTACAAGAATTGTTAAAATAGCAGCCGATTTCAAAATAGCAAGTGGAAGACGACGTCCATTTCTGGAGGTTGTTTTTTGGGCATTGACAATACCTTGGAAGGAGGGATCTAAATCTACATCCGTTTCATCCAAGGTGGATGCCACATATTTGGCCTTGATCTCAAAGAATCTTTTCGCATTTTGATCCGAAGAAACAATCCAGTCCTGAACTTCCTTTTCCTCCTTTGAAGTTGCAGTACCCCTTAAGTATTTGTATATTTTTTGATCTAGCATCGTCATGTGTTACCCTTTATAGACGATTTAGAAAAGATTTACACCTAGTGCTGGATAATAAATTTATTATGAAATTGAGATAAATTCCCTTAAATGAAACCTCATATGCCTCAGGGCAGTGGCAATATGGTTATCTACCGTTTTGTGGGAAACACCCATCTGTGCTGCTATTTCACTATGCTTCAAGCCCTCTAGTCGGCTCTTCTTGAAAATATTTTTGCATTTTTCAGGTAGTAATTCTATACTATGAATAATTTTGCTTTCCAATTCGTTTTCAAGTAACAGGGAGGCTGCTTCATCTTGAATAAATTTATATTGAATTTCGGATTTTATGCGATAACTATTATCTATGTAGTTCCTCTTAACCTTTTCGTGCTTCAATTGGTCCAAGCAAGAATTCTTGGTCATGGTATACAAGTAGTTATTAATATTGGTAACCTCCTTTAGAGACCCTTTATTTTCCCATAATTTCAGAAATACACTCTGGACAATGTTCTCGGCCTCCTGATGATACACTAGATAACCTTTGGCTATATTTACCAATTTGGTATAGTAGAGTCTGAACAAGGTCTCAAATGCACATTTCTCTCCCTTTTCCAATAGGGAAAGAAAAAATTCATTGTTGATATTGGGCTGACCTTTTTTCAACTTATAAATAGGTTTAAATATCCGGATAGATCAATTTAATTACCTAGACACTAGACAGAATCATCTATTTATCACATGGCCCATAGATTCTATTAAATCTTCATCGCCACCACTATGATCATTCTATATCTATAATACATGTCATCTAATTTGTTTCCCTTTCCCAACAACATCCCCTACCATTGACAAAACAAATTCACCCCAATTTAACAAAAAATTACAATTTAACCAAGAATCAAATTTCTTTACTATGCCTATAAAATTTGATTTTAGATTTTCGGAATTTTACAGAGGCTAATTCCCTATATCCTCAATTTTTACAGGTCTTTTTTCTTTTAATGATTTTATGGCCGCTAGGCCAATTTGCAGGGACTTTAATCCATCTATACCGTCCACCGCAACGGCATCCCCATTCTTCAAACTCTTCACAAAACTCGACATTTCGGTTTTATAGGCCTCGGCGTATCTTTCCAAAAAAAAGTGCAACGGTAGTGAACCTTGGATTCCTTTATGGGTATACAACCTATGTGAATCTTCATAATTATTGTCTGCCTGTGCCATTCCTTTGGATCCGAACACCTCTATTCTTTGGTCATAGCCATAAGCGGCTTCCCTACTATTGTCTATAACGGCCATGGTACCGTCCGTATAGGTCAAGGTAACCACAGCAGTATCTATATCCCCTGCCTCGCCTATAGCTGGATCCACAAGGACTGCTCCTTTGGCATAGACCTCTTCGATTTCCTTGCCCACTACAAATCTGGCCATATCAAAGTCGTGTATGGTCATATCTAAAAATAGACCTCCAGATTGTTTAATATAGCTTACCGGTGGCGCTCCCGGATCCCGACTGGTTATTTTTACCAAGTGGGGCTGCCCTACGGCACCCTGCTTTACCAATTCATGAACTTTTCTAAACTCCTTATCGAATCGGCGATTAAAACCCAACATCAACTTAATATCAGCTTCCTTGACCACTTTTAAAACCTCAACTACCCGCTGCATGGATAAATCCAAAGGTTTCTCACAAAAAACCTGTAACCCAGCTTTCGCCGCCATTTCAACATAATTGGCATGGGTATCGGTAGGGGAACAGATGACCACCGCATCGAAAGGGGCCACCATCAATAGCTCCTCGTAGGTGTTGGTTATGTTGGGTATTTTCTTTTCCCTTGCATATTTCCGGCATTCCTCCATAGGATCCATTACAGCCACCACTTCCACATTTTCCATCTGCAGCAGGTTTTCCAAATGGATCTTTCCTATCCTTCCCAACCCTGCTACCGCGAATTTAACTTTAGTCATTGATGTATATTTCTTTAAAATTGTTTCGTAAACTTTGATTTGTCTATAACCCTAAGGATTTTATGTAATCCCTATTGGCCTGTGCACATATTTTGGGATTTCCCATGCCCGGTAGAATGTCCTGCTCCACTACTATCCAATCGTTATATTTCATTTCTTCCAGTATCTTTACAATGGATTGAAAATCTACCGCACCTTTTCCTAGTTCGCAGAATACCCCCCTTTTAATAGCATCAAAATAATCCCCGTTGGCCTCCCGGGACGCTTTGGCCGCTTTAGGACTATAATCCTTAAAATGCACATGCCAAATTCTTTTGCCATACTTTTTCAGGGCCTTTACAGGATCACCTCCTCCAAAGGCATAATGTCCCATATCCAAACACAATCCCAACAATTCCGTATCGGTCAGGGCCATGAGTTTATCTATTTCTTCAGGGGTTTCTACATATCCGGCACAGTGATGATGAAATACCGTCCTTATACCGTAGGCATCCTTCACTGCCTTCGCTATCCTTTCTGCACCTGCGGCATATACTTTCCACTGTTCTTCCGAGAGTCCCATAGCAGGAGTAATTCTTCCCGCATTTTTAGTGCGTTCGGGAACGGAACCATTGTCATCTGCCAAAACAATAAAAGAATTCGTGTAGCCGGCATTGAACATAAGTTCCGCTACTTTTAAGGCAGAAACAACACCTGCATCATGGTTGGCAGCTTTGGCCAAAGCTACGGGAACAAAAGCACCCAAAAGATCCAAATGCCTTTTATCCAATTCCACTTTGAGTAGACTGGGAGTAGTAGGCATATAGCCCCAGTCCCCTAACTCCGTGCCTATATATCCGGTTTCCTTTATTTCGTCCAGCACCTGTTCAAATCCTATCTCTTCGGATTTTTCTTCCAGGTCAAATTCCAAGGCGCCCCATGAGCATGGAGCATTTGCGATTTTCATCATTTTATAATTTCATTAAAATTTTCTTGACCAAATATTCGGCCATCTCTCAATAATTACCTTGGTCTGCGTAAAGAATTCGATAGCATGTTTGCCCTGCCCGTGCAGGTCGCCAAAGAAGCTATCCTTCCAACCACTAAATGGGAACTGGGCCATTGGTGCCGCGACCCCTATATTGATTCCAATATTTCCGGCATCGGCCTCATTTCTAAACCGTCGTGCATTGGCACCACTACCCGTAAATAAACAGGCCATATTCCCATAATTGCCACTATTGACAAATTTTAGGGCTTCATCTATATTTTTCATGGATATCAGACTCATCACAGGACCAAAAATCTCCGTCCTAATAAGCTCCTTATCCAAGGCAACATTCTCCAAAATTGTAGGGTTTAGGAAGTTTCCTTTCTCATACCCTGCAATGGAAGTATTTCTCCCATCCAGAAGCACTTTGGCACCCTCATCTATTCCTTTCTGGATCAATCCTGTTATTCTCATCTTACTCTCCGGAGTAATTACAGGCCCCATATTTACCTCCCTGTCGAGACCATAACCGGTAGTTCGGGATTTAACCGTTTCATAAAGGGCATCCTTTATCTGTCTTTTTTGGTCATCCACAGTAATGATCGTAGAGGCAGCCAAACACCTTTGTCCTGCACAACCATAAACGGAGTCAGCAATGATTTTGGTGGACATCTCAATATCCGCATCCGGCAGCACCACTACTGGATTCTTGGCTCCTCCTTGAGCCTGTACCCTCTTACCATTGGCGGTACCCTTGGAATAAATATATCTGGCTACAGGAGTACTGCCCACAAAGCTCACCGCTTTTATGGAGGGGTGCTCCAAGATTGCGTCTACGGAATCCTTACCGCCGTGCACAAGGCTAACCAGTCCCTTTGGAATATCCAATTGGTCCAAAAACTCAAAAATCTTCATCATGGTCATGGGTACCTTCTCAGATGGCTTCACTACAAAGGCATTACCTGTGGCAATGGCATAGGGCAAGAACCAAAAAACGATCATGCTAGGAAAGTTGAAAGGCGTAATACAGGCCGCCACCCCAATGGGCTGCCTAATCATCATCTCGTCTATTCCACTAGCAATATCCTCAATAACATCGCCCGCCATTAACATAGGAGTACCACAGGCAACTTCGATATTTTCTATTGCCCTTTGGATTTCCCCTACGGATTCCCCATATGTTTTCCCGGACTCATTGGTGATAATTTCGGCAAGAATTTCGGTATTCTCCTCCATAAGGGCCTTTAAGCGATATAGCACCTGAACCCTTTTAAGTACAGGAACCTTACTCCATTCAAGATAAGCTTTGGAGGCCGAAGTTACTGCCAAATCAACATCCTTTTGGGTATCCTTTCCAAAAGGCACCTTGGCCAAGATTTCCTGGGTGGCCGGGTTTACAATATCTATTGTTTCGTTGGATGTGCTTGGGGTCCAAGCACCATCGATATAATTTTTTAAAATTTCCATTTTTTATTATTTAATATTATTGATCATGGTAGTGCTACTGGTTGTTCCAGAGCAAAATATAGATTAGTACTGTAACAGCGCATAAACCAATGGACATGGGTATGGTATACTTCCAAGTCTTCAGGTTGACAGCGCCAACATCGGTAATTTCATACTGGTTACTATTCGGATAAAAGTAAGATACCGAATACATTATGGCTACATTCAGCAAGAACTCAATTCCCCATAAATGCACAAAATGAATACCGTGGCCAGTATAGCCCCAGGTCATAAAAATATAAAAACAAAGTCCAAATATCAGGGCCACTTTAGCACCCATTGCCGAAACTCTTTTCATAAAGAAGCCTGCCAACAAAATGGAGGCAATAGGAATAAAAAATATCCCGTTAAGCTCCTGCAGCAATTGATACAATCCGTCCGAAGCATTGGCCACCATGGGGGCTGCAAAGATGGCCGCTACCGCCAAAATCGCCGAGGTAACCTTTCCTATCTTCACCAGCTTGGTATCACTGACATTCTTGGCAATGTGCTTTTTATAAATATCCATACTGAATAAAGTAGCCACAGAGTTCAATACCGAATTAAAGGTGCTCAGTACTGCACCCATGATTACGGCTGCAAAAAACCCTATCAACCAAATCGGCAGTACTTTTTTTACCAGTTGGGGATACACCGTGTCCTGTTGGTCAAAAAAGGTATCCTGAAAATAATAATAACAAATAACTCCTGGCAGAACAATGATCAAGGGAATCAATATCTTACAAAGTCCAGTTATTAGAAGTCCTTTTTGGGCTTCCTTCAAATTTTTCGCCCCCAAAGCCCTTTGGATTATGGTTTGGTTCATCCCCCAGAAATAGAGCTGATTGATGATCAAGCCCGTAAACAAGACTTCGAATGGCAAGACAGAATCCCTAGCACCAACTACATTGAATTTCTCAGGAGCGTATTTGTACACCTTTACCAAGCCGTCCACAATATTATTGTCGCCAATGGCCATCAAAGCCAATATCGGTATCAACAAGCCACCGAGCAGAAGTCCAAATCCATTAATGGTATCAGAATAGGCCACGGCCTTTAGACCTCCAAAGATGGCATATATGGACCCTATCACCCCAATAATTACAACGGTCACCCATAGGCCTTCTGTCTTATCTATCCCCAATAGTTCTGAAACCCCAAATAAGCTTTCAATACCTATTGCCCCGGAATACAACACGATCGGTAGCAGGGTAACTACAAATGAAAATATTAAAATGGCGGCTACCATAGTCCTGGTCATCCCATCAAATCTATTTTCCAAAAATTGGGGTATGGTGGTCAATCCCATTTTCAAATACTTGGGGACAAAGAAAATGGCCGCAATTACCAGTGCTATCGAGGAAGTAACTTCCCAGGCAATAACGATAAAACCATTTACATAGGAATTACCGTTCATCCCAATAAGGTGTTCCGAGGAAATGTTTGTCAATAACATGGAACCTGCAATAACGATTCCGGTAAGACTTCTACCTCCCAAGAAATAGCCATCGGAGGATGTTAAGTTTGTTTTTCTAAGACTGTACCATGTGAAAAATGCAACCCCTCCCGTAAAAATCAGGAACGAAGTTAAAATAATGATGATGTCAGAATTCATAAGTTTGGTTGGTTATGGTCTATAAGTAATACTTCTGGGTCTTTTTATTTTCCAGAGAGGTCTTCAATGAATTCTTCACGGCATCTTTCTCGGATACTTCGGCTACGGCCACATCCCACCAGGCAAATCCGGGCACAGCCTTTTTACGATCTACCTCAATATAGATTACCGTAGTCTTGTCTATGGTTTTGGCCGTTTCAAGGGCCGTATTCAATTCCTTAACATTGGAGGCTTTAATAACATGCGCTCCCATACTGGCTGCATTGGCGGCATAATCTATGGGCAACTTCCCCCCGTCCAATTGGTCCGTCTCCTCATTTCTATATCGGTAGTAGGTCCCAAAGCCTTCGCTTCCAAGAGAACTGGACAGACTTCCAATACTGGAATAACCATCATTGTTCAATAGAATAATGGTCATTTTCTGTTTTTCTTGGATCGATGTAACAATCTCTTGGGACATCATTAGGTAGCTTCCATCGCCCACCATAACATATATTTCGCTATCAGGGCGTGCCATTTTAGCACCTAGGCCACCGGCAATCTCATAACCCATACAGGAATAACCGTATTCCAGATGGAAGCCTTTCGGGTTTCGGGTACGCCACAATTTATGTAGGTCTCCCGGCAGGCTGCCAGCAGCACACAGCACTATATCTTCTGGGTTGGAAAAGGAATTTACCGCTCCTATCACCTCCCCTTGAAACGCAGGCAACTCATTCTTTTCCGCATAGATTTCCGCTACAAATTGATCCCAGCTCTTATTAAAATTTTCTACTTTTTTACGATATTCCCCATTTACTTCATAATTCGAAAGTTCCTTGTCCAGGGTTTCCAATATAGCTTTGGCATCCCCTACCAATGGCAGTGCCCCATGCTTAAAGGAATCGAATTCCGTAATATTTATATTGATAAACCGAACATTGGGGTCTTGGAAAGCCGACTTGGAGATGGTAGTAAAATCGCTATATCTGGTACCTATCCCTATAACCAGGTCGGCCTCCTTTGCAATCTCTATGGCCCCAGGGGTTCCGGTTACCCCTGCTGCTCCCAAATTCTGAGGTTCGCTATAATCCAAAGAGCCTTTTCCCGCAAAGGTTTCGGCAACGGGGATTCCGGTTCTATTGACCAATTTTTTTAAAATTGCGGTGGCATCGCTATAAATAGTACCACCTCCTGCAATGATTACGGGTCTTTTACTTTCCTTTATTTGTTGGATTGCCCTGGACAAAAGCGTTTTGTCGGGCATGGTCCTGCCCACATACCAAACACGTTTCTGGAACATTTCCACGGGAAAATCATAGGCTTCCGCCTGTACATCCTGTGGTATGCACAAGGTAACCGTTCCTGTTTCGGCCTGGGATGTAAGTACCCTCATTACTTCTGGCAAAGCTGTAATCAATTGTTCCGGTCTATTGATCCTGTCCCAGTATTTGGAAACAGGCTTAAAGCAATCATTGACGGATATATCTTGGGTGAGATTGGATTCCAACTGCTGCAGTACCGGGGCCACCTGTCTGGTAGCAAATATATCCCCTGGAATCAAGAGGACAGGAATCCTATTGATGGTGGCCGCTGCCGCTCCGGTGAGCATATTGGTAGCTCCGGGGCCTATAGAGGATGTACAGACAAAAGTCTGCAACCTATTCTTTACTCTGGCAAAGGCCGCTGCCGTATGCACCATACCCTGTTCGTTCCTTGCCACATAATATGGAAAGTCTAAATTCTGATGCAAGGCCTGTCCTATTCCCGCTACGTTCCCATGTCCTAAAATACCAAGACAACCGGCAAAAAATTTGTTCTGAACCCCATCCCGTTCTACGTATTGGTTCTTTAGATAGGCAATCGTGGCTTGTGCCACTGTAAGTTTTTTTGTTTTCATCTCTTTTAGAATTAAAATCCGCCCTTTTGTTTTATAAAGTCCATGGATTCTTCCAGAGTAGGCATGAAGTTGGCACAGCCCTTTTTCGTCACTACTTGAGCTCCACTGGCATTGCCCATTCTACAAGCCTTCTTTAAATCCCAACCTTGAAGGACACCATATAAAAACCCGCTGGCGAAGGCATCTCCGGCTCCAAGTACATTTAAAACTGTTACTGGAAATCCGGGAACATCCTCTCTGGAACCATCCTTTTGGTAAATGCTGGCACCTTTCTCCCCACGTTTAACAATTAGGGTCTCTATTCCGGAAGACAATAATTGTGCAATGGATTCATCTATATCCCCTATTATTTCGGGGGCGGATATCTGTTGTTCCTTTATGGTTACCTGGGAGGAATCTATTAGGGTGGCGGCAATAATTTCCTCTTCCGTACCAATAGCCATTTTCACTCTAGGAAGTACAGCCCTGACCGTAAGTCCAAACGCCCTGTAATCATGCCATTGGTCCGCCCTAAAATCCAAATCGAGCACCACATCAACATTAGACCTATTGGCTATTTCGGTGGCATAAAAAGTAGCACTTCTGGTAGGTTCTATATTTAATGCGGTACCGTTGATCAATAATATTTTATAGTCCGGAATATTGGCCTTGTCAACATCATCAATATCCACTTGACTATCCGCTGCATTGTCCCTATAATAAACCAAGGGAAATTTATCCGGAGGTTCAATTCCCAGAACAACTGCACTACTTCTAGCCCCGTTCTTCACAGGGATACAGTGGGTATTGACCCCTTCCCCGTTCAAGAAATTCAGGATAAACTCTCCCACTTTGTCGTTCCCTACCGCTGTCAACAGACTGGCATTTACCCCCAATCTTGCACAGCCCACGGCTATATTTAACGGAGACCCTCCCACAAAGGCATCGAACCCTTTAATATCATTAAATGGCGAACCAATATTCTGTGAATAAAGATCAATACTAGACCTTCCAAACGTAATTACATCAAATTTTTTATCGCTCATTTCCAATTATTGTTTATTCATTTCCGCCGTTACCAACGGCAATCTTTTGTCCTTGGAGGTCCAAGAATCGTAAATCCATTCATGATCAGGGTCGGTGGTATTGGCAAGGCACTGATCCGTACCGGCCAGGAAATTAAGATAATAACAATGAAAACCATGCTCCGCCACCACAGGATGGAAACCTTTGGGTATCAACACCACGTCATTATGTCTGGGCCTAACTATTTCGTCCAGCGACCTGTCTTTGGTGTAGACTTGTTGTATGGCGTAAGCCTCCGGTTTTTGGAACTTATAGAAATAAGTCTCCTCCTGTATGGGTTCCAAAACAGTCCCTTTTGCATCCACAATGCGCTCATCATGTTTATGGGCAGGAAAGGAACTCCAATTACCGGAAGGGGTATATACTTCACGGACCACTATTTTGCTACATCCAAAACCTGGAGGTACCAGATCATTGAACTGCCGCGTGGCATTATCACCTCCAAAAATTACTACGGGGGTATCCTCTGGCGTTACGAATTTTGCCGGAAAATCTTCCTCAACCTTACACCAACCGTACCCTATGTCCAAAGTATCGCTCATAGCTGTTAGTGTAAACGTACTGTTACGTGATAAATAAAGGGTATGGGCTACGCCACTAAAAACATCCTTCCTGCCATTTTTTGTTTCCCAGTTTCCCTTATCACTTTCCACTTTAAAATTCCCGCTCAAAAGCACTATCACCATTTCGTTATCCTCGGTGTTGTGTTGCCAAGTTTCGCCCTTGGCCATTAGCCTAGCCTCAAAATTGAGATATTCCCAATTGGCGGATGCGGGGGTAATCTGATGATAAATTCCTGTTTTTGATTTTGGTTTGATCTGCAAATGTGAATTATGTTCCATATTTTTTTATCTTAAAATTTCATGTCGCTTACTTTCCCCGTGGCCCCCAATAGATCGAATTTTTCCAGCATGAATTTCTCGTATTCCCCGATATAGGCCTTCCCGGGAATTACAGGGTCGAAAAGCTCGGGAGTATCCCTAAAGAATTCCCTATGAACCCTTGCCCATAAAAGTCTTGTATCCGTGGCTATGTTGATCTTGCACACTCCATAGGCGATAGATTTTACAATCCCCTCGGGTGAAACCCCTGAAGCACCTTTGTCCAACTGCCCTCCCGCCTGATTAATGCGGTTTATTTCTTCCAAATTAACGGCAGATCCGCCGTGTAACACTATAGGAAATTTAGGCAATCTTTGTTGAATTTCCTCCAATATTTTAAACTGAATTCCAGCTCCCCCAGAAAATTTATAGGCCCCATGACTAGTACCTACCGCTACGGCCAAACTATCGCAGCCTGTTAGCTCAACAAACTCATGCACTTCGGACGGCTGGGTATATTTGGCGTGCTTCTCATCTATAGTCAGATCATCCTCAACTCCGCTTAACACCCCTAGTTCTGCTTCCACGACGATGTTCCTTTTATGTGCCTCCTGCACAACGGCTTTCGTTCTTTTTACGTTTTCATTAAAGCTGTCGTGCGACGCATCGATCATAATGGAGTCATAGTCGTTGGACTTTATCGCATTAAAAGCATGATCCTCATTTCCATGATCCAGGTGAACCGAGTACACCGCTTTGGAATATATTTTGGACGCCGCGTTGATCATGGATATGAGCATTTCGGGATGGGCATAATTCCTTGCAGCAGGTGTAATTTGCACCATAAATGGGGCATTGGCCCTTTCTCCAGAGCTAAAAAGTCCGAGGACCTGTTCCATGGTAAAAACATTGACTGCTGGAATGGCATATTTGCCATAGCAATGGTCAAAAAATATCTTGGGCGATACTTTCATGCAAAATTTTGATATTATTATTTATTGTCTTAAACTTTTATACAAATAACAATAAATAATTGATGTTTCGAAGAATTCAACATCAAATGTCTATGCAAAGGTTTGCATAGGGGTAGAATTATCCCAGCTTTGGCGAGGCACTTAATTTCCTTTGGATGAAGCCCGTATAACAAGTTCTGGCTTAAAGACTTCTCTTCGAAATTTCAGATCGGCATCCTTGTCGTTCAAATGACTTAATAAAATTCTTGCGGATAGCATTCCCATGCTATAAACAGGTTGCCAAACAGTAGATAAGGAAGGGGTTATATAATTGGAATGCGGTTCATCATCAAATCCTACAATGGAGATTTCCCCAGGAATATTCAAACCTATTTTTTTGGCAATGTGCATGGCAGAAATGGCGATATTGTCGTTGTAGGCGAAAATAGCGTCCGGACGTTTTCTGAGTCCCAATAACTTTTTGGTAGGCTTTATTCCGTCCTTATTGGAAAACCCGGGAACGTGAACTATGTATTCTTCATTTACAGCTATCTTGTTTTTCTTAAGAGCGTCCAAATAACCCTGAAGCCTGTGGTCTGTGGTGCTCAAGTTTAGGGGGCCTCCTAAGTGTGCGATGTTTTTGCAACCCGTTCCAATTAAATATTCTACAGCCTGAAGCGCTCCAAAATAATCGTCCACCAAGACCTTATCGGCCTCCAGTCCCGGGCAGTCCCTATCAAAAACCACCACGGGGATACCACTTTTTTGAAGCCTCCGAAAATGGTCAAAATTTTTTGTCTCGGATGATGGCGACACCAAGACCCCATCTATCTGAATCTTGGACAGTCTTTTTACAATAGTCATCTCCTCTTCGTAAGACTCATTGGATAGACAAATCATGATATTGTACTCGGAATTAACGATTACATCCTGTATCCCGGTAATTATTGCTGAAAAAAAATGGCCCGTAATTTCAGGCACAATAACCCCAATGGTATTGGATTTTTTCTGCAGTAGGTTCAAGGCCAGTAGATTAGGTTGATAATCCAATGCTTCCGCCAGTGCCTTAACGGCAACCTTGGTCTCCTTTTTTATTGCTGGGTGGTCGTTCAATGCCCTAGAAACGGTAGAAGGAGCAATGTTGAGCTCTCGTGCAATGTCCTTAATGGTAACGCGGCCCTTCTTCATAAAAAGTCTCTATTTACTATCCTTACTTGCCTAATCATATTCACATTGATAATAAAATGCAGCTCTGTAGACCGCACCAATTATAATAAGTACAAATTATGGAATTGAACATTCAAGACAAAATACAACAAAAATTCTTAATGCAATCCTAAAGGCAAACTCTTGGAGAATAATGCTACAGGATAATTGGAAGCACCTTCTAATGATTAGAATGTTAGCGGCTAATTTTTCATGAATTTTAAGAAACCATACCATCCCCTAAAGAATAAAGGCGGACATTTTTCGTCCGCCTTTATCTAAAATTAATTCAAGCTAATTGTTAATAACCTTGATTCTGCTCTAAAAAACCATCAATACCCGATGCGGCATCGACTGCACTTTGCGGAATAGGGAATAATCTGTGATTTACATCCGTATCGGTCTTCTCGGTCCAAGAATCTTCGTATTTTCCAAATCTAATTTGGTCTCCACGTCTAAAGCCTTCCCAGTAGAGTTCAAAGCCCCGCTCGCGGAACATTATGTCCAAATCAATCGCTTCCAATGCCTCTGGAGTTTGATCTGGGCGGGCGGTTCTTGAGGCTCTTAGTGTATTTACATCAACAAGCGCACCACCTGCATCATCGCTTCTTAATTTGGCTTCCGCCCTCATCAAATACACCTCTGCCAAACGCATCAACACTAGATCCACGCTACTAAAATTGTTACCGTTTGGCGAAGTACGGCTAAACTGGTACTTGGAGCATCTGAATCCTGTATGATGCAAGGAACCTTCATTGGTAAAGTCAACGTCTAGGGTATGGCTTACATATTCAGGCCCATTTCCCCGTCTGTTTTTAACCGGGTAAATTCTAACTCCGGTATCACAGGTCAAAAATGCGCCATCATCTCCTTTTCTAGGCCCCCACAAGGTGCCGCGTAGAATTCCACGGTCTATCTCAAATTCGTTCGGCTCTACACAGTAATAACTGTTTTCCGTTTCGGTAGCGAGCACTTGCTCACGACCTTCAAAGTCTATCAGCTGAGCATCAGGAACAATGGTATTCTTTTGATAGAACCGTGCATCTGCATCAGCAGGATCCACTTCCCCGTAGGCATCTACCCATGTTTGATAAAAGTCTGAGGTAACTGCGGGTCCGTCGGTACCATCGGCACTAGGAAATTCAGGTCTTGGAAACAAGGATCCTGCGATAGACCAATATGCCCATCGGCTATGCTCCCTATTTAGCACACCACGTTGGTCCAAAGCAAATATAAGCTCTGGATTGCTATTGTTGTCGTCGTTGAACAGTTCAAAATATTCTGGAGACAAGGAGAACGCAGCGGAATTGATGATGTTGTCCGTATACTGTATAACCAAGCTCATATCTTCCTGAGTAAAGTTCGGCGTACCATAGGGGTCACGATAAACAGCGGCATTTAGGTACAACCTTGCCAGAAAGCCCCATACTGCAGCTTGGGTTATCCTACCGGGGCCTCTGCTGGAATTGATGACATCCACGACAGATAGCAGCTCACTTTCAATATAATCAATGGCTTCTTCGCGCCGGAGCACTTCTGAAAGCTGGTCCGATGATTCCTTCTTAAGCACAAGGCCCCAACTATCCAACATCAACATATTCAAATATGCCCGTAAGGCCTTCATTTCATACAATGCCTCGGCAGCCTCGGCGTTCCCCTCATCTGCCAACGGAGTCAGCACTTCAATGGCCGACAATGTTCTGGAGATATTGGTCGTAAGCTGGTTCCAACCAGCACCAACCAAATCGTTCGTCGGGGTGATGGTATGCTGGTGCGTGGCTATGAACTTACCTCCGTCAAACCAGTCGGTTCCCCCTCGAAAAGGTAGTATTGCCTCATCGGAGGCGATAAGTTGTAATCCATAATAATTAGTATGCCTCCATACCCAGGAAACAAATCCATAAGCTGGTGCAATGGCACCGCTAACGGTTTCTGACTGGCCTCCAAATTCAGCTTCATCCAGTCTTTCTTCTTCCAGGTCCGTACAGTTAAAGTTAAACAACGCACAGACCACTAGTGCTATATTTAAAAATCTATTTTTCATTTTTGACAGAATTTTTTGATTAAAAGGATACGTTTAGGCCAAACAGGATCGTTCTCGGACTAGGATAGGTAAAACGGTCGATTCCGAACGTTTGAATACCATCGATGTCCGCATTGGTATTTACTTCTGGATCAAAGCCCGAATAATCGGTTAACACGAAAAGGTTTTGTCCGGTTATATTAAAACGGATGCCGCTTACTAAATCCCCTAATCCCAAATCTTGTGGATTCAAGGTATATCCCAAGGTAGCATTGTTTAAGCGTAAATAACTGCCATCTTCCAAGTATCTTGTAGATACTTCATTGGAATTGCTATTGCTCTCATTGGGAAATTCGGCCGCAAAGGGTGTAGTGTTCAGGTTTCTACTGAGCTGCCCCCTGGTAAACAACGACATTGCGGTGTGGTTATATATGTTATTCCCGGACACCCCATTAAAATTTAATCCCAGATCAAAGTTCTTGTAATTTAAATTCATGTAAAAGGCGTAAATCAAATCGGGCAATGCACTACCGACCGCATACCTGTCATTGTCCAAAGATTCACCATCGGGAACAACATCCCTGAACTCGTTCAATCCATCAGCACCTATCCCAATAAAGTCTTTCATGTAGAAAGCACCAATGGGCTCATTATTAATGTAACCATTGATCGTCGCACCTGTCTGGCCGGCTCCGGATGCCGCACCTGTGGTTATCACCTCAAATTGGGAGTCGACCACCTTATTATCAGTGAATGCAAAGTTCCCTCCAATATTATATGTAAAATCCTCGCTGAAACTTCCATTATAATCCAAGGTAAATTCAACCCCGGTGTTCTTAATTTCCATGTCCGGAATATTGGTCCAGATTTTTTCGGTAGGTTGTATAGGGTCTATCCTGTTGGCAAATAGTACCACATCACTGGCAACTTTATTGAAGTAATCCAAAGAACCTGTCAACTGATTTTTGAACAACCCAAAATCCAAACCAATATTGGTTTGAGTAGAAACTTCCCATTTAAGGTCTGGATATGCCGTACGCACGGGTACCGTTCCAAAGGGGTAATCATCCAAGGTCACTTCATTTCCTCCAATGGGGTAGGTATCATTTTCGGTCTTGGAGTCCACATAACTGGCTAAACTCACCTTACTTGGAATACCGTCCTGGTTACCAGTTTGCCCCCAGCTTGCCCTTAATTTTAGATTGCTGAACACTTCGCTATCGGCCATAAAGTCTTCCTTGCTAATATTCCAGCCCAATGCCACTGAAGGGAAATACCCATATTTGTTGTTTTCGCCAAATCTAGAAGAACCATCCGCCCGTAATGTCGCCGTTAAGAGATATTTGTCCTGATACCCATAATTCATCCTGCCGAAAAATGATTGTTGCTCATTTTTATACGCCACAGATGTCAAGGTCGTGGGACGCACCTCAGTACTTATCTGGTCTTGATATCTCGGCTCTATGCCATTGAGGGCAAATCCCTCCAATTCAAACTGCTTCTGTTTGTAAATTGTCTCTTGATAAGAGTGCCCTGCCAGCAGGGTCACATTGTGGTCACCTGTGCTAAAAGTATAGGTTAAGGTGTTCTCCACCAAAGTATTGCTGTTGGTGATGGTTCTGGAATCCAACTCACCAAATTCTTCCCCTTCCAACAAAGCAAAAGGCTCGCTCTGTATATCGCGATCTGTTGCAGAATAATCTACCCCCAAGTTTACTTTGTACGTTAGACCGTCAACAATCTCAAAAGAGGGCGCAATATTGGCCAAGATTCTATGGTTGTTGGCTTCATCTGTGTACAGCCGATTGCGCTGAATCGGATTTAACCGCTCTTCCAATAATGTTGGCTCACCATTGGTGAACACTGGAATGGTGGGGTTCAATTGCAACATATCGGTCACGATTGCCGATATATTGGGTCTTTCATTAACAGTCTTTGCTGCTGTAAGGTTGAATTCCACATTCAAACGTCCATCCAGGGCCTTTTGGGTCAAATTCACCCTGCCTGAGTACCTTTTTAAATAACTATTGTTATATATACCTTCTTGGTCATCTACACCACCGGATACATAATACGAGAACTTACCTCCTGTACTACCGCTCATAGAGAGATTCACCCTTTTTGAAATACCCGTTCTGGTCAATTCATCTTCCCAATTGGTATTTGCGCCCCCGTCAATTAAAGTACCCCCAACTGCAGGCACCTGTTGCCTAAATTCATCAGCAGTGAATACATCCATTCCGTTCGCCAAGGATGACATGGCCGTGGATACCGATAAATTCATTTCCGTTTTCCCAGTTTTCCCTCTTTTGGTGGTAATGGCAATTACCCCATTGGCAGCCCTTGCCCCGTAGATTGCCGCGGCGGATGCGTCCTTTAGGACATCGATCGAGGCAATGTCTTGGGGGTTGATAAAGTTCAGCGGGTTTGAGGCCACCCCGGTAGGACTGTTGTCGATAACAAACCCATCCACAACAAAAAGTGGCGTGGTTCCGGATCTAAGACTTCCTACCCCACGAATAATAATATTCTGTGCCGCCCCAGGTTCTCCACTAACAGAGGTAACATTAACCCCCGACACCTTACCTTGTAATAGCTGCCCAGGGTTGGTAACGACACCTTGATTAAAGCTTTCGCTCTTTAAAGAACCAATAGCACCGGTTACATCCGACTTTTTTTGAACCCCATAACCCACAACGACCACTTCGTCCAATAAGGAGGAATCTTCCTCTAACGATACACTTACATTACTTTGACCGTTGAGAGGAATGTCTTTGGAGGCATACCCTAAAAAGGATACGGCGAGAATTGCATTTTCATCCGACACTTGTAGGGTGAAATTTCCCTCAAAATCTGTCGTAGTTCCATTTTTAGTTCCTTTTTCAAGAACTGTAGCTCCGGGCAAGGGTATATTCTGTTCATCGGACACCGTACCGGTAACCGTTGTCTGTGCCCATGATGTCATGGATGTGCCTATCATAAAGGCAAACATCAAAAATTTCAGTTTCTTCATATTTTTATGGTTTAAATTAGTTTTGTCATAACCAATTTAACAATAAATTAACGATATCGGAATTTTTAGGACTTCAAAAACAATGCAAAGGTTTGCATACGATTTAGTTTATAGGAGTTTTCTTACTTTCCCTAGATCACTTTGAACCTATCTCATTTCACTACCTTAAGGACAAGAACAATAATGCTGCCCGCCTAAACATAAAACAGGCCAATCAAGTTTTGTTCTAGGGATATTTCAACTCCTTTCTTCCCTTGGAAACAAAACACTAAAGTCCTTTACTTTGCGTCTAAAATTAGAGTACCGACTAATTATTTGAATTGGTTATTCGTGGCAAAACTATATAAATGCAGGTATTAAAATTGGGCGATTTTATGATTTTACCTTGACTTTACATTTTAATAACCAGCGCTTTATTATGTTACAAGAATTCTTTTCAAGTCCTGTATATAATAGGTATAGGTAATAAATAAAGTTAAACCAGTATTTTGATCAAAAATTTTAATTTATGAGATATTTAGTTGATTTTAAATTACTTATAGTGATTTATCCCGAAAAAATACATTGACTGCAATTCCTGTGAAGTACCGATTACATTTTTTTAGCACGCTAACAATAATTTAACATTGTAGCACCCCATCTAAAGTGGCAAAAAGTAAGGTGATCCGTTTCGTTTTTGTTTCAGATCACTAAGGAATAATTGTAAAATGGAGAAGAATAAATATACGGTATTAAACCTTAGGGCCAGCTCGGGATACCCTTGGGGAACCGTCCCAAGGATTGAGCAATAAATCCCGACAAAAAGGTGAGGTTTCCGATTTAGCAGTACGATATACAATTTCTTAGAGAAGGCTTAAAGCACATCCTCTTAAAAATCGAAGGTATAGAGCACTCCTACATTAATGGTGGACCATGTAGCACCATCCAATGCAATACCGGTATAAGACAAATTGACTTCAGTTTGGGCTCCCATCAAATAAGCAATTGTAGGCCTATAGTACAATCCACCGTCATTACCGTCATTGATTCCGATAGCCTGACCAACATCTCCCCCAATGGAGAACGAATTGGATGTCCAAAATCTAATGGAAGCGGCAAGGGGCATAAATTGAATGTTAGGCAAATCCTCGGCAAAGAGATCTCGATCATATTTTTCTGGAAATCCATTTACAAAACCTACCATTACCCCAAGGTCTATAATTTCACTTAACCCCCATCTATATCCTAGGTCCACACCCGCAACCAGGCTAAGCTGATCTTGAAATTCATCCAAGGGCAGCCCCCCGTGAATTCCCAATTTCATCCCCTTTTGAGCAAACAAGCCCATTCCTAAAAGTGCAAAAACGAGGGTTACTAGTACTTTTTTCATAAATGTTGGTTTTTATTTTGGTTTGGTATAAATCTAGAATCTTCTTTATACTAGACCATATTTTTGTTGTAAAACCTACAAAAAAGGTTGTGGGAATGCTCATTATCCTACCCGCTGTATGCCAAGGTTTAGAATCTGCGTATACTCAATACTCCCCCCAACACCTATAAATTACAATTATCATGCTTACCCCAATACCCAGCCAACTCAACCTTGGCAAAATAGAAACTCAGTTATATAAACATTATTATATATTATTTATGCTCATAAATTAATATGTATGTATTAATAGCATAAAATTCATTTAGCCATGTTAAAATTGTAATTTTAATATGCATTATGTATAACATAATAATATAAAATTTATATATTGCCCAAAATCTAACAGATATGATAACTCAAACACATCCTTTTTATGAAGCATCTTAAAAAACCATGGACAGGAAATCGACCTACTACCAAGTCCGTTCAAAACAAAAAAACAACAAAGTCCCCTTCTTTGGTATTCACTTTTATTCTTTTACTGACCTTTGGCTTAACCTTTGCCCAGCAAAAAGAAATAACAGGAACCATATCCGATGGAAGCGGACAACCGCTACCCGGAGCCAATGTCTTGGTCAAGGGGACCTCAACAGGGACCCAAAGTGATTTTGATGGCAACTACATCATTATGGCGAGTACAGGCGATGTTCTAATATTCAGTTATTTAGGATTCACATCACAATCTATTACCGTAGGCGATCAATCCACAATAAATGCAGTCCTACAAGAAGACGCTGCCCTCCTGGACGAAGTGGTCGTTACTGGCTACGGATCCCAAACCAGGGCCACCTTGACCACCTCGGTCTCAAAACTGGACACCCAAATCCTAGAAAGCTCCACTAGGTCCAACGCAGCAACAGCCTTACAAGGTACCATTGCCGGATTAAGGGTAACCAACACCACTGGGCAACCCGGAGCTACCCCGCAAATAGTTTTGCGCGGAGGTACCAACTTTGACGGTACAGGGTCACCATTAATTTTGATAGATGGGATACCAGGCAGCTTTTATGCTCTAAACTCCGATGATATCGAATCTATCGAAGTCCTGAAAGATGCGGCGGCTACAGCCATATACGGGGCCAGATCCGCCAATGGCGTAATATTGGTGACGACCAAATCCGGTAAACCAGGAAAGTCCTCGATCAACTATAAATATAAGTATAGTATGAATGAAGAAAGAAATGACCAAAAATATATTGGTGCGGCCGACTTCATAAATTACAACAGACAATCAATTGCTTGGTATCGCGAGGCCATTAATAACCCTGGATCCTTTGGTGCCTTTTTGGACGGGGCCAACAGTATGGGAACAGGCGGTGATGCCATTAGCTCCCCTTTCACCACGCAATTGTTAAACGCGGACAATCAATATTTGTTGAATCAACCAGGCTGGAGCACAATCCCGGATATCCTGAATCCAAGTCAAGACATTTTGTTTTATGACAATAAGACTCTTGGCGATCGAATTTACCAAAACAGTGCCACCAAAGACCACTACCTTTCCTTTGACGGCGGAAATGAAAAAGGTTCTTATTATTTAGGCCTGGGACTTTTGGATAACGACGGTTTAATTCTGGGATCGGGTTTTAAAAGGTACTCTGGAAAGTTTACGGGATCCTACAGAATTACGGACAACCTAAAGGTAAACTCCAATGTACTGTACTCCCATTCCAACCTAAGTTTGAGTCCATTGGGTGGCGATGACACGGTATTCAGGAGATTTCAGAGCCAGGCCCCTACCTCCAGAACCTATGACAACAACCCTGATGGCACTTGGTCCAACATATATGCGGTAGGACAAAACCAGGGATTTGGCAATCCTTTATACTATCAGGATAAATTTGTCAGAAAAAATTTGGAACAAAGGTTATCGGCCTCAGTGGGTATCGACTGGAGCATATTGGACAACCTGATTCTATCCGTAGATGGAAGCCATTTTACCATCAACAACCACAACGAAAGCTTTAATAGAGCCTATAGAGTTGGCAGTACAACCGGTCCGTTAAGAACGGGCAGGGAAGCGTCGGTAAGTCTGGACAGGACCTTGAGAAATCAGCTGACCGGTACTCTAAATTATATCAAGAGTATAGGCAGTCATAATCTTAATGCCCTGATTGGTGCAGAATATTTCAAGGACAATTACTTTACCACCTCTGCTGGAACCAGAAATTCCCCCACAGACCTGATAGAGACCTTGAATGCAGGAGCGGAAGCCAATGGCATACCTTCTAGCTTTGAAACTGAATATGTGCTTGCCTCTACTTTTGGAAGGTTACTATATGATTATGACAACAAATACCTATTTGGGTTTACCTTTAGAAATGACGGCTCCTCTAGGCTCGGGAATAACAAGAGCGACTTTTTCCCAGGAGTATCCTTGGGCTGGAACCTGCACAATGAGAATTTCTTTGCCAATTCCAATATAGTCAATACTATATCTAGGATAAAGCCGAGATTGAGCTATGGTGTAAACGGTAATCAGGAGGTATTGAGCAATTATGGTGTTTTTGGGGCCTATGGCAGCCAAGGGGTATATAATGGACAAACCGGTTATGCCAACTCAGGATTACCTACCTTGGATCTACAATGGGAAAAGTCAACCACCCTAAATGCCGGTTTGGACATTTCCTTCTTTAACGACCGACTCTCTTTCATTACAGATGTGTATTCCAGGGACATTAAAGACAAACTTGCCAATCTTACACTACCCTACTACACCGGTTTTAGCAGTATTCTTACCAACAATGGAACCATTAGAAACAAAGGATTTGAACTGCAGGTCAATGGAGATATAATTCAAAACCAAAACCTTACCTGGAATGTTGGCGCCACCATTACTTCCAACAGGAATTACGTAGAGAAACTTCCGGAAAATGCCAACGATCTCAACAGACAGGACGGACAGTTGATCTGGAATGCCAAGACAGGGGAAGAAGAATGGGTAGGAGGTCTACAGGAAGGCCAGCGTGTAGGCAACGACCTCGTTATTGCCTATGAGCAGGAAGGTATCTATGCTAGTCAGGCCGAAGCCGATGCCGACAGCAACATTCAGGACGACTTCCTGCCTGGAGATAAAAACACACATTTCGCAGGAGACGTAAAATGGAAAGATCAAAACGGCGATGGAATCATTAACAGCTTGGACAGAAAAGTGATAGGACGTACTACTCCAGACTTCTTGGGAGGCCTAACCACCAGTCTTAGATACAAGAACTTTAACCTGTTCGTAAAGACCGATTTTGCTACGGGACATTTGGTGTGGAACCATATCCGGAACAAAGGTTATGGACAAACACAAGGTAACTTGAACCAGCCTACCGAAGTCTTGGATTCATGGACACCGACCAATACGGATACCGACTGGCCACGTTTTGTTTTCGTAAACGGAACCAAAAATGTTTGGAGAGGGAATGAAGGAGCAAGCTCAGGGGATAGTTCCAGCCTTTTAAATGCAGGTAATAGTCAGTTTTGGGAAAAAGGGGATTATTTGGCCCTAAGGGAAGTAACCTTCAGTTATGACGTCCCCTCCGAATATTTCAATGATGTCATTAAACGACTGAACATTTTTGTAACGGGAAGTAACCTGCATTACTTCAAAAGTTTCACCGGAGAAACTCCGGAAATAGGGGGTGTTCAGTACGGAGCATTTCCCGTCCCAAAAACCGTTACCATTGGATTAAACCTAACTTTTTAAAATTAGAACGATGAAGAAATATATTTCCATACTATTAATAGCCTTTACCATGGGCGCTTGCGAAAGTGAGTTGGAACTCACCAGCCCCAGTGAATTGACCACAGCCGGCTTTTGGGATACAGAAGAAGGAGTTAGAACCGCCCATACGGGCCTATATGCCAATTTAAGATCTTCTGCGGATAACTTATGGCTATTAGGTGAAATACGAAGTGATATTTGGGGTGGCAGAACCTTTGAATCGCCCAACAACGAATCCCTGATAAGATCGGACATTACCGTTGCCACGGCACCCTTTGGTGGCTGGGCAGGTCTGTACACCAGAATACACCGTATCAACGATTTTCTGGCCAACGCCCCAGATGTTAGCTTTGTAAACGAAGAGGCTAAAAACCATTTACTGGCACAAGCCTACGGTTTAAGGGCTTTATACTATTACACCCTTCTAAAGACCTGGGGAGGAGTACCTATCATTTTGGAACCCATAACCGATGTGGATCCCGCTAGTTTGAGCAAAGCCAGAGCAACCCAAGCAGAGGTTATGACCCAGATCAAAGCTGATATTGAAACCTCCTTGAGCACTTTTGCATCATCAAACAATTTCTGGGAAGGCAATAGAAACTTCTGGTCCAAGGCGGCAACATTGGCCCTTAAAGGCGATGTTTATATTTGGTCGGGCAACCTAATGGGCGGTGGTGCTTCGGATTTTGAGGCCGCAAAAACAGCCTTACAGCAGGTTGCTTCCTTCGGGGTGGCATTGGAGCCGAACATCTCGGACTTATGGGGTGTTGGAAATGAAGGAAATAGCGAGTTTATTTTTGCCATACAGTACAAGCAGGATGAAGCTTCCAACTTTTACAATAGCCTTACCGGAAGAAGTACCGAAATAAACCCAACTTTTAATGACAAAGGCAACTCCATGGGCGATTTTGTAATCGCTGGAGCCAACAGATATGGACAATCGGAAAAAACAATACTGTTGCTGGACGACAATGACGACAGTCGCAAGGATGCCACTTTCATTAGGCTGTATGTGGACGATAATGGCGGACTTGGATATACAAACTATAATGAATCGGCCTACTTCGGTTCCGTATTCAATAAATTTTTGGGGCAGGTTATTGGGTCCGAGCGTATTTTTGAAAATGACGTTCCAGTCTACAGATATGCGGACGTAATCCTTTTATTGGCAGAGGCCAAAAACCTATTGGGGGAAGATCCTTCGGGAGAAATAAACCAAATTCGCCAAAGGGCATATGGAGATAATTATGCGCCCCTCCTCCACGCCTACACCAATGGATCTCCAACAGAAAACGCCAATGCCATCTTAGATGAGCGATATAAGGAGTTTATAGGTGAAGGCAAAAGATGGTGGGACTTAAGAAGGGCCGGGAACAGCTTTGTACTGGACAATATAAGCTTCTTAAACCCTGGTGACGAGTATAAATTGGTACTGCCCATTACAACGGATATGATCGGAAGAAACCCATTACTGGAACAAACTCCGGGATACAATTAAAATATTGAGTTAGTTTGAATTGAGTTGTTTGCTGAAAAAAGGGTTCCATTTTTTTGGAATCCTTTTTAAGCTTTAATTCCACAATTAAAACCATCCAATAAAAATTACCCAAATTGATTAAACCAATTGCGAAGTGTTGACTAATTTATTTTGGGAGAATGAAATCTTTGTGCGTAATTGTATTTTGTAATACATAATAAAAATTAAATAGATGAAAGGACTAATAGCCGCGACTTATGCACCTATGCATAAGGATACCTCAATAAATTTGGGTATAATCTCCGAATACGGCCAATTTTTGAAAAACAACAAGGTAAAAGGGGCTTTTGTAAACGGATCCACTGGCGATTTTGTTTCCTTAACCACTAAAGAAAGGAAAGATATTATCACTGAATGGGCCGCGAACAAACCAAACGACTTTTTTCTGGTAAACCACGTTGGACATAATAGTTTAAAGGAAGCCAAAGCCTTGGCAACACATTCTGCCCAAAAGGTAGATGCCATAGCAGCATTGGCCCCTTATTACTTTAGACTTAGTTCGTTAAAAAGTTTGTTGGAGTACTGCAAAGAGATTGCGAGTTGCGCTCCCAACACTCCCTTTTATTACTATCACATACCGGTATTGACCGGTGCCAATTTCCTCGTGCACGAATTTTTGGGATTGGCCTCCCGGGAAATTCCAAACTTTGCAGGGATCAAGTTTACCAACAATAACCTGATAGACTATAAATATTGTAAGGATTTTGATAATGGCGCCTATAATATTCTGTTTGGTTTTGATGAAATCTTATTGGCGAGCCTTCCTTTGGGAGCAGAAGGCTGGGTAGGTAGCACCTACAACCATTTGGCGCCCTTGTATTTATCCATCATAGAGGCATTCCACAACAACGACCATAAGTTGGCTGCGGCCCTTCAGGAAAAATCCATGAAGTTCGTGGATACCCTAAATTCAAAAGGTGGTTTTAATGGGGCGGCCAAATCCTTTATGAAGGTCTTGGGCGTGGATTGTGGCCCCAGTAGATTTCCACATGCAACCCTTTCAATTGAGGAACTTAAAAGGGCCGAAAATGAGTTAGACGACCTTGGAATAATGGCTTATACTTCAAAATTTTAAATGTTCCATTTTTCAAAGCGCCATCCAAAAAATTAAATTTTACAAATGAAACCTCACAGCAACCTTTATAAAGACAATCTCCTAAACAACGTCATCCCCTTTTGGGAAAGGCATTCCCTTGATCGTACAAACGGCGGCTATTTTACCTGTCTGGATAGGGAAGGTAAGGTTTACGACACCGATAAATTTATGTGGCTGCAAGGAAGACAGGCGTGGATGTTCTCTACCTTGTACAACCAGGTGGAACCAAAGGAAAATTGGTTGGAAATTGCCAAAAGTGGGGTCGATTTTATAAGACATAAGGGAATGGATGCACAAGGCAATGTATATTTTTCCCTAACCGCAAACGGACAACCCTTGGTACAACCCTATAACATTTTTTCGGATTGTTTTGCGGCCATGGCTTTTGCCCAATATGGAATAGCGGCAGAAGATCAGGAATATAAAGAACTCGCCAAAAAAACGTATCTAAATATTCTTCAAAGAAAGGATAACCCCAAGGGAAAATATGAAAAAGGAACATTGGCCAGACCTTTAAAAAGTTTTGCCCTGCCCATGATCTTGTCCAATTTGGTTCTGGAGCTGGAAGACATATTGGAACCCAATGAAGTGGAGCGAACCATAGATTTTGCGGTTCGAGAGGTTATGGAAGTATTTCTGGATGGGAAATCCGGTATAATCTACGAATTCACAAAGCCCGATGGCAGTTTGGAAGACAGCTTTAACGGCCGTTTGCTGAATCCCGGTCATGGCATAGAAGCCATGTGGTTTATAACCGATATTGCCGTGAGAAGGAATGACCAGGAGTTAATAAATAAGGCTACTGAGACCATCGTCAAAATTCTGGAATACAGTTGGGACGAAGAATATGGCGGAATATTTTATTTTATGGATTCAAAGGGTCATCCTCCCCAACAATTGGAATGTGACCAAAAATTATGGTGGGTGCATTTGGAGACTTTGGTAGCCCTTACCAAGGCTTATGAACAAACCCAAAACCCGGAAATTTCCGCTTGGTACACCAAGGTGCACGACTATAGCTGGCAGCATTTTTCAGACCCACAACACGGAGAATGGTTTGGGTATCTAAATCGAAGGGGGGAAGTATTGTTAAACCTCAAAGGAGGCAAATGGAAGGGATGCTTTCATGTACCAAGAGCCATGCTCCAATGTTGGAAAGCCTTTGAGAGAATGGAGAATAAAGGAATAATAAAATAGAAACTATCGTAAATTTATAAAATATGAAAAATACAATTTTAGCACTTCTGTTGGTAAGCTGTAGTGCAACTGCACAACAAGAAAAGTTCAATATAGCCAATGGGGTAATAAGCCATCAAGATCTGTTCAATACTTCGATGAATCCGGACGTGTCCTGTTATCGCATCCCTGCCCTGGCCACTGCTCCCAATGGCAATATTATTGCTGCTATTGATGAAAGGGTACCTTCCTGTGGCGACCTAAAATGGAGCAAAGACATTAATATTGTGATAAGAAGAAGTGCTGATAATGGCAAAACTTGGTCAGCAATTGAAAAAATTGTGGATTTTCCATTAGGTCAATCCGCTTCGGACCCTTCTATGATCGTAGATGCCATTACCAATGAAATTTTTCTTTTTTACAATTATATGGATCTGGATAAAGAAAAGGACGTGTACTATTTACATGTGGTAAAAAGTGCAGATAACGGCAAGACCTGGAGCCAACCTGAAGATATTACCCCTCAAATTACGAAACAGGAATGGCATAACGATTTTAAATTTATCACCTCCGGTCGTGGTATACAGACCCGATCCGGCACCCTACTCCATTGCATGGTAAATCTAAATAACGGCTTACATGTGTTTGGCAGTAAGGACCATGGAAAATCCTGGTTTTTTATAGACACTCCCGTAAGTCCTGCGGACGAATCCAAAATTATAGAGTTGGCCAATGGGGATTGGATGATCAACGCCAGGGCGAATAAAGAGGGAAAAAGATATGTACATATTTCCAGTGATGAAGGAAAAAGCTGGGTAACCCAACCCGAACCTGCCTTGATAGATCCAGGCTGTAATGCCAGTATAGTCCGCTATACCTCCATCGAGGATGGTTACCGAAAAAACAGATTGTTGTTTTCCAATGCCAAAAGTGAAAAAGATCGCGTTAACATGACGGTTAGAATAAGTTATGATGAGGGCAAAACCTGGTCCGAAGGAAAAACTATTTACAAAGGAGAATCGGCTTATTCGTCCATGACCATCCTGGAGAACGGGGACATAGGTCTGTTTTTTGAACAGGACGATTACCAGAAGAATACTTTCGTAAGCTTTTCGCTAAAATGGCTGACAGATGGAAAAGATAGGTACCGAAAACCGAAAAATAAAAAGAAATAGTCAATTAATAGGGGCAGTTCATTTATATAACCATCCCGATAATTTCATAGGGTCCAATAAATTGATATATCGAAAAATATTGGATATATTTATAACAGTTTGCCCTCCAAATTAGGGTTGTGGCGATTTAATGATTGTTAATAGCATATTATAAACTGCAGTATGTCCATTATAAAAGACTTAGCCGATTATGACCGTCCTGTTTCGGATATGTTCAAACCGCCAAAATCGGAGGCAGAATGGGAGCAATACAAATTATCCGATGAACAGCTGGCGCACTTTCATGAATTTGGCTATGTCTCGGGCATAAAGCTCTTGGAGGAATGGCAGGTTGATAAATTAAACCAAGAATTGGCGGAAATAATGGACCCGGATCATCCCGGGAATCATTTGTTCTACGAATTCCACAGTAATGAATCCCAGGACCCCAATGCGGTTTTATTCCATTCCCTTGGACATTGGCGTATTACTCCAGGATTTCACGACGTTCTTTGGAACCCTGCCTTTACTATGGCGGCCCATCAGCTGTTGAACACCAAATCCGTTAGGTTTTGGCACGACCAATTATTTTGTAAGCCAGCCCGGCATGGTGGTGTAGTAGCCTGGCACCAAGACTATTCCTATTGGACCAGAACAATTGCCATGCAACACCTTACCTGCTGGACCGGATTGGATGATGCCAATACGGACAATGGTTGCCTTCATTATATTCCCAAAAGCCATAAATGGGGTCTTTTGGATGCCCCGTCATTGGCAGGCGATATGGATGGCCTCATGAAATATCTTAGTGAAGATCAGAAAAAAGAGTTTAAGCCCACGGCCATTGAATTGAAAAAGGGTTTCGCCACTTTTCATCATCCATTAATGGTGCATGGTTCGTACGAGAATAAATCGGAAAGAAGCAGAAGGGCATTTGTACTCAACATATTTGCCGATGGCACTGTAAGCAATACGGACGACGAGCTCTTGGCCGGGGTTCCAAAGGTTCCAAAAGGCCATAAGATGGAGGGTAAATTTTTCCCTTTACTTTATACCCCTCAATATTCCTAAAAAAGCATCTGTTCTATTTTTTACCTTTCTTTAACGCATGATCAAAATGGGGTTCCAAATGACGGCGCATGGCACTCCTATAGGTCTCGGGGGTACCTACCCTTAAGTTGTCCATTAGCATTCTATGTGTAACAAATTGTCCGGAAGAATATTGGTAATCAGTTTTGTTTTTCTTGGATTCTTCCAAATACACATACTCGAAAACGGGCAACAAAAGACTTTGAAACCGCTGCACAGTGGCATTGTTGGACATCTGGTAAAGCTTGCCGTGAAATGCAATTTCCCTGTCCAAAGAAAAGCGATCCTTCTCATAACTTGTTTCTTCCTCCAAAGTCACAATTCGCTCCAGTTCATCCATGTCCTTTTGCGTTTTGTATTCAAACAGAAAATCCGCAATTCCCATTTCCATTATCAATCGAAGCTCAAATAAGTTTCTAAGGGTATCATCGCCGAGTAAAGTGGGATCAAGGATACGTTCAAAATTATTTATAATATCGGGCTGGGTCAAAATCATGCCGCGATGCTTTTTGGAATCAACAATCCCTAGCGTTCTTAAACGCAAGAGAGCTTCCCGCACAACTGTTCTACTAACCCCAAAAGCTTCGGAAAATTCCAATTCCTTTGGAATGGCATCCCCCGGCTTTAAATTGTTCTCCTTAAAAAACTTAAGAATTCTAATTTCCGCCTTATCCACCAAAGACAGGTTTTCCAAAGGTTCAATTTTATTTAGTGTACTCATTTTTTTACGAAAATTAGAATTGCGATATTACCCTGGTTCAATTTAAAGGCAGAAGATTAATTTTTGCGTAATTTATAACAAAATTACAACTATTTCCCCTTAATTGCATAAAAATTGTTTTATGTCTTACATATTAATATGAAAATTGAAGTGTGTTGGGTAACAAGTTGTAGAAGTATAACGTGAAATTGATTATTTATTTAGGTATCAATAACCTTTAAGTTAAAATCCATAAAGATGAAGAATAACCCAAGACCATACGTATTGGCGGAAACCAATTGGAAAACCGTGCGAGAGGAAAACTACACCGTTGCCATATTGCCCTGGGGCGCTACTGAGGCACATAATTACCATATGCCTTATGGAACCGACAATATTCTGGCAGAGAACGCCGCCTTGGCATCGGCCGAAATTGCCTGGACCCAAGGTGCTAAAGTGATTGTTCTGCCCACTATCCCTTTTGGTGTAAATACGGGACAAATAGATGTTGATCTTTGTTTAAACATGAACCCAAGTACCCAAATGGCCGTATTAAAAGATTTGGTCCAGGTTATGGAGGCCAATGGTATTCGGAAATTGGCTATCGTAAACGGACATGGGGGCAATAATTTCAAACAGATGATCAGGGAACTGAGCATAGTTCATCCTACAGTCTTCGTTTGCTCCCTAAATTGGTGGCAGGCCGCCAAGGCTTCCGACTATTTTAAAGAACCAGGGGACCATGCCGGGGAATTGGAAACCGCCGTTGTAATGCATTTAACCCCAAATTTGGTATTGCCCTTGAATGAAGCCGGAGATGGAAACGCTAAAACATTCAAAATAAAAGGATTAAAGGAGGGATGGGTTACCGCCCAACGTAAATGGACGGCCGTCACCAAAGATACCGGCGTGGGAAATCCAAAAATGGCCAGCCCAGAAAATGGAGCCAACTTCCATAAGGCAGTGACAGCTTCTATTGCCAAATTTTTAGTGGAACTCCATGAAATCGATGCTGATGATATGTACGAGTAACCATATATTAACAGCCATACCACCATCACGAATAATAAAGTTGTTAAAATTTAAAATCTTGTGAATATGTCATACATAATACTATTATTTTAAGTATATTGGCCCAACCAAGACACATATCTAACATGCGGATATTAAAACAGCTTTTTATACTTATAATCGTGCTCCTAGGCACATTCCCAGCTTTTGCCCAAGACAGCCTTAAGCTTTCCATTCAAGATTATCCCAATCTTCCGGCCGAACCTGATCAGCCAAAGGCCTTCGGCCTCGCAGGGATGTTGGGGGGCGTGCATAATGGAGTAGTGATCGCAGGAGGAGGAGCCAACTTCCCCGATGCCCTTCCCTGGGAAGGTGGACAAAAAAAATGGAGCAGTTCCATATATATCCTCGAAGATGACATATGGCAATTGGCAAAAACTTCTCTGCCATACCCTTTAGCCTACGGAGCATCGGTAAATCTTCCCAATGGAATTCTGTGTATTGGCGGTAACAATATTGAAGAAACCAGTAATGCTGTTTTTCTTATGAGTTACGACAAAAATACCTCGGACATATCCATAATAAACTACCCGGACCTCCCAGAACCTCTATCCAACTCTGCCACCGTTATCAACGGAGATTATGTTTATGTTATTGGGGGCATCAATAATGGTAAGAGCACCAACGCTTTTCTAAGACTGGATCTAAAAACCAAAACTTCCTGGGAACGGCTTCCGGATTTCCCGGGTCCCCCCAGGGGCCTTCATACGGCAGTGGTCCAAGAAGCCACTGAAGCTAAAAAGATATTTGTGGTTGGCGGAAGGAATGAAGTAAAGGGAAAACTTTCGGAAGTAATCCGCACCTATTTATCCTATAATCTCAAAAACAATACTTGGCAAGAAGAAGGTGAAGTACTTATAGACCAAAAGCCCAGGGTATTGATGGGGGCCTCCGCCGAAGCCATGGGATCTATGCATTTAATGATTTACGGTGGTTCTGACGAAATACTTTTCAATCAATTGGAGCAATATGGGTTACAAATTTCCAAAGAGAACAATGATTCCATAAGGCAAAATTTAATTCGATCAAGAAATAATATATTAAATAGACATCCCGGTTTTAGCAGGGACATTTTGGCCTACAACACCATTACCAAAAAATGGTTCGTCCATGATAGTCTGGACATTAAAATTCCGGTTACGGCCCTATCTTTCAGCGACCAGGACAATTTCATCATCGTCTCAGGTGAAATATCTCCCGGAATACGCACGCCGAAAGTACAAGCGTTCAAAATTGCGGAAGCTTCACATCCTTTTGGACTGCTAAATTATGGGATATTGGCGGCATATTTGTGCATATCCGTCCTTATAGGGCTATATTTTTCCAGGAAACAGCGCTCTACTGAAGACTACTTTACCGGAGGTGGGCGTATCCCCTGGTGGGCTTCGGGACTCAGTGTTTTTGGAACCTTGCTGAGCGCAATAACCTTTATGGCTATACCGGCCAAAGCCTTTATTACAGATTGGTCCTATTTTATGCTCAATATGACCGCCATTTTGATTACCCCTGTAATTGCCTATATATTTATTCCATATTTTGCCAAACTACGGATATCCACAGCATACGAATTTCTGGAGAATAGGTTTAATTACACGGCCAGGGCATTGGGCAGTCTTTCCTTTATTTTGTTTCAATTGGGCAGAATCGGGATTGTCCTATTGCTGCCATCATTGGCTGTATCCATAGTTACCGGAATACCCGTTGAGGCCTGTATTTTATTAATGGGCATACTCTGCATAATATATACTGCATTCGGAGGGATAGAAGCGGTAATTTGGACAGATGTAATGCAGGTGATAGTTTTAATGGGGGGTAGTGTTTTGGCTATTATCTGGATTATGCTGCATACAGAGGCTAATTTCAGTGAAATGATAGATTATGCATCAAACAGAAATAAGTTCAACATTATGAACATGGAACTCAATTTTACCGACTCCACTTTTTGGGTGGTTTTCATTGGAGGATTGGCTTCTGCTCTGGTCACCCAAGGAACGGACCAAACCATTGTTCAACGCTACTTGACCAGTAGAAATATCAAGGATTCACAGAAAACCGTCTACACCAACGCCATTATGACCCTACCGGCAACCGTAATATTCTTCGGTATTGGAACCTTATTATTTATATTTTATTCTGAGATGCCCGATCGCTTATCCCCATCCATTACCAACAACGATTCCATTTTTCCGTGGTACATTGTTAAAGAGCTTCCTCTAGGAGTGTCAGGACTGCTTGTGGCAGGAATCTTTTCAGCGGCAATGTCCAGCATCAGCAGTAGTTTAAACTCGGTTTCCACGGCATTCTGCAGCGACTTCTACAAGCACTTCCGTCCCGAAATAGCCGATTTGCGCCTCCTACGCATTGCAAGGGTGGCTACCATAATCACAGGTATTTTAGGGGTGTTGTTTGCACTATGGATGGCTAGTTCCAACATAAAATCCCTATGGGATGAATTCTACAGATACCTGGGTCTTTTTACGGGCGGCCTGGGAGGAATGTTCCTTTTGGGCATGTTGACAAAAAAAGCCAATGCCAAAGGCACGCTGATCGGATTTGTGTTTAGCGGGGGACTAATCTACTATATTAGTAACTATACCTCTATAAACTTTTTAATGTACGCCTTTTTTGGATTGGTTTCCTGCTTTGTATTTGGATATGTATTTAGCCTGATTTTTAAAAACAAAAAACAGAATGGAACCCAAATTTAAAATTTTCTACCTTTCCAATGCCCATTTATTTGCTAATTCAATTTGGGCGAAAAGAAAAAGATGAGGTAAGTTATGAACCATGGCCAGCCTATTTGGAAGCATATTCCAATTCCGGCAAAGAGGCTTCATTTTCCCTTTTTAGCTTCCATCGTCTATGGCTCCACAACCATAATTCCGGGGCACTCATAATGGCCTGTTCCAATTGTTGGGCATATTTTTCCAATATCTCAAAATTGTCCCTTATTTGTGGGTGATCTTCAATGATCTTAAATTCCAATTCATAATACCCGCGCCGCAATTTTTTAAAAAATGGAAATAGGACTACCTGATCCGTTTTCTTGGCTATCTTATCTGCACCAACAAAAAAAGCAGTTTCCTGATTTAAAAAATTATACCAGTATTTGGAACTCTTTTTAGTTGGACTTTGATCACCGATCATACAATTTAAGGTAAGTACTTTCCTCTGATGATTATCTATAATGGTCCTAAAACCCTTGTCCGATTCCACACAATTTACACCAAAACGTTCTCGCATATTTTTGAACAGCTCATCAAAATATTTGTTTTTAATAGGCTTGTAAAATGTATTGGAGCTATAGGGAAACATTAAAGGCAAAAAAACCAACCACTCCCAATTGCCTTGATGCCCTGTGTACATGAGAATACTTCGTTGGTCATTTACATACTCTTGGATCAACTCCGGATTCTTGATGAGCAAGCGTTTTTTTATTTCCTTCTCCCCTATCGTCAACCTTTTAAACGATTCCAAAACAATATCACAGAAATGCCTATAAAAATCCTTGGCAATCTGCCCGATCTCCTCTTCACTCTTAAAAGGAAATGAATTTCTAAGGTTATTGAATACCACCTTTTTACGATATCCTACTACCCGGTATACCAAGAAATACATCATATCCGAGAGAACATAAAGTACCCCCATTGGTAATATGGAAACTGCATAGAAGGGCAGAAATTTAACTCTTGAAAGGTATTTCATCCTGTTCTGTCTTAAGTTCTTCCAATAAAAACAACAGCATTTAAAATGCTACAACAATCCAAATACGCTAAAATGGTCTAAAACTAAATTTTTGTCCTCCTACCGAAGCATCGGCCATTAGACCAGCTTTAGGTAAAACAAACACGGCAACCCCATCCTTGTATTTCGCGTTCAAGGCTATTCCAGACTTTAGCGCAACCGCCGACACCTCTGCTGCAAAGCTAAAATTGCCTTGTTTAAATTCGCTAAGTGCCTCAGCATCTTCGAAAAAAATGACCTCGATTATTGCCTGCCCACCTGCCTGCAACCCAATATTTAATTTTTTAAGTCCGGCTAGGCCTATAACATTTCCATCTTCATAAACGGCTCCATTTCCTGAAGCTCCGCCTACCACAAGTCCACCTTTACCAACGTTTGGAAAAATTACGTATCCAGCAGAATCATCAAATAAGCTTTGCAAGCCGGAATGGGCCTTTAGCAAGGTCTTTTTTGCCTTGGCAGCATCGTTAAGAATTTTTTTATCCTTTCTTGTCTGTGATATTGCTACGGCCGTTGACATTACTGCCAACAAAATTATAGTAAATTTTAATATTTTCATCGTATTGATGTTCTGCTATATTTGTAGGTCAAAATTAGAAATACTTACTATGGACCCATTAATTTAAAATTGTAAGAATTTGTTAATACTTCTTTTACCCAATCTAAGTTAATGATTTTTAGGCAATTGTACTTAATATCCAATTACCAAAAAAAGACAAGGAGAGACAACATATTTATTTAGCGCAACAATTGCAACGGCTTAAAATGGTATTTCTACCCTTAAAATATATAACGCTGTTAACACTGTGGTAAGCATAAAAGTTTTGTAAATGGAACAACAAAAATGACCAAGGTCATTTACATCCATTTTCCTATTTCATAACTTTATGTTTGTACCCAATATTACAATAAAGTAAATAGTAATTATTGGCACTGGGTAATAAATACCACTGTAATAATGAAAATATTAAATTACAGATGTCATTTACAACATTTTAATACACAAAATTATGAGCGCTTCAATCAATAAAAAAAGTATGATGGAGTGGTTGGATCCAAGCGAAATGCACGAAGCCAGCCTAAAATGGATGTCCGAATTAAAATTCATAAGGGACGAACAGCTGTTCTTGAACGATTTGGTAAAATCCTACACTTTGCAATTAACGGATTCCGCCGTGTTCAATGAAAGCAAGGAGATTATTGGGGCTATCGCAACCGCCGAAAAGGAAGTAATTGTACTTATGAAAAAAGTACAGGCCCATGAGAACCTATTGGAAATTATGCTGGATCATGTAGATCAGTTGAAAATGGAAAAAGCCTATACCGAGACCCATTGGGAGTTAAATTCAGAAATAGGAAAATATTCTGTTAGCTATAGGGAACTTAAGTCGCGCCTTTTTAAACTGGTTTCAAAAATCATGAAAAAGGACAAAGGGAATAGGTTGCTCAACTAAGTAAAACACCCGGTATTTCAATTAAGCCCCCCTATACCGGTCTTTTGGCATGCTATTGTATTTAGTACTTATTCGAATATTACCTCTCAAATAAGCAATATTTATTTAACCTATCTTTTCCCGATCCAACACCATCTATTTTCTTACAATACTGTCGTTTTAACAAAGTTTAGCAGTGTTTTGCAATTTATTTAAGAAGTTTTGGAGCAACCTTTGTATGTGTATAATATCTAAAGAAAAAAAACGTTCAACCTTGGTCTATTTTTTAGATACTCTGAAATAAATTAATAATATGGAAATAGTGACCCCAATAGTAAAGCTAATAGACAATAATCCATTTATCTCAATAGTTTTTTGTCTGCTTATAGCCTTAGCACTTATCACCTACAAAATCGTTAAAAAAAGAACCTATTAAATCTATTAATGGGGATGACGACCAATTGGCCCATCCCTTAATATTTCCCGTTACAAAAAACTAAAAAAAGCCTTCAGCTAAATATATTATTCCATATTTATAGAGGCTTCCAACAAACAGGATTAGCAATAGGTAGTATACAAAAACGATAAAGTAGCACCTATTTTCCAAAACAGGGACTACATAAAATCACCTTTTACCTGTTCTTAGAAAGAGCCTCTTAAACCAATACTGCTTGGCCCAATTTGAAGGCTCCAGCTAATTTTGTTCTTAGAATCGATCCCTGGATATCTTTCCTTATTAAGATATTTGTCTATGGAATCGACTACCACAACGCTTACCGCCATACTCAGTGCCACATCGGTCAACCAATGTGCTCCACTCCAAAGTCTGGTTACTGGGGAAAGTAGGCCCAGAGTGTAAAACCCGCCTTTGGCCCAAGGATTTTTAAACTGCTTGCCTATGGCATAAAAGGTGGTAAATGCCAATATGGTGTGACCCGAGGGAAAACTGTGATAGGCAGCCTCCTTACTAAAAGGTTCAAAACTTGCCTTTCCCATATTGGCAATGGGCCTGGCCCTCCCCACCAAAGTTTTGCTTACGGTCTGTATCAATCCCACCGTGGTGGCCGATGAAATTAAGAGCACCCCTGTTTTTCTCCATTTTTCATTCTTCGTAAAAAGCCCTATTAAATACACCCCTCCGTTGATGGAGTAATTGTAAAGCGGTTTTCCAAGATAATAGCCGGTTTCCTTAAGAACTCCCGGCACGTCTTCTTCCTGCCCCTGAAACCAGTCGGAACTCTCCTCGTCAAAAGTAAATAACGCAGCAGTTCCCAAGACTATGGCCCCTGCCGTTAAAAAATTTTTTTTCTCCCAATGAAACGGCCGAGAGTAGGCATACTTTAACCCGCCAAAGGCACTTGCTCCATCATACCCCAGCATTTCCCAGGTAGTGACCGTGTCCATGGCTTTTGCCTGAGCCTTCACCTTAGGTATGCATAAGAAAAAGAATAGACAAATTATAATTACTTTCATTTTCAAAACCATTAGAACGTCCTTATGGAAGCCAAAATTAACCAATTATGGTTTTAGTTCTAAATTTTAATGTACACCATCGCAATAAAGGAAATTATTAGCTGGCACTGTCAATCATTTAGGTCGAGGTAAGTATATTTACCCTTACAAACCGTAACATTCCCATTCGCTAATTGGTCACCACTATTAGGCTATAAATTGACACCTGTTCCCTGAAGGGAGTCATCGTGGTCCCATGTAATGAGCCAAGGATCCCGAGTCTGGATTTGAAAGGCCTTCATTTTTTTGATCATTTCATCCATTACTTCCTTATGATCCGGGTCATTGGCCAAGTTCAAGATTTCATCTGGATCTTTTTCCAAATCGAATAATTCAAATTCGGGGTGAAATAGGTAATCCTGCACCTTTCTTTTTCCATAAAACTCCTTTTGGTTTCTATGTACTTCCTGCCAGGTTGATGCCGCCCACAGGTCTGAAGCGAAGGGGTATTCCAAGCGCCATGCTATGTTTCTGATCAGCTTATAATTCTTGTCGCGAACCACGCGCATGGGGTAATACATCGTAATTTCATGAAAGGTATGGGAGGCAAATATTTGATCCCATCCTTCGGGTTCCTTTACGTTCAAAACATCTTTAAAAGAACGCCCATGAAACGAATTTTCCTTTATTTCCACTTTCGCCATGTCCAAAATGGTCGGCGTTAGGTCTACCCATGAAATCATAGCATCGGATGTAGTGTTCTTCAATTTTGAAAAGGGATCTTTTATGATACATGGCAATTTCATGCCCGGTTCATAAAGAGTGGTCTTTGCTCCCGGAAAAGCCATTCCGTTGTCCGATATATAAATAACAATAGTGTTGTCTGCCTTGCCCGACTCCTTGAGCATCTGCATCAACCTACCAAAACCTTGATCTATCCTAGAAACACTTTGATAGTATTGCGCAATTTCTTCCCTGCTTTCCTTGGTATCCGGTAAAAAATCGGGTACAATAACCTCTTCGGGATCGTAGGTTATGGTTTCTACTCCGGCATATCCATCCACCTTATTTCCGAAACTATTTGGGGCATCCCACTGCCCTGGGTTGGTCGAAGCTGCGCGATGGGGATCATCTGTACAGAAATAAAGAAAAAATGGCTTTTCCGAAGCCAATACATCTTTACATTCTTCTGCCATTTCCACAGTGTTTCTTGGGTTGGCCTTTAACTCCTCCTGAAAATGGTACACCGATTCGGGAGCTACGTGGTACTTGCCTATTCTTGCTGTGGTATAACCCTCCTTTTCAAGTAGCACCGGTAGGGATTTTACTTTGTCATAGGTGCTAAAATGATGATAGTCGTGCACATGCCCATAAGACCCAGTGGCGTGGCCGAACAGTCCAGTAAGTATTACCGACCTGCTGGCGGCACAACTGGCAGTGGTACAATAGGCATTGTTGAAACGTACTCCTTCGGTAGCCAATTGATCCAGGTGAGGGGTTTTAATTACATTATTCCCATAAGAACCCAAAGCATCCGTCCCATGGTCATCAGCAACAAAAAGTATGATGTTGGGTCTGGATATCGATGACTGTGTTATTACCCTTGCTTCCTTATTATCGGCACAGGCATTGTACAACAGCACTATAATGGATAAACTAACGACTTGCTTAAGTTTCATTGGATTTATTTAGTGGTTAAAATTCATTTTGTATTATTCCTACTATTGTCTGGGTTCAACCGAATACCCTTGTTGTTGGTACCTTTCCAAAACACCCTGCATACCCATAATAATTTCGGGATAGTTATCATAGAGGTTATTTTTCTGTTCGTCATCAATTTCCATATCGAATAGTAGTCCAGCCGATTCAAAATCCGTGTAACCTCTAAGCTCCTTAAAACTTTCGGGCATTTTGGAATGTTCTCCAGAAGGACCGTTTATATATAGGCATTTACCTTGACACAAGGCCCAGATTTTCTCGTAGGTATTATGTACCGTGGCCTCTCGCAAGGGGGAACTATACGCCTTGCCTTTTAAAAGCGGGGTTAAATTATAACTATCGGGTGCCGCATTTGTGGGTAAGCCTGTATTGGTAATGGATGCCAATGTTGCCATGATATCTACCTGGGATATTACTTCCTTGGAAACAGACCCAGGCTTAATGTGGTTTGGCCATTTTACAATAAAAGGGACATGGTGACCACCTTCCCAGACATCCCGTTTTAGCCCTCTAAATTCGCCCATACTGAAATGTCCATATTTTTGGGCTCTTTCGAAGGCATACTTTTCCGGTCCGTTATCAGCCGTAAAAATAACGATGGTATTCTCGTCCAGGCCTTTTTCTTTTAAGGCTTTCAAAACTTGACCCGCTACCCAGTCCGTTTGATAAACAAAATCTCCATACGGCCCTGCCAAAGACTTCCCTTTAAATTCATCATTTGGAATTATCGGGGCATGTGGAGAAGGAAGGGCGAAATACAAAAAGAAAGGCTTATTACTATCCTGTTTTCCAATCCATTCCACTGTTTTTTTTGTAAGCGTAGGCAATACCTCATAAGGGTTCCAACCTTCCACCTTGGGGCCAGGTCTAAATTCCCATTCCCCTTCCTCAATATCGAAGCCCACATTATGAACATCCATGACACTTTCCGGCAATTGTACAAGGCGGTCATTTTCCATCCAAGCATAGGGAGGAAAATTAATGGTCCCATCACCAAAATAATAATCAAATCCCCTATCCAAAGGTCCACCGCCAATAGGTTCACTCCAGTCTATATCCTCCGGTTGATAAAATTTTCGTATCCTTCCCCATTGCGTTACCTCCCCAGAGGGTTCATTTATAAAATTCCAATTCCATCCCAAATGCCATTTTCCAATACAAGCGGTTTGATATCCATTATTTTTTAAAACTTGAGGAAGGGTAACATCACTTTTATCAAAAAATGGCTCCCCAAAAGCACCTACAATACCAAATTGCCTCCTCCAATGATAGGTGCCCGTAAGCAGTGCATACCTACTGGGGGAACAAATCCCTGATGAGCTGTGGGCATCAGTAAAGCGCATGCCCTCTGAGGCCAATTGATCCAAATTTGGAGTGGGTATCTTGGAATGGGGGTTTTGGACATGAAGGTCTCCATATCCCATGTCATCTGCATAAATAATAACAATATTGGGTCTGTCGTTTTCTGCTTTTTGACCAAATGAGTAAAAGCCCAACAACAAAAACATACTTAGCTTTATACTTAAATATTTCATTTTGTAAGTGTTAATAAAACTCCTGTATTTAATAGGTTACCATAAGTGATAAAGATATCGTAAAGTATTAAAAATGGTTTATTTCATACTATTTACTTGTCGGTTCCCTGCTTTGTATATTTAATTGCGTTTATGCGCTGGCCCGTACTATAATCCAATCTCTTTCCGTAATAGATATAATTGTCAAAAACATCCCCATTGCCCAAGGTGCGGGGATCGCCCTGCGCCCTAAGCTCTGATTCCATTTGAAATCGGAGTTCTTTAACTTGAACAGCATACTCTGGAAGATTAGCCAAATTTGTAATGCAATGTGGGTCCTTTTGGATGTTGTACAGCTCATGTTCCGGTCTTTTGTCAAAATTCATCTCAAAAAGGAAATATTCCCTATCTCCCTGTTTTAAGTTGGTAAGATAACTTTTGGTCGGAGAACCATCGCAATTTAAATACCCGAATTCGGGGTTTCCGACCGGCCATCTTTCCGGTTTTATATTGTGAACGTATAACATGGAATCATTACGTATGGCACGGACAGGATAGGCCAAATCTGTGCCGTCCTGATTGGAACGACCTACATCATGACGTTCCTTGCCTAACAAAACATGGTCCCGTGTTGGATCCAATTGTCCAGAATTTGGCGATAGCAATTGTTTCACAAGACTTCCCCCTGTCATTTGGGGATGTGGTTCTGCCCCTACTACCTCCATAAAGGTAGGCGCCAAATCTGAAAAGCTGACAAAATCGTTCACGGTACGGCCAGGCAATATTTTACCTTTCCAATAAACGATCAAGGGAATATGAAAACCCTCTTCATAAATTTGCCCCTTTACCCTTGGGAAGGGCATCCCGTGATCTGAAGTAATTACGATCATGGTATTCTTCAGCAAATCTTTTTCCTCAAGTATTTTTATGGCCCTGCCCACTTGGGTATCAAACCATTCCACCTCATTGGCATAATCCAACAAGTCTCCACGGACAATATCGTTATCTGGATAAAAGGGCGGAACAGTTGCTTCCTTCAATTGTCGCCCTGCTTTTTTCCAAGAATCCAGTTCATATGCCCTATGGGGTTCCTTGGCCCCCAACCAAAAACAGAATGGCGTATTTGGATCCTTTTTATTCAAAAAATATTCAAAATTTGCAGCATAGTCTACATCACTGATAGCCTTATAAGGAGGTATTAGTTTTATACTGCTGTATTCCGGACCAGCGGGATTGTCTGCAGTATCGTACACCCCTGGCCCCCATCCCTTACCAGTAAAACCAACATCGTACCCCACCTCTGACAGTAATTGGGGATACGTCCTAAACTCGGAAGGAAAACGACCATTGTGGTCGGCTGCCTCCTTGAGCTGCCAACTATATTTCCCCGTGAGTATACATGCCCTGGCAGGAGAACATTTTGGATTGCCGTTATAGGCATTGTTAAACACAACTCCGTCCCTAGCAATGCTATCGATTGATGGTGTATTGACAAAGGTATCGCCATATGCGCCAAAACTCTTCATGGAGGCATCATCCGCAATGCAAAAAAGAATATTGGGTCTTTCACCTGTTGCTTGGGCATTGATTAAGAGGGCAAAGAACAAAGTTCCAATTAACAATGGGTAAAAGCTTGGTGATTTCATGATTCGGTTTTTTATCTTAACATTATGGGTTGGAAACATTAAACAGTTTACTTCAACTCCAATTCTTGGACACCCTCATTCCCATTACCTCTAATTTTTTTAAAATCCGCAACTAATTCCTGAAGTTTTTCTGGATTGGACTTCGCCAAATTCTCCTTTTGACTAGGATCTTTCTCCAAATTATAAAGTTGATATTCCTCAGCATTGCCCAACTCAATATTTACCTGTTTGTTTATCGCCGCTCCCTTGTAAGGTGGAATCATAGCCCAATTGCCCTTTCTAAAGGCTGTTCTAGAAGTTGCCTCCAAAACCAACTCTTCCCTTCCATCTGTAGACTTGCCTAGAAAAGCATCCAAAAGATTCTCGCTGTCCTCCCCTGTTTTATCGCTTCCGACCAAGGCTGCCATGGAGGTGAGCAGGTCTAGTTGACATACCAAGGCATTTGACTTGCTAGGGGCTATAGTACCCTTCCAATAAGTGATAAAGGGAACCCTTGTACCGGCATCGAACAAACTATATTTACCTCCCCTTAAAATTCCTGCAGGGGTATGATTGCCCAGTTTTTCCTCAGAGTCGTCATAGTAGCCATCATTCACAACAGGACCGTTATCACTGGAAAAGACGATCAAAGTATTCTCAAGGATTCCTTCGTCTTCCAAAGTCTTCATAAACTCCCCTATCATCCAATCGGCTTCCAAAATAACGTCTCCTCTTGGGCCCATTCCAGATTTTCCGACAAAACGTGGATGCGGTGTACGTGGTACATGTGGCTGCTGTAAGGCATAATAAAGAAAGAAAGGTTCGCTTTTATGCTCTTTCACATAATTTTGAGCCTTGGCCAGAAAATGGTCGGCCATATCCACATCGCTCCATTTGGCAGCCTCCCCACCTTTCATAAAGCCTATTCGCGGCACTCCGTTCACTATACTGTTATTGTGGCCATGATGCCATTTCATGGTGGTTAGTTCAGGATTGTCCAATCCCGTAGGCTCACCTTCAAAATTTTTATCATAGCTAACTTCTATTGGGTCGTTAGGGTCCAAACCATCCACATGACCATCGGCAATATACACCGTTGGCACCCTGTCTTGGGTTGCTGCCAGAATATAGGAATAATCAAAACCTACTTCATTGGGCCCCGGAGATACCCTTTCGTTCCAATTCACCATGCCACTACCTAGACCCAAGTGCCATTTCCCCACAATACCAGTGGCATATCCTTCTCCCTGCAACATTTTGGGCACAGTCATTTGTGCCGTGTCTATAATCAAAGGAGCTGTTCCAGGCAATATTTTAGCATCCTTGTTACGCCAAGGATACCTGCCCGTTAGTATGGCATACCTACTGGGGGTACAGGTGGCAGAGGAGGCATAACCGTTGGTAAACTGCACTCCGCCCATTGCCAGGGCATCCATATTGGGCGTGCTGATCTCGGTGGCGCCATAGGCACTCATATCCCCATAGCCCAGATCATCCATATAAATAAAGACAATGTTCGGTTTTTTTGAATTCTCTACAACGGCGACCTCTTTTTCTGCCTTGGACTTGCATCCTACCATAAGCAAAACAACCAGAGCGGTTTGGAACAAATTCTTTCTAATAATTTTCATATTCTAATAGCATATTAACTGATTTTGGTTTTAGCAGTTCGTAAGGTACAACCCTTCTATTTTTTGGGTCGCATCTTACTACATATTTTTAATTTGGTCTAAACCTCCATAACTTGTTTAGGGTCCGTACTTATTACTACTTCTTTAAAGACCCTTTCGTTTTGGCCTTCCCCTATGACCAAGGTGTACTTCGCCAAAGAGAATACTGCAGGAACGTACTCGTTTCCCTTAACTCTTACCGATTTTACTATTTCACCGGTCTCCTCATTAATAATCTTGACCACTTGGTTGGATTCCTTAAGCTGTAATCTCGGCAGGTAGCCCAGGGCCCTTCTGCCATCGTTATCATCTTGGCCAATGGTCAATGGCCAACCGGGATAAGTATTTTCATCCGATTCCACATCAAGGTCCGCCAAAAACCGAATCGCTTCCATTTTTATTGTCCTAGCTCTAGTATCAAAAGTAACTATGCCAAAACCGGATGCCTTTTTCTGAGCCTTTAAGTATCTATTTTTTTCTAAGTCAAAATCATCGGTCGGATTCCCAACGGCATATATATAATTAGTATTTCCAAAACCATCGCGATAACAACCCGTATTGGGCAAACCATGTGCCGGTCTATCCGTGAAAGGTACGTTGACCGAATCTGGCTGTCCCCATCTTGGATAGCCCGTTGAAATAGCCGGGGTACAGAAGGTCCAGCCCCCATCCCGCACTTCATCCACACTATATTGCACCATAAAAGGCAGATGTTGATCACCGTTGATGTGGAAGGCACTGGCCTTCCTAATTGTCCGTATTACCTCATCCCTTTTGGATTTAGGCCAACCTCCCGAGTCCAAATCACCGAATAAGAATTGCTTTTTAGGGCCATGATGTGTACCTACGTTGGAAAATAAAGTCTGACTTAACAGTACCTTCATATTAGCATCTTGCCAATCTTGTATCCAGCCATTTAAAAACTCCATTTGCCGATTTCCAAAAAAGTTCAGGCCTTTGGAATCAAGTTCCTCCGGTTTTGCCGGTGCAGTAAGATGATCTATCCTACCTTCCCCACTCCTTAGCTTCTGCGGACCGGACTTAAACAATCTGTCGCTCACAATAGCGAAACTTACTTTGCCATAAACCATTTGGGTATACCAATTAGTGATACCCGATGGCAGGGGCGTTGGATCATAAGGATCTGGCAGGTGGCCACATTGAGTGCGGTAAACCACATTTACCATTTTTGGGGTTTGCACCAATCCTCCATGGGCATCCCTTACTTTTTCCCATTCCTCAAAGGAGATTCCTTCGCCTCCTTCTCCCCACAAATTACCTTGATATACATCGTGGTCATCCGGGGTGCAAATGGTAGGTCTGTCCCGCATAATATTTCCAAATGCCCAACCAAACATATACCACTTACCAAGATAGTTTAATATAGCGCTATCCTCTGGCTGTCTTTTAATGGGATATCCCCCATTGCCCTCATATAACTGATCTCCGGAAAAATACAGCATATCAGGGTTGGATTTCTCCAGGTTTTCCACCAATGGCCGATAAGGATATCCTGCCCATTCCTGACATGTTAATCCACCAAATCGCAGTGGTCTGTCGGCGGGCTCTTCCCTGATTACCCCATCATAGTATTGCTTTTCCTTATCCATGGAATACATCAGGCGATATTTAATATCCTCATCTGAATTCCATTCGTTGATAGTGAAAATGGTGGTAAATGATATGGTATCTATTTCCATTTTACCTTCCTTCACCCATTTGCCATTCTTTAGAAATTGAAGCTCCACCTTTTTAGAATCCTTATTTCCAATAGGGGGAAGCTGGGCCGTTAATTTTAATGTCCCCTTGGAAAGGGTGTACATTGCCCAAAGAATTGGCCCAAAACTATTGTCCGGGATGTATTCTATTTTATTGCCCTTAAGGGAAATGGATTTGGACCAAAATGTACTCCCATCCTTTTCTTGGATGTTTTGCTCCAAGGCTACCAAACCTTCCATTTCTCCGGAGTGATTATAAGTCAATTCCCCTTTTAGACCGTTGTTGTCCACCACCGTCAAGGTACACTCATAACCCCCATTTTTTGGAGAGGCCTCCAACTCCATGTCAAAATTGTTATAATCAAAATTTTCGGGAAGTGGCGTTTCATTGTTGGCCATAAATATTTTGCCATCCAAAGAAATACCTGCTGACACACCTTCCCCAAAATAACAGGCCGCTTTTACACTTTTGGGATCCGTAGTATCCTTTATGCCAATGGTAAATCCGACGGAACCTTTATCAGCATTGTTTTTTAGTAGCCCTAGACTGCTTTTGACCCTAAAATCTCCCTGGTCCTTTTTAAGCACATATGTCAGTAGATGTAAACGGGCGTTTCTCATAGCCCCTTTAAACTCCAGTCGTTTGTTTTTAATTTCCCAGTCTTCCATGGGAATACTCCAGAAATCTTTTCCGATCCAGACCCTATCGTTCAATTTTGTAAAACTGAAGTCTTTGGGTCCTACCAACCTATTGTTTGCATTTTCCTTTATCGCACCGCTCTGAGCAAAAACATTAGTAAATGGGTTGGCAATTATTGGAATTGCCAACCCTACTTTTTGAATAAATTTTCTTCTTTTTAAGACCATTTTACGAAAATGATTAATTTCCTAATTTAGGATTTACGTTGACTTCCGATTCTGGAATTGGCCAAACGTCATCCACACCTTCCCTGAAATCTTTAGTGGTAACATACCACCTAAATTGTGGGTCTATTTTCTTGGAAGTTGTTGGATAAAGTGTTGAATTGGGGAATGGTGCCCCCCAAAAATCCCCTACTAACACTTCATCACCAATCCCCCATCTAAAGATATCCCATAAACGTTGTCCTTCCAAGGCCAACTCAATTCTTCTTTCATTTCTTAAAATAGGTCTTAAGGCCGCTGCATTGGTTTCGGTAATAGGAGGCAATCCTACTGAGGCCCTACCCCTAACGGCATTGATGGTCTCGTCCAATAATTGTTGGGTAATGGCATTGCCAGCTTCGAGCTCGGCCTCCAAATAACTCAATAATACTTCCGCGTATCTGATGATTGGAATATTTCCACCATAATCCGTCCTTAAGTTACCACTAAAGGATTCATCAAAAAACTTGCGCAGACCGTAACCTGTTCTGGTTGCCTGCTTGGAATAAGTTAATTGATCTACAGATCCAGAAGAGTCTGGATGACAATCATAGATCCTACCTGCGAATGTGGCACCATCCCATATAAGGTTATATCTAAATCTTGGGTCCCTATTGGCTCCCATGTCATCATAGTCGAATTTTGGATCATCATAGGACAATGGAGTTCCATCGTCAAAACCGTAGGCATCCGCTAGACTTCCCAAAGGGTTTACGATATGCCAACCCGAGGAAACCGCCGGATAGGCATGCTGGGGTAGGGCATTTCCTGCCTGCCCACCAAAATACTGCGAACTAAATATATTTTCACTACTGCCCTCATTAGCAGGAATAAAAAGCGATTGGTAATCTGGGTCAATAATATTGTCACCCATATCTATGATCTGTTTGTACGTTGTGGAAGCCTCCGGAAAATTCTTCTCCCCGAGATACAACCTTCCCAGAAAAGCAAGCGCCGCTTGTTTACTTGCCCTACCGGCTTCCCCTGCTTTCAGTTCCCCGAATGTCGGAAGCGCTGCGGTAGCGGCCTTAAGCTCATTCTCTACAAAAGTCACCAATTCCGTTTTAGAAGCCTTATCCACATTATTGGCCTCATCTGGCGTCAAGGTAGAGGTTACCAAAGGAGCACTGCCCCAAAACTGTGAAAGGTAAAAATATTGTGTGGCCCTTAGAAACTGAACTTCGGCCTTCATTCTATCTATTTTGGCCTGTTCCATATCCACCTTGTCAATATTTTCCAAGAAATCGTTGCAAATAGCGATCCTCTTGTAGGAGCCTTGCCAATATCCGTTTATAACATTGTTATTGGGCAAAAGCGTTCCGTTCGTCAATCGATTCTGGGTTGAGTTATCACCTCTACGATCATAGGCGTTATCTGTGGCAAATTCCATGAATACGATACCGCAGTAGGTCCACCAGTCGGAGGGAACCACCTGTGTGCCGTATTCCACAGCCCCTCTATAAGCACCTGTAAGCGCTATATTGGCATTGGACTCGGATGTCCAGAAATTATCTGCAGCAAAAGCGTTGCTGGGAAATTGCTCCAATTCCTTATCGCAGGAAATAACTGTTCCCAAGGATAGGATCCCCAGCAGAAGAAAACCTAGGAACCCGGGTTTAGATGACTTTTTGTTATATAATTTGATCATGATCTTAAAATTTTAGGTTTATACCAAAAGTGTAGGTAGTTAATATGGGATAATAAGCTCCGCCTCCAATTATTTCAGGATCCCATCCCTTTCTATAGGAATTAAAAGAATGCAGGTTCTCTGCCCCTAAATAGCACCTTAAACTGTCTATACTCAGGACATCGGTCAAAGAATTTGGAAAATTATACCCGAGCTGAATATTCTTTACACGTAAATACCCTGAATCAATGACCCAAAAATCGGATGTTTCCGTATTGGCCGATCCACTGTTGGTCAAAACTTCCAATCTAGGATAATCCGGGTACCGTACGGGGTTGTTAGGATCGAACCTACCGTCCATTTGCCAACGCTGTATATTTCCTAAATTAAAGAAAGCATTCCCTGCGTAACCGGTCAATTGCCCTTTTACCTCTGCCGTTCCCTGTAGTAAAACAGACAGATCGAAATTTTTATAGTTAATACCTAGATTGGCGCCAAAAGTATATTTTGGTATACGGCTTCCCAAGTAGGTGCGGTCATATGTTGGATCTACCTTGCCGTCCGGAACTCCGTCCGGGCCACTGATATCCTTGTACCTAAAATCACCGGCCTGTGCTGTAGGATTTACCGCCGACATATCTGGCCAGCTATCCACTTCCCCATCATTTAAAAATACCCCATCTGCCTTATAACCGTAGTACATCTGCATGGGGTATCCAATAAACAGGTCGGAACCATTACCTACAAAGCCATTGGGCTGTTCTACATTACCTAGACCCAAGGTGATAACCTCGTTGTTGATGATAGAAAAATTGGTGTTGATGGAATATCCAAAATCTCCAGCTTTTCCGCGATGGCCCAGGTCAAATTCCCATCCGGTATTTTTAACTTCTCCGGTATTGGTTTCACTTATGCCAACTCCCAAGACCGAGGATACACTTGCAGAAGGCTTAAATAGCACGTCTGTTGTATTTCTATTGAAATAGGTGGCATTAAAAGTTACTTTCCCGTCAAAAAAACCGGTTTCGAGTCCTATATCCGTGGTTTCTGTAGACTCCCATTTTATATTGGCATCCTTGTAATTGGCATAGGCCGCCCCAGTGGCAAGACCTCCACCCAAGGAATAGTCCCTTCCGGAAGCCAAAACCGTTTGATAGGGATAGTTACCTATATTCTGATTTCCTAATATACCCCAAGAGGCCTTTACTTTTAAATTGGATATCCAAGAAACATCATCCATAAACGATTCTTGGGATACACGCCATCCCACGGCAGCGGATGGAAAAAATGCGTATTTATTATTTTCCGGAAAGCGCGATGAACCATCATAACGCATGGTAGCCTCAAAAAGATATTTTTGGTCAATACTGTACTTTAACCGGGAGAAAAAGGATTGTAAGGCCCATTCCGCATCATAGCCTCCAGATTGCTGATTTTCGGCACTACCAAGATCCATGACGGTATAATCATTACTCGCAAAATCTTGACGATAACCATTGAAAAGGGATAGTTCCTCATTTTCAAAGGAATATCCTGCCAACAAGCTAAAATCATGAGACCCAAACTCTTTGGTGTACTCCCCGGTAAACTGCATGGTCTTAAAAATAGTTTTGTTGCTCTGTTGGTTTAGGTACGACTGCCCTAAAAATACATCCTCGTTTAATCTTTGGGAGGCTAAGTACGAACGCTCTTCATAAAGCGTAAAATTATACCCTCCGATCGCGGAAAACACCAAATCATCAGAAGGCTTCCAATCCAATTTCACATTTACCCCGACCCTTGTTGTTGGATTGGTTAAATATGACTTGGAATCCAACCAAGCTACGGGAGTCCCACCACTTTCAGGTCCTATTCCGTAATTTCCTTGAGAATCCTGACCTAAAAAAGTTGCTGGATAACGCACTGCATTTTGAACAAGTTGATCCAAAAATCCACCTCCTTTATTCGCAGTGGCCTGAGGCTCTTTTCGTTCTTCCAAAGCGCCAAAAAATCTACTGTTAAGTTCAAATTTTTCACCTAACTTGTTATTTAGGTTCATACGAAAGTTATAGCGATTAAAGCTATTTTTAGGTACAATGCCCTGTTGGTCCAGCATACCTGCAGAAACATAGTATTTGTTTCTTTCATCTCCCCCATTTATGGTAAGGGTATGTGAGGTCTGTATTCCACTTCTAGAAAACAGATCTTCCAAGAACCTGGTATTCGGATAATTGTCAGGATCGTTTTGCGCCCTGTAATTTTCAATGTCCTCGGCACTAAAACTATTGCTTCCTGAAGCTATATTGTACATTTCCGCGTATTCCCAAGAGTTGGCAAATTCAGGTAGTTCCGTGGCCTCATTGACACCAATATAACTGTTATAGCTAACGGAAAACTTTTTATTGCTTCCGCTTTTGGTGGTAATCAATATGACCCCGTTGGCAGATCTGGCTCCATAGATTGCTGCAGAGGAAGCATCCTTAAGAACGGAGATCGAAGCAATATCGTCTGGATTTATATCATTCAAGGTACCTGCAATTCCATCGATCAAAACAAGTGCATTTGGAGTGGCACCAAAGGAACCAACCCCTCTTACACTAATGTCCCCTCCACTCTGTCCTGGTCTTCCCGACCTCTGGATTACCGTAACTCCGGGCATCTGTCCTGTTATTGCTTGGGATGCCTGTGTTACTGGCCTATTTTCTATATCCTCGGAGGACACTTGGGATATGGAGCCAATTACGTTAATCTTCTTTTGGACACCATAACCTACAACAACTACCTCATCCAACCCTGCAGCACTCTCCTCTAAAGTAATGTTCAGATTTGTCTCACCACCAATCGGTACTTCCAAAGTGGAAAATCCAATATAGGAAACTACAACAATAGCGTTGAGATCTGCAACTTCCATAGAAAAATTACCGTCAAAATCGGCTGTTACCCCATTCGTGGTTCCTTTTTCCACAATGTTGGCCCCAGGCAAAGGTGTCCCGGTATTATCCACAACGGTACCAGTAATAGTAGGTTGTTGCATACCTATCTTCTGGATACTGTTTTGATCAACTTCTTCTTTTACCCCTGGTTTTAAGGCTATTTGTTTGTCCAACACCTTATAAACAATATCGGTTCCTCTAAATACTTTCTTCAATATCTCCGAGACTGTTTCCCTTTTTACCTTAATGGAAACCGTTCTTTCCAAATCCACTTCCTTCGTGTCCACAAAGAATTTAAATTCCGTTAGGGATTCAATCTTATTGAGAACTTCATGCACCTTAACGTTATTGAGATTCAAGTCTATTTTAGTGTTTTGGGAATAGGTACTTGCATTAACTTGAAATAGTGCAACCAATAAAAATAGTGTTGTTAATTTCATCTTTAAATCGAATCGCCATGAACAACCATTACGATTCCTCGGTTTGTTAATTTTTTTCATAATTTAGTAATACGTTTGGTGGTTAATAAAAATTTTAATCACTTTAATTTGCCAGAAAATGTCGCAAGCATTTTCTGGTTTTTTTTTAGTCGAGTTTGTCCTAGTTTTGAAAGTTTCAGTTCATATTTAGTGGTGTTAAGATTAGTTGATGATTATTTCATTTTGATCAATTTTGTATTCAATGGAATAAATTTCGTTTAAGGTTTGCAATACCTGTTCTATGCTTTCTACATCGAATACCGCGTTATAAGTCTTGTCTTCCAATATTTCATTATTGTTTTTAATGGAGACATTATAGTGCCTTTCCAATTTTTTTCTGATGATCTTAAAGGGGGTGTTCCTAAAGACCATTCTTCCTTCCACCCAACTTGTATACATTTTTGTATCCACATTGGTTACGGATGTTTTTTCAGATTCCTGGTTCCATTCGCCTTTCTCTCCCGGCTCCAATAAAACCGTATTGGAAGAATTGAACTCCTTATTTTTTCCATGTAGTGCAACAGACCCTTCAACCAGCACAGTATTGATATTCTCCTCCTCAGGATATGAAGAAACATTGAATTTAGTTCCCAGAACCCTGACGTTTAAGTCATTTACATTAACTACAAAAGGATTGTTCGGATCTTTAGTAACGTCAAAAAAGGCCTCACCCTTAAGGAAAACTTCCCTCTTTGTTCCTTCAATAAATTTTACGGGATATTTTATGGAACTACCGGAGTTAAGATGAATTGTGGTGCCGTCCGACAACACTAACTGAAAAGTTTTCCCGTAGGGTATGGTCAATTCATTATAAATAAGTGACAATGTAGTAAGGTCACTTGCTACACTCTTATAATTCAAAACATTTCCTTTCTGTTTTCCTACCAGTTTTCCTTTTTTGTCCAAAAAGGTACGTTCACCATCCTCGGTTATCACCTGAATATTTCCGTTGCCCAATTGCAAGGTAATGGCGTTTTTATCAATTACCGGTAGATTGGAATTTGATTTTTGAAGTGTAAAGAAATACCCTGTACCAACAAGAAGTACGAAGATAGCGGCATACATTATAAGTCCTGTAAACCCGGACTTCCCCTTGTTATCACCCAGTTTTGAGTCCAATTCCCGCCAAGCTTTCTCGCCATCTTCATCACTTTTGGCGCCCAAAGCCCAGGCCTTTTTAAATTGAATAAAGACTCTTTTATTCTCGGGAGAATCATCTATCCATTGGAAGATTCGTTCTACTTCCTCTTCTGTGGCATTTCCTAAAAGATACTTTGAAATTAACTGATGATCCATTAACTGGAATTTTGTGTTCCAATTAAGTACACCTTAGAAGTACTTTACCCTACATTGATTTTTGATTTTTTTTGTTAAAACCGCAAAAAAGTATAAATCAAAATAGTGATAACGTAGTTTACAAGTCGTAATTTAAGGAATTTCGTAGCTCTTGTAATATTGGCCTCTACCGCTTTAATAGTAATACCAAGTTCCTCGGCAATCTCTCTATTCTTCTTATTTTCAAAACGCTTTTTTACAAATACCTGTTTGCATTTGTCCGGTAATTCCGCTATTGATTTTTCAATAAGACTTTCCAATTCCGAAAAGGTAACGGAATCAAAATTCATGGAATTCAAAATTTCAGCATGCAAATTGCTTTCCCTTTCCTGCAATTTCCTGGATTTATATTTGCGTACTACCTTATTGTGTCTAAGTAGATTTAAACAATCAGTTTTCACCGAGCGGTACAAAAAGGCTTGAATTCCATTGGTTTTTTGAACTTTTTTCCTGTTCTCCCAAAGTTTAATGAAGGCATCTTGAGCCACACTTCTAGCTTTATCCTGATCGCCTATAAATTGAATACTAAACCCAACGATACTATTGTAGTATTCCTTAAAATAATACTCAAAAGCACGGCGATCACCTTCCTTAAATTGAAGGAAGCGAAAATCGGCCGAACTTATAAGCTCTTTCTCCATTATAGATTACGCAAATTTAACTTTAGCTAGCTGAGTATTTAGCAGCTAAATATACACATTTTTATTAAATGTAAAATTTACGCGTTAAAAAAAGATTTGCAACCCATCGTTCTATGCAGTATTTAATGTACTTAATGGGGCAATTCGCTTTTAATCAATTACCTCAGGGCAAGCCCTTGAGGCATCAGAAGGAAACTACTAATAACATTTCGACGCCCGCCTGAATGGAACGGTCAGGCCCGCCTGAATGGATTCGGGCAAGCAAGCGTAGGTGCATTATAATCTCGATTATCGAGTAAAGTTATCTTAGGGATTCTATGTTCTTCTTGGCATGGTTTGTTACATTGGGCCTTTGCCTAAAACTTTAAACACACGGGTTGTGAAATGCTTATTTCAGTTCCTGTAAACTCTAGAAGCCCAGTTTGTTGATCGACTTTAAACACGGTAATATTGTTGGATTTTTGATTGGCCACCAATAAAAATTTCCCGTCTGGAGATAAAGTGAAATTCCGCGGCCAATCTCCCTGAACAGATTCAATTGTCACAAGTTTGAGATGCCCACTGTCAGAAACAGAATAAATAGCTAAACTATTGTGACCCCTATTGGAGGCATAGAGAAATTTTCCGTTGGGACTTAAATGAATGTCCGCACAGGCATTTTTTCCATCATAATCAGTAGGAAGCGTACTTAGCTTATCAATCCGCTGAAATTGTCCAGTAGCGGGGTCTATGGTGGCAGAAACTACCGTACTGGAAAGTTCGTTGATTACAAATGCCATATTCTTTGACGGATGGAAAATAAGATGTCTTGGACCGTCGCCGGGATCCAATTGTAGACCCACCTCGGCTTTGCCCAATTTATTTTCAGAATCAATTGGATACGTCAAAATCTGATCTATACCCAAATCTATAGCGTACAAAAATTCACCATTATCCGAAAATTTTACGCAGTGGGCGTGTGCGGAGTTTTGGTTGGGATGAGGCCCATTGCCAGTGTGTTGTATCGCCTGTGGGGCATCCAAAACAGCTCCCTTTTCGTTTACGGGATATAAGACTATACCGCCAGAGGCATAATTGGCAGCGGCAAGGAGGTTTTCATTGGAGTTCAACGCAATATAACAGGCGCCATCCCCTATACTGGGCCGGTTGGCCACTCTCTCCAAGGCCGATTTATCTTCGTTCCATTGGAATGCCGAAACACTCCCTGGCTTGGTTCCGTTTGAAGAATAGACCCTTTCCCCGTCTTTGGAGAGATATAAATATCCAGGCTTGTTCTCTTTGACCACATGTTGCCTATTGGTCAGCTCTCCCGTTTCAGTATTAAAGTCGACCTGATAGATGCCCTGTTCCTCTCCCTCGGCAAAAGTACCTACAAGGAGTTTAAGGCCGTCTTTTTGAACTGGTTGTTGACCCTCCGAACCGGTATTCTTAGGCTGGTTTTTACACCCTATGGTTATTAATAGCAGCATAAAAAACAATGGGCAACAGGAAGTATGTTTCATAATATTGATGGAATTGGTTCAGTTTGATTCAGTTAAATATATTCAATTTAAGCGATTTTTCGAAGCCTAAATACCCGTAAGATAGTTCTAAAAAAGATACGGATATATTTTTGGGAATTTTATAGGCTGCGGTAAAGATTCCAGAATTGACCTCGGTTTCCAATACTTCCATTTTTCGGGGTCCATTTCCGTCATTGATCAATATCCAACCTTTTTCCATTTTATCGGGATTTAAATTTAGGGCAGCCTTGAGTTGCACCATTATTGTTTCCCCGGGCTTTGCTTTCTCCAGTTGCTCCTTGCCGTGGGCATCCAACACCCATAAGCTGTGACTCCCTAAGGTTGAAAAGGTCAAGGTTGCTTGCCAACCACGGTTGGAAATTCCCCAACCTTCAGTGGCATAGGCATTCTTTCCAAAAACCTGGCCTTCATTTTCTCCTTTTACAACTTCCACTATTCCCGCTATTGGAAACTGTGAGTCCAAGGGAGAACCATCCAAAGTCCCCCTAACTTCACCCAACTCCCCATATCCGTGGGGGTGAGATTGGGGCCAACCATTTTCTACGCCTTTCCAATAACCGTTAATTCTAAGTCTGTCCTCACTTTTGTTGCTTAAATGGGCCCCTACCGGATTAACCCCAAAAACAAAATCGGTCTGGGCCCATCCTATAGCCCTTAATTCAGGGTCGTTTAGTAGGTGGGCCACTGCAAACATTGAGCCTCCCAAGGCTGGAGCCCCACCCAATTCCTTAGTTTTTGGGTGCGCCCATTCCGTTTCACTATGCTTGCGATATTTCCAAAAATTGTTGGTCCTTTGTTTCATATGAAGTGCCCAAGCCTCCAATTTATCTTTGGAAGCTGACGGAGCTTTATCGGGCAGCAATATCATAAAATAAGCTAGGGCTTGGGGAGTAATGTGTTCTGCATTGCGGATCCACCACATATGGCGTGGATTGTTAAAATCCCAATTGGCAATAATGTCTTCTGCTCCAGATTGGGCCCATTGCAAGAATTTAGTTGGTGAGCCGTCCTTCTCATTTTTTTCACACCAATACATAAACAAATTTCGAAAAACCGACTGTCCGTATGCATTACCCATTTCATTAAATTCCTGAAAACCTTGATCTACCCATTTGGTGCTGTAGGTCCAAAACCGTACCACTTTGTGCCGGTCATATTTTTCCCAATTATCCAAACAGGCCTTCCTATATTTTTGATAGGTTTCTTCTGGTAAATATGGTTTTAAGAAGGCGTGATAAGCGGCACAAACAGCCGCTAATTGGTCCAATGTGTTCCAATAATCGTAGGTCATTCTGGGGTGTCCCTGATACCCCAAGGACCCATGACGGTTCTTTACCGGACCATTATAATCTAAATGCCTATAAGCAAATTCGGCGTGCCAAAGGATAAGCTCAATTAAATCGGACACCTTTTTATCACCCAATTCCGTTTTCCAGTTATCGAAGAGGGCAGGATTACTGGCGTATTGCAATATTTCAAAAATAGTTTCAAGGCCATAGGCACCTCCATCACGCGTTGGTCCACCTCCGTAGACCTCACTCATTTGGTAATTGTTTAAATCGGAAAAACCTCTTGCATCCACAAAAAAATCATAGGCCAATTTAGAGGATGCCGTCTCCAAAAGATGGTCCGCTACCCAAAATGGAACAGACTCCCCATGACCTTTGACTTTTATGCGATATTCATGGCTATCCCCTTTTGGATCAAATTCCGTGAACCACCCTTCTTGATTCAACATTTGGCCTTCAAAAACAATTTTAGAGTTTTGGTCATCAACAATTTGAAAGGGTGTCCCATCTTGGGCCCCATAGCAAACAAAACGTTTGGATTCCCCTAGGTTGTAACCCAATTGGTTTACATAAGGCTTATAGACCATCTTCCCGTTTAAACTTTCTTGTCCTACCACGTTATAGACAAGAAATAAGCATAGATAAATTATGGCAGATTTTAAATTCATTATTTAAGACTTAAATGATTATTGTTTTGTAACCTGGTACTGTACCCGCAACCGGGTCAACTCACTTTTCAATTCTGAAATGGTACTGGACAAAAGTATCGACCCATAAACATTGTTCATTTCAGCAGGATCGTTCTCCAAATCGTAGAACTCCCATTCCTCCCCATCAGGAACATCTTCTCCGTAAAAACGTATGAGTTTATAGCGTTTATTGGCTATTCCTTCGTGGCGGCGTACAGAATGTGCACCAGGGTATTCGTAGTAATGGTAATACAAGGATTTTCGCCAATTATCGGGAGTTTCTCCCAATAACAGTGGGACAATGCTTTTGCCCTGCATATCATGGGGAATAGGTGCTCTGGCCATATCCAAAAAAGTTTCTGCAAAATCTATATTTTGAACTAGATCGGTATTTACACTTCCCGCTTTAACTGTACCGGGCCATTTTACGATCAAGGGCGTGCGAAACGATTCCTCATACATAAAACGCTTGTCGAACCATCCATGCTCACCCATATAGAAGCCTTGATCAGAAGAGTAGATCACAATGGTATTTTTATCCAGCCCCTGCTCTTTCAAGGCTTTGACAATTTCCCCAACACTCTCATCTACGGACCAGATACAGCGCAAGTAGTCTTTCATATAGGTTTGATATTTCCACTTGGTAAGCTCCTTCCCCTTGAGCTGTCCTGTGGCAATTTTCTCATAGCGATCTCTAAATCTTAAATCATTGGCATACATCTCGCCCGAAGCCTTAAGATCCCTATCCAAATTCATACTCGTTGCTATATCCATCTCCTGTTTGTGAGCCGCGGAACCTCGGGTATCATAATTATCAAAAAGGTTATCGGGTTCAGGAATATCTATATCTTCATATTTTGTCATGTAACGCTCCGCAGGATCCCAATTACGGTGCGGGGCCTTATGATGCACCATCATCATAAAGGGTTTATTCTTATCCCTTCCGTTTTTTAGCCAGTTTAGGGAACGATCGGTAATCACATCGGTAACATATTCCCCTTCATAATTGGTTGCACCATTTTCGGTAATAAAATCAGGATGATAATATTTTCCTTGACCGGGCAACACTTCCCAATAATCAAAACCTTGCATTTTCCCTGGCAAATGAATCTTTCCGATCATGGCCGTCTGGTACCCATTTTTCTGAAGTATTTTTTGGAATTGCTGTTGATCATGATCAAAAACCGATTTCTTGGTATTGTCGAACTTCTTATGCTTATGGCTCATTTTCCCAGTAAGTAACGCCGCTCTACTAGGTGCACAAATAGAATTCTCTACATAAGCCTTGTCGAAACGCATTCCTTCAGTTGCCAATTGATCAATGTTCGGGGTGGGGTTTAGGCCCTGCAATCTTCCTCCATAGGCACCTATAGTTTGGTATGAATGGTCATCGGAGAAAATCCATACAATATTCGGTTGCTTCTCTTGTGCCAATACCAAAAAGGGAAGAAGGCACACCACAAGGTTTATTACTTTTTTAATGATCATAATCTATTCTGTTTTCGGTTGTCAATCATTGTTTTTACCGCTTTCCAAAAAGGTAACATAAGTATAATATACCCCATATTTTTCGTCCCCTTCGATAAAGTCATTTACTAAAAATGTTTTTCCTTTCTCCAGATACACTTCAAAGGTCACTTCTTCCTCTTCCAACTTAATATCTTTTTCCACAATTTGATTGGCAATCTGAATTCGTGCCTTATTAGGTGAAATGGGTTTGTACTCGAACCAATTTTTAGGGTTTTGTTTTGGCACGCCAAGGATGGGGCCCGAACATTCTTTAGGCCATCTTCTACAGGATATGCGATAAGTACCCTCTTGCTCTACGTTGATAGCATGTCTGTTGTTTTGGTTCTTTAGTCCTTCAGCCACTTGTTCGCTTTTCCAAATAGGACTATCATCACCAATGGCATGTTGAATGGTCAATTTTATTTCTTTTTGATTAGGATTGCCCACAATCGCTGTAGGAACTTCATAATACTCGGTATTGGTCTTTACCTCATTCAAAAAGTTGCTGTTGTTCGATAGCAGTCGTTGCACCAATTCGGGATTCTGCGCGGCAATATCGTTCTCTTGTCGGCGGTCATTTTCAATATCGTACAAGGCCGTACCGTTCACCAAGCGCCACTTATCCAGTATCAAACAGGTTTGTGCGATATCATGGGGTGGTCGCCAATCTTGACGGCTATGAACGAACAGCGTTCTTTCACCCAATTCGTTGTCCTTTTTCAGGAGTAAGGGCGAAAAATCTAGGCCATCGAGCTTCAGTTTCTCGGAAATTTCTATATCACACAAACCCGCAAGGGTGGGAATCAGATCTACATGGGCTGTAGTTGCATTGATGTCCCATCCTCCCGTTACCTTTCCCTCTTTCCATCGGATGAAAAAAGGCACTCTGTGCCCTCCTTCCAGTTCATCCCCTTTTCGCCCTCTGAAGCCCATATTATACCCTAGGTTCCTCTTGCTGTCAAATCCGGCGGTCGCCCCATTGTCGGTCATAAAAATTAAAATGGTGTTGTCAGCCAATTTTCTTTTTTTCAGGAACTTTTCAAGCCTGCCGAAATTTTCGTCTATGTTGGCAATCATTCCAAAAAACTCGGCATTGGGTATTTCGGTTCCCACCAAAGACTTGTAGGGTTCGGCGTATTTTTCGTCCACATAATGCGGACTGTGGGGTGCATTGGTAGGCAAATAAATAAAAAAGGGTTCTTCGGTATCTTCGATAAATTTCATGGCCTCATCGAACCAAACATCGGTGCAATACCCTTCAAATCGTTTTGGTTCTTCATTGACGAAATAGGTATCGTTGAAATAGGTATTGCCCCAATAATCGGACAATTCCCCAACACCTCCACTCTTATGGTGCACGGCAACCTCAAAACCGAGATCTATTGGTCGTACCGGATAATTGTCCCCTAAATGCCATTTACCGAACATTCCCGTTCGATAACCATTTTTTTGAAATAAACGGGCCATGGTGGTAGCCCCTTCCGAAAGGGCGTCACGGCCTTTGTAAGTAGCCCAAGCACCATTATTGATTGGGTAGCGACCAGTCATAATCGCCCCACGGGTTGGCGTACAGACCGGACTCACATGAAAATCGGTCATACGCACAGCGTCTTTATAAAAGGCATCGATATTTGGCGTTTTAAGCCAAGGGTTGCCATGGCAGCCCAAATCGCCTATACCCTGATCATCGGTCAGCACCAGTATGACATTGGGCTTTGATTGTTGTGAAAACCCAAACTGTACAAATAGTGCCAATACACAAATGAAGTACTTCTTACTATTATTCCGGTTCATATCGGTAACCATAATTTCTGTTTATTACAAATTAGAGACTGCTTTAAAAGTTATCGCCCCTCCGGATGATTATTGATATTCGGCTTCTGGGCAAAATAGACTTCTGGCTTGTGCCATACCCCTGTTTTCTTATATTCGGGTATATGCTGGTCTAGACTAAGGTCACAGTCAAACCGTGCAATAATTGAATATCCCTTTTTCGGTTCACCGGCATTAATAAAATGTGATAGCCCCCAGGTAAAGCCCCTACCATTCCCACTATCGGCAAACATATCAGCGGCATAGGGTCCACCTGCTATTGGAGGCAAAGAAATGACCGAGGCAATTTCAAAATTGACTCCGTCTTTAGAATATTGTACGGTCTCTCTTTCATTGCCGTCTTTAATGGTAATATTGGCAATGCCCTCCTTAAAAGGGAAATATGTGGTCTCATGCCCCGAAGTCATTACGGGGTTCAAGGAGTGCTTTTCAAAGGGTCCCAAGGGGTCTTCGGCTATGGCCAGACCGTGACCTACCGCATATTTATCCCTAATATCGGGCCATTTATTATAGGCCGCTTTATAATAAAGGTAAATTTTTCCTTTATAAACAATGGGCTGGGGATCGTGGGTGGCATCTTGATCCCATTCGCCCTTTTTCCCAAATGGGATTACAGCATCGCCGCCATGTATCCATGGTCCGTCAGGTGCATCGGCATAAGAAACGGAAACCGGGCACCAGTCACCACGTAACCCACTTGGTTCGTTAAACGCTTGGTAGTAGAGGTAGTATTTTCCTTTCCAGACCAAAATATCCGGTGTAGCAACAGAACGCCACCCTGGTTTGGGTTTTTCAGGTCTTTTGATGGCTACACCTTCTTCTTTCCAGTTGATCCCATCGGCACTCGTGGCATACCAAATTTCGGCCAGGTCCCAATCGGTCGAAGGTATTTCATCTGTAGCTTCCTTGGCCCTGTCCCAACCAATAGGTGGTGTTTTAGTGTGACGTTTGGTATACCACACATAATATTTTCCGTCTACAAAAATTGGTCTTGAGGGGTCACGGCGGGTAATAGTTCCATCACCACCATTGTAATCGAATCCTTCTAGTTTGGTGTACTTGAAAAGCGAATAGAGTTCATTGTCTTGAACCCTTGGTGTGGGATAGTCGAACATTCGTTCGGCCGAAGCACTTAATGGGAAGTCCGGTTTTTCTTCCGGCATTTTATGTGGAAAAACTTGATGCTCCTGTGTCTCGGCATTTTCCGTTACCGCAGACTTTGATTCTTGTTTTGAATCGGAGCATGCAATTGTTATGCTTATAAGCACTCCGCCTATAATTAGTTGTGTTAAAATTGTTTTGAGTTTCATTGCGTTCATATTTCAATTATGATTTTCTATAAGGTTGTGGCTCGTTTTTTCGATTCTTTCCCTTTGGGACTGGCTTAGGCCCCAACGATAGTAATCTTCGGGAGGCCAAAGGTTATTGTGCTCCTTCATTTCGGGGTCATGAACATCAAGACTAAGGTCACAATCGAAACGGGCCAATTCTGAATACGTTCGTCCGTTGACGCCTCTGACATTCCTGAAATGTGAAATGCCCCAAGTTATTCCCCTTCCATTGCCATTATCTAAAAAGGCATCAGGTATAAATGCATTCGGACCGATCGGCATCATTTCGGTAATGGCCACAACTTTGAAATTCACCCAGTCTTCGGCATATTGAATGGTAAAATGTTCAGGTCCATCGCGAATGACCAAAGAGGCCACACCCTCCTTATACGGAAAGAAACAGATTTCATGGCCCGAGTTCTGAACAGGGTTTAAAGGATGCCTTTTAAATGGCCCCAGAGGATTGTCGGCAATGGCCAGACCGATACCACTCCAAACCGTACCCGGTCGGTTAAAGGCAGATTTGTAGTACATGTATATCTTACCATCGTGGACCAGTGGCGTGGGATCTTGAACCGCGAATTGATCCCATGCGCCCTTGCTTCCCGTGGGTAGCACTTCTTTGTTCACGACCTTCCATGGCCCATTGGGCGAATCGGAGTACGCCATGCCAATGGGGCAGTAGTCGCCCCTTAAGCCACTAGCTTCTACGAATGACTGATAGTAGAGGTAATACTTTCCTTTGAATTTTAGAATATCCGGTGTGGCCACGGCCCGCCAGCCAGGCTGTGGTTTCGGTGGTCGCTTTACCGCTATGCCCTGTTCTTCCCATGTAAATCCGTCGGTACTTGTGGCGAACCATATATCGGCCAGGTCCCAATCGGTAGAAGGTATCTCATCAGTGGCTTCCGCTGCCCGATTCCATCCAATTGGAGGGACTACCGTATGTCGCTTGGTATACCAAACATAATATTTGCCATTTTCAAAGAGTATTTTTGATGGGTCGCGTCGCGTAACAGTACCATCTTTCCCACCATAGTCAAAACCTTTTAGTTTGGTGTATTTAAATTGGGAATACAGTTCGTTCTCAGGATTCAACGGCGACGGATGATTGTCAAAAACGCGTCGCATCGCCTCACTCATTTCTTGGTTCTTTGTACTATCGGTAAGGTTATAGGGAAATGGCGTTTGTTGTGCGTTTGCCGCATCTATTCCACCATAAAAAGTCAGTACACACCATACAAAGCAAAATCGGGCAGTACCTAAGTCGAATGGTATTTTCATGTTTGCATATTTTAAAAAATTGATAATCATATTCTTTTTGCACCAAAACAGCAGGCCAAACCCACAAATTTATTTGTAAATCTTTAGCGGTATCTGGAGATTAAACGATTGACGGACTCCGTTTGCATCAAGCGTATCCGCGGCACACAAAAGGGCTATGGGTTCTCCATTTTCCCGATACACCTGAGGCCGTTCTAAGTGAGTGAATTGTTGGGTACGTCCGTTCTCCCAGGTAACGATACGTTCCGAAATCTCAAAATTTTTGGCTTTATTCCATTGAATTCCGTCTTCAGAATCATAGTGCACCAAAGAAAATTTCCTTTCCCCTCCCTCATGCTTGATACGTTTTACAATAGCCCGAAACTTCCCGTCTTGATACCAGATATAAGGGTCTTCGGCAGGAAAACGTTCACCTTTGAAGGTAAAGACCGGATCGGGATATTTTTTGAAAGGTCCAGTGGGACTGTCGGCAATGGCCACCATATGTACTACCGGACCACCTCCTGGTAAGGGATGTTTTTTACCTACCGCCTTATAGACCATCAATATTTTACCATCTGGCATCTGGCATACAGAAGGGTTTGAGGTCATTAAGGCATCATAAGCATCTTCATTGGGTGAAACATCCAAAACTGGTTTATCAAAACGTTTCCATGGTCCGTTGGGCGATTCAGCAACGGCCACCCCAATACGTTGGTTGTTTCTATGCAACCAGTTGATCTTCGGTTTTCCGGGAACACTTACAACTTTTTTGTCTCCTGTATTACCCATATAGTACAAATAATATTTGCCGTTAAACTTATGTATTGTAGGATTATGAGTAGTAGAACCGTCCCAAAATTCAGCACCACGATCTGGTAAGGCATCGTCCTTGGGTTGGAAAGGACCGAATGGAGACTCTGAAACCGCGTGGGAGATTACGGAGTAATTTACCCACTCCCATCCTAGTTTTTTTGGCCAACGGGAATAAAACATATGGTAAAGACCATCTTCGCCTTTTACCAATGACCCACCCCATATACTAAGGCTATCGTTTCTAAATACAGATTTAGGGGATACCTTACCAAATTCTATTTTAAAATCAGAGGATTTTTCCACTTCCAAGGAAGCTGTTTTCTTTTCCTGTTTACAGGAGATTAATAAAATGAGAAAAAGAATTAAAAAATTAATTTTTTTCATAATGTTCTGATATTTACTTGTAGTTTACATTTTTGAGGTTCGCCTGTTGCCGTTTTTTATGACCTTATACCTAGAATCCTTTTAGACGGTAGATATATATCTATATAATTGGAACCTTCTCCATAAATGGCATGAAATTTCCAATCCCCACTAAGCATAAATAAATCTTCCCCATGGGTGTCCATCTCCATTTCTTGGGCGGAGCAGCATCCGATCACTAAAAGTAAAGCTCTATATATGACAAGTCTTAAATGCATTGTAATAGTATCTTTTTCAGTAATCCTTTTTTACAAACGGATGTTTCTCTTTAGATTTTGGCTCACGAAACACCCAAGGTTTCCATGTTTCGTAACGTTCTTTCCATTCTTCCAAAGTTCTGGTTGGGTATTTTGATGATAATCCGCCTTCCCTAAAATCTTGTGAAACCCCTTTATCCTTGATCTGTTCTCTCCAATTGTACAATTCTGCCAATAATTTGTCCTTTATATCGCCATAATGGAGGTCATAGGCAAGATTGTTCAATTCATAGGGGTCTTTTTCGATGTCATATAACTCAAACTCGGGTTTATTGGGTGCAAAAAACTTTGCCTGATCCTTATTGAGCTTGCCTTCCATATACATTACGTTCATCTCGGCCAACATAGGGTACATATCCTCCTTGTATCCACTGTATTGCAACCAAGCCCGCTCTGGCATTAGATTATGGATCAACTTGTATTTTTTGGAGCGAATGGTTCTCATTGCGTCATGTGTTCCCCCCATCCGATCTCTTGCCGCAAAAATGTACTCCCTATTTTTTGAGGCTTCTTCAAAGAGGTTTTTCCCCTGCAATGGATGTTTGGGTTTCGCGCCGGCAACCTCTAAAATGGTAGCGGTTATGTCTATGGTCTGTACCATATCCTCAATCACCTGATTTGGAGCCACTTTGCCAGGCCATTTAATGATGAGCGGAACTTGTAAGCCGGGGTCATATAAGAACTGCTTGCCCCTAATATGGCAGCGTCCGTTATCTCCAATTAAGAATACCAGTGTATTCTCTGAAAGGCCTTCTTTGTCCAAGCGTTTTAGAATATCCCCAATTTCCCGGTCACATATCTGCATTTGTTCCAGGCCATTGGCCCAATCGCGTCTTGCAAATGGTGTATCCACATAATATGGAGGTAACTCAATATCATTCGGATCTATAGGGTTTTTGGCATCCCTATTCCATTGTCTATGGGTTCCTCCCAAAGTAATCTGAGCAAAAAACGGCTGTCCCTTTTCGCGTTCTTTCCAATCCTTGCCCATAAAGCCCAGATCTCCTTTAAAATTGGCATCCGTCTTGTTGTAGAGCATCAGGGCAGTAAAGTACCCCGCCTCTTGTAAAAGTAAGGGCATAGGCTTAATTCCATACGGTAAAGATTTTCTATCTTCTTTTGCCGTTCTATGCTGTTCGGCCCCTATATAATTTTGATGAAAACCTGTGATCATTGCCGATCGGGATGTGGAACAGACCGGGGAAGTACAAAACGCATTGGTATATCGCATACCTTCCGTTGCCAATTGATCCGTAACAGGGGTCTCAATTCCCTTGGTTCCGTAACACCCCAAGTCGAGCCCCCAATCCTCGAGCATAATCCAAACAATATTGGGGCGATCCACTGGAATGTTTTGCGCCATTAAATTATTCGAAATAAAAATTATTACTAAGCAAAGGATTCTAATCGGTTTCATATTACTATTCGTTTTTCTGGCGGTAGCGCTATTATTTGTAGTTGGTTACTTTTTAAGTTCCTTGATACCCGACCACTCTGTAGCGTCAGATTTTATTTTAACAAAAAACAGTTCTGAAGAAGGCCAGGGAATTTTAATGGCCCCTTTAAGCTCGGTATTTATTTCTTCCGAAAGATTATCCGCACTGTTCCCATACCTAATAGTAAACACGGAATCCCTTTCACTCACCGAATAACCGAGGCCAACACTCTCCCCCTGTCTCCCCAAAAATTCTATGGCCGGCACATTCGATGCTACCACTATATCCTCTCTGTTCAAGATGTCCTGACTGCCATAACAGCTAGAGGTTTTAACTTCAATATCCATTGGGGATAATAAGGCAACCCTAATACCTTTGGCGTTCTGTTCATTTTTTAGATCAAAATTCAATGCAGTATCGCCGGGTTTGATTGTAGGTAGTTCTATGGTTCCTTCAGAAATAGTTGCCCCTTTTCCATCAAACAACTGGTATCTTAATACATAGCCATTGAGAATAAAAGACGGAACATCCTGTTTTTTTCTGGGCAGAAGTTTTATCGTCAACTCTGTTTCGCTCAAGGAACATGTTAATGTTTGGACCGGTGCATAAATATCTTGAATTTGTGTAAAGGCCTTTTTTTTGTTTCGCCATACATCCACCACGCCCCAAGCCCTATTCTCTGATGGGGGCGTATTTTTATAGTTGCTGCGATAATCGTTGTACGTCCACAATGAAGACCCTACTACAAAAGGTAGTTTACGTATTTTTTCCAATTCGTCAACAAGTCTATCCGTCAGTTTTGAATCTGGGGTCAATCCTATTTGATTGTCTCCTATTTCAGAAATAAAAATGGGTTTACCAGGAAATTTACGATGGGCCCTGTTTACTTTTTCATAAGTTTCCCCATAAGAGTTCATACATAGCAAATCTAACTTTTCATAGGGCTCGTTGCCTATTTTTGCCAAGGGAAGATGGGAAGTAAAACTTACATAGGTTTTTAAGCGGGTAGAATCCAAGCCGCTCACATGGTCCAACATATCGTTTACATAATTGTATTGTTCAGACGTCATCGTCATATCTTCCCAGCTCTCTTCCGAATTGCCAATTTCATTGCCCATACTCCAACCCACTACACTGGCATGGTTAAAGTCGCGAGTAATCATTTCACTCAACCATTTCTTTGTTCTTGGATTGTTCGGTACTGCGTTTGGCGCTCCTCGCCCCCACACTGGAATTTCCTCTATGATCATATATCCTATGCTATCGCAGAATTGTAGTAGCTTTTTTGAAGCAGGGGCATGCATTATTCTGGAAAAATTACCCCCAAGGGATTTTATATCCAAAATGTCGTTGGCTATTAATTCGTAAGGTTCGGTGTTACCATGCAAACGGTGATCGTGTACACGGTTAAAGCCATTTAAGCGAACAGGTTCGTTGTTCAGCACCAATTCCTCACCCACCGCTTCCAGTTTCCGAATACCGAACTTATCCGATAGTTGATGTACATTTAAATTATTGATAAACATTTCACTATCCAAAAGATACAGATAAGGGTGGTCAAAATGCCATAATTTTACAACGGACAGATCCTCTTCAAATGATATGGAGGTTTCCTTGCTAGCCTGTGCAGGGATCTGGGCGGTAAACGTCTCGGATCGCCAGGGTCCAGTTTTGGAATCTGATAAGTTTGCTTCAATTTGGACCGACTTCCCTTCATCCGAGTTGTTCTCGATTTTGTAGGTAATCTTAAAATTAACTTTGTTGGTCTTAAAATCGGGTATTGCGACAATGTGCTGCCATACCATACGAACATCACTGTTGGCCGTCAAGGTTACATCCCTACTTATTCCCCCCCATGCCCACCAAGCTCCGCGTTTAAATGTATTATCAGCCATAACCACCAATGAGTTGGTTTGTCCCAAATTGACCTGTCCCGTAATATTGAATTCAAACGGCGTGTAGCCCCCTTCGTGTTTCCCCAATAATTTTCCATTTAGCCAAACCTTAGATGTTTCGTAAACAGCATCGAAACTTAACCTAATTTGTTTGCCCTTCCATGATTCTGGAATTTTAAATTCCCGCTGATAAAAACCTTTTCCTATAAAATGGGCATATTTATTTTCTACGTCCCAGTTGCCCGGGACTTCCAAAGTATCCCATGTCCCAAAATCGGAACCAGAAACCTCTGTCTCGTCAATATCGTTGGATGCCATAAATTTCCATGTCCCATTGAGGGATATTTGCTCTTGGCCATTGTTAACATCCTCATTTTTAGTCGAATTATCATCACAGGAAACCATAAGGGATAAAACCAAGAGGAAAATATGAAATTGAAAATTAGTCATAATACCAGTTTTATATTTTTACAAATCGTAAGGCTGCACCACCATTAGCGGCCAGTTGAAGGGTAATCTTACCATCGGATGAAACCCTGTCCATAAATCTCTTAAAGGGAATCGCTGAATTCCATTGGAGTAGGTTGGCTTCCTTGTTCAATCCTTCCAAATTGATAGGTTTGGCTTCAATATCGTCCGCCAGTATTTCTGCATTATAATCCCCGTCTTTTAGAAAATTCAAGTCCACAGTCATTTCTTTAGAACTGCCACTACTCAAAATACCCAAGTACCAATCATTGCCTTTTCTTCTAGCAATGGCAGCCAGTTCGCCTATTTTGCTCTGGGGCAACACATAGGTTTCATCCCAAACAGTGGGTATTTCCTTTATAAACTGAAGTGCCGGATTAAGGTCACCGCTGTTCAATAGAAATTGGGTATTTTCGGCAATACAATTAAAAGGGGAATAAAAGGCAACCAGAGTACCTAATTGATGCGCCCATGAGGTTTCGCCTGGTTCGGTGAAGCCTAGCGGAGTATAATCCCCATGCCCCGTAACATAACGGGTAAAAGGCAAGGCTGCATTGTGGGAAGCAGGCAAAGGGCCTTCCGGCATATGATTTACTTCCAAACCTCTTATTCCTTCCCTTGTTACTTCATTTGGGTAAGTACGGTACTCCCCAGAACTCTGTTGGCAGCCGTGAAAATTGACCATAAGTCTACGCTCCGCCGCTTTTCTAAGCAGGGCTTCATCAAAGTCGATGATGTCCTTGTCCTGTCCGTTCATAAAATCGACCTTTACCCCAACGGCCCCAGCTTGCTTTACACTGTCCAGAAAATGGCCCATAACGGCATAATCGTTTTCTGGAAAATTGATCTCTTTGGAATGTTTCCAGACAAAAATACCTACTCCCTTATTCTGGGCATACGAACAGAGCTTGGCTATTTTTTTCCACTTGTCTTCCCAGGCTTCCCAGCCGTCATCTACCATATTGTATTCAAAGTCCAGTGCTACGGCGTCATCCACCATATCGTGCTCTTCCCCAAAATTCACATATTTTCCCGACCACCAATGCCAAACCGATTTCCCCGGTTTTATCCAACTGGTATCGGCAAATAGTTCCGAATCTGGAGCGGGGTTTAAGGACGCTACCATAGTATTGTTTGCCAGGGCATTTAAATCATCCGCCAAGAGAATACAACGCCAAGGCGTGGTTACAATGCCATCCACAACAAAACCTTGATCGCCTTCCGTGAAATTAGCCTTAAAGGTGTTATTTCCGATGGCTTCCAATCGCAGACCGCTATAATTATATAGTGCTGCTTCTGCCAAAAGTGCATAACCGCCTTGGGGAAGTTCACAGGTAAGGGTCAGTCCTTGAACGGGGCCCATCTTGGACACCGTGGGCATTCTTGAAATGTCGGCCGAAAGCCATTCTCCCGCATGCGATTTCAACTTCCAATCACTGTCACGTTCAAAATACCATACCTTGGTTTCTTCTGGCAATTTAAAGGTAGTTGCTTCACCCATTACGGCCTGGCTCCCCTCACCTGGCACGATATAGCGGTAAGCCACCCCTTCGTTGGATAATTGAAATTCCAATTTCCATTTAAACCCATCTGCTTCCGTAACCTCATAGCGATGAATGTTCCCTTTATAATCGGCCATTTGTTTAATACCGTTAAGCGTATATTTCACGGCTACTTGGTCTTGGCTCAGAAAGCTTATTTTAGAATTACTTCCAAGGTTTTTACCATTTATTTTTACACCCAATAAGGAGGTATCCAAAACCATTTGCCCTTGCTTTTTAACCGTATAGGCCAACTGTTTGTTTTTCAATTGAAAAAGGCTTGTTCCCGTTTGCCCATAGACCATGTCTATATGATCTGTTTTGCTGGAACAATTCACTAAAAACAATGCACTGCATAGAGTCAAGTAAACCCTCATATTTACAATTAATCGAAGGTTATTTGGTATTTTCATTTATATCACCTTATTTAATAAACCGAAATTTTAAACAAGGATACCGGTATGTTTTCCTCCTTCTTGGCAAACTCAAAAGTCAGTGAATCCGTTCTTGTTACTTTTTCCAATTCAATGGTATTTATAGCCTGATAATTTCCTGTAACTTCCTTAAGAATATTACCTGATCCGTCTTTTATCCTATAATCGGCTACCACGAAAGGTATAACCTCTTCCGGGTGGCCCATGAGGGTAGTTTCCAAAGCGTGATCAAAATCGGAATCGAAAAATAGCTTTATGGTCTTTAGATCTACAGGGGTTTCCCATTTTAGTTTTACTTCTGGAGTTTCATCGTCCATTGCTGCCACCCAGGCATTGGTTTTTCCATGTGATTCGGGCCTAAGCTGACCATTCAACAAATTGTCCGCCCCAAAGGCCGCAATTGGTCTATCTAGTGTCAATGCCAAATTCTTTCCGGCAGGTCTTCTCTCCGGGGTCCAAAATTCGAAACTATCAACGGCGATATCGGCTGGGGGATCTTGTCTACCATAATTTGACACTGCCTTATTCACCTTGTTCTGTGCCGTCATTAGCCCCGTAACACGTTCGTCTGAAAGCCTTACTTTCACCTTTTCGTTCTTCATGATACAACAGTAAGCGTAGTGTTTGGTTTTTTGTACCTTTGTGGTCTGGAATACAAGCTTTTGTTTTCCTTTTTTTATTTGAAATATTTGACTATCAACAACATAATCAGGAGTAAAATGGGTGTGGGCAATACTGCTTTTCAATTGTACTTCCACGCTTGTCCCTTCCTCCGCTTCCACCTCAAATTCAAAACTATAATACTCATTGGCTTTTAAAGGCAACAATTGTGCAGTTCCAAACGTAAGTGTCTGCCAATCATTTCCAGGATTAAACCCCTTAAATTGAAAAGTGGAACTCGTACTAACAACTGCTTGTTGCGCCAGATCTTCATTGTCCGGGATCTCCAATCGGGGTATGCTTTGACCATCCCTATTCAAGGCCAGTTGAAGTTCCTTTATCTTCTCTTTTGTTGATAAGTCCCGTGGCAAACAATTTTGTTCAAGACAAATAGACGCCGCCTTGCCCACGGCCTGCGCTCCATGGGCGCAGGTCAACATCACTCTTGAAGACCCGAAAGCCACGTGACTGGCACTTATAATTCTGCCTGCAAGAAAAAGGTTATCCAGATCTTTTGAATAATAACACCGATAGGGAATGGAATACACCCCCTTGCCATGCCATTGTGTACACGAATTATGCTTGCTATATATACCATCTGCCGGGTGCAGATCCATTGCCCAGCCTCCAAAGGCCACGGCATCATAATGATCCCTTTGTTCTACAATGTCTTTTTGGGCCAACATATAATCACCTTCAAAGCGCCTGCTTTCACGCTTACCGGGAATGGTACCCACCCATTCCAAGGTAAGATTGGCCGCCTCAGGATATCTACCACTGTTCTTTACATAATCCCAAATTCCATAGACCACCTTCCATAATTCAAATTTTATATCCTCGGATTGATGTATGGTATCGAGGCGACCTCCGTGTTCTACCCACCATAATTTACATCCATGGTCTCCCAATTGATAATTTTTTATTCTGGGTAATTCCTCGGCATTTTTTATGGCAAACGACGGGGCAGTGTATGACACCGGCCTGCCCAAATCCTTTGTATAAAAATAAAGGGAGTGGCCCAGTAAATTCCCGTAGTCCTCTAAATTAGGAGCAAATCCTTCATCAAATTCCTCTTTACTTTCTGCACCCATACGAAAAGAGGCTCCAGACATAAAGGCCACGATTCCATCACCGGAGGCATCACAAAATAAGGGTGCTGTAGCTGTGTAGGTGGTGGAATTCTGACTACAAAAGCCGGTAACGCTTTTTATTTTTTTATCATCGCCTTTTTCCACTTCATAGACAGCGGTGTTCAACAATAGGGTAATATTCTTTTCCTCATAAACCTTTTCGAGCAAGACGGTATCAAAAATTAAGGGGTTTCCCTCTTTATTTCGCTTTAAATTCTCCAATAAAATCTCATTGATCAATCCACCTTCGCGACTCCAGCGGTTATTGTTGCCCATATGGGAAGTAGCCCCCAAACTCCAGAGTCGCACCTCCGATGAAGCATTACCTCCTAACACCGGTCTATCCTGCAACAGCACTACTTTGAGCCCTGCACGAGCCGCTGTAATAGCCGTGCAAACACCGGATAGGCCTCCGCCCACCACTACTAGGTTGCTATTTAGAGCTACTAGTTTAGTTGCCCTTTTATCAGAACTGTAATTTTCTAATATCATATTGTATAACTGTATTTTTTGGATTTTGAGTATTAACCCATTTATTTTTATGACTTATGTATTTTTTTACTCTTTGAATTCCTGTAAATTATGAAGGTCCCTAATAATACCACCAAAACCCCCATGCCGGCCACAAGGGCAGTACCGGTTTTTCCGATATAGGACAGGATCAATAATAAAATCCCTGTGGAGCCCACACCGATACCGATGACCTTTGCGCCCCGTTTATTGCCTTCTCCTGTTTCCTCAATTGGTTCCGAGGCCTTTTTCGCAACTAATACTTGGTAATCCGTGTACTGTGAAAACCCAGCATTCTTAGTCCTGGCGTAGAGCTCGAAAAAAAATAGCATCACAACAGGAACCCCTACTCCAAGCCACATTTCTTGGGCCCTGTCCAAGGAAAAACCCAAAAGACTAGGGGACACAAATTTGAAGAACGAATTGATTAACAGTGAAACTATCGTAATGGCCAATACACTTTTTCCGGTCTGATACTTGGAGAACAAGGCCCACATAGGGGGCAAAAACATAGCTCCACCGGTAATGGCGGCCACACTCATTACCACCTCAACAATCCCACCCATATAAGGAACCAATAGGGCAACGATAATAGTAATAACACCCAGTGCTATAGTAGACCAACGCCCAACCTTGACCAAATGATCCCCTGAGGTGTTTGGACGAAAATGTTTGTAGACATCATTGGCCAGTACCCCTGCCGATATATTTAGGGTAGTATTCACCGAACTGGAAGTGGCAAATACCATTCCGCCCAACATGAGTCCCAACATCCCCACAGGCAACACTTCCTTGCACATCAGCAGATAAGCCCCTTCATCTGCCAGACCATCCAATTCCGGATTTAGCACCCGATAAATCATGGGTGGTAACATCCAGACCAATGGACTTATCAAATATAACGCGCCAAAGAGCCACCCTACCTTTTTTGCATCCTTGGGCGTGGCCACACTCGTATAGCGTTGCACATATGCCCAGTTGCCTGCAATAAAAAAGAGATTGTAGAGTCCGAAAGCAATCATAAACCCCCAGGAATACTCTTCATTAACAAGCGCAAAGAAGTTTTCAGGAGCTTGGGAAACAAAATTATCCATTCCCCCTATCTTGTCGAAGGAAAGGGGAACCACGATCAATACGGCTGCTGTGAGAACCACAAATTGCAGCACGTCAGTTACAATCACCGCCCATAAACCACCAACGGCCGTGTAAATTAGGATTAGCACGCCTAGGACTATTACACTGGTCCCAATAGGAATACCGGTAGATACTTCAACAATTTTTGCCACGGGGTACAAGAAGGCTCCGGTGGTAAACAATGAAATAAGAAGAAACAAATAAGTATATATTTTTTGGGTACCATACCCCAAACGATCCGTTATAAATTCTGCTGCAGTCAGGGCCTTGGTCTTCTGCCATTTTGGGGCAATAAAAAAGCCAATAATAAGTCCGGCTATACACATGGTAGACTGGATGGTAATGGCCACCCATCCACTGCTATATGCAATGGATCCCCAGACCACGAAAGTACCGGCAGAGAAAAAGCTCATAAACAAAGACAGACCACTCATCCACCAAGGCAGGGCACCCCCTGCTGCAAAAAAGGATTTCATGTTCTTTCCGGATTTGGAAAAGCTTAACCCACAAATAAAAACAAGCAGGGTGAAAACTATAATTACCCCAATATCTATCTTACTCATTCGTTATTTTTTAGATGTCGCAAATGCAACAACTTATTGTTTATAACCCTCTAAAAATTGTAACACCAAATAGGCATATACTTCATTATCCCTATTGGCAAAAACCTTCAGGTTTTCAATTATTTCACCTTCATTATTCCTTTCAGCCAAAAAGTCCAAAAATGCCCGTAATTGATTTTTGGTCATACTTCCCAATTTAATGGAAATATCTACTATACTGGATTTGGGAGCCTCCTCCAGATGCTCCAGCATTAAGGATCTACTGTTGATATCTATTGTTGAAAAAGCATCCCAAAAAGGAACCTGGACAGCAGGGTCTCTCCAAAATTCCTCTGGTAAGTTTTTAATGATATAGCCCCGCACCAGAGGAATACTGGATTTAAAAATACCCGCCAACCTCTCAAGATGACCCAGGTACTCCACTTTATCTAGTTTTTCCAGGGCGAACATCTGATAATCTGGGTCGTCGTTTTGTAGCATCCTTAAAATCAGCTCCTTGTCCAAAAGGGCCAGTGTATGTTCCTTGAGTTTCCCGGATATTTCTCCGTGAACCAGATGCCATGCCACATAACATGAGTAAAGTGCTCCCGAAACAACGCTCTCCTTCACTTCGGCAATCGTTGCCCCGGACAACGCATCAACATCCCCGTGATCGGAAGGGCTGGGTTTCTTTACCAATTCATCAATTTTTCTTTGTCTAAAGATCGATTTGTCATCCAAAAGCAACTGATGTAATTTTAAATAATCTGCCTGTACAAATTCATCATGATCATGTTTTGTAAGCGGTTGTTGCGGATATCGGTCAAAACCGGCATAATCTCCCAACAAAGTCCAATACAACCTTATGTGCATTAGCTTGCATTCCCCATCGGCACAGACGGGAGTTTCAATTTCGGAGGTATACAACACTGGCTGCTGTTCCCGGTCTTCCAAAAGTGCTATATCCTGTTGGCCTATGGAATCTACTTCTATGAACATTCCTGTTTCCCGTGCTACCAATTGGAGGCCTTTTTCCCAACCCATTGTATAAAATTCGGGAGGCCTGTCCATAATACCCTCCTGCACCCCGTTCAAGGTAGGAACGGGCAATGGGAACTGGGCACGCCCCAAACAAACAACCAACATGAAAAGGAATGCCTTTACAAGCTTCATTTTTTGGATTCTGGAATTTTTCTATATTTCTGTTCTTCTATCAGCTCCAAATACTCTGGTAGATATCCTTTATAAATATCCCTAGGATTTACGTCATACTTTTTACAAAGTGAAGCGGCAAAGCCAACTGCGGCCCCCATTTGCCCTGTGGTCCTCATTACCCTTGGACCGCCCAGACCTATATGGGAACAACTAAAATTCCGACCTGCCATAAACAGATTATTTATGTTTTTGGAATAAAGGCTTCTATAAGGAATATAATATTGAATACCCCTGTAAAACAAAGCTTCTGAAATAAAATCCGGATTCCTTTCATCTTCCAAGATGGTTTGATAATGCACATCTATAGCCCTTTTTTCAACCACTACGGCATCGGGAAATTTAATTTCGTTCACTGCATCCTTAAAGGTAAAGATGTGATCACCTACAAGCCTTCTAGACTCCCTCTTACCTACCAAATAAGAAACCCATTCCAATTTACGATTTACATTTTCCGGTTCTTTTTTGGCATTGCTAAAGGATCCGTATATGGCCCTTAACATATGGTCCCTAATCTCTTCGGCATCCTCTATTTGGCTAAGGTCGTTTCTACTAAATTCCCATTGCCACTCCCCTTTTACTTTTGAATAGTCTTTTGCAACCGGCATGGCCCAAGGCACCTCGGGAAATTCCTGTGGCGACTCCATTTCTTTGGAACCCCAAAGAACGGATGATCCCATAACGGCATTGTCCGGTACTTTTGGACTCCACAGCTCCCCATGTTCTTCCCAAGTCTCACCATAGGTATCAGCACTCTCGCGACCATAGGAAAATTCCGCTCCTGACCAAAATCCGATCCAGCCGTCACCTGTAGAATCCACAAAATAGGGTGCGGTAAACCTCTTTCTTTCGCCCGTAGCCGTTTGGCGGGCATCGACGTACTTAATGATATTGTTCTCCGCCTTGGCATCATAGGCTCTCCAGTTCAGAAACAAATCGATATTATCATAACTCTTTACATTATTGTCCCTTTTTTCTTGATCTATTTCAGCATCAACATGCCCATTGGGGTAATGCTCAGTATCCAACATTTTCAAAATCCTCTCAAAATTTCCATAGATTCCCTCTGTATGTACTCTGATCTCACTACTGGCATTACCTCCCAAAAGGGGCCGATCATGAATAAGGGCCACCTTTAGCCCTTGTTCTGCTGCTGCTATGGAAGCGGCACAGCCTGCAATACCACCACCAACGACAACCAGGTCATAGGTTTTGGTTTCTTCAGGGCCATTGGTTTCCGACTTAACCGTTTTTCTCCACTCCGCCAATTTTTTAGGGGAAGTGGGAGGCTCCTCCTTAGTGGTCGAAAAATAAATAGCGTCACATCTACCATTAAAACCGGTGAGGTCTATTAGTTCCAGAGGGACTTTTTTTGCTTTATCTATGTTGGCCAGGCCAACATATTCCCATCCCCAACCAGAACGCCGCCCCAAGGTTTTTTCCAACACTTCATTGGCCACCTTCAACCTAAACTTGCCGGGCGCCTCCCAATCGCCGGGCGCCCAATTCATGGTACGCACCCAGGTATGGTATTGTCCCGCTTTATCAAAACTCACCTTGGTAGTGGCATTCTTTACCTTCTCTCCCATTCCATGGGCCATGAGGTATGGCGAGCCCATCTGTTCAACAAATTGTGGGTCCACGACCCACCCACCAGGGTTTTCAAAGCTTTCGGCCTCAACCAATAAGTTTTGCGACTTGATGGAAGCAATGCAAAAAAATAAGCCAAGTACCAACAATATTTTATGGGAATGCGTCATAACTTCTGTTTTTTTTAAATGCTATGTCTTTGTTTTTTGATAATTATAGGGGACAGTAAACTGCCCCCTATTTCTAAAACTAACAAAAACAAACTATCTAACTCAGTATTATTTATTAATATCCGGGATTTTGGGTTACTACTCCACCAGTGGCATCAACTTCGGCCTGGGGAATAGGCCATAAATAATGCTTCCCAGCGTCAAACGTCCTTACTTCCACTTCCCTAAAATCCAAATTACCCAACTCTACCCTGGGCATGGTAGGTGCTCCATCATAAGAAATAAAGCCATCTTCATCAATATCGGGTACAAATCCAAGTTCCCCTCCAATTTTACTGAATCCATTGGCCGGACCACCTAGAAGGGTCGTATTCATCAGCTTATCGGCTATGCCCCATCTCCTAATGTCGAATAATCTCAATCCTTCATCGGCAAGTTCCACTTTGCGCTCCCTTCTAATTATTTTTCTAAGCTCGGCCTGATCCGTGGTCGTTACCGCCGGATAGGTGATTCCACTATTGTTGTAGGCTCTTTGTCTAACCTCATTGATTGCATCCAATACAGTGGCATCTATGGTTCCTGCCTCTATTTTTGCTTCCGCATAATTCAATAACACTTCGGCATAACGAATTAAATAAATGGTCTCCTCAGAATTAAGCGGACTGGGGCCCCCAGAAAGTGCACCTAGCAAAGTAGGGGCATCAGAGAATTTTTTCCAAAAATACCCGGTAAAAGAGGTAAATCTATTGGCCCCTCCGGCAACATATTCGGTACCGTCATAAGGATCCACTACTTTCCGGCCGCCTGGATTGGCAGCGTTCGGATTAAAAACCCTTTCTATCTTCACTCCATTCTCTACTCGCCAGGTAGCAATACTATCGCTGTGCTGTTGTATAATGTGTCCTGTCCATACGTTATTGGGCAATGCTATTGAGGCCGCCAGTCTTGGATCTCTATTTTCAAATGGATTGGCCGGATCATAATCGGGGTCTTCATCAATAGGCAGCCCGTTGATCGTCTCGTAACTATCCACGGTTTGTTGCGCGGGCACCAATTGACACCAGCCACCAAACCTACTGCCTTGCCTTTGTGACAATCCATGGGTTTTAGTTCCTGTGGTATAGGACATATCCAAGAGTACTTCGGAAGAACCCACTCCCTCATCGGAAAACAAAGTTTCATAATTGGGAAATAAGCTCGGTTTTTCATCCGATTGCATCACCTTCAAGGCTGCGCTTTCGGCCAGAGCAAATTGGTTGTTGTAAAGCGCGATACGCGCTATCAATGCATTTGCTGCATTTGCGGAAGCCCTTCCACGTGCGTTGCCGGTCTGTGTCAAAGGCAAAATACTGGCCGCTTCCTCCAAATCCTGAATAATATTTGCAACAATATCCGCCTTAGGAGTTCTGGCAATTATTTCCAGCTCTTCCAAGGAGGTAACCTCTGTCCTAAAGGGTACATCCCCGTAAAGTTCGGTCAGATAACTATAGAAAATTGCCCTTAGAAAGAGGGCTTCTGCCTTAATCTCTTCAAAACGACTTGGTTCTGTTACCTCTTGAGCCCTGTTCATATTAGTCAAAAGGTTATTGGCCCTTTGGATACCCGTATAAAAGTTATTCCAAAATCGGTTGACAATACCCTCTGTGGAGGTCAACCCACCAGTCGTGGCCGGTACCGTTCCATCTACATTACCCCTGTTGAAGGCATAATCAGTAGTGTGGTCCAGCATTTGGGGAAACGGCACACTTCCCACATAGTTCAAACTTTCATAAATTCCCGTTAGGGCCACCTCCAATTGCGCCTCGGTTCTAAAGAAGGTGGCGTCCGTTGGACTACCCGGATCTTCCAGGTTCAAAACAGTATCTTCACAGGCTCCAAGAAAGAGGAAACCGATGCTAAATGCGATTATATATTTTATATTTTTCATTTTATAATAAATTATAGAATTAGAAAGTAACATTTAGACCCATGGTAAATATTTTGGTAACTGGATAGAAAGCTCCAGTAGAAAACTGTGGGGTCAGGGGATCAATACCCTCCGGCATATTGTCCCAAGTGGCCAAATTCTGACCGGATATATAGACTCTTGCGTTAGTAATATTTATACTGTCCACAAGGTTTCTGGGCAATTGGTAACCTAGGGTTACATTTCTCAAACGCGTATAGGAAGCATCATGCATCCAAGTTTCATTTACACGCCAATTAGGGTGTGCACTGGACGGGTGCAACCTGGGATAAGCAGCTGTGGTGTTGGTGGGCGTCCAATAGTCTGCCTGCCATTCTTGAATTTTCCCGGCATTGTAAAAGGCCCATCCTGCATCTCCCTCAAGTACCAGATCCCTGCCTCCGGAACCTAAAAAGGATACTGAAAAATCGATCCCTTTATATTCGGCAAAAAGTTCCAAGCCCCAGTTTTTATTGGCAATATCACTTCCTATTATCATACGGTCGTCATTGGTAAGTTGCCCATCCGGAACCCCGTCAGGTCCAGAAACGTCGGCATATTTAATATCACCTGCCTGTATAGCCCCAAATCCGGGCACCGGTAATCCTGAATTCAAATTTCCATTGGTATCAAAATCACTTTCCTGATATAATCCCTCTACCTTTAAACCATAAATAGCTCCAATTTCACTACCAACACGATTAATAGTATTCCCGAGAGGCAACTGGCTTAAACCTCCTAAATTTTTGATTTCATTGTCAAAATCAGAATAATTAAAGTTAAATCCATATCTAAAATTCTCTCCAATGTTATCGTTCCATCCTAACGAGAGGTCATAACCAGTATTCCATACCTCCCCGGCATTTTGCACCGGAGCCTCCAAACCTACAGAGGTTGGGATAGTAACCCCTAATAATATATCTTTTGTCTTACGCACATAATATTCTCCGGTAAACGATAATTTACTCCCAAAAAACTTGGCATCTACACCAATGTTTTGTGTCTCTCCGGTTTCCCATCTTAATTGGGAATTGGCCAGCACCAATTGGGCCCCGCCAACTACAGGTACACCACCAATAGTGGCATTTGCATTTCCTAAGCCAAATAGTGAGGTATATGGAAAGTTATTTCCTGAGGAAATAAATTGATTTCCCAATTGCCCCCAAGAAGCCCTAAATTTCAAGAAATTAAGAGTTTCACTATTGCTCAAAAAACCTTCTTCGGACACTACCCATCCCAGTGAAAATGATGGAAAGGTTGCTGATCTATACCCTTTGGCAAAACGTGATGAAGCATCTTTCCTTACGTTTGCTTCCAATAAGTATTTGTTTTTGTAGGCATAGTTGAACCTCCCAAATAATGATTCCAGTCCATTTAATGTGGAACTTCCGGAATTTAATTGGGTATCTGGAAGACCATTGTCCAACCCTCTGTATTCATCCAGCACAAATCCCCGTCTACTGGCCGACCAAACCTCGGACTTAAACTTTAGGAATTCGTATCCCGCCAATAATGACAAACTATGGTCTCCAAAGTCCTTATCCCAATTGGCAACAGCATTAAAGTTGTCCTGAAAGGAAGTAAATGTTTCCTTATACACTGAACTTTCTGAAGAACCTTCCCCCACTGTTACCTGTGGAGGAGCTCCGGATCCGTCATAATACGTATATTTTGCCCTATAATCGTCTTGATCAACATCCAAATACTGAGGAGCATAAGTAGCAGAAATAGAAAAATTATTGAAAGGCCTATAGGTGGCTTTCACCAATGCCCTAACATAATTGTTCGTAGTTTGGTCCAAGGCCGTGGAGTTGGCCAGGGCTACCGGATTACTTCCGTTAAAACCGGACCCATATGTACCATCGTCGTTAATCGCAATGAATAAGGGCTGTAAACGATATGCGGACCTAGTCAGGAGATTTAATCCGGCTGGCTGACTTTTCAGTTCCCTTCTAAAATTTAAATCGAAGGCCAGATCTAACTTCTCACTTAGATTGTAATCCAAATTAAATCGGCCATTATATCGCTTAAAATTAAAGTTCGGAACGTTTCCATCCTGATCCGTAAAAGAAATTGAAGTAGCCGCTTTCAGTTTTTCTGAGCCGCCACGTACGGACAGACTATGATACTGCTGTATGGCTGCAGAGGAAAACAGTAGATCTACCCAATCGGTATCGGGCAAAGCTTCAGTACCCACTCCGTTACCGTCTCTGTACGCTTGGAGAGTTTCCTCAGAGAATGCCCCTGGTTCTGCAGAATTAAACGCTTCCATATAACCCAGAGCATCCAAAAATTTGAGGTTTTGGGCAATACTCTGAACACCAACATAAGAGTTAAAGCTGGTAGACAGTTTGCCTTCCTTACCCCTCTTGGTCGTTATCAGAATAACCCCATTCGCGGCTCTGGAACCATAAATGGCGGATGCCGAGGCATCCTTCAAAACAGAAATCGATTCTATATCACTGGGGTCAAGTCCATTGATATCATCCGGAATTCCGTCAACCAAAATTAGTGGATTATTCTTTGCCCCGCTACCAAGGGTTCCAATCCCTCGTATACGTATGGCCGCACCGTCTTCACCGGGCTGTCCACTGGATTGTGTTGCCGTAAGTCCGGGTACCAGACCGGCCAAGGCCTGTGAAGCCTGTGCTACTGGTTGTCTGGCAATTTCCTCTGCCTTTACCGTTTCTACAGAACCCGTAAGATTTACCGCCTTTTGGGTACCATACCCAACCACTACGACTTCATCCAATTGGGAAGCATCTTCTTCCATCTGCAAATTAATTGTGGACTTCCCTGCTATCACAATGGTCTGGGATACCATACCTATATAGGAAAACTGAAGGGAAGACCCCGCATTTACACTAAGGGAATAATTTCCGTCAAAATCGGTTTGGGTTCCGTTGGTGGTCCCAACTTCCACAACGTTTACGCCTGGAAGGGGTACATTCTGCGAATCGGTCACCGATCCGCTTACCGTTTTCTCCTGAGCCCATAGCAGGCTGCCACAGCTCAGAAAAATCATCATTAAAAGTTTGAGTCTTTTCATTGGTTATCAGTTAATTACTAAAATGTTAAATTAGAGTTAATTAACGCCAAAGTATTTCATCAATGGTTTTCAAAATCAGATTCAAGAAAAAAAATCATCGGAAACGTTACCGAAAACGGTTTAAATTTTCGGAAACGTTTCCGATATTGTAATTATTTTAAGTAATTTTGGGAAATCAAAAATTTATCTATTAAGAAATTAGCAGTATTGCAACAGGCACACCCTTTAATTATTGATTTAGGAATGCTTCGCATGGCTTACTAATGTTTATTTGGAAAGGATTTAACAGCATTGAATAATGAAACACACCACGATTAAAGACGTCGCCAAGAGATTAAATGTTTCCATTTCCTCTGTTTCCAGAGCGTTCAATGACAAGTATGACATCAAAAAGGAGACCAAGGAACTCATTTTAAAAACCGCGGAGGAAATGGGCTATCATCCTAATCCCATTGCCCAAAAACTCAGCCAAAAGAAAACCTTCAACATTGGTATTGTAGTGCCGGAATTTGTTAATGAATACTATTCAGAAATCATTATTGGAATACAGGAAGTATTCATATCCAACGGGTATCAAGTTCTGATAATGCAATCTGACGAAGATGCCGTACAAGAATTAGCGAATGTTAAAACCCTGATCCATAATATGGTCGATGGTCTTATTATTGCCCCAACGGTTGAAAGCAATAATATGAGTTTTTATTTAAAACAATACCAAAACGGATACCCTATAGTATTTATGGGCCGAGTGGAGGAATCCCTGCCAGCCTCCAAAGTACTCTTCGACAATAAAAAATGGAGTTTCTTCGCTACCGAACATCTCCTCCGTCAGCAGTATACAAAAATATATCATCTTTCCGGATACAAGAATTTAAGTGTTTCCAACGATCGAATCCAGGGATTTTTGAAGGCCATGGATAAACATAGAATTCCAAAGGCGAATTATAAGGTGATAGAAGGAGGCCTGCAGGCCAAGGATGGCATTGCCATCATTGAGGACCTCATCTATAACAATGATCTTCCGGATGCCTTTTTCTGCTTTAACGACCTTGTGGCCTTTGGTGTCATAAAAAGACTTAAAAGCCAGGGGTTTCGCGTTCCCGAAGACATTGCGGTAATGGGTTTTACCGAAACCCAAATGGCCGAATTAAACACTCCCCAACTGAGCAGTGTTAAACAACCCACTTTTGAAATGGGAAAAAAGACAGCGGATCTTTTATTGCAACTTATAGACAAAGGGCCAGACCAGCCAGAAACGATTATTCTTAATGGTGAACTCAACATAAGGGAATCCTCTGTCAACGAAAAGTTTGCTGACAGTTCTTTACTATTCCAAAATAAATAGTTTTAAACAACAATGAATCTGCTATTGGTTTTTACCACCCTAATCGCACTTTTGTGTCCTAAAGACTATAATCGATTTTTATTTTGAACGCGAAAAACTGATTAAACTTCTAAGTGATCATATAGAAAAATCGGACTTGAACAATTCTACCAGAACCCTTTTAAAATCAATCGAAAAGCGTTCCGTTAACCTCTGGGACGATTTTAACAATCGATTTTTATCCCAAAATGAAGGGTTTTACCAGCGACTACTAGAAAAAGTCCCTGATTTAAGTTCGGCCGATTTAAAAATCTGTGCCCTCATCAAACTCAATTTTAGCGGAAAGGAAATGGCTTACTTATTAGGTATTTCGCTAGGCAGCGTCCATGTAGCCAGACACCGCTTGAGAAAAAAAATGGATATCAGGCGGGAAATAAACCTATCTACCTACATTAATTCCATATAGGAACCATTGCTTCAATATGTCTATCCACTGATAAATACCCCCAAAATCAGATCTTGCACACTCTGGATTATGAAAGCATCCCAAACAACACATTATGATGGCACAGTCTTATTAGTCATATACTCTAAAAAAACTACCATTGTAACATAAAAAAAAAGCCATCCAGATATTATTGGATGGCCTTTGCACTAACTCAATTAAAACTAAATTCTTAAAATACCCCTAGGAGTTACCTTTTATCACATCTCATTTAAAAGATTTCAACAAGAAAAATCAATATCCATCATTCTGAACCATTGAAGGGGCTTTTTCAACCTCCGAAGCTGGAATTGGCAAATAGTATTGACGTTCAAACCAGGGCCTATTGACCACGGTATACTCTTCATTGGACACTGTGCCATCCGAGGCTTTGGTCCATTTAAGTCCTTTTACCTCAAAACCTAGATGATCTTCGTTCATCCAACGTCTTTCATCAAAGAAGTTATGCCCTTCAAAGGCAAGTTCCACCCTTCTTTCCCTTTTTATATCCTCCAACAATTCGGCTCCTGAAGAAGTAATTGCAGGTTGAAGCGCTCTTGTAGACACCTTACTAACAAATTCGCGGGCAATACCTTCCTCGCCCAAATGATATTGTGCCTCGGCATAGTTCAAATAAATTTCCGCCAATCGATACAGAATATAGGGACGATTGGGGGAGACATCGGTCAACCCCACACTTTCATCTTGAAATTTCCTAATATTATATCCAGTCTTTGAAGAATGCCCTGTATTTCCCAAGCCTTGTGGAGAATCCAAACCGTGAGGATAAGCATCTACATCCTCGGACAAATAATATTGTACATCACGATCTCTAAATTGGGCACCGTTATAGTTAAGGTCGGCATAATATCTTAATTCCCTATTCTCGTTAGGACTCGTAGGGTCATAACCCCCTTCGGAAGTGCTGGTTCCGTCAGCCATATTATACAAAAGAGCAAAATTATGTGTTGGGGAAGACAATGCCCATCCACCATAGCCACTTGGGGCCTGGGTCTGATTCCAAAGGGAATTGGCGTCCGTTCCAAAATCGTAATAGGCTCCGCTAAAAGCTCTGGCAAACAATATGTCCTCATTTGGGGACAAAAATAAATTATGATAATCCGTGGCATCCGAAACTGCTATCAGGTCTTTAGCCCCAACGAGATCAATTACCGCCTTAGCCGCATTGGCTGCATCTTGCCATTTGGTGGACTTGGTATAATCGTATAGAGGCCCGTTAGGTGCAGTGCTTGGGTCATGCAGCTCACTTGCCGCATACAATAAAGTCCTGGATTTTACAGCCAGGGCCGCCAATTTAGTAGCTCTTCCAAATTCACTCGCCGGTCTGGTTTCAGGTAATATAGCAGCAGCTTCGTCCAATTCCTTTACAATAAAATCCACACACTCCTCATAACTATTACGTACCAAGTCGAAATTATCATCCAGTCCCAAGGCATTTTCCAAAATAGGAACTCCACCGTAATACTTTATTAACTTCGTATAAATATTGGCTCTTAAAAATTTCATTTCCGCCTTAAGGAGGCTCACCTTTTCAGGATCGGCTTGCATGGCCTCAGAATCATCTATTTTATCCAGAAACTCATTGGACGACCTTATATAACTCCAATAATTACTCCACTTTTCACCTAGAACTCCCACATTACTTGGAGTCCATCCTGCTCTTAGCCTAAGTTGATCCAGATCATTAAAATTGAATCGCGCTTCAAAAGAACCAACTTCAATATTAAACCTTCTGGACCACCATTGAAATTTGTTCAAACCCCAACTCTCGGTACTATTATAAACCGGGAACACCAACCTTTCAACTTGAACGGGGTCACTGTATATTAAATCCTCTGCGAAGGCATCAGATGCCTCAGTATCCAATACATCCTCACATCCGGCACCTATAACAAGGGCCAAAACCGCCCATAAATATGCTAATCTTAGATTTTTCATATCCTTATATTTTATTTTTATCTTCTTACTTTTGATTTCCAAGGTTAATTATTAGAACACTTCCTTAAAAGCTAAAATTAAGCCCCAAGGTATAGGTCTGTAAAGAGGGATAGGTGCTCTGCCTAAAATCATAATAGCCATTGGCTTCAGGATCCAGACCTAAATCGGCAACGTCCGAGAACATGGTAAGGATATTGTATCCTCTCAAAAACACTTTTAAATCTCCGAGTTTAATGTCCTCCTTGCGAAAGGTATATCCCAATTCCACTTGCTTCAACCTTATGAAGGAAGCATCATGAAGCCATAGATCGGCACCTTCAAAATTAGCGGAGCTACCGCTTTGGTTAGTACTGTATGGATCTCCCGTATTATAGGCCCTAGGGTATCTTGCATTTCTATTGTCCGGGGTCCACCTTTCATTGAAAAGAAAATCGGGACGTGCACCAGGACGCTCAAAGAAAATCAACATTTCAGCCTCAGCCTGCCCCTGGAACAGAAAACTAAAGTCGAAATCCTTATAATTAAAGCCGCCGAAAACACCGAATTGAATTTCAGGAACATTGGAAGAATAGGCCCTGACCCTATCATTGGCATCAATTGAACCATTACCGTCGGTATCCAAATAAATAGGTTCACCTTCAATGGTGCCCGCCAATTTAACATGGGTGGCATCAACCTGTCCTTGGTCACGAAATATTCCTGCAGTGGGATAGGTAACATAAGAATCCATGGAATGGCCTTCTCTTTTTCTCCATTCAGGAACATCGGCCGCCTCGGCCAGATAGACCACTTCATTCTTGGCCTGTGTAAAATTGGCTCCAAAATTGTAACTAAAATTGTCATTGACCTGGTCTCTCCATCCCAACTCCAACTCCAGACCAAAATTATCCACTTTTCCAATGTTCTCGGCAGGCAAGGTAATTCCTGCCGCATCTGGAATTGCAGCGGCCCTTGTTACCAAAATATCCTCTCTATTTTGATAAAAATAATTAATGTCCCCTGACAATTTATTACCGAACATCGTGAAATTAAGCCCTAAATTTTTCATATAGGCTGTTTCCCAAGTAATATTGGGATTAGGTACGTTTGCACTAGTATACCCATTATAACTAACGCCCGGCGAACCAAAAACGGCATAGTTTGGTTGTGCATTATTTGTGGGACCACCATAATTGTATCGGGTCAAGTACTGGAATGGCGCTATTCGGTCATTACCCATTTTTGCCCATGAAGCCCTTAATTTCAAGGTATTTAACCAATCAACATTCTCCATAAACGACTCTTGATGTATTGCCCAAGAACCAGCAACACTTGGAAAGGTGCCAAATCTTTTACCTGGTCCAAAGTTGCTGGAGCCATCATGGCGAATAGTGAAATCGATAAAATACTTTTTCTTAAAATCGTAGGAAAAGGAACCAAAATAATTTAGACGGCCCCATTCTTGTGATTCACCATAGGATTGTTGCCCGTCATCGCTTCCTGCAAATAATTCAGGATGATCGTCCGTTGGAAACCCTCTGCGCTCTGCCCAGAAACTACGTTGGTTCGAAGTAGATTGCTCAATACCAACAAAACCACTAATTGAATGATTACCCCCTAAGACTTTAGAATAATACAATGTAGCATTGAGCAAAAGTTCATCATACTTCCAAAAACTTTCGCGCAGCGTCCTCTGTCTGCCTTGACCCTGGGCGAAACCTTGGGATGGAATATACTCTCCAGACCCTTCCTGAAAGGTATACACGGTCCATGGGGTATACCATGATTTAATATCGTTGTTCATTCTAGTAACGCCCGCAAAACCTTTGGCCCTTAAACCATCTACAAGGTTATCCAATCTCCAATCGAAGGAAAACTTACCGCGAAGCTCATTATCTATTCTCTTGATAAAACCAGACTCATTGGTCGACATGACATAGGGATTAGCTCCATTTTCACCTCCCCATCCAGGCAACCCGTTGGGATAAACACCTACTTCTGTTGGCTCATTGGTATTGATTCTACTATATATTTCTCCTTCGCTTACTCCTGGCTGATTTCTATCCCCAAATCTACCTGATAGGTCTACTCCCAAGGTAAAACTATCGGTTAGATCAATGTCGATATTGGAACGAACCTGTTTTTGACTAAAATCCAAATCTCCTGAATGGTACATCCCTACCTGTTCCACTAAGTCACCACTAACAAAATAGTTTACATGTTCACTACCACCTGAAATAGAAAGTGAATTCCTGGATTCTGGTGAAGATTTGACAAATGTAAGATCGGCCCAATCCGTATTCGGATAATTGATAGGATCCGTGCCAGAAGCATAATTATTAATATCCTCCTGGGTAAAAGGCAAAGGGGTTCCATTTCTTTCCGCAATTTCATTGTTATAAATTGCATATTCCTCTGATGACATCAAATCTGGAGTGGCAGAAAAACTAGAAACGTTGTAGGATGAGCTAAAATTGACACTAGGCTTTCCCGTCTTACCTCTTTTAGTTGTGATCAATATAACCCCATTAGCTGCCCTAGCCCCGTATATGGCCGCCGCCCCATCTTTTAAGACAGTCAAGGATTCTATATCTTGCGGAGCTAAATGCGAAAAACTGCTAGCTGTAATACCATCTATAAGGATTAGCGGAGAGTTATTGTTCAGGGTCGACTTACCCCTTATCAAAAGTGTAATATCATTACCATCTGTGGAGCCCGGCAATCCTCCTCTATCCGAAATTATTAAACCTGGCACTCTACCGGAAAGTGATTTGGCCAGATCCTTATTCCCTGCCTTTTCTATTTCGTCAGAACTTACCGTGCTTACCGACCCTGTAAGTTCACCCTTTTTTCTTGTTGTGTACCCTAACACAACCACCTCATCCAGCTCCGAAGTATCCTCTGTTAAGGTTACATTCAATACCGTATTGGAACCTACAGGAACTTCCTGAGATTTATAACCTAAATAAGAAAAAACCAAGATGGCCGCATTATCCGCTACCTCTATGCTATAATTTCCATCGAAATCAGTAGTAGTTCCTTGCGAAGTCCCTTTTATAACAATACTTACACCAGGCAAAGGCCCCATAGCATCCGATACGGAACCGGATATGGTTTGCTGTATTTCTTTGGTGGAAAAATTTTCTCCAGCATCGGTAAACTTAATACTAATTGCAGAATGGTTCGCGTTTACCGTAATCGTCAATAAAAAAGCTGTTGTTAATTTTAATAAGCGAAACTTTTTGTTCGGAGAGCCCTTGCCTCCCACATTGGTTAACCATTTAATTTTCATAAATTTGATTTAGTTAGAGTTAAACATGCCCCACGCCAATGGGGTATTTACCTTTATCACATGCACTGCATGAAGTTTTAGGAGGGTGTTACCGCACTCTCCTTTTTCTGTCATTTCATCTTTAATCAATTAGATAGAATACTTTTCCTTTTGCTAGATGAAATGATATGCCTAAAATTGATCTAGTCAATTATCATTTTGATAAATATCAATACCTTTTAACAAAAGAAGCGCAAAAACAAGGAAGGCTATTTGCTTATATTAACCCTAGATAACACTATTTTACCCATTCATCATTTCTAAAATTTCACTAATGACCAATACCACCGTGGCCGTCAAAGCAGCCCGATGCAGAGTAATAAGATTAATAGAGTTTAGATGTTTTCCGATTTATCAGAATGATATAAAAATGAATGATCATCAAACTACTTAATAGGGGCTCCAAGACTTAATTACCCCCTCTATAGGCAAATAACAACTAGAATTGTATCCAAGCCACATTATGTAAACTAGATGCCGCCATATCATTAGTTCTCCTACCATAGGAATACGCGTAGGTTTTAACTATTGATCCAGATTAATAGCGATCCCTTTATTGAGTCTAATTTTTATAGGGGTGGGTTACCAACTTATTTATTTCGAAGGTCTCATCATATCGGGGCATTCTGCCATCGGTCCAATATTCCAGATCTTTTTCGGAATAGAACCAAAGTGGCCGAACAAAATCCCGGGTCCAATTTTCCATTTCAGAAACCATGGTTTGTAGTAGTTCAGGATATTTGCCACTTAAATTTTTCTTCTCCCCAATGTCCTCTTTTAAATTATGAAGTCTCCAGGGCTCATTGCCCATTCGGGTAATTTTCCAATCGCCTTTCCTTCCACCAACATCCGAATACCCCTCACGGTAACGCAAAGCATAGATCATTTGATCGCTGTAGAAATCAGTACCAGCAAGTACGTCGCTCATTATATCCCTGCCATCTACCCTCTTACCTTGGGGAATATTGGCCTTTGCCATCTGAACAAATGTAGGATACAAATCAAGTGCTGATACGGGAAAATCAAAATGTGACCTCCCAACTATTTTATTGGGCCAATGAAAGAACATAGGCACCCGATAACCGCCTTCCCAAGTATCTCCTTTTGTTCCTTTCAATGGATAGTTATTGGCTCCATGATCGGTATTGCCTCCATTATCGCTCAAGAATACAATTAGGGTATTCCCATACTGTTTGGTTTCCTTTAATGTTTTAATTATCTGCCCTACTCCACGGTCCACGGCATAAACCATTGCTGCATATGTCCGTCTATCCTTGTCCTTGATATTAGCGAACTTTTTAAGGTCCTCGGCCTTCGCCTGCAAAGGAACATGTGGTGCGTTATAGGCCAAATAGACAAAAAATGGTTTCTTTTTTTCAGCGGCTGTTTTAATATTGCGTATGGCCTCCCGCGAGAAAGCATCTGTCAGATATTCTGTTTCCTTGACATCCTTACCGTTGTGCTCAAGAGGTTTTAGGTAATCCCGAATATTTTTATTTCCAGCTTTAAGCTGTTCTTGATAGGTTATCTGATATTTACCAGGAAAATACTCGTGTCCCCCTCCCAAGAAACCGTAAAAATTATCGAAACCTCTATGGTTGGGATGGTATTTGGGCGCCGCACCTAGGTGCCATTTACCAACAGCACCTGTATAATAGCCCGCGTCCTGCAATACTTTGGACATATAGGTCTCTTCTACCGGAATACCCATATTATCTTTATCTTCCTCACTGCTATTTTGGAATAGGTTGTAGGCCGTCCCTGTAAAATGGGGATACCTGCCCGTCATGATGGCGGAGCGACTAGGGCCGCAAAACGGATGGGCCACATAGGCCGAAGTGAAAATAGTGCCACCACGGGCCAATTTATCCAGTTCAGGTGTTTTAATGTCCGTAGACCCGTTGAAGCCAACATCGTTATATCCTAAATCATCACAGAGAACTACTAATATATTGGGCCTACTATCCTGTGCCCCGACCATATTGGCCATTAACAAGGCCGCTATTAAAAAGAACAACTTTATATTCTTTAGGATATTCATCATATCAAAAATCTTTTTTATTAATAGGATTTAGAATTACAATATCAATTAGCCCGCCATTATTTGGAAATGGCCGCAAGATTTCCATGCCACCCCTTATTGAACTGCTCCAATAGCTCCTCTACTAAACCAGGATTACCTTCAGCAATATTCACTGTTTCATTTGGGTCATTCTGGTGATCATACAGTTCATAAAATACGGGTTCTGCCTGGGGCTCGGTGTAATCCTTCCAGACCACAAACCGATAATTATTGGTACGCATGGCATATCCCATAAGACGATTTTCGAACAGATCCCGGTTCCATTTATCTCCTTGTTGTGTTTTGATACGTCTTTCCACTTCTTCTATTAAAGGCCCGAATGAAGTTTCACGCATTCCCTTTGACAATGGGTTGGCGGCCCATTCACGCAAAGCGGGTGTTGGAAATTGGCTAAAAACCGCCTTCTTCCAATCTCGATTTGGGTCCGAAAGTAACGGGGCGAAACTCTGTCCTTCAAGATGTGCTGGCAAGGAAACACCTGCCAAATCACATAAAGTCGGATACATATCTACCAGCTCCACCAAAGCATTGGTCTTCTTTCCGCGTATTGCGGCCGGCATATTTGGGGTGGAAATAATTAAGGGTACTCGTGTTGCTATCTCATAGTTGGTAGCCTTTCCCCAAATACCCATGTCTCCAAGGTGCCATCCATGATCGCTCCACAGTATAATAATGGTATTATCACGAACACCTGCCTCGTCCATAGCTGATAACATACGCCCAATCTGGGCATCTACATAACTTACACATGCCAGATAAGCATGTTTTAGGTTAATTGCAAGTTCTTTATCAATGGCGCCTTCTTTAGGAACATCAGCCCTTGCCCTTAATTCGAATGAGGCGTGTAGGCCCATGGTGGCAGCATCTTTAGGTGCTTCTGCGTGCTCCGCCAATTGTATTTCTTCTTCGTTGTACAGATCCCAATATTTCTTGGGAGCTACCCAGTCCAGATGCGGTTTTTTCATACCAAGACCCAAAAAAAATGGCTTGTCCGGATTTTTTTCGAGCATATCTTTCATAGTAGCAATGGCCAAATCGGTATTATGACCGTCTTCGTATTCATTATCCGGAAAATCTGCAAACTCATAGGCAGGCCCTTTTCCCAAACCGTTTCTCAATGCGTTTTCTCCGTACTTTGCAACCATGGCGGCAGCATTCTCTTTTTGCATTTTCTGGTTTTCCGGTAGCTTAAATCCAAATTGGGATTTTTGATTATTGGTCTCAACCAGTTTTCTGCTCCAGGAAAGTTCACTATCACCAAATTCTTTGTTATGATATATTTTTCCAGCGTACACCGTTTCGTAGCCATTTGCCCAAAAGTGCTGTGGCAAGGTTATAATATCGGGATTTTGCTCACGGAAATAAGTGAAATTCTCAATTACCTGTATAGACTCCGGTCTTGCCCCCGTCATTAGACTCGCTCGGGAGGGACTACAAATGGCTTCCTGGCAATAGGCATTGTTAAACAATAGGCCATCAGCTGCCAAGGCATCCATATGGGGTGTAATGGCAATTTCCGAACCGTAGCTGCCCAATTCCGGCCTTAGGTCATCTATGGCTATAAAGAGAATATTAGGTTTTGGACTTTCTTTTGTATTGGCCACCTCTTTCGGTTTGCAACCTAAGCCAATCGTTAATAGTGACAGTATGAATATTCTAATTCCCATTATATAAGTGTTGATGATTGTATATTACCAAACCACTGGTAAAAACACGGTCATTTCACCCTCTTTCCCTCCATTCCTATTGGACCAGGCGAAATAAGGAACAAAGGTGGTCTTATAAGATTTCCAATCGGGCTTTTGCATTTTATTATACATACTGCCCTTATTATCATCTTCCTTGCGCAATAAAACCTCGCCGGTCAAGGTGGTTACCCCTCCTAGAAAATCGGGCTTATAGTCTGCCCTTAATTTACTTGGATCCCCTTTGATGTATACATCCAATATACCGACTTCTTCAGGCAAATCTGCCGACTCTACGCAATAAACAACAGGGCCCCTTTGTATGGCCACCTGATTGCGAACCTCCTCAATACGATCGTTCCCCTCTACAAAATTGACCTCCATAGGCAATGTCAATTGAACAACATCACCTTTTTTCCATGCTCTATTTATTGTTGCAAATTCACCCGGAACTACGGAAACTCCGGCATCCGTACCATTTATGGTCAACGAAGAACCTTCCGCCCAATCCGGTATTCTTAGCAACATATCAAAAGGAGCCTCTTTGGATTCATCAATTGTAATCCTGACCTCACCATCCCACGGGTACTGGGTTTCCTGGGTCAATTTGATTTTTGTGCCATCCAATAATTCCGTATCCAGTAAATTGCCCCCATAAAGGTTTACCGCAACACCGTTATCGGAGAGACTATAAGCCCAACCCGAAGCTTGTGCAATGGTCCGCACCAAGTTTGGAGGACAACAGAAACAATCCAAGTACGCCTGGCGCGTTGGGAATTCCGTATTCATTTTTTCATAATCCCTAGACCCGTGTATTACTCTTAAAGGATTGGCATAGTAATAGCGATCGCCTTCAATATTGATTCCAGAAAGCGCGCTGTTATACAATACCTTTTCCATGATATCGGCATATTTGGACTCTCCATGTACCCCCAATAATCTATAGCTGAACAAAGAATTGGTAATATTGGCACAGGTTTCGTTATATGCCGTCATATTAGGCATCATATATTCATCAATAAAACCTTCTTCTATCTTATCCCTATTGGTGGAGGCTCCATAATGTGTTTGACCAACGGCTCCGGTCACATACATCTTCTTAAGTGTAACATTCATCCAAAGCTTGTCCAAGGCATCAATCAATGCCTGTTCACCTGTTTCGGCATATACATCGGCTGCTCCGGCATAATAATATAGTGCCAATACTGCGTGTCCTACGGCCTCATCCGATTCCCTTAGAGGCGTACGTTCCTGCACCATATCCCCAATAGGGTAACCCTTTGTTTCCGGGGTTTCCGTAACAGCGTATTTGCCCCTATTGTTGATGAATTGTTCGGCCAGCTCCAAATATCTTTTATCTTTAGTAGTACGATACATTTCCACCAAGCCCATAATCTGGGTCTGGTTAAATCCAAATCGACCATAGCGCTCATCATCAGTCATAAATAGAGAGTACAAAAGGTCGGCATGTTTTACTGCGATATCCAGGAAGTTCGTTTGGCCTGTAATTCTATAATGGATGCAGGCACTGGTCATTAAATGTCCTGAATTATACATTTCATGGTATTTGCGATTTTCATACCGGCTAAGATTGTCCCTTAGTTGAATCTGCGTCTGTAGATAGCCGTCCTCATCTTGTGCCTTACCAATAATATCTATATATTCATCGAGTTCCTTAAGGAGCTTTTCATCCCCATTTTGTGCATAGACGTACATGGCCGCTTCCATAAACTTGTAAAAATCCCCGTCATGCCAATGCATTCCTTTATGTTCCCCTTCTTTTAGGCCAGCAGCTATTTTGAAATTGTTTAGAGCATGACCTGTTTCCCCTGTAAGCAAGGTGCGCATATACGGAATCATTTTTTCCTCGGTTATTTTAAACTTATCTGCCCAAAACCCTTCGGTCCATTTACAGTCCCCCATGTCTATACTCCTCAATTTTACATGAGGACTATGGGTATTGTTCAAAATACCCCGGCCTTTATCCAAATTGGCCGCATAATCCTTATTGCTGGTTATTTCCTGTTGTGACCCTGCAGAATCCCCTATCTTATCCTTGCAGGAGAAGATCATTATTAAACTAAAGAAGACAATTGTTAACTTTCCCATTTTTATGCTGTATTGATTTGTTTTTTTTAGGGTTGTATCAATTCCAAATCCGGAACAAACAAATTAATTAAAATAAAGTGCTGAAGGATTAACGAAATTTACCTCAGGCTTGCATTATTTTACCCTAATAGAATCGATTACAGGATAGATAGAAGTATTTCGGTTGAATGGCCTAACCTCTAACACAAGCAATAATGTTATACTTGTAGGATTAGTCCAACCGTTTTACATCAACAAAGAGAGGGCCTGTCGCCAGCCTTTCAGTTTTCAGGAAAGCGTGAAAATTACCATCTCCGTGGGGAAGTACAACATTTTTGAACACGACTCTCTCTTGATTTTTCTTAATAGGAAGCTCAACATGAACATTGAGAAATTTAATATGTGCGGTACCATCTGTCGCCAATGGTGGCACATCCAGGCTTATTTCATATGTGCCGGCCTTTGTGCTTACACGCCAATGCCCAAGTTCGTTTTCAGAAATCACCCTTGGTCCGCCCCAATCAAAACGCGACAAATTTACATTTCGCTGATCTGTACTACCCAAATAAATGCGCTGTATGCCTTTTGCATCGCGTTCTTCGGTCACTTCATCGAACCAGGTTTCGTATCGCTCCAATAGGTTTTCTACCAGTTCTGGATGATCAGAGGCCCGATTTACACGTTCGCTCGGATCAATTTCAACATCATATAGCTCCAGATTGGCCAGTACTTCTTTCAATTCGCCATCTTTAGGCTGATATAAAATATTATGGGGGTCATCATGGGGGCCAATCAATTTATATTTCTGCATTCTTACTGCGAAATGCATATATTTAAAAGGCGTGGGGCCATAATGCATTTGGATAAAAAATGCTCTATCTTGAAGTAAGGAACTGTCATTTTGCTTCCAAAGACCAAGCAAGGATTTGCCATCGAACTTAATATTGACCGGTTCAGGTATTTCGGCCATTTCTAAAAGTGTGGGGGTAATATCGATAACAGAACCCATATTTTTGAACTGTTTGCCCTTAGACAAGGCATTGGGCCATTTTACAAAAAAGGGCACCCTTATTCCAGCTTCATAAACACTAGTTTTTGTACCTCTAAGATTGGCAACCCAACGACCGGGATAAACATCATTTTTTGTTCGTCTATGTCTAGGGCCGTTATCCGAAAGAAATATCACAATGGTATTTTTTTCTATACCGAGCCTTTTGATATGATTTAGTACTCTACCTACGTTATAGTCGATATTGTCAATCATGCCATAGGTAAGCGCATTGTCTTCGTGCAACCCTATCTTACGATATGGTTCGGCTCTCTCATCCGGTACCTGCAATGGAAAATGTGGCAAGTTGGTAGCCAAATAGGTAAAAAAGGGCTTTCCGTCCTTTTGAGCCATAAATTCTAAGGCCGCCTCGGTAAAGATATCATCACAGTAGCCCTTGTACTTCTTTGAAACGTTGTTATGCTCAAGTATGGGATCGAAATAAGTGTTACCGGCAGGCCCTGCAGCCTGGCCTATGCCTCCTCCTTTATGAACAAGGGCCTCTTCAAAACCTTGGTCGGTGGGCCGCATTGGGGAATTGTCACCCAAATGCCATTTACCAAATATTCCTGTGCGATAGCCATTATCTTTCAGAGTTTCGGCTAAGGTCAATTCTGAGGTATTCATAAAATGATCGACCTGCGTAACGGCAGTAACACCAGTGCGATAAGGGTATCTTCCGGTCAGTAGTGCAGCGCGGGATGCAGAGCAGTTGGGGTAAGCCAGGAAATTGGTCATTTCTATACCTTTTTCGGCAATAGCCTGCATGTTCGGGGTTTTTAGATATGGATTACCATGCATACCAATATCACCGTAACCTTGATCATCGGTCATCATGATAATGATATTTGGTTTTTTTGTTTGCGATAATAGCGTTGAGTGGGATATAAAAATAGCCATTAAAGCAGCCATGGAGAGTTGATTTCCCAATCTATAAGGAAATATCCCGTAATTAGCGCCGAACCATTTCATCTTTATTATTTTTTTTGGATTATTCATAATTTTCAGGATATCCTAAACAGTATCCATTATTTGAACAAAAATGAAAATACTCCAAACCCTTACCAGTTAGTAAAGGATCCATCTTTGCGTTTTAATCGGGGCGTTTCCACAATTTTAAAAGCTTCTTTGGATGCCAGTTCTTCATTGAATTCGACCCCTAGACCTGGGCCAGAAGGCAAAACATAGCGCGACCCTTCCAATACCGGTTGTTGGGGGTAAAACTTCGGATTGTCAAAACCAGGGTTTTCCACTGGCGTGTGCAGTTCTTCCATCCAACCAAAATTAGGGGATGCCGCTGCAAGATGCAGGGAAGCCGCCGTGCATATAGGCCCAATAGGGTTGTGAGGCATTAAATCAATATAATGGGCCTCGGCCATTGCGGCTACTTTCATTGCCTCGGTCAATCCTCCCACATTGCAGACATCGATTCTTGCAAATTGGGTGATTCCTCTTTCCAAATAGGGCAAAAATTGCCACTTACTGGCAAATTCCTCCCCAATAGCAAAAGGTACAGTAATCATTTTGCGCAAGCTTTCGTATGCTTCAGGGGTCTCATCCCTGATTGGTTCTTCAATAAAATCCAGGGTTCCTACTGGCATTCTATTTATAAATGATACGGTCTCCGCCGCCGTAAGACGGTGATGGTAATCTATGCCTATAGTTGGTGACGATCCTATTTCCTTTCGAAGTTGCGTAACCCATGCGGCAACAATTGCGATAGATTCCCGTGGTTCAAATATTGATTCGGACTTACCTAAGTACTCGGCAGGGGCCAATCTTATCACATTCCATTCTTCCTTAATTAGTTTTCTGGCCTTTTCCATCAGTTCTTCCTTAGTACGAAAAAGTAAAGAAGCAAAACAATCTACATGGTCGCGCTGTTTCCCCCCCAAAAGTTCATAGACAGGAACTCCCAATGCCTTTCCCTTAATATCATAGAGGGCAATATCGATGGCGGAAATCGCAGCAGTCAATACCCTACCTCCTTCAAAGTACTGACCACGGTACAAATCCTGCCATATGGCGCCGATTTTAAACGGGTCTTTTCCTATTAGAAGTGGGCGATAATGGTCAATGGCACCTATAACAGCCAACTCTCTGCCACTGAGACCGGAAGCGCCCCAACCATAGATACCCTCATCGGTCTCTATTTTAATGTTCAATTGGCTCCTTTCGGCAATGTTGACCGGAAATGATTTTATGTCGGTTATTTTCATCTTCTCTATTATTATTTTCGGATACCATTAGTTTTCTACCGGCAACTCAGATGTTTTTAGTTCAATTCTTTTTATTTTACCCACTACTAGTAAAAAGGAGAGAAAGCCCACTATGGTGATACCACCTATAAAAAAAAGTGCAGGGCTAAAATCGTCCTTATCTACCAAGGCACCTATGACCACTGGCACTACAACCGCTGACAAACCACCCATTAAGTTAAAGACCCCACCAATAAGCCCTACCAAATTCTTAGGGGCAATCAACGAAACGAACACCCATGTAATTGAGGCCAGCCCGTTTCCAAAAAAGGCGATTGTCAAGAATAAAATTATAAAAAAGGTGCTATCCGTATAATTTGCCCCGACGATACTGAACGATAAAAAAAAACCGATCAGAACAGGTGTTTTTCTTGAGAATTCAATGGAGTACCCTTTTTTTATCAAGTAGTCCGAAGTAAAACCTGACAAAAGAACTCCAAGAAATGCCGCTAAAAATGGGACGGAGGCCAGGAAACCGGATTTAATAAAATCAAAACCCCTGTACTCCACCAAATATGTGGGGAACCAAGTGAGAAAGAAAATAGCGACAGAGCCAACGCAAAATTGCCCGATGTAAACACCCCATAATTTGCGATGCTTGAACGCTTCGGCCAAATCCTCCCAATTGAATTTTTCCAACGATTTTGAATTTTTGGCTGCCTTTACAAGTCCACCACCCTTTTCTATATGTGAAAGCTCGGCTGCATTAATGCTTCCGTGCCTATCGGGGTCCTGGTAAAAAACATACCAGACAAAGGCCCAGATGATGCCGACGATACCGGAAGCTATGAGTAGCCCACGCCAGCCAACCCAATCTTGCACGGAGGTCAAAATGGGAAACAAAAAAGCAAGACCTATAAACTGACCGGAAGTATAAATTGCTATGGCCGACGCCCTTTCCTCTTCGGGAAACCACTTGGTAACTATAGCATTGTTAGCGGGATAAGAGGGTGCTTCGAATGCACCTATACTAGCCCTAAGGCCCAAAAGAACGGCAAGTGAATTTACAAACCCTTGCAATAATGTCGCAATAGACCAAAGAAAGAGCATTAAGGCATATAATATTCGCAATCGTATTTTGTCTACAATGATACCTCCTGGAATTTGAAGCGCCACATACGTCCAGCCAAATGCGGAAAATACCAGTCCCATTTGAACGGTACTTATTTCCAAGGATTCGCTCATGGCCGATGCCGCAACGGATATATTGGTTCTGTCCAAATAATTTATTACTACCGTACCAAAAATCAGCGCTAAGATATTATAGCGCTTTTTTGTGGGTTTGGCAGTTTTGGAAAAATTCATTTACATAGTTGTTTCATTGGACAAATCTAAAATAACGTGTTTTATAATATTCTAGCATTATTAATTGGCTATTTTATTTATCCCATTATGGATTTGGAGAGGAAGGTAGTGAAAGTGTATCACAACTGTTGGGCATTCCTGGTCTACATTAAATATCCTAGTCCTCGTTTAAAATTAATCAACCGTTAAGCTCACCTCAAAGTGACCACTTTTTGCACTTCCATCCTGCATAGTGATTCTATAACCATAACCAGGGATGCTGATATCTCCTTCAATTTTTTGGGCCACTGGTCCCAAATTGGCCACTACTTCGGTCCCACTTGAAAAACGGCTCCTCTGTACCTTATAATCGACACTTAGATACTCATGGCTCAGCAACTCCGCAAAGAAAGTTTCCTCATGTACAGGACTCACTAATTTTTGGGCCATTTTAATCATAGACCGCATGCCTTCAAATTCATAAGGAGCAAAAAATATGGTGGTCCCCCTACCAAATAGCATACTCCTTAGTGCCTTTATCCTAAAATCACCATTGGCGGTAACCTCATTGTCCGGATCTTGTATTTTCCCAAAATTGGCAATGGCCTCGTGGTATACCAAATTAAACAAAGGCGCTGGATGGGAAATTACAGAAAGTGGGCGGTCTTCGAGATAGGTCATACCCTCGAACATATCAAAATAGGGAATCCATTGTTCCTGACCGTGTTCCGTACCGTTTACCAAGTTAAAGCTATCGATGTATTTTGCTAGCTCCAACCTGCCCTCCTTACCGTTTTCACGATAGGCAGCAAAAGTGATATCGGTTATGTCCGCTTCCAGACCCAGATATGAAATTTCATTTTCAATATTTTTTTGGGCCAGGGATTTTTGAAATTTGGGATCTACACGTGCCCAGCGACTGCCAGTATTCATAAGCTTACCGTCTTCATCCCTCTGCATGAGATCTGTAGTAAAATCGGGGTCGTTTTCCAACATAGGGGAATAGGCATGATAGGAAGAATACAAGTAGCCATATGATTTTGCCAGATCTATTGCGGCTTTCAAATTGGCAGGACCACCCAACTCCTCACTAATGGGGAAGTTATGCGGTACAAAATTGGAAAAAGTGCCCCAAGCATGTACAAAGGCCTTGTTAACCCCTAAATCGTCATGAATGCTTCTGATCATCTCCTTCAGCTCATCAAAGGTAAAAGCCATTCCAGGCATGTTCACATAATGGGGATATCCGCCATATACTCCAAAATATATAGCTCCAGGTAATTTATTTACATTCGGGTTTCTCACGGCCTTTTCCTTTAGCGTTACAAAATAGCCTTTTTTAATGGCTTCCATCTTATAGGTTTTAGCCATATCTACATAATCTCCTCCAGGAATGAAGTGGTAGTTAATGGCCATTTTCCCTGCCTGCCCGTCCAAATTCCATACGGGATCTAAAAAAACAACCCTTTGATAGGGAGACATCTCCCCTTTTGGATTAAACAGGTACTGCCCATTATTGTTGATATTATACATCATGTCTGGTCTAGCATCTTCCTCCAGAATACCTACGACTGCTGATTTTTCATTATAGGTTCCCCACCAGGGCATTGTTAACCCTGTCCCATTATTGAACAGTTCCAAAGTACCGACCGATTTATTGTTATAGGTGGCGTCATCCCACTTACAAAAACGCCCACCGTTCATGGGAAAAATATAGGAAGGGCATATAACCCCCTGTTTTTGTGGAATTACAGCCGCCCCCTTATCCTCGTCGGTCTTGAGACTAAACTGTCTAGAGGGATAGCGCAAATCCAAAAGTTTGAAGCTTCCCTGGCTGTACTCCTTTACAAGTACGTTCAAAGTAGCGGCATCGTCATCTAGTTTTAATTGGGTACCAATGACTACTCCCTTGGCAACAGACCCATCCTCAAGGACAGGGTCCATAAATTGGATAGACACAGTGGCCGCGTCTTTCCGCAATACCTGAACCTTCTTACTTTTGGAAATATTTACAGTCTGCTTTTTACCTTTGGCATCGGACAAGGTAAGCAGGCCTGCAGCCTTTTCCCAAGGATCGGATTCCCATAGGTGACCAGATTTTTTCTCTAGCACCGTAAAACAACCACTAACTGAATTAACGGTCACCTTGATATCGTTGTTTTCCACCACAACTGGATCCACGTGAGCGTTATTAATAGTGCTGTTGCCGGTGCTGGCAAAACCTGTAAATAAAACAAACTGTAAGATTGTAAATAAGCTACCCAATACTTTTAGATTCTTCATAATATTTTAACTTTTTGGTGTAATTGCCCCTTCAAAGTATATTTCTATACCCTGACAATTTTGTTGGTCTTTTAATAATATCGATTTTAAGATCCCTTTACTGCCATTCTTACTTTTGCAAAGTGATCGGCAAGGCCTTCAAAATTTCTTTCCTGAATCAACTTTTTATCGAAGAGCGAACTTCCCATACCCACCCCGACGGCACCGGCCTCGAAAAAGGATTTTATATTATCCAGTGAAACCCCTCCAGTTGGCAAAAGTTTTATTTGGTTAAGCGGAGCAGAGATATCTTTAATAAATTGGACTCCCAGTTGGGTGGCTGGAAATATCTTAACCGCGGATGCCCCTAAGCTCCATGCTTTGTATATTTCTGTTGGAGAATAGCCTCCGGGAAAAATTGGTATATTTTGTCCCACAGCACTTCTAATAACGGCTTCGTCTATGATCGGGGTCACTATAAACTGAGCTCCCGCCTTTACGGCCATATTATAATCTTCCATGTTGCAGACTGTCCCCGCACCCACGTTTAGGTTGTGAAATTCTGTCCTAAGTTTGGAAATTATTTCGGTGGCTCCTGGGGTATTCATGGTTATTTCAATGGTATGCAGACCCGCCTTTAAATAAGCTTTGACGATATCCCTCATAACCTCTATGGACACCCCTCTTACTATACCAACAATTGGGGCACTATTGAAAAGTTCCCAAGAAAATGATTCGTTATTTGACATGTTGTTCTAAAATTTTTTGTTGCCCAACCAATAAGGCCTTTTCTATAATTTTTGACTCGAAACAAACGATTCGGTCCATTGGAAGGAACGATTTCAAAGCCAATTGGTACAATTCGTTCTGTATTCCCGTAACGGCCAGGTATACGGTTTCGCTACTTTCTTTCAAATGGCCCAACTCGGCCCCTATTAACAATCCGGATAGAAAATAATAATTTTCTGAACTGGAAATTTTATGTATTAAACTATTTGCCCTGATTGAAAAAAGCGAAGCCATCTGTTGGTTCGCAACTCCCTTTATAACTCCTTCCACAAAAACATCCTTAAATGAAGGGCTCCACTTCACTTGGTCCAGAGAGGCCGATAGAATACTGTGCTTCCCAATAACCTCAAATAATTCTCCGGTCATATAGGTCGTGAAATCCATAAATCGCCCCTTATCGAATTGGACATGTTTACTGTGGGTTCCGGGCAACAAAAGAACCCCCTTTTCCGTCTTGGGCAAGTAATCCGAAAGACCAATGGCCTGGATTTCCTCCCCCCGCATTACATCGCCATTGGTTCTAGCTCCGGAAATTAATAGCAGATTTATATTATTGTCCATTGAAATCCAATTACTAATTAGATCTTCCCCGGTAAAAGCGATGGGCATTTCACAATACTGCAATTCCTGCATGCCTATGGAAGATGACAGCATTCCAGATGCCACTATATAGCTATTTTCAGCTTCGTTTACATCCAATTTGTCCAATTGTGCCAACAAATAATCTGCAAAAAAGGCTTGCTGGGTCTGTTCCTTTTGCTGTTTATACAGCTGATAGCACTTTTTAATCCCAAAATCGGTCTTATATTCGGAAAGTATTTTTAATGTAGTTGAATCCACTAAACGCAGCCTAAAATTGGATGTCCCCCAATCACAACTGATAAATTTTTCGGGTAGTCCCATGTTTATTACAAAGCTTTGGTTACTCTTTTTTTAATCAGATAATCGTCAAGTGCGTACGTTGAACAATCCACTCCAATACCACTATTTTTTATTCCCCCATGGGGCAAGTAAATATCAAATTTAAGTCCGTTCAGATGCACTTCACCGAATTCCAATTTTTCTGAAAAATACGTTAATTTTTTTTCATCCATAGAATATACGTAGGACGCAAGTCCGGCATTGGTATTGTTGGCCAATTCCAGGACTTCTTCCTGGGTGCTGAAAGGAACGATAATGGCTACCGGACCAAATATTTCGTGTTGTAATATTTCGGCTTTTTTGTTGCTAAGGCGAATAACGGTAGGTTGAAAATAGTAGCCCTCACCTGTGATAGGATCACCTCCATAAAGTACCGATCCTCCCTGTCTTATAGCTTCCTGAACTATTCCATGAACCTTTTCAACGGACCTCCTATTTGTCAATGGTCCCATATCCGGTTTATTTTCCCTTCCAAAACCAATCTTTGCACGCTTAAATCTATCTATAATTCCAGTGACAAATTCATCAATAACGGCTTCATGGATAAAAAAGCGGTTAGGCGCCACACAGATCTGGCCAGAATTTCCAGTTTTCAAAGCTGCCCCATGTGTAATGGCCACTTCCAGATCTGCATCGGGAAAAACAATAAAAGGGGCGTTGCCTCCACATTCCATGCTGTATCTCTTAATAGAGGTCCTACTGCTCTGTTCAATAAGTTTTTGAGCGGTCTCCGTAGAGCCGATCATAGTAATCAATCTTGGAATTTTACTCTCACAAAGCGGAATCCCAACATTATTAAGATCTCCACATAGGATGGTGATCACTCCTTTAGGAAACCTAATCTCGTCACATATTTCCCCAATGATATAGGCCGATAAGGGAGAGAACTCCGAGGGCTTTAAAATGATACTACAACCTGAAGCCAGGGCAGGGCCCAATTTAAATCCAAGGTTCAACAGTGGAAAATTATAGGCCAAAAATGCAACGACCACACCCAAAGGCTGTGAAATAATTCGGTGTTCATGAGTGCCTTCCGTGTCTTTTATTTCAATGTCATGGCGTTGCTTTATCTCCTCTGAATAGAATTTCAACGAATTGGTAATACTTGTAAGATCCTCTTCACTTCCTTCCCAGGTCTTGCCCATTTCGTACATAATACTTTCACGCAGCAAGTCCCCATTCTCCAATAATTTAAGCCTTAGTTTTTCTATCCAGTGCAACCTTTCTTCCAGTGGCAATTTGGACCAGGTTTCAAATCCTTTTTGGGCGGACTCCAGTGCGCGTTCCGTATCTTCCTTCTGGGCCCAAGCAATAGTGGCAATGGGTTTTTCATTCGCCGGACAAATAACCTCATATGATTTCCCGTTCGACGCCTCTATCAATTGTCCGTCCAGATATAGTCTTTTATGTCCGAATTTTAAGTTTTGTTCCATTATTGACTATTCTTTATCCAAATATTTTTCCAATGCATCCATATCCACTTCCACTCCTAGCCCAGGTAATTGTGGCACCTGCAGCAGACCCTTACTGATTGGAATTTGGTGTTTGGTAACCTCATCACGTAAGGCATTTTCCGTTCTATCCAGCTCCATGGTAGGTAGTTCGTTATACATTCTTCCCGGGTTCTGATCTAGATTTCCTACAAAGTGCACCGCTGCGCTTATGGCAATCCAAGTTCCCCAGCTGTGTGGCACTACATCCTTGTTGTAGGCTTGGGCCAAGGCAGCTATTCTTTTAGCCTCCGTTAGACCTCCCGTAGCACATATATCAGGTTGCGCAATATCTACGCACTCATTTTCAAACAAACGCCTAAAGCCAAATTTTAGATATTCGCACTCCCCTCCGGCTATTGGAATAGATGTATTATCCCTTAAACGGCGGTACCCTTCATAATCCTCCGGAGAAACAGGTTCTTCAAACCAAGAAATATCATATTTTTCAACTTTTCTAGCCAATTCAATGGCCTCCTTATAGCTATAGGCATGGTTGGAATCGATCATCAATTTCATATCTGGTCCTATTGCCTTTCTTATGGCAGCCACGTATTTAACATCGGTTTCAATACCAAGTCCAACCTTCATCTTCGTAGCCTTAAATTCCTGGGATTTGTACAACAATGCCTCCTCGACCAATTTTTGCTCCAAATCGCCCTCCCGCGTAAAATACAACCCCGTCGCATAGGGCTGGATGATGGGATTTTTGATACCACCAAGCATAACGGATACCGGCTGGCCGAAAATCTTCCCCTTAATATCCCATAAAGCTACATCTATGGCACTAATGGCGGCCTGCAGTGTGCCACTTCTCGCATAATCCATGGATCGTCGATACATTTCTTGCCACAAAACCTCATGTTCCAATGCCTTCTTGTCCAATAAAAATGGCTTTAAAAACTCAATTCCTGATTTGATGACACCGGCTGGCCCATATCCTTCACCCCAGCCATAAGTGCCATCTTCCAAGGTTATTTTTACGATACAGATCTTCCTGGTATCGTATTGCCACTGCGAAAAATAAAAAGGAGTATCCAGTTTATGGGTAATGACAAAAGGTTCTATGTTGCTAATATTCATAATTCTATGTCTAAAAAATTATTATCTTAAAATAAGGTGCATTTCTAATAGTTGGCGTAGCCCAGGATACAGATGGCTACAATGAGCACAAACAAGCCTCCCAACAATAGTAACCGTTGCACAACCCCGTAATTATTAAAACAACGACCTCGATAACTGCTTTTTAAGGTGGTTTTGTTTTTTAAGCACCCGAA
>NZ_JALKBD010000089.1 GCF_023015905.1 Arenibacter sp. F20364 | reverse complement strand
CTTCCACCAGTGGCATATTGGCCGAAGCCTTCAGCTCCAGGGAAAGCCTTCAATCCGCCCATCTCCACAGGTTCTTCCGTTGTAGGGGTTTTGTCGGTCACGGTTACCGATCCGGTTTCTGTTGTAACTGTATCATCAGGATTGGTAACCGAGGTGGTATAAGTAAAGGTATCTTCCGATGGTGTAGTTTCTTCGGAAGCAACTTCTTCGGGTGCAACCTCTTCAGTGTTGTTCGTGTTTGGAGTATAGGTAATTGAATTGTCTTCATTAATTATGGCAGTACCATTGGAGGGTTGACTTACCTCCGTTATTACAACTTCACTCTCTTCCTTAAAAGTGTCATTCTTCAAGGGTTCTATTATTATGGGTTCCTCATTGGCGACCTCAACTATATCCTCTACAACATCGGTTACAGGTTCAACCGTAACATCAATGGTTACAACTTCTTCTGAGATGGTTTCGTCCTCATTGGTGACTTCCAATGTTATTTCAATATCGTCCTTTCCGTTATAATCGCTCGGGGGAGTGTATATTGCTATACTGTCCTTTTCTATGCTGATTGCACCGTATTTTGGTTTTGAGCTACTTTTGTACCTCCTACGTCCTTTCCTTTCACTAGAATTGTTGTAAAGCAAGTTAAAGGTTACAGGTTGGTCTTCTTCAGTTGTAAATACTGCATGAGCTAAATCAATGCTCACTTCTTTGGGTATTTCTGTGCTTTCGGAGTCTGGGTTCACTACATATTCCGCCAATAGGTCGGAATCCTTGTTGCAGGAAAAATTTAGAAAAAGGACAAGGCATACCAAGGTCATTTGTAATAGATTCGAGGGGTGAATTTTCATAAGTTCTAAGACGTTAATTTTAAATGATAATCATTTGGGGTTTATAATTATTTTAATTTTCACAACATCATCGGCAAATGGTATTTATATTCGACAAAATGCCTTTTTTTGGTTGTGATATTAGTTTTACGTTCGTATTTGAGCTCTGGATGTTTATAAATCCTTTATTCGATGAACTACCTTTTTCTTTATGATTTGACCACATTTTATCGGATTAAATGTTATTTTTTTAACATCTAGCCTCATGGAGTTTTGGTAGGAATGAATATTTTTTTAATGAGATAGTACGTATAAAAAGTTGTGGGAATGAGGTGTTAAATATGAAACTTAAATTCCCAATAATTTTATTTGCATGTATAAGTTCTTCATAAATCCACTGTGCGAATTATTATGTCTTAACATTTTATCCCTATAAGTAAACTATGTGTCCAAATACTCTGTGGGGTAGATATTGCTGTAATATAAGTGGTAGTGTATAAAGTGTTTAACTGTATGGTGGGCAATCTTTAAGTCTGAACTTTGGGTTTACTAGACTAAATAATGTGATTGAATGATCCTTGCATTATTGGGTGGCATTGGCAGAATAGTGTATGGGGTAAATAGGGTATAAAGTATTGGGGTGGATTAATTTATTATAACTGTGTTTAGTTCCTTTGGGATTCAAAATGATTTACCTTATGCTGTAAGGTGGATTGTCTGATGCTTGAATAATATTTAATGACAGTTAAAATTGAATTTTTCGATGTTCGATGATTTTTTACGGTAGCACATATAATTAAAGCTGTTCTTTTGGAATGGTTCATTGATTATTTCCGAAATAACACTATCGGGTTCATTGTCTGTAAATGTTTAATGTGAATTAAGTTCTCCTGATAAAAGGAGATAATTAATTAATGGGTGTTGGTACTATTATCATGTCCAATTTTTTTATTTTTTGGTGTTACATCGAAAATCAAAATATTTTTGTAGAGTTTTTTTGTTGATTTTGAAACCAATTCAGTTGCAACTTGTTGTGTAGCCTTTTAAATTTCTTCTCATTACCAATAATGGCAACCAACATAGAAGCTTGAGTTTTTCTTCAATTGGGTGGGGGGTATTGCGACTTTAGTCAAAAACAGAAAAAGAGGCCAGATGGCCTCTTTTTCTGTTTTTCGATTAAAGTGTGATATTATTTTACTGTCAGCGCGTGCAAGTACACTTCCAAGTTGGTATATCCACTTGCATCGGTTTCCTTATTGTTATCGCTTGCATCATTGGCATTTAATCCGTTTGCGTTTTCCCAGGTGTCACTAATCCCGTCTTTGTCGCTATCGTTTTGTGCGTTGCCCCCTGTTATGCTCGGGAAAGTACCGGAATTTACCAGGGAACCTAGACCAGA
>NZ_JALKBD010000088.1 GCF_023015905.1 Arenibacter sp. F20364 | reverse complement strand
AAAAACGCTTAACACATTTTTTTTGTATTATTGAAAGATCTTTCAAAGTGGCACTGTTTGACCGAAACAGGTGGCACCATCACTCCGAAATAGCCTCCCCCCCCTATCAACTCATTCCCTTTATAAATCGCCCAAAAAGAGCCGTAAAATCCAACAAATTTGATCTACCTGATACAGATCATTTTAAAAACCATCCCTATAAAATAGATTTGTTATAACAAAAGGGCCGGAAGCGGGTAAACCACTTCCCATTATACCCTAAAAGTGGAAAGAGGAATTTAAAAAGTCATGGCCAATAGGACAAAGGACAAAATGGTATGAGGCCATAAGGCCTTTGTCCATCCCATGTCCTATTAACTCCTGAATAGGAGCGACTTACACGGGATTTATAAAAAAAGGAAGTATTAATTAAATAGAACAGTAGTATGAAAACAATGAAAACAGAAGTTTTAAACCATGAAGACCTACATTTTGAACACCAACATTGGCATTCGGAACTTGCCTTCTGGGAAGATGAACTAAAATCGTTCAAAAACCGCTTGGCAGAATTAATAAAACGCTGGTCCTCCAAGGAGGTACTTACCCAATTGGAACATTTCCAAAACGAGTTCACCCTACATGAAAGAGTGATTGACGACCTAAAGGAAACCATAGAAAAGCATGAAATGAATATCGCGGGACAGACCCAATCCGGGCATGAGGCCATGGACATCAACCTTTCCCATAAGCATGTGGAATTCCGGGAAAAAATGGAATCCCAAAGACAGATCTATGCCGATCTGAAAAAGGAATTTTTCCGTTTTTTGACGAAATATATGTAAATAACCCCCTATACAGGGAAGTAAGGAAAAAGTTAAAGCAGAGGTGGTCACCTAAGGGAGTACACCACACATACCCAAGAATAATCCAGAGTTAGGATGGCAATAATCCGGGAAAAGATTAAGTCCCGGGCTTTTGCTGTGATACCTATGGAAATGACCGCCCTGCTTTTTTTGAAATTTCCTGTGGAATACTGCATTTTAGATGTTATGGCATCGTTTTTTAATTAACCAAAATGGGCTTGTGTTATCTCTCAATGACATTTATCCCAAAAAAATTATAAAGTGGAAAATACCTTTGACACCAGGAAGCCTATTCGGGTTTGGGTTTTAGAAATGACCAAATTGATGAAAGGCACCATGCTTAGACCACTAAAACTGACCATAAGCCATTGGCGGATGCCATTGTCATCAGGAATAGTTTATATTTTGGCAGGTATATTATTGTTGGTTATTCCCGCTGAATACTACGATACCTTCTCCCTATTTTTGGGCCTTATTATCCTGATTTCCGGCCTGGGCGAATTCACTTTTGCCCTTATAAGATGTAAAAAGATCAAGGGCTGGGGCTGGTTTTTTACCGGAGGCAATATTGATCTACTAAGTGGGCTTTTCTTTATCTATTTTCCCGAGCAGACCATACCCCTGCTAACCCTGTACGTGGCATTTCGTCTACTGTTCAAAAGCACATTGGCCATAGGTGTTTTGTCCAAACAACAGTTCCCCAATGACTTTCCATGGTCGTCCTTGTTGCTTTTTGTAGCCGTGACCAAAGGCCTGGCCTTTTTCATTTTGTTATGGTCCATTTTTGATGGCAATAATGAAATTTGGTCCACATCCCTTTTCTTTATCACCCTGGGTATTATTCGAATTATAATGGCCATGGGCCTAAAAAAGATCCATAATAAAATTTCAAATTCATAATTGCAGGTCCTAGCTTTTCAGAATAGGAAGAACAGTAAACAATGTTAATGTTCAATGTTATAAAGTTATAAAGTTCAAAGCCGAATGCCCGTCTCTTCGAGTGGTTTTATGCAGTGAAACGGAATAAAATTGTATCGAGAAGCGGGCGGGTTCAGTAAGCAGTGGCTAAAACAATTTACAATGAACAATTAGCAATAAACAATGTTAATGTTCAATGTTATAAAGTTCAAAGCCGAATGCCCGTCACTTCGAGTGGTTTTATGCAGTGAAACGGAATAAAATTGTATCGAGAAGGGATTTCAGTGAACAGTTTTCAGTGAACAGTAGTCAGTAGTCAGTAGTCAGTATTGAGAAATGAGATTCTAGAATCTGGAGCCTAGATACTAGACTAAGGTGTTGAGTTCAAAGTTGCCTAACCAGTCATTTCGAACGAACGATAGTGAGGAGAAACCGAAGCTTGAGCGAAGGTTCACGAATACCCCTAAAATAATTATGCTATGAGCTAAATCACAC
>NZ_JALKBD010000087.1 GCF_023015905.1 Arenibacter sp. F20364 | reverse complement strand
CCCATAATTTGCATCATTTCTTCAGACATTTCAGGCATAGGCATATAGTTGAAGAATTTGTTTAATCCTGAATTAATCATCATTAATCCGAATAGGATACATAAAACTGTAAGAATCTTGTTTTTCATTTTTCGATGGCTTTTTTTAGTAATACAGCAAAATTAATTATTTTTGATTACTATTAGTAATCAGTTACCTATTTGTAACCAGTTACCTTTAGGTAACCATTGAATTAAATGAGATGAAAAAAAAAGAACACAAAGAGTGTATGTCCGCTTTGTTACCGGTAAGGGACACTTTAGATGTAATAGGTGGGAAATGGAAACTTTTGATCCTAATTTCAATTTGGGAAGGCAACAAGCACTTTAGAGAGATAGAACGGAGTATTCCAAAGTTAAGTACCAAAGTTTTGTCAAAGGAATTGAAAGATATGGAAGAAAACCAGTTGATTATTAGAACTGTTTTAAATGGTTTTCCTGTCAGAACAAAATATACACCTACAGAACATTCTAAAACGTTAAAAAAAGTTATTTTGGAATTGCAGAATTGGGGCATTAATCACAGAAAGAAAATCTTTGGCGATAAATCCGAAAAAGATAATTCAATTAGTATATAGTGTGATATCGTACTGTTTGGGATAAAGGGGTTGGATTGCTCGTATTTTAATAAATCTTCCGAAATCGTTTATAGCCCACCACTCATCCATGATGTTTTCAAAGATAGTTTTGGGAGCTATGGGGCACTAAGGATTAAAGAGGAGCTCTCAAAAAAGGGATATCTAGTTTCCAGACCTAGAGTCGCCAGGATAATGAGGGCCAATAATCTGTTTGCCAGAAGAAAGCGCAGGTTCAAGATTACAACGGACAGCGAACACAACTATCCAGTGGCCCGCAATATTTTGAACCAGAACTTTACGGTCTTTAGAAAGAACCAGGCCTAGGTGTCCGATATTACCTATATAGAAACTAAACAGGGATGGGTGTATCTGACTGTAATCATCGATCTGTCCCATAGAAAGGTCGTGGGGTGGTCGATGGGCGAAACCTTAAGTACGGACGATACAATAATCCCTGCTCGGAATATGGCCGCCAGATCAATTGACATTACTAAAGAACTGATATTTCATTCCGATAGGAGATCTCAATATGCCAGTCATGGATTTACCGATATGCTGAAAAATCACAACGGCCTTATAAAACAAAGTATGAGCAGAAAAGGTAATTGTTGGGACAATGCAGTGGCTGAATCATTTTTTAAGAGCTTAAAGGTAGAATGGGTCTATAAACATAGTTATGGCCTTAGATCGGAAGCCGAGCTATCTGTTTTTCAATGTATATAAACTTGGTACAACAGAAGAAGGATGCACTCCACTTTGGGGTATAAAACCATAGAGGAATTTGAATTGGAAATATATAATCAAAAAACAGCAGCATGACTCTTATCTAAATATCCACTTTTTTGTTGCAAGTCCACTATGCTAAATGATACGGCCCCGGCTTTGACAAAAGACTCCGTCAAAATCTTCAAATTATCAATTTCTTTTTGGAAAGTGAAAAATAGAAAAAACATGGGATTAAAACAATGATTATAAAAACCGGTCCCACCTCCTTATAATCCGATAATGCATTATTTGTATTAGTTAATAAGCTCCCCAAGATAATCCCTAAAATATTAACTAATAGACTAATTGCCGTGGCATATTTGAATGCTGTAATAATTTTCTTCATATTAAAAAATTGTGGATTAAATAATACTGCAATAATGAAAAAAAAGGTCATGTTTTAAAATTAAAAATTGTGAACTGTAGTTTTGAAGTCAGTGGATTGATTTTTACCCAATACAGAGACTTACTTTTTTGGTTAGTCCATTAAAAACGAATTGTTCCTTTTGGATTGCACTTGTAAGTTCATCATCGTTTCGAGGTGGAGTGCTTTAAATCTCATTTTTTAGCTCAAATTGGCCTTATCCCTAAAATAGGACAAAATGTTCCGTTTAAAAAGTAAAGATTTGCAAGACCCAGTTCAAGTTTCGCAATACATTGGATTGATTTTTTAAATTGGTCGTAATTTTAGGCATTCCCTTGAATAAATTAAGCCTTAATTTCTAGTTTTAGCATAGTTCTCTAAAAAGAACCAATTTTGGCACTACACCAACTTTATTTATTCGCTTTCTTTATGGGCCGATTTATAGGACTATTCCCGCCAATTCAAAAAATAGTGATTTAGTATTGCATGTATAGCTACTACATGGTCACGAACTATATTCGCAAATCTAATTGATTTGA
>NZ_JALKBD010000086.1 GCF_023015905.1 Arenibacter sp. F20364 | reverse complement strand
AACATTATAGGATTAAATCATGTAAGCCAATGGCGCAGTTTGATTTAATCCGCCGTTGAACTATGCGGTGTCGGTTTTGCGCTTATAATGCTATGGGGATTGAATCCGTTTTATTTTATCCCAAGTTAGGAATTTTTACTTAGTGCGAGGCCTGTTTTCTTTTTCCGATCGGATTTTTGGTAGGCAGTATGGAAGGTATCATATTGTCTTGGGTTCAGATGGTCCAGATTCATGGTTCTCTTTTCTTTTGGGACATAACCCTCCCTGTCGGTACCAATAAGTGTTTCCGACCGTTTTATTGAACGTGTATTTATTTTATCTATTTCCATTGGATTCACGGATTTCACCAAGGCCCTGCCCTGATCGAAAGTATTATCCTTAGGTTTTTCATGATGCCCTCCTTGCATTTGGGGCATATTATTGGTTTTTTGGACCATTGTGGGTAGGAAAATGATATGGTCTCCAGAGAGCTTTGTTCCAATAACCGGTCCTTTATAATAGTCAACAGGGCCTTGCTCCTAGAAGCGCATATTCCAAAATGCCTTATCCGTACAAATCCCTTAGGTAATATGTGCTGTACGAACCTGCGGATGAACTCCTGGGCCCCAAGGTGCATTTGAGAGCTTTGGTGGGTTCTATAGTTTTTATAGTCAAAGTAGACTTTGTTATCTTCGATGGCCTTGATCCTATGGTTGCTAATGGCGACCTTATGGGAATATCTCCCTAAATATTCGATGACACTTGCAGCACCGGCAAAAGGCCTCTTGGCATAGACTACCCATGGTTTTTTGAATAAGGAGTCCACAAGGCCCTTTAGGTCTGCATGATCGATTTCCACTTTATTTTTCAATAGTTTCAACTGCTTGAGGAACACGCCCCGGAATACCTGGGCCATTGCTTTTACCGGAAAAAGGTATTTTCCTTTACCGCGGCCTTCCTTCCATTTGCCCTGTCTGTCGATCCCTCCCGATGGCACCAGGCAATGGACATGGGGATGAAGGCTCAGGTTTTGCCCCCAAGTGTGTAGGATACTGGTCATACCGCTCCTTGCTCCCAGATGTTTAGGGTCATTGGAAAATACCGTTAGGGTCTTCCATGATGCACTGAACAAGATGTTGTAGAGCTGTTTTGGATAGGCCAGGCACAACTGGTTCAACTCGCTCGGTATGGTAAAGACAACATGGAAATAAGGCACCGGCAGGACCTGTTCCGTACGTGCCCGGATCCATTTTTCCCGCTGTTGGACCTGGCACTTGGGACAGTGCCTGTTTCGGCAACTGTTATAGGCGATCTGTCGATGGCCGCAGTCGGGACAACCTTGGAGATGTCCCCCTAGTACTGCCGTCCTGCAATTGACAATGGCCCTGATTACCTTTCTCTTTTGGTAGCTTACTTTGTGGCCTTCCAAAAAATCGTCCCCATATTGTCCAAGTATCCCCGCCACCTCGTACTTCGGTCTCAAGGGATGTGGTAAAGTACATCGAGCGGGCTCCTCAGGTCTTCATATCCGGCCTTGGCAACTCTAAGGTATATCAGGGTGCTCTGTAGGCTGCTATGGCCCAGTTGTTCTTTTAATTGCAATATGTTCCCTCCCTGTTCCAAGAAATGGACGGCAAAACTATGGCGCAGGCTATGGATCGTTACATGCTTGCAGATTCCTGCCCGATCAAGTGTCCTGGCCAGCACCTTTGTAACGGATGAGCGGGAATAGGGCTTGGCCCTTTGATGACCATTGATCAAGTATTTTTCCGGATGGTAGTTGCCTATATAGGTCTTTAGGCCCTTTGCCATTAATTTTGACAATACCACATATCGGGTAACCCCGTGCTTGCTGTCTATTATGTGGATCCGATGTGCATTGAAATCGATGTCCTCCGGCCTCAACTTCAATAGTTCGCTTATCCTTAGGCCAGAGGAATAGAGCAGGGACAACGCTACCCGGTGTTTTAGATTGGGGCAATGCACTGGGTCCAGCAGACTTTTGACCTCTTGTTGGTTGAGTACAACAGGGACTTTGACCTTGGCACGGTTGCCCTTGAGCTCGATGCTCCGGTTCGGGGTTTTCATTACTTGGAACAGAAACCGGTAGCCGTACACCAAAAGCTTGATCAAGGAATGGCTTGCTTTGCGCAGCCGTAGATCATACATGTAATCGGTAATTTGCCCGTCGTCCAATAGATGGAAGCTTTTGCCATAATGCAGGCTGATCTGGGACAGGGCCCTAAGGTAGTTCTTACAGGTAGATTCCGAATAGCCCGCCGCTATATAGGCCCTTCGGTACCTTTGATAGGCCTTCCCGAAGTTCGGTACCGTACTTTTTGCCAGTTCGGTGCAGGATTGCACACTTTTTTTTGATACATAAATTTTAGATTTAGATTAATCCATATAATTTACGAAATCTAGCTGAAAAGGTTACCGAAGGTTTAGTTCAACA
>NZ_JALKBD010000085.1 GCF_023015905.1 Arenibacter sp. F20364 | reverse complement strand
AGTTTCATTATCGAACCGCCGTATACGAGACCCGTACGTACGGTGGTGTGAGGGGTGCACTCCGTCATTAGATGGCGGAGCCATCCACTCGATTACCTGCTTTTTTTATCCAAATTTCACACTTGTCATAGTCAGTGAACCACCTAAAGCATTATCGTTAAAGATTGTGGTATTATCCTTTTCGTCTTTTAATCCTAATGTGTACAATAAAGGCAGATAATGCTCAGGCGTTGGAATCGCTAGGTTAAAAGCTTCTCCTTGCTTTTTAAACTCAATTAAATTTTGGTAATTTCCCTCCAAAATCCATTTCTTCATTTTACTATCTGCTTCTATTGCCCAATCATAGCCGTAGTTTTTATTAATTTTTCTAAAATCAACTTTTCTTAAATTATGGACAATATTACCGCTACCAACAATTAGTACGCCTTTTTCTCTTAATTTTTTTAATTGTTGTGCTAACTCGTAGTGTTGCTGTGGCGTCATTTTATAATCCAAGCTAAGTTGAATAACAGGCACATCTGCTTTTGGAAATAAATGTTTAACTACGGTCCAAGCTCCATGGTCCAATCCCCATTTATCATCTAAGTGAACGGTTCCTGCTGGGTTAATAAATTCTGAAATTTCTTTAGCCAGTTTTGGATGTCCAGGCGCTGGATATTGTACTTCGTAAAGTTCTTTAGGGAATCCGCCAAAATCATGAATTGTTCTTGGATTTTGCATGGCAGTGACAAAAGTTCCGTTTGTTTCCCAATGGGCTGAAACCACAATAATAGCATTGGGTTTATCCAATTGCTGCCCTTGTTTTTTAAACTCTCTAACAAACTCATTGTCTTCAATACCATTCATAGGCGAACCATGTCCTAAAAAAAGGACAGGCATTCGCTTAGAAGAATCAAAAGAATCTGTTATGTTTTCTAATTTATTTAATGCTGACATCATTGGAATACTTAATGCTGTTAGTCCGGCTATCTTTAAAAACTCTTTACGCTCCATTTTAAGCGTATATTTTGGTCAAAAATTCTTTAGCGGTTGTTGGTTTTCTACCTATAAGTTTCTCTAATGAATTGTCTGACATTTCTAATTCGCCATTGGCTTGTGCTACCGAAAATGCAGTGAATAATCCAATGTATTCATCAGGAATACCATAGGTTTTTAGTGTAGCCTGATATTCTTCAGGTGAAGGCGATTGATAGGTGATATCTTTACCACTTATTTGAGCAATTGATTCAGCTACTTCATTGTATGAAATCGCTTGATTATTTACTAATGGATACGTCTTATTTTCGTGCCCCTCAGAAGTCAATACTGCTGCTGCTGCTTCTGCCAATTCTTGTCTTAATACTAAACTGGATTTTCCGTTTTGTGCAGGTTGCATAATTACACCTGTTTCCAATACTTGTTCTCCTATAAACATAGGTAGCATGTCCAAATATGTGGCGTTCTGTAAAAATGTATATGTCATGCCACTTTCTTTTATCCAGTTTTCGGTTTTTAGATGTGAATCCTGTAAGAATGCGATAGCAGAATCATCTCTCTCCTGATTTCTCATAAATGAAGTATAGACAATATGCCTTACTCCAGTAGCTTTGGCTGCTTTAACCACATTTTGATGTTGTGCGGCACGATTTTCTATTTCACTACTAGAAACAAATAGTAATTTATCGACACCTTCAAAGGCTTTTACTAAAGAATCATAGTTGGTATAATCTCCTATTTTAACTGTAATTCCGTCTGCTTTAAAGATGTTTGCCTTTTTCTCACTTCTGGAAAGTACCGAAATACCTGATGTTTTTACATCTTTTTCTATTAGTTGCTTAACGACATGTTTACCAAATTCGCCTGTTGCTCCTGTTACTAAAATCATTTTTTTAATTCTTAATCATTAATAATGATACAAACTTACTATATTTGCTACTTAAAGTATAGTTAGTTATTAATAAGTATTGCTATACTTTTGTATAGTAAGAGTTTAAAATATTTGACAATGAATGATTTGCTAACTATTTCTGAGATAAAAAAATGTCCTGTACATTACGTTTTGGCGATTAATGATACTTTAAACGTGATAAGTGGTAAATGGAAGTTGCCTATACTTGCTTCTATTCTTTACGGTAATTATAGGTATAAAGACATACAGGCTAATATCGATAAAATTACGCCTAGAATGTTGTCTAAGGAGTTAAAAGAATTAGAGCTTAATGGTGTTATAACAAGGAACGTTTATGATTCAACGCCAGTTCGCATTGAATACAAAATGACCGAATCAGGTAAAAATATTCTCTCAGTTCTTGATGCAATGGTTGATTGGGGTGTTTCCCATAGAAAATCTACATTCAAACATTCAGATTAAAAGTGTTTTTTCGGCAAATTGCAGGTAACGGTCTCGGCTATGAGTAGTTGCGTGATTTAGCACTTAACTTTGCAAGTACACACCAAGTTGGAAATTCCGCAGGAATTTCCAAAGTAGGCGAGAACCAGCAATTACTTATAGCCATTGTGCCTGTTGCACAAGTTATGAAAAATTAATATTGGCTTAATATTAAAAAGAGGTCGATTTCGTAACTTAATGTATGCAAGGAAA
>NZ_JALKBD010000084.1 GCF_023015905.1 Arenibacter sp. F20364 | reverse complement strand
TTTTCGGTCAAATTGCGCCACTTTGAAAGATCTTACAATTATAAAAAAAATTTAGGTTTATATACTCTTTAAAGTTCCTTTTCTTAATGATTCACCTTGTAGGTTGATACGATGTGAGGAGTTTACGATCCTATCGAGCAAAGCATCCGCTTGAGTCCCATCCCCACCTATGATTTCGTACCACGCGGATACCGGTATCTGAGTGGATATAATGGTGGAGGCCCTATTATACCTGTCATCGATAATATCCATTAATGCCTCTCTTGCGTGATTATCGAAGGCTTGAAGTCCAAAATCATCAAGAATAAGTAAGTCCGCTTTTAGCAGCTTGGCCAGTTCTTTTAAATAGGTCCCATCTACTTTGCTCAGCTTCAGTTTCTTCAACAGCCGGGCGGTATTTGCATAAACGGTTTTATATTCCATCATGCACGCCTGGTGGCCTAGGGCCTGGGAGAGATAGCTCTTGCCACACCCACAAAGGCCACAGATGATTATATTTTCCTTTCTTTCGATAAAGTCCAGCGTACCCAAACGCAGGAACATATTTTTATCCAGGTCGCGGTCATGGGTATAATTCACATCCGCCAGAGATGCCTGCTGACGAAAGCCAGCTTGTTTTAAAAGCCGACCGATCTTACTGTTCTGCCGGTCTTCCCATTGGTGGTCGATAAGCAGTGCCAGATATTCATCTGCCGTCATATCACTGAGCCGGTTGCTTTTTACGTGCTGAAGGTGCAGCTCGGCCATAGCCCCCAGTCGCATTTGTTTGAGTTTTTCAATAGTTTGATTGTTGTTCATTGTTTTAAATTTAATGGTGAATATTATTTGTATGCGGAGGCTCCTCTTAAATTTCCGTGTTCGGGAATATGAGGTTTATCCTCTTCCAGGTCCTGATAGAACAGGGAGCTTTTATCCAGGTTGTTCTTCAGGATATTCTTGATGCGCCCGTAGGTGGCGGCATCGGCCCGAAGCGCCCGTTTGCAGGCATCGTCCAACCTTTTGGACCCGTAGGCCTTATGGAGCTGGATGACGCCCATGGCCCGTTTATAGCCTATCTCGGGATAATCCCCGGTCTTGAGTATTTCCTCTATACAGCCAAGTACGTGCTTGCCATGGATTCCGGCCTTCTTTTTAAAGAACTCGGGGCTCCAGTCGGAGTAGAACCTATGGGTGCTACTGAGATGGTCCGCATTGGTATTGTAGCTTCCCTTGGAGGGATTGCGATTATGCAGGGCGATACGCTCATGATAAAAATAGACCTCTACCATGCTTGCGGTGTAATGGATAGTGGTCTCCTTTCCTATATAGCGGTATGGGACACTGTAGTAGCTCTTATCCGGGGAGAAGTACACATAGCCCATCTTCTGAACCTTGGCCCTGCGGTAATCCTTAAGCTCATAGGCACTAGTAGGTAAAGGTTTCAGGTACTCCCGTTCCACCATTTGAAAGAGTTCCAGCCGACTGGCCTGTTTTCTTTTGAACAAGAGGTCGTTATAGGACCCCAATAGGCGTCTTATCTCCCGGTTGAGATCCTGCAAAGAGAAGAAGGTCATGTTGCGCAGGGGATAATAGATGCGCTGGTAGGCCAGGTTCACCGCGTTCTCGCACAACGCCTTATCCTGCGGTGAGTACCCACGGGCAGGATTGATCACGCAATTGTAATGATGGGCGAAGTCCTTGAAGCTCCGGTTGATGTCGGCCTCATATCTGCTCGCACGTTTGACGGCCGACTTGAGGTTGTCCGATACGATGGCCTTGGGCACGCCCCCGTAGAACTGCAGTGCGTTGGCACAACATTTGATCAGGTCTTCGCGTTTCTGGCTCCTGCAGGCCTCCACATAGGTGTAATGGCTGTTGGGAAGGATGGCGACGAAGACCTCCACATCGACGATCTCTCCCGAACTACGGTCCACGATCTGGAGTTTCTTACCGGCAAAATCAATGAAAAGCTCATGGCCGGGGTCGTGCTCGAGCTTCATGGAGCCTTTGAGCTTTGCATATTTACGGTGGTAATGTTCCATGAACTGCGTGTAGCCATAAGGGTCGTCCACCTGCTGGACATATTCCTGATAGTGGAAAAGATAGGTGAACCCGGGATGGTCCCTGGCCTTGTTCATCCGCTCGAAATAGCGGGTCAACTGGTCAAAACGCCTATTGTCTATAGTGCTGTGGGAAGTGAAAAGGGCCTCCAGGACGGCGTTATCGCAGGCCAATAGTTCCTTGAGGGTATGGTCACTGGCCTTAAAGGCCTGCATGTAACCGTTCACGGTGTTGCGTGCAATTCCCAGGGTGGCGCTGATCTTGCGGTTGCTAAGGCCGTCCAGGTGCAGTGAGATAATCTGTTTTAAGTCCATAGGATCAAGTGTATTAGCCATATCGCATTGAATTTTAGCGATAAGGTAATTGCTCGATCTTTCAAAGTGGCGCAAAACGAACCGAAATGACTCCTGGATTGGCAGAAGTGGCACAAAACGAACCGAAATCACTGGCGCAAAACGAACCGAAATCCCTCAGGGAAGTGGCGCAGTTTGAACCGAAATCACTGGCGCAATGAAACCGAAAAGCCTGGCGCAATTTGGTCCGAAGTATCCA
>NZ_JALKBD010000083.1 GCF_023015905.1 Arenibacter sp. F20364 | reverse complement strand
CTGTTCGGGTGCTTAAAAAACAAAACCACCTTAAAAAGCAGTTATCGAGGTCGTTGTTTTAATAATTACGGGGTTGTGCAACGGTTACCATTGTTACCTGCTGGCTTTTTTCTTCAGTTTTAGTTTCATCATTATGTCTGTCTGTTCATCATTTCCCAATTGGAAAATATGTTTGTCAAATGCTACAAATCCATTTTTTTCATAAAATCTGATTGCTCTTGGGTTTTGCTCCCAAACGCCTAACCAAACATATTCTACGTTTTTTTCTTTCGCCAATTCAATCGCTTTGTTGTAAAGAATTTGTCCGACTTTTTTTCCGTGAAATTCCTTTAGCACGTAAATCCGTTCAATTTCGAGTGCGTTTTTATCCTTTATTTCTGTTTGTGATTGTCCGAAATTCACTTTTAAATACCCAATCACATTGTCGTCAAGTTCCGCAAAATAGAATTCAGCGTTTTCGTCTGTCAGTTCAGTTTTCAGTTTTTCGGTCGAAAATCCTTCTTCCAAATATTTTCGCATATCTTCTTCGCTGTTATCGGAAGAAAATGTCTCGGCAAAAGTCAATTTCCCGATTTCCTTTAGGTTTTCAATGTCTTGGATATTTACTTTTCTAATTTTCACTTATTGTTTAGTTTAAAATTCTTTTTCATAATAGTCACATAAACTGGAAACGATACATTCTTCGCATTTCGGTTTTCTTGATATGCAGATGTTCATTCCGTGCTGTATTAGCCACTCGTGAGCGTGTTTTTTATATTTTTTTGGTGTAAGTCTGTTTATTTCGTCAGCGGTATCTTCATTGGATTTAGTTTCCACTATTCCAAGTCGGTTCAAAACTCTGTGTACGTGTGTGTCAACTGCAATGGTGTCTCCACCAAAATTAAAATTCATCATTATATCTGTACACTTCCGTCCCACACCTTGTAGTTCCAAAAGTTCTTTTTCCGTTCGTGGTACTTCTCCGTTGTGATTGTCAATTAACTGTTGGCACATTTCTTTTAAATGTTTTGTCTTTCGATTATAATGTGCCACAGGTTTAATCAACTCGGTAAGTTCGTCATCTGACAAATCCAATATTTCTTTTGGTGTTGTAGCTTTATCATATAGGGCATTGCACGCTCGGATTACCCGTTTTGTGTGTGTCATTGTTGAAAGCATTACAGAGACCAAACTTTTAAAATCCGTACTGTTAAGTCCGTTTTTTTCCCATTCATTATCGTTTTCGGCAAATATTTCGTACTCGTTGCTTAATTTCTCGTAAACTTTTTCAATTTTCTTTTTTGCCATTTTTTCGATTATGTTTTTGGTGTTTTTCAGCTTGCAGGTAACGCCCGTATAAGATTAGTTAGGCGATAGGTAAAGATAATGTTTGCAATTTACTAATTAGCAAAAACTGCTTTGCAGTTTTGTAATTTATCAATCATTACGAAATCTGCAAACAGATTTTGTGGAATTTCAAATAGCAATCAAACTAACGTAACCTACTGACGCCTAATTAATTTTATACCCTGTTATGGGCTTTTGTTTTTATTTCTGTCTTGTTCTCAATCTGTCAATCTCAAGTTTGGTTGTCGGTCTATGAGTTATGTAAGTTGAGCCAAATAAGCTGCCTATTTGAAAAGCTGAAATGGGCTGATTTTGTTTGTTCAAAATCTAACTTGCTAATGTTGGCGAAATGCAGTGGGTATTGTACTCAGTCTGTAAGCCTCATTTCATGTTCATTTAATATCTCAAATAACTCCTCATGTTTCAAATAAGATGAATCATTAGTAGAAGTCTTAGTCAACTCAGCATTCTTGTAGCAATTTGAAATTGAAACATACGCCCAAGTCAATTCAGCGGGTCCTGCTCGCCCGTAATCTACAATTGTCTTAAGCAAGCTATCTTTTGCATAAAAGCTTGTCCGAATAATTTCATCATCGGTATGATTGACTGCATAATAGCTTGCTATATTAGTAATATTAGCCTTTTGAAATTTCTTAAATACTTTATCTGTTCTTAGTTTATTCAGTTTGCCTTTATATATTCCAATGGAGTCAGTGTATCGAATTCCGTTAAAATAAATGTCTCCGTTTTTATTTATTGAAATGTTGAGTTTAGGGCATGTACCATAACAGCCACTTCGTGTAAAAAGGATTTTGTCAAACGTTATCTTGTTGTCTAAGTCATATTTTAATTTCTCGAATTTCTCAATAATACTGTCAGACCCTAATACATAAAGAGTGTCTTGTTTTATTTTTATTATTGATTTAAAAAACCTCCAAGAATAGGAGGGTGGATTTTTAAATAGAATACTGTCATTAGTGATTTTGAATGAAGTCGAGTTGCCAAAATATTTAATCCTTTTCTTGTTAATATTTGTATCAAGGTAGCTTTTATACATCCCATGTAAGAACTCAATTGAGTCATTAGAAAATCCAATACCTATAGGATTATGAAAAATAAAATTCTCTCCTTTGTTTTCAATTCTCTTCCACTCACCAATTAGCTTTTCTTTTTGAAATTTCTCTTTCACATTATCTTTTGAAGTTGAATTACAACTTGTAAAAATTGCAACACTAAAAAGGATTGAAATTATTATAGAATTTTTCATTTTTTGGAATTGCCCATAACGGTTAGTATAAGAGCAGTAGCGGAATTAATGCACTTACCTTTCGGGTTTTAATATAATAATTTAAATGCAAAGCGGTTTGAGTTGAACCCCAAACCGCTATTGCTTTTATACCGTGTGTGTGCCCAGCATGGGCATCTTTATCATATCTAAGATATGGTATTAATCTAGAGGGTGCAAGTCCCTTATGGGCAGGGGTAACGCCTTGAAC
>NZ_JALKBD010000082.1 GCF_023015905.1 Arenibacter sp. F20364 | reverse complement strand
AACCGCCGTATACGAGACCCGTACGTACGGTGGTGTGAGGGGTGCACTCCGTCATTTGATGGCGGAGCCATCCACTCGATTATCTGCTGGCTTTTCACACGGCTAATATTTTATCAGCTATGATTAGGCACTCCTCCAAATCACTTGGCATTCCGATTGTATTTGTTTCTAAGTCCAAAAGTCTTTTACCTATTTTTATTCTGTCTGCTCCTTCCTTTTTTAAACTAAAAATTCCTGCCACATATCCAGAATATTCATCTCTGGGAGCAACATCATTAATTCCAATTGGGTCCCAGTCATACCAAAGGATATCGTCTATTTTTTTATATGTAATTAGGTCTTTAGCAGCTTTGATACTTTTTCGAAGTCCTTTGTTTCTATTGAAAATTAGAATAGTTGCCTTTACTTCTTGTTTTAAATATTCATCTGAAATTGTGTCCGCAAATTTTAATGCTAATCGCGGAATGTAAAATCCACTATCCGAGTCGAAAGGTGCGGGAAGTCCAGCAGCATTATATGTGATTTTAGCAATACATTCTGCAAGACATAGATATATCTCAAACTCAGAATCTGTGTTTTTTAGATTCAATCTTCTAATCGCAGTAAATTGTTCATGAGCATCTTTCCATTTTTTCGAATCCTCAATGATTTCGTAAAGTCCTATTATTTCCGTTGGTAATTTGTCAATGTGTCTATCAAATCGCTTTAAAATTAAACCAGCCCAATCTGGACGAACAGCACTCGGTACATTGTCGAATATTTGTTGACCTACATTGATGTCGGTTTTTATTTTCTCCATTTTTTGAGCTTGCAGATAACGGTTTAGCTATGAACAGTACGGATGCAAACTGGCGTTTGCTTGCCGCCACGCACATAGCGAAATCTTTTGGTTTTGTTTTTTCTTTTTTTTGTCCAAAGCAAAATCCAAAAGATTTTGCGGACTTCATAAAAATACACAAGCCTAGCGATTAAGCCTGAAGCCCGTATTGTTTATAGGTTGTGTTATGCCACGTTATTTTTCGGTCTGTTTTTCCGCTATCAATTCTTTAAAGAAATTAGTTACTGCTGAAGCTCCTGTTTTTCCATTGTCGTCAATATTTGATAAAATTACAACAGTATAGTTGTCTTTCATAAAATCCATAAGTTCTCCTCGAACACCATACCAACCTCCACTATGCCCTTGAATTGTTTGGTTATAACGCAAGTCAATGTCCATACCATACCCCAAATTTGTATTATAGCCTTTTACTTTTGGCTCGTACATTAATTCGGCAGTTGATTTTTTTAATAATTTACCATTTCTTAGAGCTTTAGAGAATTTAAATAAATCTTCGACAGTCGAATAATGGAATCCTGCTGGCGATGCTTTTGAAAGATAATGTTCGTTTCTTTTTGGAAATTTGCTTTCTCCAAATAAAGTCGTGTATCCACTAGCTTTGTTTTGTACGACGGAATCGATTTCCAACTCCCCCGTATTTTCCATTTCCGCTGGTTTGAAAATATTTTGTCTCACATAGTCATAATAATTTTGTCCGCTAACTTTCTCGATAATAAGACCTAGAATCACAAAACCAGATGCACTATAATTGTACTTTGTACCTGGATGAGACAATAAGGTGTCATTAGCAAACAAAGAAACAAAATCTGATATATTCTTGTATTTCGATTTTTCCTCTTGCAAGAAGTCGCCCACATAAAAGTTGTTGTTCCCCGATGTGTGCGTCAGTAGCTGATGGATTGTTACCGAATCCCTCACGAGTTTGTTTGGATAATTGGGCAAATATTCTCCAATAGGTCTTTTAAGTTCGATTTTGCCATTTTCGTAAAGTTGCAAAGTTGCGACTGCCGTAATCATTTTGGTAATCGAGGCAATGTTAAACTTTGTATCAACTTTGTTGGGGATTCCATATTCTATACTGGCAAGACCAAAAGCTCTCTTCTCAATTATCGTATCATTATTTGCAACCAAAATTGTTCCTGAAAAATTATTAGGGCTTAAATTGTCCAAAAAATTCTTGATTTCGCTGTCTTTTGTTTGTCCAAAAGAATTAGTTAGAAATAGCAGAAGCGCTATCGCTGTGTGAATTGATATTTTGGATTTCATCGTTTTTATATTGTTGTTTATGGCTTTTTCCATTCTTCCTTAAGAATGCTATATATAAAAGTTCCTTTACTTTCTCCATATGATTGGATGTTGTAATTTCTCAATAGACCCTCTTTGACAGCTCCAATCTTTTCGATTGCCTTTTGAGATTTTACGTTATTTATGTCAATCTTAAACTCTACCCTTCTAAGTTTTAAAACGTCAAAGCAATAATCTAATAAAAGTCCTTTACAAACCGCATTAATGCCCGTTCCTTGAAATTTATAACCAATCCATGTCCAGCCTATTTCCAATCTTTTACTGGGAAAACTAATATTTCCAAACATTGTGATTCCGATTGGATTATCATTTTCTTTACTTGTAATTAATAGCGGATATATTTCTTTTTCTTTTTTTGAAATTAGACAAAAGTCAAAGTAATCCATTAAATCACTTCTGTTTTTTACCCTTGCCCCGAACTCTCCGAGTTCCGTGTTGTAGCTTATAGATTCTATTTTGTCAATATCATTAATGGATAAAGGGCGTAATAAAATTGACTCGTTTTCAAGAATCAATTCAGATGAGAAAAATGTTTCTAAGTTCATATTGTTTTTGTGAAGACTAGATGTTTTTCATAATGTGGCATAACATTATAGGATTAAATCATGTAAGCCAATGGCGCAGTTTGATTTAATCCGCCGTTGAACTATGCGGTGTCGGTTTTGCGCTTATAATGCTATG
>NZ_JALKBD010000081.1 GCF_023015905.1 Arenibacter sp. F20364 | reverse complement strand
AAAAAAATAGAGATAAAGTTTCCTAAATGGAAATGGTGGCAAGTAAATTTGGGATTGGGAATAATTTACATATTTACCAATGTAGATCCGATAGAACTATTACAAGTAGCAAAAGAACTGCTGAAAGTTTGGCTAGAAGGTTAATGTGCTACGGTTTCATTTGCAGATTGGCGAACAGACAGAGTTCAGATTACACCCTCGAGAGGTTGTAACGATTATTAGCCGCACGATTAAATCAATTGTTGTCTTTCTGTTCTGTTTTAAAATGCATGATACTATTTATTACCTGTTCTACGCTCCATGCAACAGTCTTAGAGAATTATCCATTCAGTCCGAGATTGGCCAATTAAAAGTTATGTAAGACAACAAACCATATTTATGCCCGTTGTAATTACTAACTAAACCACAATTAATGGCAAAATTTTTAAATACAAAAAAAGCTGTATCTGAAATAGAAGATTTAATTCGAGATGCAGACCAAAAGCTGATTTTAATATCGCCTTACCTTCGACTATCGAAAGATTTTAGAGAATTGCTCACTTACAGAAATAATATAGATAAAATCACTACAATAATTTTCGGAAAACAAGATCTTAACCCGAATGAAATGAAATTCTTGCAAGGATTGAGATTTGTAATTCTAAAATACAATCAAGATTTACACGCAAAGTGCTATTTAAATGATAATAAGATGATAATAACTTCTTTGAATCTTTATGAATTCTCAATGAATAACAATAAAGAAATGGGGGTATTAATTGACTTAAATGACGAACCCGATAATGAATTATTTGAAGACGCTTTAAGGGAAATTGATTATATAGACAAAACAAGTGAACGATTTGAATTTACATCTATACCAGATGATATAAAATCAGAGAAAAAAGAGCCCGAAACCCTAACTAAAACCTCTTCTTCTTATAATTCCAAGCTATTAACCACAAAGGAAATTTCCCAATTGACAGGTATTAGCAGCCGGAAAGTAAACGCTTGGTTTGTAGACAATAAATTGATGTATAAGGAGGAAGAAGACTGGATTGCCACTAAAAAAGGAAAAGAGCTTGGGTGTTCTGAAAAAGAAGGCCAATACGGAAAATTTGTTGTTTGGCCCGAAGACGTATTAGACGAATTAAAATTGAATTAACTTTTTACTATAGCGGGAAGAGTTGCACAACCCCTTAATTTTTAAAATAAAGATATCATAAAACGGCTATAAAGGCCGTTTTGTTTTTTTAACGGCATGATGTTGTATACATGGAATTCCATATGGACAAGCTAGTAGTGTCGCTTAGCGCGTAACCTTTCCTAAAGTTACAGACTAGTAATCAGATTTTTACCTCTTTTATCTATTTTCTTGCATACATCTGTATGGCTCTATGCCAAAAATAGGACAAAATGTTCCGTTGAGAGAAATTGACCCTGATACAGAAATGAAATGAAACTTGAATTAAGATTTTTAAGCAATTGAAAATCATCTATTTTTTGTTACAATTCTAACCAATTGAGGATAAGGGGGTACTGTCGGGATACGCCCTAAAAGTACCCATAGAAGCGAATTAGGCCCTATGTATATTGGGGATATCAAAATATTTTTCAATCTAAAAATGCACTTTAAGCAACTTTCAATTTTTTCATTCTCAACGGTTTCGTTCTATTGGCCATATCCAAGAAATAATATCCGAACCTTTTGATATGTCCCGTTAGATAAGGGCTGAGACAGGTCAGTAGTTCGGGCGTGACCTCAATATCTTTTTTATTTATTTTACTGATTATATCGGTCATATCCACAACATTATGAAAAATAATAGTGTTGGCGACTAGGTCGATATACTTGTTCCTTTTTTCCTGTTCCACCGGATCTCCTGTGGTTATCGTTGCTCCTCCGAACGTAATCCAATCATGAAAACTGTGGAACGATTCCACTTTGTTGGTGGCAGCGGTTATCCTTTGTCGTAGGTCCTTCGAATTCAGGTATTCCAATAGAAATTCCGTTCTGATGACCCTTCCCAGTTCCCGGAACACCCTATATAGTTTATTTTTCTTATTGTGCGTCCCCAGTTTTTGCAACAACGTAGAGGGCAGGACCTTTCCCTTTTTTATGGAGATCACCACCTGCATGAGGTCCTTCCAATGGGCCTGGATCAGGTCCCAATCGATAACATCGCTGAAAATACGGTCTATATGGGGGTAATGGTCATTTTTATCCACTTTGTAAAACTTGACATCGTCCCAGTTTCTCATCCTGGGCATAAGCTTTATCCTCAGAAGATGTGAGAGCCCGAAAACAGGTTCGTTCTGACCTTGGGTATCTGCATGAACCGTATCGGGACGCAATCTCGAATCGTTCTGCATCAATCCGTCAAGGATATATACAGCCTCCCATATGCCACAACCGATAAACTTACAGAACATGGCGATATAAGTATCGGAAATATGGTGGTACGATATACCGCCGTACCCTCCATATCGTATATGCCTCTCTCCTAGCAGGTTATTCTTTATCAACGGGATATGTGTCCCGTCGGCGGCAACACTTTTGCCATCCCCCCAGAAGCTTGGGAGTTCGAACGATGCATACCTATTGATCAAATCCACGGAGGCCGCATGCAATTTATCGGTGGTGATATGTTGGTCGTTTATCCGTTTGATCGTACGAAGGCTGATATCCTCTTTTATATGCCTGGCGGTCTGTGCCGCCCCAAGATTGCAGCCATATCCAAAAACGGTGTACAGATATTTAGAAAGGGCATTTTTCATTTTGGTCCTGTTACCAGATGGAGGCCCGAAATGTTTTGTGAAATCGCTCCAATGAGGCCTAGTGACCTCATAGCTGCATAAAACGACAACTTAGCTCACAGGTACTGAAAACACTGGCACTTCTTATACAATGGTTACATCTCAAAAGTT
>NZ_JALKBD010000080.1 GCF_023015905.1 Arenibacter sp. F20364 | reverse complement strand
AAAATGCTGAAAATTTAAAATGCTATCCACCATATCCATTTTTTCCAGGATTAAATTTGCCATTTCCAAATCTTTAAATCAACTCATTATCAAATCATCAAATCAACTCATTTCCAAATTAATACATTGGTACATTAAACAATTGCTACATTTTCACATCAATCCATTTCCAAATAAACCCATTGACCCATCTTCAAATTTTCAAATTAGCTCATTTTCAAATTGATTCATTTCCACATTAAACCATTAATCCATTAAAAAACAAAACCCCCATCAATTGCTTGACGGGGGTTTGTCTGTTTATAGTAAGGGAAGTCCTTATTTCACTTCCTCGAAATCTACGTCCTCAACGTTATCACCTTCTTTGGCCTCTCCGTTGGAAGAAGCGGTATCAGCACCTCCTTCAGGGGCACCTTGTTGTGCTTCAGCCTGGGCTTTGTACATTTCTTCCGAAGCTACTTTCCAAGCCTCGTTGATCTTATCCAACGCTGGCGTGATCAAAGCCAAGTCTTTGGCTTCATGGGCCTTTTTAAGTTCTGCCAAGGCATCCTCTATAGGCTTCTTCTTATCCTCGGATAATTTATCGCCAAACTCGGTCAATTGCTTCTCGGTCTGGAAGATCATTCCATCCGCTTCGTTCAATTTATCGGCAGTTTCCTTAGCTACTTTATCAGCTTCTGCATTGGCTTCAGCTTCCGCTTTCATTTTCTTGATCTCTTCCTCGGTCAATCCTGAAGAAGCTTCAATTCTAATATCCTGCGTTTTGTTGGTAGCCTTATCGGTAGCCGATACTTTTATAATACCATTGGCATCGATATCAAAGGTAACTTCGATCTGTGGAGTCCCCCTTTGTGCTGGTGGAATTCCGTCCAAATGGAAACGACCTATAGTCTTGTTATCTTTAGCCATTGGGCGCTCTCCCTGCAATACGTGGATCTCAACAGATGGCTGATTGTCAGCAGCTGTGGAGAATACCTGCGATTTCTTGGTAGGGATGGTGGTGTTGGCCTCGATCAATTTGGTCATTACACTACCCATGGTCTCAATACCTAGGGACAATGGCGTTACATCCAATAAAAGAACGTCTTTTACATCACCTGTCAATACCCCACCTTGTATAGCGGCACCTACGGCAACTACCTCATCAGGGTTAACACCTTTGGAAGGTTTCTTACCAAAGAATTTCTCAACCGCATCCTGTACGGCAGGAATCCTAGTGGATCCACCCACCAAAATAATTTCGTCAATATCGCTCTTGGATAATCCAGCCGCCTTAAGAGCAGTGGAACAAGGCTCAATAGTACGTTTTACCAAATCATCGATCAATTGCTCAAATTTCGCCCTTGTCAAAGAACGTACCAAATGCTTAGGGCCCGAAGCCGTAGCGGTAACGTATGGAAGGTTAATTTCGGTCTGTGCAGAAGAAGACAACTCAATTTTTGCCTTTTCGGCAGCCTCTCTTAAACGTTGCAATGCCATGGCATCCTTACGTAGGTCTATCCCTTCTTCCTTGTTGAACTCATCGGCCAACCAATCAATTATTTTCTGATCCACATCATCACCACCCAAGTGGGTATCCCCGTCTGTGGCCAATACTTCAAAAACACCGTCTCCCAATTCCAGGATGGAAACATCATGTGTTCCTCCACCAAAATCGAAAACCACTATTTTCTGGTCTGTATCTTTTTTGTCCATCCCGTAGGCCAAAGAGGCTGCGGTAGGCTCGTTTATAATTCTTTCTACGGTAAGTCCGGCAATTTCACCAGCTTCCTTGGTAGCTTGTCGCTGCGCATCGTTAAAGTAAGCAGGTACGGTAATTACCGCTCTGGTTACTGATTGTCCCAAATAATCCTCGGCAGTTTTCTTCATTTTCTGAAGTATCATGGCCGAAAGTTCCTGTGGAGAATACAAACGCCCATCTATATCTACTCTAGGGGTATTGTTATCTCCTTTTACCACTTTATAAGGTACCCTATCCGCTTCCTTGCTGGATTCGGAGAATTTATTTCCCATAAAACGTTTTATGGAATAAATAGTTTTGTTTGGATTTGTAACTGCCTGTCTTTTGGCAGGATCCCCAACCTTGATCTCGCCACCCTCTACAAAAGCAATGACAGATGGAGTAGTTCTTTTACCTTCTGCGTTTGGGATAACAACAGCCTCGTTACCTTCCATTACGGAAACGCAAGAGTTTGTAGTTCCTAAATCTATTCCAATAATTTTACTCATGTTTATATATTTACTGTGTTGAAAAATCTTTTTAGCACTCGGCACTAATAAGTCAATGATTGTGCCATGACAGAAAATATGACAAGCTGTCAGAGCCAAATCTCAAATTGATCAAAAATTGCAGGATAATCTGCTTTTTTGGGCATTCCCCCTTGGCCAAAAATATGCCAAGGGGTCGTGCTTTCCATTGCTAGTCCCAAAAGTGTCCATTAGCATGTCCCCTCTTGGGAGCTATACATTGCAATCACTAATGCGCTTTTTAGTTGAAAGTTCAATGTTATAAAGTTCAAAGTTCCTTCGGAGATTGAGTCGAAATCGAAGTAGACGGAACCAGGAGTCTAGAAACTGGACTAAAGACTTATGTTCAATGTTATAAAGTTCAATGTTCAAAGTTGAAGGCCGTCACTTCGAGTTTACCCGACCGTCAAGGCGGGTGATCCGATGAAGGAGGATTGTATCGAGAAGTAGACGGTGTGCACCAAACCGGTTCTCGATACAAAATGCCTAACGGCAGGTAGGCGTTTTAGCATAACGAAGTGAAGCAAAATTTTATCGAGAAGCTCTCCAACTGACGCTAGGGACTGGAATCTTGGTACCGACCATATTCCCCTCTTGGGAGGGGCTAGGGGTGGGTTTTTGCGGGAGGTTAGCCTGCCTGCCGTAGGCAGGGGGTGTGTTTCTCCCCAAAGGCCCGGGCT
>NZ_JALKBD010000007.1 GCF_023015905.1 Arenibacter sp. F20364 | reverse complement strand
TCTTTTCTTTTGTTTCGTTTTATTCATTGCCTGTTTATTTTGGAATAAGGTATTCATGAACCTCCTGCGTCGGTTTCATTGGAAAAGCAAAGAAAATGAAAGAAGAAGGTATTAATGAATCCCTTTGGTCGATTTCATTGAACAGGTAAGCAGGATTCAATTAGTAGGTTGGTAATAAACCGTAATTGATTCTACGCAACCAAATAGCATTATAAACATCTTAACATCAGTATTTTAATTAGCTAAAAGTCTCTAAAGGGGATACTTTGGGTGAAGGTTCATTTTTAAACAACTAACCAATGAAAAAGGGTATAATTCTTTTGTTGATGATCGGCCTAATGCTTTCTTGTGAAAAAAATGAGGTGAATCCTTCAGATATAAAGCAGATGGGTTATGGCACTTCCTTTGGAATGTGTGTTGGCTATTGTAAGATTGATATATTGCTAAAGTCGGACACGGTAATTTATTCCCGTTCAGGTTGGAATAATCAGGTAGAAGCTATTGATTGTAAAGAAAACTTGACCCGATTGAGTTGGGACTCTATTAAAAAAGCAGTAGATTTAAATGAATTTTTTTCGATGTCAGAAATCGTGGGATGTCCGGATTGTGCAGATGGAGGGGCCGAGTGGTTGGAGGTTGAGAATTTTTCCGGCAAGAAATACAAGGTAACATTTGAGTACGGCAAGGCACCTAAGGAATTGGAAACTATTATAGCCGCCTTAAGGAAACAAATTGAAAAGGGTTTTCATTGCGAGGAGTTTTAAAAAATAGCACTGATGTGTGCCTATAAAAAAATATATAATGAAACATTTCATCTTTTTTTGTGCAGTATTGTTTTTAATGGGCAGTAGTTTAAACGCCCAGCAAAACCCAATACCTTCAGTGGGTAACGATGCATTGGTAAAGGATTGGAGCCTGCATGAGGCCAATGCATTTAAAAAAAAGAAGAATGGGTTAACGGATTCTATTGTTTTTGACTTCAATTATAAAGATCAGCTAAGTAGTTTGATGGACAATCAGAAGTCCAATAACATTTCTTCAAAGAAAAAGACTGTAGAAATGCCCATAATTAAGCCTTCCGGCAATTATCCCATGATTATTTATCGCATTGACAGCTCCAGCACTTATGCGGCAAGAATTTACAAGTATTGATGATATCAAGGGTAGTTGGCACACAAATTTTCAAGTTGGTAATTAGAGATTGATGATTGCTTAAAAATCACTCCGATAATGGAAAATGACTATACTATTCCTGCACAGGCCCGAATTGGACACGTACATTTAAAGGTGGCAGATCTGGAACGGTCGCTGGATTTTTATTGTAATCTATTGGGCTTTGAAGTGACTACAATGTACGGAAATCAGGCCGCCTTTATTTCCGCTGGTGGATATCACCATCATATTGGTTTAAATACATGGCATAGTAAAGGGCTGCCTCCTGCAACTACCAATAGTGTGGGGCTTTTTCATACGGCAATAGTATATCCTGCCAGAAAAGATCTTGCCAACATATACCTGCGCTTGCTTAAGGCAGAATATCCGATAACGGGGGCAAGTGACCATGGTGTTTCGGAAGCCATTTATTTGGACGACCCTGACAAAAATGGAGTGGAACTTTATTGGGATCGCCCAAAAAGCCTCTGGACCTATGGGCCGGACGGATCCTTGTCAATGTTTACAAAGCCATTGAATATGGAGAATTTGTTACGGGAGTTGAAATCAGTTTAAATTACACTTCACTACCTTAGGTCTCTTGCGATTTTTTTTTTTATCTTCAAGGTTTTATAAATACTACAAAAAAAGTATAAACATGAAACTTGTAATAGGCTTTCTTTCAATTATATTGTTGTTTTCTTCCTGTAAAAACAATACCAAAACCGAAATCAAAGTTGTCACTGAAACCACCGCTGATGTGGACAGTAATTGGATATACTTGTTTGATGGAGTAACTACCAAAGGATGGAGAGCATACAACGGGGAGGCTTTACCTCCTGGTTGGGTGGTAAAGGACAGTGTATTGACATTCGATACCGAATTGGGGTTGGAGCAGGATTACACCGGAGGAAAGGATATAATCTATGGCTTGGAAGAGTTTGATAATTTTGAGTTGTATGTAGAATGGAAATTGCCCAAAGGGGGCAATAGTGGCATTTTTTACCATCTAAAGGAAGGTATACCCAATGCCGGGCCACCAAATATTTCTCCGGAGTACCAGTTGATCGATGATGAAAATTATGCCAATATTCATGATCTTACAGAATATAATATGAGTCTTGGCCATACCGAAAACCCTGCTGCACTTCAGCCTTTACAACAAACTGCTTCGGATTATGCCATGCATGTTGCAGATCCAGACCAAAAGATACTAAACCCTGTTGGGGAGTGGAACTCCTCTAAAATTGTATTTACGCCAGAACAAGTGGAGCACTGGCTCAATGGGAAAAAAGTGTTGTCCTTTGTACCATGGTCCGAAGATTGGTATGAAAAAAAGAATTCTGGAAAATGGAAGGATGAGGAAAATTATGGAAAGTTTAAAACTGGTTATATCGGATTTCAGGATCATTCCAGTCCAATATGGTTTAGGAATATTAAAATTAGAAAATTATAAAACGTAATTCTGTCGGTTGCGCTTAACCGTTAAAAAACAATAAAAATTTACTTATGAAAAAAAGAGACTTTTTAAAAAGTACCGCTGCCTTGGGATTAACGGCATTGCTGCCAACCTCAGTTTGGGCATTGTCTAAAAATGGACGCTTAAGAACGGCCCATATCGGGGTCAGTAATATGGGGGGCAATGACCTTGCGTCCATATCTTCGCATGAGCTGGTGGATGTGGTAGCCCTTTGCGATGTTGATTCCAATGCCTTGTCAGCAGCCAAAAAGTTGCATCCAAACGCGGCAACCTTCAAGGATTACAGAGTGATGCTCAAGGAATTGAAAAACGATATAGATGCGGTAATTGTCTCGACCCCGGATCATACCCATGCACCCGCTTCCATGATGGCCATGGAGATCGGAAAACCGGTATATTGTCAAAAGCCCCTTACCCATCACGTGGCGGAAGCCAGAGCTATGCGCAAGATGGCAAAAGAAAAAAACTTGGTTACACAGATGGGAATCCAAGTACATTCTTTCTACGATTATAAATTGGCTACCTTGTTGATCCAATCAGGAATAATAGGGAAGGTAAGTACCGTTAGGGCATGGTCTCCCAAGAACTGGGGCTTTGATGGTCCAGAACCTAAAGGGGCCGACCCGGTTCCCGATACTTTGGATTGGAACCTTTGGTTGGGGACTTCTGCCGAAAGACCATATAAGGAAGGATATTACCATCCTGCCAATTGGCGAAAATTATTGGACTACGGTTGTGGTACTTTGGGAGATATGGGAGTGCATATTTTTGACACCCCTTACAACGCCCTTAAATTGGATGTGCCAAGGACTATAAAGAACCAATGTAGAAAACCTACAGGGTTCGGATTTCCTGAAAAAAACACCGTTACCTATACTTTTCCCGGTACCGAATATACGGCCGATACCTTAAAGTGGATCTGGTATGACGGGAAAGGGGCGCCAGAGAAACATAAAGACTTACGATTGCCCAACAATGAGAAACTGCCTAATCAAGGCGCCATGTTTGTCGGGGAAAAAGGAAGACTTTTGTTGCCACATTTTATGGAGTTGCCTAGACTTATTGTAGATGGTAAATATCAGGAATTGGACCTATCCATTATTAAGGATCAAGATGCCATAGGTGAACCTGTTAGGGATTATGATTCCGAAGGGGACAAGCACTATCATCAGTTTGTAGATGCCTGTTTGGGCAAAACAGAAACTACAGCTCCCTTTGAATATTCAGCTCGACTTACCGAAACAATATTGTTGGGGGTAATTGCTGGTCGTTTTCCCAATAAAACATTGCATTGGGATAATGCCACTGCCAGATTTTCGGAACCAGAAGCCAATAAGTTACTGGACGCACCCTATAGGGATTTCTAAAAGCTTTTAATTTATATCAACTATAACAGTCCATCGGCCATTTTTTATGAGAATGGTGGATGGGCTTTTTTTATTAATAAATTAATGTTGGAATTCATTGGTAATATTCCGGTTGGGTATTATGATAAAACGCTAAGATTCTTATCTTTAGCTTATGCAACAAAAGCCATCTTCTTTCTCTATTAAAAATTGGTCCGATGATGATAAACCTCGGGAGAAATTGGTGCAAAAAGGAAAATCCGTTCTTTCCGATGCAGAATTGATAGCCATACTAATTGGCTCTGGAAGCCGCAATGAAAGTGCCGTGGAGCTTGCGAAACGTATTTTGGCCTTGGTAAACAACAATCTGAACGAATTGGGGAAATTATCCATTAAACAGCTCATGCAATTTAAAGGGATTGGGGAAGCAAAGGCAGTTTCTATTGCTGCCGCCTTGGAAATTGGCCGTAGGCGTAGAGGGGAAGAGGCTCAAAAAATAACTAAAATCAGCAGCAGTAAAAACGTGTTTGAACTTTTGCAGCCTAAAATGGGGGAGTTGCCACATGAGGAATTTTGGATCGTTTTTCTGAATAACTCCAACGCCGTGCTACATGCGGGTCAACTTAGTAAAGGGGGTATTACAGGGACCTTGGTAGATGTTCGATTGGTATTGAAACAAGCCCTGGAATTAGGGGCGGTAGGTTTGATTTTGGCCCATAACCATCCCTCCGGTACTTTAAAGCCCAGTGAGGCCGATAAGCAGATTACAAGAAAATTAAAAGTAGCCGCAGAGGCCTTGGATATAAAAGTTTTGGACCATATCATCATCACACAAAAAGAATACTTTAGTTTTGCAGATGAAAATATCCTTTAAATTTTAGTTGGCGGCTTTGGGACGGAGGGACTTTTGAAATCTACTACCCAAGGCATTTTTTAAGAAGGACTAAGTTAATAGTTATGTTGCTTATCTATACCCACAAAATTACACATCGCTTTAGTTATGTTATGCGGCATATTTTTACAACTATTCTTGGAATAGAGGTGACTTATACTACCAAAGTCGAGGATTTTATTAAGCATACAGGGCCAAAAATAACGTACACCAAGCAACCTCTGCAAAATGAATTTTTCGTACGGAGCAATGATCTGTTGTTCGAACAAGGGATTAATGATATACAGATCCATGTAGCTGATTGGGAGGGCACGCCCTGTTTTTTTTCTACTGGTGACAGGAGCAATCTGCCTTTCGATATATTTTCGGCAAGTTTTTATTTGCTGAGTAGATATGAAGAGTATTTGCCCCATGTAAAGGATATGCACGGAAGATTTTCGCCTAAGGACAGTTTGGCCTTTCAACATGATTTTATGGAGAAGCCGTTGGTAGATATTTGGGCCCAAAAACTTTTGTTTGCTCTAAAGGTAAAATTCAAGGATCTTAAACATAAGCCAAGAAATTATAAGTATACCTCCATCATAGACGTTTCCACTTCGCATTGTTTTGCGTACAGGGGTTTTGTAAGGGGTATGTCCGGATTTCTTTTTGATTTGGCAACCCTTAAGATCCGTAGGGTTTTCGATCGGGTTTCGGTATGGATCAATTTTAAAAAGGATCCCTACGATAATTTTTTCGAACTTATAGAATTGCATAGGAGAGAAAAGGTAAAGGGGATGTTCTTTTTCCAGTTCGCGGAGTATTCCACTTACGACAAAAATGTGTCCCCCAACAACAATAAATTTAAGCACTTAATTAAATCTGTAGCTGATTATGACAAGGTTTCCCTATCCTGTTCCTACAGTTCCTTTAATAATATAGCCTTGCTCAAGGAGGAGAAAAAAAATCTTTCCAATGTAATTCATAGGCCTGTTAGTAGTTCCCGCATGCGTTATAACCGAGTGGATATTCCTGAAACGTATAGGAATTTGATCGAAGCAGGATTTACGGATGATTATACCATGGGCTACACCCATGAAATTGGATTTAGGGCAGGTACCTGCACGCCTTTTTATTTTTACGATATTCCTTTGGAATTACAGCAGCCCATTAAGATTCATCCTTTTGCGGTGCACGATTATGGCTTGCTGAAATACAGGAATAGGACAGAAGCCTATTCCGCTGTGGAAAGGCTTTATTTGGAAACAAAAAAGGTAAACGGAAAGTTCATTACAGTTTTTTCGAATGAATTAATTGGGGGAGAGAGTAAATTGAACTGGAAGAAATTATATAGTAGTATCTTAAAACGAGTACATGTTTAAGAACCTTGTTACCGATGTTTTTTTTGATTTAGATCATACCCTTTGGGATTTTGAGAAAAACTCGGCCCTGACATTTCAGAAAATTTTTTCAGAGAACTCCATCAGTATTGAGCTCAAAGATTTTTTGGAAGTATATATCCCTTTAAATTTTGATTTTTGGAAGCTTTATCGAGAAGGGAAAATAACTAAAAGTGAATTGAGGTTCCAAAGGTTGAAGATTACCTTTGATACTCTGGGGCATGCCATATCGAACGAGTTGATTCATATTTTATCCGATCAGTATATTGAGCATTTATCGTCCTATAACCACCTTTTTCCAAATACTACCGATGTTTTGGACTATTTAAAGCCCAATTATAAATTGCATATTATTACCAATGGCTTTCAGGAAATACAGCATAAAAAATTGCGTAGCTCCAATATTCACAATTATTTTGAGCATGTAATCAATTCCGAAATGGCCGGTGTTAAAAAACCAAATCCGTTGATCTTTAGATTGGCACTTGAAAAAGCAAAAGTTCCACCCCATAAATCCTTAATGATCGGAGACAATTTGGAGGCAGATATTATAGGAGCAAAATCTGTTGGACTGCATACCCTTCATTTTAACGCCAATAATGAACCAAAGCACGAATATTGTGATATGATTCACGATTTAAGTGAAATAAAATTCTATTTATAGAGTTATACTAAAGAGAAACATTATAACAACGCGGTACCAGTAGTTGTTCTTGGAAGGTTTGGTATGAAATATAAAATTTTGCTTCCCGCCATTATTTTGCTTGCATTCTATTCTTGTGTAGAAACGCAAAACTTCGACCAATATGATGATTTGGAAATTATTCCCACAGTAGAGGCCAGTATATTGTATATTGAATCACCTGAAAGATTGTTAAATGAAACGCTCGGGCAGGATTTTTATTCCCAAGATTTTAATTTTGATGGCTTTAGTGAAGATGCCTTCTCGGATCGGGTTTTGGATGGTTTTGTATTCTATGAAATAGAGAATACTACCAGTAAGGAAATAGAGGCCACCGTGGAATTTTTGGATGAAGGAGGGAATACGCTGGATACCCAATATTTTCATGTGGACCCGGCCCCAACGCCCCTTTTGCAATTGCAGGTAGCATATGGCAACGGTACGGGACGAAGCATAGAAATCATAAAAAATACTTCAAGCATAAAGCTTAGTGTTCTCAATTTAGGAGATAATAGCAGTGTGTCCAACCTCCCGGATCCTAAAATTATATTTAGATCCAGTGGTAAATTCAGGCTTCGTTTAAAATGAGGCAAGTTCAACTCGTCTTATTAAGCTGGTTACTGGGCTGTATCTTTGGTATTGCCCAGAACAAGCAAATTCTTTATGATTTTACGGAAATTCCCCAAGCGTTAATGATCAATCCAGGAATGTCAACCGACTTTCAGTGGTATGCAGGAATCCCCGGATTGTCGGGAATTTCATTTCAGGCAGGCAGTAGTGGAATTACAGTAAACGATTTGTTTGCTGAAGACGGAGTGGATTTTAACATCAAGGTTAGGGAGCGGGCAATTTATGGTATGAACACCAGGGATGAACTTAGTGGTACTTATCAGGTGGAATTGTTGAATGGAGGTTTTCGCGGTCGCAATCGGGATAATTTCTTTTCTTTTGGGATTTACAACGAAGGCGATGCAATAGGCTATTGGTTTAAGGATTATGCTATTCTGGCCTTTGAGGGCAATGCCGATCAATTGGGAAGAAAATTTGATCTTGGACATTTAAAAACACGTGGGGAAATGCTCAATGTGTTTCATTTCGGGATCAATAAAAGGGTAAATGGAGCCTTGACCCTTGGCGCAAGGGCCAAGATATATTCTAGTGCCTTTAATTTTTCATCAACCAAAAACAAGGGATATTTTGTGACCAACGAGGGACAGAACAATATCTTGGCCAATACCATTGATGCCGATCTGGAATTAAGATCTTCGGGTATTAATGAGATTGAGGATGCTCTTGACAATGATAGTTCCCTTTTACCTGGAATTTTAACAAGAAGACTGTTTTTTGGGGGAGATTTGGGGTTTGGTGTCGACCTGGGATTTACTTATAAATTAAATAAACAGACCGTAGTAACCGGAAGTTTGTTGGACCTAGGGTTCATATATAGTTCTACGGACGTTAAAAATTATACCGTAAAGGGAAATGCTACAGTGGAAGGTATAGAGGTTATTTTACCGGATGCTTTTTCAAACTCCAATGACGATTTTTGGCAAAATTTAGTGGATGAGGTAGATGCATTGGTTCCCCACGGGACCAATACTAAGAGCTATATATATTTTAGGCCTACCAAACTGTATGGATCAATACGTTATAATTGGGGGGAACCTACCAATCCGAGTATGGATTGCGACTGTAACTATATGGTATCCAAAAGAAAGGATTATACCAAATACGCCAATGGTGTTGGCGGACAATTGTATATGATCAATAGGCCTAGAGGACCACAAGCCGCTCTTACTGCCTTTTATTTACGGAGATTTGGAAGAACCTTGGCGGTTAAAACCACTTACACCGTAGATAAGTTTTCTTGGAGTAATATTGGCCTAGGACTAAATCTACAGGCGGGTCCCGTAAATATCTATGTTATGGCCGATAACCTATTGGCCTACAAGAACCTTGCGGATAGTCACTACTCCTCTTTCCAATTAGGATTAAATATTATATCTTGGGGGAAGAAATGATATTTGATTTTTTTAACAATCAGTACTTTTTTTTAGGTGTCCAATCGTGACGATCGACATTTATAAATTTTGTATTCAAAAGCTGTATTGGCTTAGTTTTTGTTTTCATTATTGAATATTTATAAAAATTTTCCCCTGTGTCTAAATTGCAACAAGAGGGTGTTATCTTCTATTTTTTGGAATAAAGGAATCTAATTTAAGGCAGGAGGCATTATCAACACTAACAATGAAATTTGAACTAATGAAAAACTTTTTTTTACCCCTTATCCTAATGTGTAGCTTTTATGGCGTGTCACAAGCTGAATTAAACAAATACAAGTACATAATAGTTCCTACAAAATTTGAGGCTTTTAAAAATGAGAATCAGTATCAGACGAGTACTTTGATCAAATATCACCTTGTAGAAAATGGCTTCACGGCAGTTTATGACAATGATTTGCCTGTGGATTTGATGGCCAACAGATGTCTGGGTCTGCTATTGAATCTGGAGGACGACTCCTCCATGTTTACTACCAAGGTGACTTTGACACTCAAGGATTGTCTTTCCAATGTGGTCTATACCACTGTGGAAGGAGTTAGTAAAGAAAAGGATTATAAATCGGCCTTTTCGGAGGCGATAAAGGAATGTTTTGTATCCTTGTCAGGATTAGGGTATAAATTTGAGCCTTCGCAAGATAATGCTCTCCCCACAGTGAGCTTTAAGAATGATGTTAAAAGGATTGAAGAAAAGGCCACTGCGGAACCACAACAGAACATGCCCAACCCTGTAGTGCAACAAAAGGCTACTTTAGAAGAGCAGTCCTACAAGAGCTTGGAACCAGTTCAGTCCAACATTGGAAAAGCAGAAAATAAGCCTGCTATGGCTTTGCCAAAGGTAGATTATAAGACAGAAGGTGCAGGAGTATTATATGCGCAGGCCATTGCAAATGGATATCAATTGGTAGATAGCACACCTAAAATAACCTTGAGGATGTACGCTACTTCCCAGGTCGATTTCTTTATTGCCGAAGGGGATGACCACAATGGTGTGGTTATGAAAAAAGGTGACAAGTGGTATTTTGAGTATTACGAGGGCGAAAAATTAATGGGGCAGGAACTGAATATTAAATTTTAGAGTTCATATTTATCTTTCCACCGTCTTTTTAGGAAATCTTTTATAGCATTTTCCCTTTGATTGTTGCCTGGGCGGTAAAAGCTTGTTTTGGCTACTTCCTTGGGCATAAATTCTTCAGCAACAAAGTTGTTGTCATAATCATGGGCATACTTATATTCTTCCCCATACCCCAAGTCTTTCATTAATTTGGTGGGCGCGTTGCGCAATGCCAAGGGAACGGATAGGTCCCCCGTTTGCTTTACGATTTGCTGGGCCCTATTTATGGCCATATAACTAGCGTTGCTTTTGGCTGAGGTTGCCAAATAGATGACGCACTGACTCAAAATGATCCTAGCTTCGGGATAACCTATGGTGGTCACGGCCTGAAAGGTGGTATTCGCCATAACCAAGGCCGTAGGGTTGGCATTTCCAATGTCTTCGGAAGCTAATATGAGTAATCTTCTTGCAATGAACTTTACATCCTCTCCTCCCTCGATCATCCGTGCCAACCAATATACTGCCGCATTGGGATCGCTTCCCCTGATCGATTTTATAAAAGCAGAGATAATGTCGTAGTGTTGCTCCCCTGTTTTGTCGTAAAGGACGGTGTTCTTCTGTATTTTACTCAAAACCAAATCATCCGTAATGCTAATAGTATCCGTCTCTTCGGAATTGATGATAAGCTCAAATATATTGAGCAATTTTCTTCCGTCCCCACCTGAAAGTCGCAATAGGGCTTCGGTTTCCTTAAGTTTTATTTTTTTGGTTTTCAGAAAACTGTCCTGTGCCATAGCTCTATTTAGTAGGGCTTCAAGGTCTTCTTTGCCAAAAGGGTTTAGAATATATACCTGACATCTGGACAAGAGTGCAGGAATTACTTCAAAGCTCGGGTTTTCAGTGGTGGCTCCTATGAGGGTTACCCAACCTTTTTCTACAGCTCCCAAGAGGGAGTCCTGCTGCGATTTGCTGAAGCGATGAATTTCATCTATAAATAAAATCGGGTTTTTGGTAGTGAAAAGTCCACCACTCTGTTTGGCCTTTTCTATTACTTCCCGAATATCCTTAACGCCGCTACTTATGGCACTTAGGGTGTAAAAAGGACGACCGCTTTCATGGGCTATTATATTGGCGAGGGTGGTCTTGCCTGTTCCCGGGGGTCCCCACAGTATCAAGGATGGCAAGATTCCTTTTTTTATTTGATGGGTCAGTGATCCATTTTCTCCCACTAAATGGTTTTGACTTATATAGTCCTCCAAGGTTTTGGGGCGTACCCTTTCTGCTAACGGCTCGTTCATAATGTAAAAATAAGACAAAGTTGGTATAGTGCGTTACCATTTTTTGGACTTTAAGACTGATTTTCACTTGGAAAATATGCAAGTGACATTTTAACCGAAAATTGCTTCTTGGCCAGACTATTGAATAAAGTTTTATATGTCCGTTGAAGCGTTTATGCTGAATGCTTTTAATTTTAAGGTATCATGTGACATTAAAAAAAAATCCCTCTCAAGAGGGGAGCTGATGGTATTTTTAAGTAATCCGCTTCACAGAGATGCAAAAAAATAACATTATGGCCTAAGTAGTATTAATAAGATTATTGCATAATTAATTATATTTCCGGTATGACAGAGGGTAACTATTTCAAATTTTCAAATTCGGTAATTGTACTTCCATTATTGGCGGTACTATCTATCTGGACCGTATATTGGTTTGAAATAAAGTTTCAAGTCAATTTTAATGACTACGGTGTTTATCCCAGGACATTAAAGGGGTTGAGGGGCATTGTGTTAAGTCCGTTTATACATGCGTCCGTAGAACATTTGTACAATAATACCATCCCTTTGGCCATACTTACTGCGTCATTGGCGTTCTTTTATCGAAATATAGTATTCAAGGTTTTGCTTTTGGGGATACTTTTATCGGGTCTAATAACATGGCTCATTGGCAGGCCTTCCTATCATATTGGAGCCAGTGGTGTGATCTATGTATTGGTCAGTTTTATATTTTTTAAAGGGATTTTGTCCAAGTATTACCGTTTGGTGGCCTTATCCCTAATTGTGGTTTTTATTTACGGCAGTTTATTGTGGTATATTTTTCCGGTCAAGGACGGTATTTCTTGGGAGGGGCATTTAGGAGGATTTGCAACAGGCTTACTACTGGCATTTACATTAAGGGCACCTTTGCCCATATTGAAAAAATATGATTGGGAGAAGGAGGATTATAATGAAGAGGAAGATGAATTTTTAAAACATTTTGATGAAAATGGGAATTTTATTGAATCTAGGCCCGTAGAACCAAAGGAAGAAGAAATTAAAATCACTTATCACTACAAGAAAAATCCCGAGGATCCGGGATTGAACTGATGATATGAAGTTCGGAAATTAATTTAGATCTAAACCCTTATAAAATTAGTCAATGTAACTCCTTAAGGGGTTTCATGTCTTTGTCTTACCGCTTCGTAGAGGAATACCCCACAGGCTACTGAGACGTTTAGCGAACCAATTTCTCCCAGTAATGGAAGTTTGGCCATATGGTCAGCGGCTTTCAATATAGAGGGGGAAATTCCCACATCTTCGGATCCCATAATAATAGCACAAGGTTCCTTAAAGGATACTTCATAGATGGTGTTTTCCGTTTTTTCGGTGGCTGCAATAACCTTTATTCCAGAAGCCTGAAGATAGAATACAGCATCCTTTATATGGTCTATCTTGGCTATTGGAACACGAAAGGCTGCACCTGCCGATGTTTTAATAGTATCTGCCGTTACCGGGGCGGCTCCCTTCTTCTGGATGATGATGCCATCCACGCCAGTACATTCCGCTGTTCTAATTATGGCTCCGAAGTTTCGTACATCCGAAAGTTGGTCCAGTAAAAGAAAAAGAGGTGCCTTTTTGGATTCCAATACTTTTTCAACCAATTCTTCAACGGTCAGAAAGGTAATGGGCGATATGTTGGCCACTACGCCCTGATGATTGTTCTTGGTAAGTCGGTTTAATTTTTCAATGGGTACGTAGGAGGAAGTAATTCCGTTTTTACGGATAAGGGATTCCATGTCTTTTGACAAATCGCCTTTAAGCCCCTTTTGTATAAAAACTTTGTCTATAGGTTCATTGGATTTTATGGCTTCGATGACAGCTCTTATACCATAAATTTGTTCGGTGTTTTTCATGGGAGTAAAGGTAGAAAAAAAGGACATCTTGCCATGTCTTTTTTGTTTTTGTAAAAATTAAATCTATTCGCTACAATTCCCTATGTCAAAATTAAGTTCTATAGGATTGCCTGGAACAATATTTTTATTTGAGAACCCGGAAAAATTTACGTCGTATTTTAGAGCCATAAAAACATTACTGATAGGTACTTCGCCCTGCTGCAGGATCTGGCCCGAATTTGTTTCGGGATTTATATATTCCCAGACAATTTCATTTTTTGGATTTATTTCAAAAATTTTCCCTTTCGTTCCTTCGCAAATTAAGGTATTGCCATTTGGTAGTCTTTGTACACTTGACAATATCTTGGAATAAAAATCAGCTACATTGGGAGCTTTATAAGTCCATTCAGGCTGCTCTGGCCCAAATGATGTTCCTGCTACATATGTATAATTTCCAAAAGCATCCACTCGCGGGTTAATAATGTCTATGGAGGAATAATTAGGGTTTCTTCCGGTGCCATTATTGAACAATATAATTTTACCTTCATCTTTCAAGCCTTGGGTAATCCATTGAGGATTATGTTGGCCATATAATAACTGATTCATTGCCGTACCTTGATTGTACGCCATAGGATTGCCCCATCTAAACAAAATATCGCCACCTTTACCCATACTTCCTCCATTGTTTGTGGTGGCTTCTTCTTTTGTGGTAGAATGGTCTATAATATATATTTCATTCAGCTTTTGGGAACTTAACATAATTTGATCCAAAGTCTTGTTGTATTGTAGGGAGTTAAAATGAAGCCAATCTTTTTCTCCGGTTGAAATTCCCAAAAAATTAATATTGATTAATTGAGGGTTTAGGGCAATGCTGCCATAGTTTTCTTTTGTACTGTCCTTGTCCTGTACTAAATGATCCCAAACATTCCATTCCCAAACAATATTGCCTCCGTTATTGCCTTGAGGTTCTATTTCTACGACTTGTTCATTATATAGTTCCCCCTCTGTTATATATTGTGGGTCCCGGCCGGCAGCGATAGCCTCTTCATATGTTTTTCTTGTTACGGCAAGTAATAGAATATTACCGTTTTCCATTGGGTAAAGTCCATGGTGTTGACTATATAAAGAGGTGGAGTAGATATACTGCCATGTTTTGTTTCCGTTCCAATCAAATTTTTCGATTATTCCGCCCAATCCACCGTAAGTGATGTCTGGATTGTCGTACTTTCCTGATCTAAGCAATGAACCGTCCTCTAGAAGATAATAAGCGCCACCTCTATCATAATCGCTGATCCAATGATTAATGACTTGCCCGCAATTATTTATTAAATAGGTATCCTTGTGGATAGTAAATAAGGTATAACCAACATATGCTTCAGAGTTGTATGTAATGGTTCCCAGAGTATTGTTGTCTGGTATTATTATGGGGTCAGTGCCGGTCACAGGATCTGGTTCCTGAACAGTAGTATTAGTTGGTTCTTCATTGGAACATCCCAGCACAACCAAGAACAAGAATAAAATAATAATGGGGCTAACTTCCTTAAACATTAGTCAAAAATTCGTTGTAAATAAAGATATCAATATTAAATAGATCCATTATTTAGGCAATGGAAGTTTAATAAAAAAAAAGCGGCCTCAAAGGCCGCTTTCGTTTAATTTTAATTATTTAATTGGTAAATAATTGTGGCCAATCCAATCCACCTTCCCTAGTGATGACTACTTGACCTGAATCGCCATAATCATTGGTCCAGGTCATTGTTAATTCCGGACCGCTTACATCCGTAATTACCCAAATATATTCTAGACCATATTGATCTAGTCCTCCGGATATGATTTCGCCGCACACTTCGCTAAAAGTGGCTCCACCACTTGTTGCCGGTCCATCGTTCCAGCATGATGATTCGTATTGGCCAAAACCTAGGTCGGAAGTAAGGTAGGTACCTCCACCCTGATCCGTCCAGGTAACGGTTCCGGTAACCTCTCCTGTTGGACATGCAGTAGGACTGTTGGCTGCTTGAAGATTGGTGGTAACGTATGTATGGGTTCCTCCCAAATCTGATAGGCAGGATACAACATAATCCAATTTTACCGTGAAATCTGGGAAAGCGTTGAAATCCGCGGCATAATAATTGGGTTCTCCTTTGCTATTAAGAACTTCTAGTTTGGAACCATCTGCAAACGTATAAGAGGTGAAAAATTTCAGGACATCTCCTACCTGTACATCAGCAGCACTATTTAGTTCTGAAAAGGCGGCTATAATTTGGGTCCCACTAAATGAATACTCCTTAGGAAATTCGGTGACACCTGCATCCAGAGTAATTGGCCCGTACAATTCGCCATCTACAGTAAGGTAGTACGCCTTTAGGTCGAAGGATGTAGGCTCTCCTACGCCTACACCAACGGTAAATTGTAAGTTTAGATTTGCTATTCCTGTAAGGTCAATAAAATCAGGGCTTCCAGCTACCATTTTAAAATCGGGTAGGGCACCATTGGTGGTATCGATTGCCGAAGTGCCTCCGTCATCATCACATGATGTATTTAGCGCAAATAGGGCTAAAAGGAGACTTAATATATATATGTTTTTCATGATATGAATTTTATCTATTAGTTGTCCCAAAATATTTTATACGTCGTTGCATCTTTTTGGGCAGGTGCATTTTCATTAACGTTCAATTCGGCTTGTGGCCAGAAAAGGGAAACTTGGAAAGGTCTTGTTAATGTTGTTTCACTGTCGATCAAGGGCCAGGCGTCTCCATTATCCAATTGATATTCTGGAGAAGGTCCTACTGGATTTGCCAACACAGGGTATCCTGTTCTTCTGTAATCATTGTATTGATCATAGGGATCACCAAAAGTGGATACCCATTTTTGGGTCATGATAATTTCCATCTTTTTAGCTTCGGAAGCCCCATCAAATTCTGCCAAAATACCATCGATAAAATCAGATACTTCGGTAGATTCAATAAGCTTTGGGACAGATTGGCTTGTTTCTGAATTGCTGACTACCTGATCTACTTTTGCAAAAGCAGCGGTCATGGCTTCTTCCAATTTTGCCTTCGCATCCCCAGCTATCAAGCTTGCCTGAATTAATTCGGCCTGAATAAATAAAAATTCATGATAGGTTAGCATTCTGTGGGGAGCGGCACCTGTCCCTGCATTGGTATCGGCAGCTCCACCTTGTCCATCATCGTATTTGCCCCCTGCAGGATAAATTCCTGGATAGGTAGAAGAATTTCTGGAAGTAAAATCCCTATTGGCACTTACACTACCAAATCTAATAGTATGGAAACCTGTGTTTCTATCCCAATAATCCGCCTTGGGGTCACCTGTTGTTGGATCCCCTACATCTGGAGGCAATTCTCCTGGAGTTAATTGATTATAAAAATAATAAGGAAGTCTGGGATCCACAACCCCATTGTGAATGTTCGGGTTCCATCCTTTTAATATCTCATAGAACCAAGGACTGGCATAATGCGCAGTCTGTCCAGCCAAATAAGAATCTGTGTATAGGGGATTTCTCTCTTCAGAAGGGGACTGTGTGGTTGAATATGGATATTCAAAATCATCCGCAATCCCGGACATGAAATTATCAGTAGCAACCAAAGTGCTTAGTTTGCCGGCATCGAACAAGCTAGATAATCTAATTTCATTATAGAGCTTTAATTTAAGGGTATTGGCAAACCTATTCCATTGAGATATGCTACCACCATAAAACAGATCCTGGGTACCAGGGTTTAGACCTTGGCCACTATTTATGTTTGCAATGCCTTCATCAATTAATGTCAGCGCGTTTTGATAGATATCTTCTTGCTTGTCGAAAACAGGGCTCACTAAACCATTTGCCAATTGGGCGGCTTCTGTAAATGGAGCATCACCCCATATATTCACAATAATGGTTGCTGTATATGCTTTGATAATTTTCGCCATACCTACCATGATCATTTCATTTTCCTCGGTCCCTTGGTTAATGATGATGTCGGTTTCGCCAAATACGGAATAAGCATTGTCCCATGTATTCTGTATATTGGAATTATCTTGCCTTGTACCATATTGATCTTGTTCCTCACGAAATGTAAATTGGTGTACATAGGAAGAAAGTATTTCTGCCGAAAAAAATTCAAATTCAGTGATATCGTTAAAATTAGTTTCAATATTGGTCAATAACTGATCCAAGGGTGCTACCGTAGGGTTATTGGGATCTGTATTCACATCCAAATAGTCACTACAATTATAGAAAAGTAAGGATACCAATGCTGCGGCGAACATGGCACGGCCTTTCAGATTTATTTTGAATATATTTTTCATAGTTCTTTTTATTAAAATGTTACATTAATCTTAAAACCATATCTTTTGGAACTTGGCGCAGATTGAGTTTCAATGCCTTGTAAGTTGGATGCTCCATAGGCATTTACGTCGGGGTCGTAATTGGTGTACTTAGGTACATTTGGTGCAAAATACCAAAGATTATTACCAATTAGGGCGATGGATAAAGAACCAATAAATGTTTTCTCAAGAAACTTTTTAGGTAAATCGTATGCCAAGGCAACTTCCCTTAACCTAAACACGGTACCATCATAAATGGTGCCCTCATCTACTGTGTTAATACCAAAGGTATTACTATTGGTGGTAGGCGAGAAATACAGGTTGTTCATTGTAATTTGTGTGGTGTTGGGAATTTTGTTTCCAGAACCATCAAGAATGGCTTCCCCTGTGGTTGGGTTGCCATAAAAGCCAGGAATTATAAAGGTGCGTTCCCTGTCTTCGGTATCCTTGGTTACTCCTCTACCCAGTAGTGCTGCCAAACCTGATGATGAAAAATCCCCTCCTTCTTTCCAATCGACCTGAGCTCTCAGGCTTAGAGTTTTATATTTAAGGGTGTTGGTGAACCCGATTTTAAAATCGGGGGTCGGATCTCCTATTACCGCATCTGATGTGGCTTGTAGAATACCACCGCCACCTTCTTCGATAAGATAGTTGCCCTCTTCATCCCTTGCAAATGCCGTTCCGTAAAAGACACCAAAAGGCTGTCCTTTTTGTACATAGGCAATTTGATTAACATCAATTGGAAATCTTTCCAATCCATCAATCAATTCTTTAACCTCATTTCTGTTTTTGGTAAAGGAAGTAAAGGATGTCCAGCTAAAGTTTTCGGTTCTAACGGGTATCAGTGTCAATCCAATTTCAACTCCCTTGTTTTCCATTTCACCAATATTGGTCAAGAATGAGGTGTAACCTGTAGATGTCGGAACATTTACTTCAGAAATCAAGTCGGTCGTGGTCTTCTGGTACCAAGTGAAATCTATCATAAAGCGTCTATTCAAAAACTCTAGATCGGCGCCAATTTCAAATTCCTCTGTGTTTTCAGGAACCAAGTCGGGGTTTCCCAAGGTGGTTGGTAAAAATACAACAGGTTGTCCTGCATATACGTCGCCTAGGCCATATACCTTGTTGATTTGATATGCATCGGCATCACGGCCAACGTTGGCCCAACCCCCTCTAATTTTACCGTAGTTCAGTATATCACCACCAATGTCAAAGGCATCGGTAAAAATAAATGATGAGGAAACGGATGGATATAGGAAACTGTTGCCATTTTTTGGTAAAGTTGAAGACCAATCATTTCTGGCGGTGGCATTTAAGAACAAATAGTCCTTATAGTTTAGCCCCATATCACCAAAAACACCTACTATCCTTTTTCTCGTAGTATCATTAAAATCTGCTGTTACGTTGGCCGTATTTTTAATGGTAAATATATCGTCGGCGATAAGGCCTGTACCGGTATAGCCAACGTTGTGTGTAGATTTTTGGTTTACATTGTTACCTACCATTAAGTTTAGGTTCAGATCCTGGGCCAAATCATAATTAAAGGTAACTAGGAATGTAGATTCAATTTCTTCACTGTCGTAATCTTGGGTTCTTACTTGGCCTATACCAGCAGCGGCCCTAGAACCTTTGTCTGTGATTTCAACCCTCCCCAAGTCATATTTATTGATACCTAATTGATATCTCGCATTAATGTGGTCGTTAAAGTCATAGGAAAAATTTACATTGGCGACAGTTCTATTAACACTACTTATGATCTGGTTGTGTTTCCAGGACCATAAAGGGTGGTCATAACCACCGTTCGGAACTACAGGTGCTCCTGTTACGGGATGCTCATAAGGTAAGTTGAAATCCCATGTCCTTCCTAGCACCATTGTTCTTGCAAAGGAGGAAGCTGCTCCTGCGTATTGATTTTCACCAAAGAAAGCACCTACTTGTTCGCTATCGGAATAGCTTAAATTGGCTCCGACCCTTAAACCATTTTCCAGTTTAAAATTACCCCCTGTAGAAATATTGGTCCTTTTGTATGTGTTGTAAGGGATATATCCTTCTTGATCAAGATTGGAAAGGGTTAGGCTGAAATTGGAATTTTCGTTCGCCGTACTCACGTTAATCGAATTATCTCTGACAATACCGGTCCTGAACAAATCCTTAACATTGTTCGGTTGTGCTACATAGGGAACCGTTGGTCCAAATAGATCTGGGAAAGCTGATAATAAAGGTCCCCAGGTAGGAATGGTTTCCAGAGAGTCAAATCTGGCCCCCCAAGAACCATTGGCATTGTTGTAATTAAAGTTGGTTCCGTTACCGTAAGTATTCTGATATTCAGGAAGGTTGGCTATTTTTTCAAAATACAGCCCACTATTCAGGGAGACCTCAAATTTCTTATTTGAAAACCCGCCCGACTGACCTGACTTTGTTGTGATAACAATAACCCCATTAACGGCTCTGGAGCCGTATAGCGCAGCAGCCACAGCGCCTTTAAGAACTTCCACATTGGCAATGTCATTAGGGTCCAAAGAGGATATCCCAGATTCATAGCTACCACCACTATCGGTAACCTGATCGGAGGTTTCCAATTCATCATTACTATAAGGAGTACCATCTACAACGAATAAAGGTTGGTTTCCTCCTTGAAATGAAGTTGTTCCACGAATATTAATTTTGTTAGCAGCTCCGGCAACCCCAGTTGAGACATTAACATCAACTCCAGGTACTTTACCGTTAAGGGAACGTATAAGGTCTGGTTCAGAATTCTCTGTGATATCTTCCGATTTTACGGATGCAACCGAATACCCTAAGGATTTTGGCTTTCTTTTAATTCCGAATGCCGTGACAACAACCTCTTCCAATGCCTGCGCATCCTCCTCCATTTGGACGTTGATGGTGGTACTGGCACCGACTGTCATACTAGCATTTTTTTGACCTATATAAGAGAATACCAAAACTTGCCCAACGCTTGCATCGATGGAGTAAAGTCCATCGAAATCAGTTTGGGTTCCAGTTGTTGTTCCCTCTACTAGGATGTTCACTCCAGGGAGCGGCAGACCGTCTTGGTCAGTAACCGTACCTGAAATCGTTTTTTCTTGTGCAAAGGATAATTGCACAATCAACGCCAGAAACAGCGTAAGGATTCCACTTAACTTTGTTTTCATTTTATGTTTATTTGAATTAGCAACGGCAAAAATCTTAAATCGTTGTTAATAAAACAACTTTCTGACCATATTTCTTATGCGTGCATAATAAAAAAATGTTAAAAATGGCCATTTAGGGGCATATTGCTGAATTAATAACACATTAATACATGATAATTTTACATTTAAAACACTAGTCTGACTTTTTTGTAGGAATTTTTTTCAATAAATAAGTTAATATATTGACAATTTCGTAATTATCTCAATAACCAGACAGGATTCAGGCTTTATATTGAATTATATTTTACGATTAATCGATTAAGCTAAGAATTTATTAAAACACGGTCGATTTTCGCTGTACTTATTCTCTAGGTTTCACTTCTTTTGGTTATAATTTCGCAATCCAGTTTGTCACTTTTTTTTCAGTTGCGGGTCATCGCAATAGGATGTGAAAGGGTCTAATTCCAAGCCGCTGAATCTGTTGCTGAAAAAAAATATAAAAAATAAATTGTTTGGGGTTTGAATTATTGTGAATAATTACTACATTTGCCAGCCCTTAAAAGAGGGGTTTAGTTATTATTATACAAAAATAGTATGCCAACAATTTCACAATTAGTACGAAAAGGAAGAGTCACGATTACTAAGAAGAGTAAATCGGCTGCTTTGGATTCGTGTCCTCAAAGAAGAGGTGTATGTACACGTGTTTATACTACCACTCCTAAGAAACCAAACTCTGCAATGCGTAAAGTTGCAAGGGTTAGGTTGACCAATGGAAAGGAAGTGAACGCGTATATACCAGGTGAGGGTCACAATTTACAAGAGCACTCGATAGTATTAGTAAGAGGCGGAAGGGTAAAGGATTTGCCAGGAGTTAGGTATCACATCGTTAGAGGTGCCTTGGATACAGCAGGTGTTGCTGGAAGGACACAACGTAGATCTAAATACGGAGCAAAACGCCCTAAGAAGTAAAAATTTGTTAAGAGTAATATATTAGAGGAGTAAGTACTTTTAATATAGGACTATTGACCATTAACTCAAAAAGAAGAAATGAGAAAAAAGCAGGCAAAAAAGAGACCACTTTTACCAGATCCAAGGTTTAACGACCAATTGGTGACCCGTTTTGTTAATATGATGATGTGGGATGGTAAGAAGTCGGTAGCCTTTAAAGTTTTTTACGATGCTATAGATATCGTAGAAGAGAAAAAGACAGACGAAGAAAAGACCGCATTGGAGCTTTGGAAAGATGCGTTGTCCAATGTTATGCCTCATGTTGAGGTAAGAAGTAGAAGAGTAGGTGGTGCTACTTTTCAGATTCCTATGCAGATCAGACCAGATCGAAAAATTTCAACCGCTATGAAATGGCTTATTAGTTATTCTCGCAAGAGAAATGAAAAGGCTATGTCGCAAAAATTGGCAGGAGAAATTTTGGCTGCATCCAAAGAAGAAGGTGCTGCTGTTAAGAAAAGAGTGGATACTCATAAAATGGCCGAGGCCAACAAAGCATTCTCACACTTTAGATTTTAATAAGCAGAAATGGCAAGAGATTTAAAATACACAAGAAATATTGGAATTGCAGCACATATTGATGCTGGAAAAACAACTACGACCGAAAGAATCTTGTTCTATACGGGCGTAAGTCATAAAATAGGTGAGGTGCACGATGGTGCGGCTACAATGGACTGGATGGAGCAGGAGCAGGAAAGGGGTATTACCATTACTTCTGCAGCTACTACCTGTGAATGGAATTTCCCTATGAAGAATGGGGCCATTATAGATGAAACCAAACCGTATCACTTTAATATTATAGATACTCCGGGACACGTGGATTTTACTGTTGAGGTAAACCGTTCCTTAAGGGTGTTGGATGGTCTGGTATTCCTTTTTAGTGCGGTTGATGGTGTTGAGCCACAATCCGAAACTAACTGGAGATTGGCCGACAATTACAAAGTGCCTAGAATGGGCTTTGTAAACAAAATGGACCGTCAAGGTTCTAATTTCCTAAACGTGTGTAAGCAGGTTAGGGAAATGTTGAAATCAAATGCGGTGCCTATTGTATTGCCAATTGGGGATGAAGCGGATTTTAGAGGTGTGGTTGATTTGGTTAAGAACCGAGCAATCGTATGGCATGAAGAAAACTTCGGGGGTACTTTTGATGTAGTGGATATTCCTGAGGAAATGAAGGAAGAGGTTCATGAATATCGTGCAGCTTTGATAGAGGCTGTTGCTGAGTATGATGAAACGTTAATGGAAAAATTCTTCGAAGACGAAGATTCCATTACCGAGGATGAAGTTCATGCTGCTTTAAGGGCTGCTGTTATGGATATGAGTATTATACCAATGATCTGTGGCTCTTCATTTAAGAACAAAGGAGTTCAATTTTTATTGGATGCCGTTTGTCGCTACTTGCCATCACCATTGGATAAGGATGCAATTGTAGGTACTAATCCAGATACAGAAAAGCCTGAGTCTAGGAAGCCAAGTGTTAAAGAGCCGTTTGCTGCTTTGGCATTTAAGATTGCAACGGATCCTTTTGTTGGGCGTTTGGCATTCTTTAGGGCATATTCCGGTAGATTGGATGCGGGTTCGTATGTGTTGAACAATCGTTCAGGAAATAAAGAACGTATTTCCAGGATTTACCAAATGCATGCCAATAAGCAAAATGCGGTAGAATATATTGAAGCTGGGGATATAGGTGCAGCTGTAGGGTTTAAGGATATTAAGACAGGGGATACTTTGTCTGATGAGAAACACCCAATTGTTTTGGAAAGTATGAACTTCCCTGATCCGGTTATCGGTATCGCGGTAGAGCCCAAAACTAAAGCGGATGTTGATAAATTGGGAATGGCTTTGGCTAAATTGGCCGAGGAAGATCCAACTTTCCAGGTAAAAACGGATGAGGCATCTGGCCAAACTATTATTTCTGGTATGGGTGAGCTTCACTTGGATATTATTGTTGACCGTTTAAGACGAGAGTTTAAGGTTGAAGTAAGCCAAGGGGAACCTCAGGTAGAGTACAAGGAAGCATTGACCAAATTGGCTGCTCATAGAGAAGTTTATAAGAAGCAATCTGGTGGTCGTGGTAAATTTGGGGATATTGTCTTCGAGATGGGGCCTGCTGATGATGATTTTGTTGGAGCTGGTTTACAGTTTGTTGATGAGATCAAAGGTGGTCGTATTCCAAAAGAATTCATTGGACCTGTTGAAAAAGGATTTAAGGCTGCTATGAAGAATGGACCATTGGCCGGTTATGAAATGGATAGAATGAAAGTTGTTCTTAAGGATGGATCTTTCCACCCTGTGGATTCTGATGCGCTATCTTTTGAATTGGCTGCCAAAATGGGTTATAAGGCTGCTGGTAAAGCTGCAGGAGCTGTAGTTATGGAGCCTATTATGAAATTGGAGGTATTGACTCCGGAAGAAAACATGGGTGATATTGTAGGTGACCTTAACCGTAGAAGGGGAACTGTTACCAATATGGATGACAGGGCAGGTGCTAAAGTTATCAAAGGTGAGGTGCCATTGTCCGAGATGTTTGGATATGTAACTTCTTTGAGAACATTGTCCTCTGGTAGGGCAACTTCCACAATGGAATTTTCACATTACGCTGAAACCCCATCCAACATTTCAGAAGAGGTTATCAAGAAAGCAAAAGGATTAACAGCTTAAATCGTACTAAGATGAGTCAAAAAATCAGAATTAAATTAAAGTCGTACGACCATAACTTGGTAGATAAATCTGCTGAGAAGATCGTAAAAACGGTAAAGACTACAGGTGCGGTTGTAACTGGGCCAATTCCTTTGCCAACCCATAAGAAAATATTTACGGTTTTGCGTTCTCCGCACGTAAATAAAAAAGCAAGGGAGCAGTTCCAGTTGAGTTCTTACAAAAGGCTTTTGGATATATACAGCTCTTCATCAAAAACCATTGATGCCCTAATGAAGTTGGAACTTCCTAGTGGTGTTGAGGTGGAGATAAAAGTATAGTTCAAAATTCGGAATTCATAATTCGGAATTGTGAAAGACATGTCCCGAGCGTTTCGCGAAGGAAAAACGGAAAAAAAATATATTCAGGGTTGAATTGTTTTTTGACCCTGTTTTTTTGTCGATAATTTAAATAGTAATTAATTAATAATCAATTATAAATATGTCTGGGTTAATAGGAAGAAAGATAGGTATGACCAGCATTTTCGATGAAAATGGAAAGAACATTCCATGTACTGTAATCGAGGCTGGACCATGCGTAGTTACCCAAGTCAGAACCGAAGAGGTAGACGGGTACAATGCCCTTCAGCTTGGTTTCGATGACAAGGCAGAAAAACGTGCTAATAAAGCGGCTACAGGTCACTTTAAGAAAGCAGGAGCTTCTCCTAAGAAAAAAGTCATGGAATTCAGGTATTTTGAAGAAGGTGCGCACAAATTAGGGGATACTCTTGGAGTTGATCTTTTTGTGGAAGGAGAATTTGTTGATGTAATCGGTACCTCAAAAGGTAAAGGTTTTCAGGGTGTTGTTAAAAGACACGGCTTCGGCGGTGTTGGGCAATCAACCCACGGTCAGCACAATAGGTTAAGGGCTCCAGGTTCCATTGGTGCTGCTTCATATCCTGCGAGAGTTTTTAAGGGAATGAAAATGGCTGGTAGAATGGGTAGCGATAGGGTTACCGTTCAGAACCTAAGAGTATTAAAGATTGTTCCAGAAAAGAACCTTTTAGTGGTAAAAGGTTGTGTTCCTGGTCATAAGAACGCTTACGTAACTATTGAGAAGTAATGAAGGTAGCAGTTTTAGATATAAAGGGAAAAGAAACAGGTAGAAAGGTTGAGCTTTCGGACGCTGTATTCGCAATAGAACCAAACAATCATGCTGTTTATTTGGATGTTAAACAATATTTGGCACACCAAAGACAAGGTACGCACAAATCCAAAGAGCGTGCTGAAATAGCTGGTAGTACAAGAAAGATCAAAAAACAAAAGGGAACAGGTACTGCTCGTGCGGGTAGTATTAAGTCTCCGGTGTTTAGAGGTGGTGGACGTATTTTTGGACCAAGACCAAAGGATTATAAGCAAAAATTGAACAAAAACGTTAAGCGTTTGGCCAGAAGGTCTGCCTTGACTTTGAAGTCAAAAGACAATGCAATAACCGTGGTTGAGGATTTCAATTTTGAAACACCAAAAACAAAGGATTTTAAGCAAATTTTGAAGTCTTTGGGCTTGGAGAATAAAAAATCCCTAATTGTGTTGGGTGATTCAAATAATAACGTATATTTGTCCTCACGCAATTTAGAGCGTTCTGAGGTTATAACTAACTCAGAATTAAGCACTTACAAAATATTAAATGCTAACAACCTTGTGTTGTTGGAAGGTTCTTTGGAAGGAATCGAATCGAACTTAATTAAATAAGCGAATCATGAGTGTGTTGATAAAGCCAATTATTACGGAAAAAATGACTGCTGATAGCGAGTTGCACAATCGTTATGGTTTTTTTGTTGATCCAAAAGCCAACAAGATTCAGATTAAGGAAGCAGTGGAGACAGCTTATGGTGTTTCTGTCGATAAAGTTCGAACAATGAATTATGGTCCTTCGCGCAAGTCGCGTTACACCAAGACTGGTGTACAGCACGGAAAGACAAGTGGTTTTAAAAAGGCCATTGTTGATGTAGCAGAAGGAGATATTATTGATTTTTACAGTAATCTATAAAGACAAAAAATGTCAGTTAGAAAATTAAAACCAATCACTCCCGGGCAGCGTTTTAGAGTAGTAAACGGATTTGACGCCATTACTACTGATAAGCCGGAAAAAAGCTTGCTTGCTCCGTTAAAAAAGTCGGGAGGTAGAAACAGTCAAGGAAAAATGACCATGCGCCAAAAAGGTGGAGGTCATAAGAGAAGGTATCGTGTTATTGATTTCAAAAGGGATAAGCAAGGTGTTGCTGCAACTGTTGAATCAATTCAATACGATCCAAACAGAACAGCTTTTATAGCATTATTGGTATATGCCGATGGCGAAAAGAGGTATGTGATTGCTCCAAACGGTTTACAAGTTGGGCAAGAAGTATCTTCAGGTGCCGGTGTTGCTCCTGAAATTGGGAATGCGCTTCCTTTGAGTGAAATACCTTTGGGTACTATCATTTCTGGAATTGAATTGCGTCCAGGACAAGGAGCGGTAATGTCAAGAAGTGCCGGTACATTTGCCCAGTTAATGGCGAAGGACGGTAAGTTTGTTACCATTAAATTGCCATCAGGTGAAACCAGATTGGTTTTAGCGGATTGTTTGGCTACTATAGGTGCAGTATCCAACTCTGATCATCAGTTATTGGTGTCAGGTAAGGCTGGTAGAAGTAGATGGTTGGGTAGAAGACCAAGAACAAGACCGGTAGCAATGAACCCTGTTGATCACCCCATGGGTGGTGGAGAAGGTAGGGCTTCTGGAGGTCATCCTAGATCTAGAAACGGAATTCCTGCAAAAGGTTACAGGACCCGTTCCAAGACCAAGAGTACCAACAAGTATATTTTAGAACGTAGAAAGAAATAAAAAGTAGAAAGAAATGGCACGTTCATTAAAGAAAGGACCTTACGTTCACTATAGTTTGGATAAAAAAGTCCAACAAAATGTTGAATCTGGTAAAAAGGCAGTCATTAAGACATGGTCTAGAGCTTCTATGATTACTCCTGATTTTGTAGGTCAGACAATAGCGGTTCACAATGGAAAGCAATTTGTACCTGTTTTTGTAACAGAGAACATGGTGGGTCACAAATTAGGTGAATTTTCTCCAACAAGATCTTTTAGAGGTCATGCCGGAGCAAAAAATAAAGGTAAAAAGTAAGCTATGGGAGTTCGTAAAAAACAAATGGCCGAAAGAATAAAGGCAGAAAAGCAGCAAATAGCGTTTGCAAAATTGAATAATTGCCCTACTTCCCCTAGAAAAATGCGCTTGGTAGCGGATTTGGTAAGAGGAGTAAAAGTGGAGAAGGCGCTTGCTATTTTGAAATTCAACCAAAAGGAATCATCTCGTAGATTGGAGAAGTTATTGTTATCTGCAATAGCTAACTGGCAAGCAAAGAATGAGGATGCGAGTGTTGAGGATGCTGAACTTTTTGTTAAGGAGATTAGAGTTGATGGTGGTAGTATGTTGAAGAGACTACGTCCTGCCCCACAAGGAAGAGCACATAGAATTAGAAAACGTTCCAACCACGTTACCTTGGTTTTGGGATCTAACAATAACACACAAAGCTAGAGCATTTAGTATGGGACAGAAAACAAATCCAATCGGAAATCGTCTAGGAATTATCAGAGGATGGGAATCTAACTGGTACGGTGGAAATGATTACGGTGATAAACTTGCCGAAGACGATAAGATCAGAAAATATGTTCATGCACGTTTGGCAAAAGCAAGTGTGTCTAGAATTATTATTGAGCGTACCCTTAAGTTGATTACGGTTACCATTACCACTGCAAGACCAGGTATTATCATTGGAAAAGGTGGTCAAGAGGTAGACAAATTAAAGGAGGAGCTTAAAAAGATTACCGACAAGGAAGTTCAGATCAATATTTTTGAAATAAAAAGACCTGAATTGGACGCTAATCTTGTTGCTGCCAGTGTAGCGCGTCAAATTGAAAGCAGAATTTCTTTTAGAAGGGCTATAAAAATGGCAATCGCAGCGGCCATGAGAATGAACGCTGAAGGAATTAAAATTCAGATTTCTGGACGTTTGAACGGAGCTGAAATGGCAAGATCCGAATCATATAAAGATGGTAGGATTCCATTGTCCACTTTTAGGGCCGATATAGATTATGCTTTGCATGAAGCACATACTACCTACGGAAGATTGGGGATAAAAGTGTGGATCATGAAAGGTGAGGTTTACGGAAAAAGAGAACTTTCTCCATTGGTGGGTATGGCAAAGAGCCAGTCTCCAGGAAAAGGTGGAAAGCAAGATGGACCGAAGAAACAACGTCGTAGAAAGTAATTTTTTAAAGAAGTAAAGAAATGTTACAGCCAAAAAGGACTAAGTTCCGCAAAATGCAGAAAGGTCGTATGAAGGGGATCTCTGGAAGGGGTCATCAACTTTCAAACGGTATGTTCGGTATAAAATCAATGGATACCTCTTTTATAACATCGCGCCAAATTGAAGCAGCTCGTATTGCGGCAACTAGGTATATGAAAAGAGAAGGCCAATTATGGATAAAAATATTCCCGGATAAGCCTATCACCAAGAAACCGTTGGAGGTTCGTATGGGTAAAGGTAAGGGTGCTCCGGAATATTTTGTAGCTGTGGTATTGCCAGGAAGGGTAATGTTCGAGATTGCTGGAGTGTCTCTTGATATTGCAAAAGAGGCTTTACGTCTTGCAGCACAGAAACTACCAGTAAGAACTAAATTTATTATTGCTAGGGACTATTCTGCTTAATATAATTGCAAGGAATCATGAAACAATCAGAAATAAAAGAATTATCAGTTGAGGGGTTAAAAGAAAAGAGTGCTGAATTTAAAAAGCAGTACTCCGATTTAAAATTGGCCCATTCTGTTACACCATTGGAGAACCCTTTACTTATCAGAAAAGTAAGAAGAACTGTGGCAAGATTGGCAACTGAATTAACTAAAAGGGAATTACAATAATTGGTTCTGCTTTATGGAAAAAAGGAATTTAAGAAAAGAGAGAATAGGAGTTGTAACTAGCAACAAAATGGAGAAATCGGTAGTGGTTTCAGAAGTTAAACGTGTTAAGCACCCTATGTACGGAAAGTTCGTGTTGAAGACTAAGAAATATGTTGCGCACGATGAAAAGAACGATTGCAATATTGGCGATACTGTTAAGATAATGGAGACACGTCCATTGAGTAAGACCAAATGTTGGAGGTTAGTGGAAATCATTGAAAGAGCTAAATAATTATGTTACAGCAAGAATCTAGACTAAAAGTCGCAGACAATACGGGGGCAAAAGAAGTTTTGACCATTCGTGTCTTGGGAGGTACAAAAAGAAGATATGCTTCTGTTGGGGATAAAATTGTAGTTGCCGTTAAGGAAGCTACTCCTAATGGGGCTGTTAAAAAAGGTGCGGTTTCCACAGCAGTTGTTGTAAGAACAAAAAAGGAAGTTAGGAGACCGGATGGTTCTTATATTCGTTTCGATGATAATGCCTGTGTACTTTTGAACCCAACAGGGGAAATGAGAGGAACACGTGTTTTTGGACCGGTTGCCAGAGAACTTCGTGATAAACAATTCATGAAAATTGTATCATTGGCTCCAGAGGTGCTTTAATAAATATAGCAAAATGGGAAAATTAAAAATTAAAACAGGGGATACTGTTAGAATTATTGCCGGAGACCACAAAGGGGTAGAGGGTAAGGTTGTTACTGTGGACCGTGAGAAGAACAAGGCAATCGTTGAAGGGGCCAATATGGTTTCCAAACACGAAAAGCCAAGTGCTAGCAATCCTCAAGGAGGGATTGTTAAGAAAGAGGCTCCCTTACAGATATCCAATCTGTCATTGATCGATCCAAAATCTGGAGAGACCACTAGAGTTGGATTTGAAGTAAGAGATGGTAAGAAAGTAAGATTTTCTAAGAAATCTAAAGAAGTAATTTAGTTATGACTTACGTTCCAAGATTAAAACAGGAATATAAAGAAAGAGTTGTTAAGGCTCTTAAGGAGGAGTTTGGTTACAAGAATGTAATGCAGGTTCCTAAATTAGAAAAAATTGTTGTTAGTAGAGGTGTAGGTGCCGCTGTTGCGGATAAAAAGCTTATTGACCATGCGGTGGATGAGTTGACCAATATCACTGGACAAAAAGCAATTTCAACGATGTCTAAAAAGGATGTTGCTGCATTTAAATTACGTAAAGGAATGCCGATTGGGGCAAAAGTAACCTTACGTGGAGAGAGAATGTACGAATTCTTGGATAGATTGGTTACAACTGCTTTGCCAAGGGTAAGGGATTTCCAAGGAATTAAGGCCACTGGTTTTGATGGAAGGGGAAATTATAATCTTGGTATTACGGAGCAAATCATATTTCCAGAAATAAACATTGATAAGATTAATAGGATCAATGGAATGGATATTACATTTGTAACCTCTGCGGAGACTGATAAAGAAGCTAAATCATTATTAACCGAATTAGGATTACCTTTTAAAAAGAATTAGTATGGCTAAAGAATCCATGAAGGCCCGTGAGGTCAAAAGAGCTAAGACTGTAGCTAAATATGCTGAGAAGAGAAAAGCCTTAAAAGAGGCTGGTGATTATGAGGCGTTACAGAAATTACCTAAAAATGCTTCTCCTGTTCGTATGCACAACCGTTGCAAACTTACCGGAAGACCAAAGGGTTACATGAGAACTTTCGGTATATCTAGGGTTACCTTTAGGGAAATGGCCAATAATGGTCTTATACCTGGAGTTAGAAAAGCTAGCTGGTAATTATAAAGAGTATAAACTGGTTTCAGGTTTAACAATAGTGTTAAAAACCGTTACCGTAAATCAATAATTATGTTTACAGATCCAATTGCGGATTATTTAACGAGAATTAGAAATGCAAGTAGTGCGGGCCACAGGGTGGTTGAGATTCCTGCGTCTAATTTAAAGAAAGAAATTACTAAAATATTATTCGATCAAGGATATATTTTAAGCTACAAATTTGAAGATAACGCGGTTCAGGGGACTATTAAAATAGCGTTGAAATATGACAAGTTCACAAAAGAGCCGGTTATAAAGAAAATTAAGCGAGTTAGTACACCAGGACTTAGAAAATATGCTAGCTCCGAAGAGTTGCCAAGAGTATTAAATGGTCTTGGTATTGCTATTATTTCTACTTCCCATGGTGTAATGACCAGCAAGCAGGCAAAGCTTGAGAATGCAGGTGGGGAAGTATTATGTTATGTTTATTAATACTATAAAGATTTAGAAAGATGTCTAGAACAGGTAATAATCCAATAGCAATTCCAGAAGGAGTAACCGTAGAGGTTAAGGAAGATGTTATTACTGTAAAAGGTAAGTTGGGAGAACTTTCCCAAGAATTTTCTGGTGCTGCTGTTAAGGTTGAAGACGGTCAAGTTTTTGTTACAAGACCTTCAGATTCCAAGGAACATAAAGCAAAACATGGTCTTTATAGATCTTTGATCTTTAATATGGTCCAAGGAGTTTCTAAAGGATGGGTAAAGGAATTGGAATTGGTAGGGGTAGGATACCGTGCCAGTAACCAAGGACAAACATTGGATCTAGCTTTAGGATTTTCACACAATATAGTTTTGGATCTGGCTTCAGAAGTAAAAGTTGAAACCGTATCCGAAAAAGGAAAGAATCCAATTATTAAGCTAAGTTCGCATGATAAGCAATTAGTGGGGCAGATTGCCGCTAAGATTAGATCTTTCCGTAAGCCAGAGCCTTACAAAGGAAAAGGAATTAAGTTCGTTGGTGAACAATTAAGAAGAAAAGCTGGTAAATCGGCTTAATAATTAGCATTATGGGATTAACGAAGACTGAAAGAAGACTACGTATCAGAAGGAGGATTAGAAAAATATCCTCAGGTACTGCAGAAAGGCCAAGGCTAGCTGTTTTTAGAAGCAATACAGGGATATACGCTCAGATTATTGATGATGTTGCTGGAACAACTTTAGTGTCCGCTTCCTCAAGGGATAAGGAGTTGGCCAAAGCTAAAGGGACTAAAACAGAAGTGGCTAACCTAGTAGGTAAGGCTATTGCCGAAAAGGCAAAAGAAGCTGGAATAGAGGCTGTTGCTTTTGATAGAGGTGGTAATTTATACCATGGAAGAGTAAAATCATTAGCCGAAGGCGCTAGGGAAGCAGGATTAAAATTCTAAGAATATTATGTATCAGAAATACAAAAACGTAGAGACTGTTAAGCCGGGAGGTTTAGAATTAAAAGATAGATTGGTTGGGGTACAACGTGTTACCAAAGTTACTAAAGGTGGTAGAGCGTTCGGATTCTCTGCTATCGTTGTAGTAGGTGATGAAAATGGTGTTGTAGGTCATGGTCTAGGTAAGTCTAAGGAAGTTGCTACGGCAATTGCCAAGGCGATAGAGGATGCTAAAAAGAATCTTATTAGAATTCCATTGAACAAAGGTACCTTGCCACATGAGCAAAAAGGGAAATTCGGTGGAGCTAGAGTTTATATCCAGCCTGCATCGCACGGTACCGGAGTAATTGCAGGTGGTGCGGTTAGAGCGGTATTGGAAGCAGTAGGGGTCCATGATGTACTATCAAAATCACAAGGTTCTTCCAACCCTCACAACGTGGTAAAAGCTACTTTTGATGCGCTTTTACAACTTAGGGGTGCTAAGACAGTTGCAAACCAAAGAGGTATTTCTTTAGAAAAAGTTTTTAAAGGATAAAACCAAGAATATAATGGGAAAGATTAAAGTTAAACAGGTAAAGAGCAGTATTAAGAGAGCTCAAAATCAAAAGAGAACATTAGAGGCTCTTGGTTTACGAAGAATAGGACAGGTTGTAGAACATGATGCTACCTCTAATATTCTTGGGATGATAAATAAAGTTAAACACTTAGTTTCCACAGAGGAGGCTTAATATAATTTTAGTGTTATGAATTTAAGTAATTTAAAACCAGCGGATGGTGCTGTCCAAAAAGCGGGTAAAGTCGTAGGTAGAGGTCAGGGTTCCGGTAAGGGAGGTACTGCTACCAGAGGACATAAAGGTGCTAAATCCAGATCTGGTTATTCTAAGAAAATTGGTTTCGAAGGTGGTCAAATGCCATTGCAGAGACGTGTGCCAAAGTTTGGTTTTACGAACATCAATAGAAAGGATTACGCTGGAATCAATCTAGAAAAATTACAGGAATTGGTAGATAAAGGAGCCATTAAGGATACGGTTACTTTGGATATCCTTGTAGAAAATGGATTGGCTGGTAAAAACGATTTGGTAAAGATTCTTGGCAATGGAGAGCTAAAGGCTTCCCTAAAAGTTTCTGTACATAAATTTACAGCTACCGCAAAGGCCGCGATTGAGGCTGCAGGTGGTGAGGCTATAAGTTTATAAGCAAATAATACTATGAAGAAATTTTTCGAGACATTATCAAATATTTGGAAGATTGAAGAACTAAAGGGTAGAATAATCGTTACCCTTGGTTTGCTATTGGTGTACCGTTTTGGTGCCCAGGTAGTTCTTCCTGGTATTGATTCTACCCAGTTGGCTGGTTTGGCATCCAGTACGGATAGTGGTATTTTGGGTATATTGAATGCCTTTACCGGAGGAGCATTGTCCAATGCCTCGGTATTTGCGTTGGGAATTATGCCTTATATTTCTGCTTCCATTGTGGTACAGTTAATGGGAATAGCCATTCCTTATCTTCAAAAGTTGCAAAAGGAAGGTGAAAGCGGAAGAAAAACGATCAATCAAATTACTAGATGGCTTACTATCGGTATTTGTATTGTTCAGGCTCCTGCCTACTTGTACAGTTTAGGAGCTTTAGGTGTTCCTGATAGTGCCTTTGTATTTGGTAAAGGACTCGATTTTATTGTGCCATCGGTAATAATTTTGGTTGCTGGAACAATATTTGCGATGTGGTTGGGAGAAAAAATTACTGATAAAGGAATCGGTAACGGTATTTCCCTGTTGATCATGGTTGGTATTATAGCCAATATGCCGCAAAATTTTGTTCAGGAATTCATATCTAGAACGGCAAATAACAATGGTGGGCTTATGTTTATGCTTATTGAGGTTATTATCTGGTTCGTGGTAATATTGTTATGTGTATTATTGGTAATGGCTACCCGTCAGATTCCGGTGCAGTATGCAAGAAGGACAGCTTCTGGTGGATATGAAAAAAATATCATGGGATCTAGACAGTACATTCCTTTAAAATTGAATGCTTCTGGAGTAATGCCTATTATCTTTGCGCAGGCCATTATGTTTGCACCTGGATTGTTGGGCAAGACTTTTAACAATACGGCTGTTGGGCAGTGGATGGAAGTTCAATTCCAAGACATATTTGGACTGGCCTACAACCTTTTGTTCGGGTTCTTGATCATTATATTCACCTATTTTTATACGGCGATTACAGTACCTACCAATAAAATGGCCGATGATTTAAAAAGAAGTGGTGGTTTTATTCCTGGAATTAGACCAGGTAAGGAAACTGGAGATTTCTTGGATAAGATAATGTCATTGATTACTTTGCCAGGGTCGGTATTCCTTGCTTTGTTGGCGGTGTTGCCTGCAGTTATTGTGAAGCTTATGGATGTACAGGCTGGTTGGGCATTGTTTTACGGAGGAACGTCATTGTTGATTATGGTGGGTGTGGCGATCGATACGGTGCAACAGGTAAATTCTTATTTGTTGAACAGACATTACGACGGATTGATGAAATCAGGTAAAAATAGAAAGGTAGCATAGATTATGGCTAAACAATCAGCAATAGAGCAAGATGGAAGCATAATTGAGGCATTGTCAAATGCCATGTTTCGCGTGGAGTTGGAAAACGGTCACGTTGTAACGGCGCACATCTCTGGAAAAATGCGTATGCATTATATTAAGTTACTTCCAGGGGATAAGGTTAAGCTCGAAATGAGCCCTTACGATTTAAGTAAAGCAAGAATTACATATAGATATTAAGTAAATAGGATGAAAGTTAGAGCATCAATAAAGAAAAGAAGTGCCGAGTGCAAGATTGTACGTAGAAAAGGCAGATTGTACGTAATTAATAAAAAGAATCCTAGATTTAAACAAAGACAAGGGTAATTATGGCAAGAATTGCAGGTGTAGACATACCAAAACAGAAAAGAGGGGTAATAGCCCTAACCTATATCTTTGGTATAGGAAAAAGTAGGGCAAAGGATATTTTATCGAATGCCCAAGTAAGTGAGGATACCAAGGTATCTGACTGGAACGATGATGAGATTGGTCGTATTCGTGAGGCAGTTTCTTCTTTGACAATTGAAGGAGAATTGCGTTCTGAAAACCAATTGAACATTAAGCGTTTAATGGATATAGGTTGTTACAGGGGTATTCGCCATAGATCTGGTCTGCCTTTAAGAGGTCAGCGTACCAAAAACAACTCTAGGACAAGAAAAGGTAAGAGGAAAACAGTTGCTAACAAGAAGAAGGCAACTAAATAATAATTAGGATATTATGGCAAAGGCAAGTGCAAAAGCGGCAAAGAAGCGTAAAGTTATAGTAGAGTCTGTGGGTGAAGCCCATGTTACTGCTTCTTTTAATAATATTATTATTTCTTTAACCAACAAGAAGGGTGATGTAATTTCTTGGTCTTCAGCAGGTAAAATGGGTTTTAGGGGTTCTAAAAAGAACACTCCTTATGCAGCTCAGATAGCTTCTGAGGATTGTGCTAAGGTTGCTCATGAAGCTGGTTTAAGAAAGGTAAAGGTTTATGTAAAAGGACCGGGAAATGGTAGGGAATCTGCTATTCGTTCCATACATAATTCAGGAATTGAGGTTACAGAGATTATCGATGTAACTCCAATGCCGCACAATGGTTGTAGACCACCAAAAAGAAGAAGAGTTTAATTAATAGTAATCAATTGCCCCAATGGGGTGTTTCAAGGAGATGTAGTTACGATTATCGAAGGATAAGCCTTAATTCATGATCACGTTTCCAAACTAAAAGAAAATGGCAAGATATACAGGACCAAAAACAAAGATCGCCCGTAAATTCGGTGAAGCGATTTTCGGAGATGACAAATCTTTTGAGAAAAGAAATTATCCTCCGGGACAACACGGTAATAACAGACGTCGTGGTAAAAAGTCTGAATATGCTATCCAGTTAATGGAAAAGCAAAAAGCAAAATACACTTACGGTATTTTGGAAAAACAATTCCGTAACATATTTGCAAAGGCAAATAGAAGTAAAGGAGTAACTGGTGAGGTTCTACTTCAATTGTGTGAATCACGTTTGGACAACGTTGTTTACAGAATGGGTATTTCTCCTTCTAGAAGCGGAGCAAGACAATTGGTTTCCCATAGACATATTACGGTTAACGGTGAGTTGGTGAACATACCATCCTATACCTTGAAAGCGGGTGATGTTGTAGGTGTTAGGGAAAAATCAAAGTCTTTAAAAGCGATCGATGATGCTCTTTCTGCCAATAGCAGTGTGTATGAGTGGATCACTTGGAATTCTGAAAAAATGGAAGGTAATTTTGTGGCCGTTCCAGAAAGAATGCAAATTCCAGAGAATATCAAAGAACAATTAATAGTCGAGTTATACTCTAAATAAAAACAACACTGATCCAATTATGGCATTATTAAATTTTCAGAAGCCCGATAAAGTTATAATGATTGATTCCTCCGATTTCGAAGGTAAATTCGAATTTCGTCCTTTGGAACCAGGTTATGGCTTAACTGTCGGGAACGCATTAAGAAGAGTTTTGCTTTCGTCCTTGGAAGGTTTTGCTATCACTTCTGTTAGAATTGATAAGGTGGAACATGAGTTCTCTGTAATTTCCGGTGTTGTGGAAGATGTTACCGAAATCATTCTAAATCTTAAACAAGTTCGTTTCAAAAGACAGATAGACGATGTTGATAGTGAGACAGTATCTATCACTGTTAGTGGAAAGGAACAATTGACTGCAGGTGATTTTCAAAAATTCATTTCTGGTTACCAAGTATTGAACCCAGATTTGGTTATTTGTAACATGGATCCCAAGGTTAGCATTAACATGGAGATTACTATAGATAAAGGTAGAGGATATGTACCTGCAGAGGAAAACAAAAAATCCAACGCACCATTAGGTACCATAGCAGTGGATTCTATCTTTACTCCTATAAAAAATGTAAAGTACAGTATAGAAAACTTTCGTGTAGAGCAAAAGACCGATTATGAAAAATTGGTTTTTGAAATCGCAACCGACGGTTCTATTCATCCAAAAGAAGCGTTGACAGAAGGTGCCAAGGTTTTAATACACCATTTTATGTTGTTCTCCGATGAGCGTATTACCTTGGAGGCGGACGAGATAGCACAGACAGAGACTTATGATGAGGAATCATTGCATATGCGTCAGCTATTGAAGACCAAATTGGTTGATATGGATCTTTCTGTAAGAGCATTGAACTGTTTGAAAGCTGCGGAAGTTGATACACTTGGTGATCTGGTTTCTTTTAATAAGAACGATTTGATGAAGTTTAGAAACTTTGGTAAAAAATCTTTGACCGAGTTGGAAGAATTGGTCATCAACAAAGGTTTGAGCTTTGGAATGGATTTGTCAAAATATAAATTGGATAAAGATTAATTGAACTTTCAGAGGAATTGGGAATACCAAAACTAAGAAAGACTATAGAAAAGAACAATGAGACACGGTAAGAAAGTTAATCATTTAGGAAGAAAGGCAGCCCATAGAAAATCTATGTTGGCAAACATGGCCTGTTCATTAATAGAGCACAAGAGAATTAATACAACTGTTGCAAAAGCAAAAGCTTTAAAGCAGTTTGTGGAGCCATTGATTACCAAATCAAAGACGGAGAATAATCAAACAGTAGAGAAGGGTACTCACAATAGACGTATTGTTTTCAAAAGTCTTCGTGACAAGTATGCGGTTACCGAGCTTTTTGGCAGTGTTGCCGAAAAGGTAGCTGACAGACCTGGAGGATATACCCGAATTATCAAATTAGGGAATCGTCTTGGGGATAATGCTGATATGGCCATGATAGAGCTTGTTGATTTTAACGAAATCTACAACGCTGGTAAGCCTAAAAAGCAAAAGTCTACAAGAAGGGGTAGAAGCAAAAAAGCTGATGATACTACGGCTGTTGTCGAAGAAACGGCAAAAGCTGAAAGTGCAAAGGCTGAAGAACCAAAAGTAGAAGAGCCAAAGGCAGAAAAAAAAGCTGATGATGCTCAAGAGTAAAATTGTTATTAAATATTAATAATTGTAAAAGGATAAGCCTAAAAGCTTATCCTTTTTTTATGTTATTTTGCAAAACGAAAAATTGTAACGCCAAAAATGAAGTATCAAACAAGAAAAAAAGCAATATTGTTGCTTGCCGATGGGACCATTTTTCACGGTAAGGCTGTAGGGGACAAAGAAGGAACTGCCTTTGGAGAGGCTTGTTTTAACACAGGAATGACCGGTTATCAGGAAATATTTACGGATCCGTCCTATTTTGGACAAATCATGGTAACTGCAAATGCCCATATAGGGAATTACGGGGCAAATGATGAAGAAATTGAATCGGATTCCGTGAAGATATCTGGTTTGGTTTGTAAAAATTTTAGTTACAATTACTCCAGGCCCAATGCGGACTTAAGTTTGCAGGAATTTCTGGACAAAAATAATCTGTTTGCTATTTCCGACGTGGACACCAGAGCTTTGGTGGGATATATAAGGGACAATGGGGCCATGAATGCCGTAATATCTACGGATGTGGATAATATTGAGGAGTTAAAAAAGAAATTGGCAGAAGTGCCTAGCATGGAAGGTTTGGAGCTTTCTTCCAAGGTTTCTACCAAAGAACCATATTATTATGGGGATAAGAATGCAAAATACAAAGTATCTGCATTGGATATCGGAATTAAGAAAAATATACTTCGAAACTTGGCAAAAAGGGATGCGTACATAAAAGTTTTTCCTTACAATGCCACTTTTGAGGAAATGAGTTCTTGGAACCCTGATGGCTATTTTATTTCCAATGGTCCTGGCGATCCAGATCCATTGCACGAGGCAATAGCTTCGGCCAAAGAAATTATAAAATCGGACAAGCCATTGTTCGGGATTTGTCTAGGGCACCAAGTTTTGGCGTTGGCCAATGGGGTTTCTACCTATAAAATGCACAATGGGCATAGGGGTATAAATCACCCTGTTATGAATTTGGTTACTGGAAAAGGAGAAATTACTTCCCAAAATCACGGTTTTGCCATTAATAGGGAAGAGGCCGAGGCAAATTCGGATTTGGAGATAACCCATCTTCATCTAAATGACCAAACGGTAGCTGGGATTAAAATGAAAGACAAGAATGTATTTTCTGTTCAATATCACCCTGAGGCGAGTCCTGGACCACATGATGCAGATTATCTGTTCGACCAATTTTTCGAAATGATCCAAGCTACGGCAAACTAAAACGTTATAGTTTTAATTTATTGTTATCAATAGGTCATTAAAGCCAATAATAGTGGGGTTAAAAGCACTTCCTTTGCTATATTTGCATATTAAATTAACTAAAAAATAAAAGAAAGACATATGAGTATCATCCTAAGTGTTCATGCAAGACAAATTTTGGATTCAAGAGGTAATCCAACAGTAGAGGTAGACGTAATTACCGAGAATGGAGTTATGGGCAGGGCAGCGGTTCCTTCTGGAGCTTCTACAGGTGAGCATGAAGCGGTTGAGCTTCGTGATGGAGGAAAAACCTTCATGGGTAAAGGAGTGGGAAAGGCTGTTAACAACGTAAATACAGTTATTGCCGAGGAGATATTGGGTATGTCCGTTTTTGAACAAAATTTGGTTGATCAAACCATGATAGATTTGGATGGTACACCCAATAAATCCAAATTGGGAGCCAATGCCATTTTAGGTGTTTCCCTTGCTGTTGCAAAGGCTGCTGCCAATGAATTGGGATTGTCCTTGTTTAGGTATGTGGGCGGTGTTAGTGCCAATACCTTGCCTGTACCAATGATGAATATTATAAATGGAGGTTCACATTCCGATGCTCCCATCGCTTTTCAAGAATTTATGGTGATGCCGGTAAAGGCAAATAATTTTTCTCATGCCATGCAAATGGGGACGGAAATATTCCATAACCTGAAGAAAGTTTTACACGATAGGGGGCTAAGTACAGCTGTAGGTGATGAAGGTGGTTTTGCTCCTAATCTTGCAGGTGGAACTGAGGATGCATTGGATACAATAGCAAAAGCGGTTGAAAAGGCCGGATACAAATTGGGAGATGATGTAATGATCGCTTTGGATTGTGCATCTGCCGAATTTTATGTAGATGGCAAGTACGATTATACCAAATTTGAAGGAGATAAAGGAGTGGTAAGGACTTCAGAAGAGCAAGCGCAATATTTGGCAGATTTAAGTGCCAAATACCCTATTATCTCGATTGAAGACGGAATGGACGAGAACGATTGGAAAGGCTGGAAGGCTTTGACAGACAAAGTTGGGGATAAAGTACAATTGGTAGGTGATGATTTGTTTGTTACCAATGTAGAGCGATTGTCAAGAGGAATCAAAGAGGGTATTGCCAACTCTATCCTGATCAAGGTAAACCAGATTGGAACATTAACAGAGACCATTGCAGCGGTTAATATGGCTAAAAATGCAGGTTACACTTCAGTTATGTCCCACCGTTCGGGAGAGACCGAAGATAACACCATTGCAGATTTGGCAGTTGCCCTAAATACGGGTCAAATTAAAACAGGTTCGGCTTCTAGATCTGATAGGATGGCGAAATATAACCAATTGTTGAGGATTGAGGAAGAATTGGGAAGTACTGCATATTATCCGGGAGTAAATGCTTTCAAAATAAAATAAAACAAGATAATTATTGTCCTAAAAAAGCCATTCTGTGTAGAATGGCTTTTTTTTTTAAATATCATGGAGGTTTGTTTACTTATCAGAAATAAATAATTATATTATCCTAGTTTTATCAAAATACCAAATATAAATAACCAAATTCTAGATTAAATGAATAACTTTCTATTTGTAGCTGCTGAGAATGACGGTATTCCAAAATGTAAGGCAGGTGGTATGGGCGATGTGGTTAGGGATGTACCTCGGCAGATTTCCGAAAGGGGGGATATGGCGCACATTGTTGTGCCATCCTATTCGAGATTGCATCAAAATGGAACTTTCATTACCAATCTTGATTTAAATCTACGGGGAACGGTCTATGTTGCGGAGCTCTACGAAGTACCCCCAAAAAAGGAATTTGCTAATTTACATCATTACGTAATACATCACCCAGAAATTACCGCTGGGGAAATAGGACATATATACCACGATGATCCGGAAGAAGCTTTTTATACGGATAATATCAAGTTTACCATTTTCTGTACTGCCGTGGCAGAAGCAATCAAGGTCGGGGCATTTGGGGATTTGGATATTGTTCATACGCACGATTGGCATTCTAGCCTAGTTTTGTTTTTAAAGACATACCATCCCGAGTATCAGGCCTTGAAAAAAATGCGCTATGTCTATACCATTCATAATTTGGCCATTCAGGGTATACGTCCGTTTTACGACAATTACTCATCACTGGGGAATTGGTTTCCCAATGTGCCAATAGACGTTAAGAGGTTGATGGATTATAGGTACCAGGATTGTATTAACCTTATGGCCGTAGGTATCCGGTTGGCGGATGCCGTACATACCGTGTCCCCTTCATATAAGGAGGATGTGCTCAGGCCTAGTAATCCCCCTGAGTTTATTGGAGGGGAAAGTTTGGAAATGGATTTACAGGAAGCAAATAATCAAGGGAGGTTATTTGGGATTCTCAATGGTTCCAATTACAAAAATATTCGAGCGGCCGAAAAGGGATTTTTATATAGAAACATTGTTAAGGCACTTTTTAGGTGGCTACAGGAGGAATCCAAGAAATACAAGGCCGATTTTCTGGCGCATACCGGTGAAAAGGTAATGGAGTATGTTACCGAGAAGCCTAAGTTTATAGTGTCAAGTGTGGCCCGTTTAACAGAGCAGAAGTTTTATTTCTTTAAACGTTCGCCTGAAGCATTCGTTGAGATTTTGAACCGACTGAAGAAAATCGATGGAATTTTCATGCTCTTGGGTACAGGTGCACCTGAATATGAGGAGTTATTTCGTCAATTGAGCTATGAACATAAGAACTTTATTTTTACCAACGGTCAATCCGAGGATTTGATCGATTCCATATATTTGGAGACCGATCTTTATTTTATGCCCAGTTTGTTTGAGCCCTGTGGCATTAGCCAAATGTTGGCCATGCGTAATGGCAACCCATGTCTGGTGCATAATACCGGGGGTTTAAGGGATACCGTGGAACATATGAAAACCGGCTTTAGTTTTGATGGTAAGACCTATGACGATAAAATTAAAAACATGATTCTGGTTCTGGATCAGGCATTGGATGTTTTTGTAAATGACAAGCCAAAGTGGAAGGAGATTCAGGATAATGCCAAAAAGATGAGGTTCACATGGGAAAAATCGGTAGATGACTACTACAAATATCTATATTCGATTAACCAATAGAATCACAATCATATCAGGTTTCGTGAGTATTTAATAATTATTCAATAAATTAAAAAACCTTCAATTGTTAACCTTGGGGGTTTTTAGTATTTTTACGAAGAATCGAACAAAACAGGAATATAAGAAATGTCGAATAACGCAACATTAGAATACAAAGGAAATAAATTTGAATTTCCAGTAGTTGAAGGTACCGAAAACGAGTTGGCCATAGATATCAAAACTATGAGGGCCCAATCAGGAATGATAACCATAGATCCTGGGTTTAAGAATACGGGCTCCTGCGAGAGTGCCATTACTTTTTTGGATGGCGAAAAGGGAGTTTTGAGGTATCGTGGATATTCTATCGAGGAACTGGCAGAGAAGGCCGATTTCTTGGAGGTAGCCTATTTGTTGATTTTTGGGTCACTGCCAGATCAAGAGCAATTGGATAAATTCCACCAAGATATAAAAGCTGAGTCCCATGTAGATGAGGAGATGAAGAAGATTTTGGATGGTTTTCCAAAATCGGCGCATCCAATGGGTGTGCTGTCCAGTTTAACCAGTGCTCTTATTGCCTTTAATCCAACGTCTGTAAACGTATCTTCTGAAAAGGAAATGTATTGGGCTATTGTAAGGATTTTGGCAAAATTCCCCGTTTTGGTGGCTTGGACCTTGAGGAAGAAAAAAGGATTGCCATTGGATTATGGTGATGACTCTTTGGGTTATGTTGAGAATATCCATAAAATGATGTTCAAAAAACCCAACCAAGAATACAAAAAGAATAAGATCGTCATAGATGCACTGGATAAATTATTGATCTTACACGCAGACCACGAGCAAAACTGTTCTACTTCTACTGTTCGAATAGTAGGGTCTTCACATGCTGGTTTATTCGCCTCTATTTCAGCTGGTATCTGTGCGCTTTGGGGTCCTCTTCATGGAGGAGCCAATCAGGCAGTTTTGGAAATGCTGGAGGCTATTGAGGCCGATGGTGGGGATACCAAAAAATATATGGCCAAGGCCAAGGACAAGAACGATCCATTCCGCTTAATGGGCTTTGGACATAGGGTATACAAGAATTTTGATCCTAGAGCTAAGATTATTAAGCAGGCAGCAGAGGAAGTTTTGGGCGATTTGGGCATAGATGATCCCATTTTGGATATAGCCAAGGGATTGGCCAAAGAGGCTTTGGAGGATAAATATTTTGTAGATAGAAAATTATATCCAAATGTGGATTTTTACTCGGGAATAATATATAGGGCTTTAGGTATACCAACAGAAATGTTCACCGTAATGTTCGCTTTGGGACGCCTACCGGGCTGGATTGCCCAATGGAGGGAAATGAGATTGAAAAATGAGCCTATCGGTCGACCAAGACAAGTGTATATAGGAGCTACCGCAAGAGAATTTGTTCCTCTGGACAAGAGATAGGTAATCTATAAAGGATTTGTGACTGCCCTTTGTGTGAAATATACGAAGGGCAGTTTTTATTTATGATAACAAGTATTTCTATCTTTGAGTAAAATTCAGGTATGCTAAAGTTGAATGTACAGGATGAAACTTCACGGTTAAGATCAGTGGTGCTGGGAACTGCTAAAAGCTGCGGCCCCATTCCAAAACCTGAAGAGGCCTATGATCCCAAATCATTGGAACATATAAGGGCCGGCACCTATCCAAAAGAAGAGGATATGGTAAGGGAAATGGACGGTTTTGCCGAAGTATTTGCAAAATACGATGTCCAAGTCTTTAGACCTAGAGTCTTAAAGGATTGCAATCAGATATTTACTAGGGATATTGCTTTTGTTATAGATAATAAGCTGGTGAAAGCCAATATTCTTCCAGATAGGGAAAAGGAATTTCAGGCTATTAAGTATGTGCTTAACAAAATTGATGAAGATCAGATAATTTACCCCCCAAACGAGGTTCATATTGAAGGAGGCGATGTTATGCCATGGGGAGATTATATTTTCATGGGAACTTATACAGGGGAAGACTACGCGGATTATATTACGGCCCGTACCAATAAAGAGGCCGTAGAATTTATTGCTCAACAATTTCCGAATAAAAAGGTTATGGCTTTTGAACTTCGAAAGTCGAATACCAATGCCAAGGAAAACGCCCTCCATTTGGATTGTTGTTTTCAGCCAGTGGGAACAAATAAAGCCATTTTGCATAAGAATGGTTTTTTAAGGGAAGAGGAGTATCAGTGGTTGCTGGATTTCTTTGGGAGCGATAATGTTTTTGAGATAACCAAGGAGGAGATGTACAATATGATGAGCAATGTTTTTTCCATTTCCTCCAGTATTGTGGTTTCCGAACGTAATTTTACAAGATTGAATAACTGGTTGCGGGAACACGGTTTTACGGTCGAAGAAATCGCTTACTCCGAGATAGCTAAACAAGAAGGTCTTTTAAGGTGTAGCACTTTGCCCTTGGTTAGGGACTGATGCATTTCCAAATTTTCCATATGGACCCATATTGGAAAATAAATAAACTAATTTTGCACAGATTAATGTGATAGTGTTTTGTAATACCTAAGGTAAAAAGTGAATAATAAAATGCAAATTACCAATACAATTTTGATGGTGCGTCCAGTGAATTTTCGAATGAACGAGCAAACCGCAGTAAACAACTACTTTCAGGAAGACCTCGATTTAAAAAATCAGGAAATAAATGTAAAGGCACAGCAGGAGTTTGATGCCTTTGTTTTGGCTTTAAGGGAAAAGGGAGTAAATGTTATAGTGGTGGATGATAAGAAGGATCTGGATACCCCAGATTCCATATTTCCAAATAATTGGGTTTCCTTCCATGCCGATGGAACAGTGGGGCTATATCCTATGTTCGCCGAGAATAGAAGAAATGAACGCAGGGAAGATATTCTTGCCCTTTTGGAGCAGCGGGGCTTTGTTATAGAAAATGTAATGGATTATACCTCGGCGGAGGAAGAGGGTTATTTTTTGGAAGGTACCGGCAGTGTTATATTGGATAGGGTAAATGAGAAGGCCTATTGCGCACTTTCGGACAGGGCGGACGAGGATTTATTTATAGAATTTTGTGAAGATTTTGAATATACTCCTATCGTTTTCACGGCCAACCAATCCGTGGCAGGCACCCGAAAACCTATTTATCATACCAATGTAATGATGTGCTTGGCCGAAACTTTTGCCGTTATCTGTCTGGATTCCATCGACGATAAAAAGGAAAAAAAGAATGTAGTGAACCATTTAAAACAAGACGATAAAGAGATTATAGCTATTACTGAAAAGCAAATGCACCATTTTGCAGGGAATATGTTACAAGTCTTGGGAATGGGAGAAAAACGATATTTGGTAATGAGCACGGCGGCATACAATAGTTTAAAACCACAACAGATTCAAACTATAGAAAAGCACTGTGCCATTATCCATAGCTCCTTGGATACTATTGAAACTTGTGGAGGAGGAAGTGCGCGATGTATGATGGCCGAGGTATTTCTTCCTAAAAATCAATAAATTCTAACACTTTTTAAGGGGCTTATTTTTTGCTAAGGGGTTAGTGTTTTTGGTGCCCCATAAGTTCCTTTAGGAATAAATACGCCATGAAAACCATAAAAAAAGCAAAGGGTAAAGATGTGATGATCAATAATTTTTGAGCAGCAATCAAAACATTTACCTCAGGTTTTGCATGGCCCAATAGAATTAATGCAATTGCGGCCAAAAAAATAAAAACAGACCAAATTAGCCGATGTTTCTTGCTAGGGTCTTTTTTGCCCTTATCCGAAAACATGCTCAATACAAAAACAGCCGAATCCACGGAGGTTACCAAAAAGCCGATCAATAATATAACCGTGGTAATATTTAAAAAGGTGGCATAGGGATAATTGCCGAAAAACACAAAGATAGAGGAAAACACCCCGTCAAATTCCCTGTTGTATTTACCCCAACCTTCAATAAGCTTAAAGGCCGATGTGCCGAATACCGAAAACCAAAAAAAAGTACCCATACTTGGAATGATCAATACCCCCAGTAGCAGCTGCCTTAGACTACGCCCTTTGGATATTCTGGCAATAAATATTCCTGTAAAGGGTGCCCATGCCAACCAAAAAGCCCAATAGTAGAAGGTCCATTCCGTAAGGAAGTCAATACCGGGATCGAAACTTCCATATGCCAAGCTCAATGGGATAAAGTCTGTTATATAGTGGAGGGTAGCACTGAAAAAATTTCTCAAGACGGACGGTATGTCGCTTTGGGCAAAAGTAAAAGTTAGCACTGCCAAAGTGATAAGGATATTTACTTTGGACAATACTTGTATTCCTTTATTGACACCTTTCCACGCAGAGAAGAGTGCCAAGGTCGAAATAATGGTGGTGAGAAAAAGTGTAGCGGACAAGCCAAAATTGGAGGAGGAAATGTGATTTATTCCTCCCATAATCTGGGTTGTTCCCAGTCCAATGGCCGCAACCAAGCCAAAGACTGTGGTCATAACGGTCATTATGTCGACACTTGTCCTTGCTGTTTTGTTTGTAATTTTGTTTTCTATGGTTGAACTGATAAGCACTTTTTTCTTTCTTACAAAAAGATAGTAACCAATAATCATAGCAAATAAGCCATAAAAGGCCCAAGCGGTAAAGCCCCATTGATAAAAGGTAAATTCCAAGGAAAGGATTTCTGGGGGCAAACCCGAAGGATAAGGGGGATTTTGCCTCATATAAACAGGTTCTTGCACAGCCCTTAACAAGATTCCCGATCCCATTCCGGCACTATATAACATGGCAGTCCAGGCCCAGACGGTATATTCCGGTTTTTGGTTTTTCTTGCCTAATTTAATTTTTCCCAATGGTGATGCTGCAATGCCCAATAAAAGTAGAACGCACCCCAGACCAAGATATAAATAGAAATGGCCAAAATAATTCCTGACCCAAAGAGAGGCCAGTTCAATGGTGTTATATGTAGCTTGCGTAGCTACGAATACAACCAAAGTAGATATTGACAGAATTCCTATGGAAATCGTTAGTAGTGGGTTTTTACGGTAGGAATTAATTATTTTGATAATATGGATTTTGGGACAAGGTAATAAAAAGCTAAATATTGGGTAGGGCAGTTATTGTGGCCATTCTATAACTAATATTTATACATCATATCTAAAGTCTGGCAAGCAGGTTTTAATCTCGATTATCGAGTAATAGTCAAACATAAATAAAGTATTAAATATCCTCAATGTTGGTCGGGGCATTGTCTGCCCTGTGCCCCAATAATTTTGTGAAAAATTTCTGTACGGCCTTGGTATCGGATCTTACCTTGATAAAGTATTGGTCCCTGTAAATAGTGTAGATGCCTAGATCGGTCTTGTAAAGGGTAAACTTGTAATAGGGAATGACAAGTCCAAAAGTTTCCAATAGGGATCTAAAACGGATTATGATTCCTTTTGGGCGCAATTCTATGTTGCAAGTATCGGTGTTGTTGTCCAATAACAAAAGGTTGTTAATTTCAGGGCTACTGTCCACAATGAACAATTTTGGAGATCCAATTCCATCCAAGGCAAAGCGTTCCTTTAAAGTAAAAGGTTTTCCTACTTCTTCATCAATTTTTCTAGTGATCTCTTTGTTATTATAGGAAACGTTTAAAAGCATAAATTAGTTAGTAATAAATCAAGTTAATTATTGTACTTGTACCCATCAAGGAATATAAAGTTAAAAAAAACTTGACTCTTTGTGGTCTACTTCTCGTGAACTTAAAGGGTAAAGAATAAAAAATGCTTAATTTTGCAGCCGTAAACGCCGAAATTCATGAACATTCAAGAAGTCCTTACCCTAAAGGTAAAAGAAGCCGTTGCCTCTATTTATAAAGTTGATTTGCCAACGGTAGAATTTCAACCCACACGAAAAGATTTTGCGGGCGATATAACTGCGGTTATTTTTCCCATGTTGCGATTTGTAAAAGGAAATCCTGTTCAAATAGGGGAACAAATAGGGCAATTTTTAAGAGATGAAGTGGAAGAGGTGACCGATTTTAATGTGGTCAAAGGATTTTTAAATATCACTATAAGTAATAAATATTACCTTGATTTTTTTGACGGTATAAGGAATCGACAAGATTTTGGATTGGTAGCCCAAGGGGAAAAGGAGGCGATAATGGTGGAATATTCTTCGCCCAATACTAATAAGCCTCTGCATTTGGGACATGTCCGAAACAATTTGTTGGGATATTCCGTGGCAGAAATCCTCAAGGCTTCCGGGAAGAAGGTGTATAAGACGCAGATCATTAATGACAGGGGTATACATATTTGTAAAAGTATGTTGGCTTGGAAGCGTTTTGGCAATGGGGAAACACCAGAGAGTTCAGGGCTTAAAGGGGATAAATTGGTGGGAAACTATTACGTGGCTTTTGACAAGGCCTATAAGGCGGAAATTGCTGCCATGATTTCCAATGGAATAGATGAAAAAGTAGCACAAAAGGAGGCGCCCATCCTGTTGGAAGCACAGGAAATGCTCAGGAAATGGGAGGCCGGCGATGAAGAGGTGGTAGGGTTGTGGAAAAAAATGAACCAGTGGGTATATGATGGTTTTGACGTAACCTACAAAAACATGGGAGTTGATTTTGATCAACTGTATTACGAGAGCAATACCTATTTGTTGGGCAAGGATTTTGTGGAGGATGGGTTGCAAAGGGGGGTCTTTTATAAAAAGGAAGATGGCAGTGTTTGGATAGATTTAACGGACGAGGGTCTGGATGAAAAAATTGTACTCCGTTCAGATGGTACGGCAGTGTATATGACCCAGGATATAGGAACGGCCATACAAAGGGTAAAGGATAACCCTGATGTTGGCGGTATGGTCTATACTGTGGGCAATGAGCAGGATTACCACTTTAAAGTATTGTTTCTTATTCTACAGAAATTAGGATTTTCTTGGGCGGAAAAGCTGTACCACCTAAGTTATGGTATGGTAGACTTGCCAAGTGGAAAAATGAAGAGCAGGGAAGGTACCGTAGTAGATGCCGATGAGTTAATGGACGATATGACCCAAACTGCAGCTGATATTTCTGAGGAATTGGGCAAGTTGGAAGATTACTCCTTGGAGGAGAAAAAAGAACTTTATAAAATTATTGGGCTCGGGGCGTTAAAGTACTATATACTTAAGGTGGATCCAAAGAAGAGGATCTTGTTCAATCCGGAGGAGTCTGTGGATTTTCAGGGAAATACGGGGCCTTTTATTCAATATACCTATGCTCGGATTCAATCTATTCTAAGAAAGGCGGAAGAATTGGAACAAAACTTGAACAGCTCCCAAACCTTGATTGATTTGCATGAAAAGGAGAAAGAGTTGTTAAAACAATTGCAGTTGTTTCCCGAAACTATCCAATTGGCAGCCGATAACTATAGTCCGGCTCTCATTGCCAATTACACTTATGATTTGGTTAAAGAGTTCAATTCTTTTTATCAAAATGTATCCATATTAGGGGAGCAGGATAGGAGTAAAAAAATATTTAGGATTCAATTGGCCAAGAAAGTTGGTGAGGTCATCAAATCTGCTTTTAATCTTTTGGGGATTCAGGTGCCCGAAAGGATGTAAGCCGTTCGCAGCTTTCGTAAAGGAGAGGGTACTTCTAGGCCTCGAAATTGAATTGTTCGGTATGGATATACTTAGGATAATTTCCTGAGGCGAAATTTTATTTATTCTTAGTAAATTGCGTAGTTGATAGAAATGCCCTGCGCGGGATTATTACGTAAATATTGCAAAGAAGAAGTCCACTTTCTAAATTTTACTTGTTGTTTTTACTTCTTTTGTGGGAAGTGGGAACAGCACAGGAGTATCAACTTCTTCCAGAAGAGGATAAATGGACTATACGCCTAAATTCCCACGTTTTAATAGATATTGATCGGATTACCACTGATAATTTACCTGTTCTTCTTAATGGTAAAACTTCTATAGCTCTTTATATTTCAAAGTATCGGGAAAATTACGATCCTCTTTTAAAACAATTAATTGGAAAAAATGATTCGCTCATATTGGTAAGCGATAATGTTTTTGCAAAGGACTTCTTTCCTCAGGCATGGGTTCCACAGATACCAATGCAAAATGTAGAAGCCATTCAATTGGATACCTTGCCTAATGGGCAAGTTTCTTCGAAATTTGGTACCAAGAAGGAATTGGGGGCGGTTAGAGTGTGGGATCAGGAATATTTAAATGATAGTGTTTTTACGGATATTTGGAGGCAATCTGGAAAGATGCCCAATTTTATTCAAATTGACCCTGAGTTTTTTCCTGTAGCAGATAGTATTGTCTTTGGCCTGAATAAGAAGAACAAGGTATTTGGAACGGTAAGGTCCAAAGAAGGAATATTGTTTGGAGTAAGCTTCAAAAACCAAAGCAACCTTGTTGTCAACGGGCATTTTAGTCTTCCAATTTACCTAGATGAGAGCCTGCCGGTTTTTATACCGCATAAAGCCGGGTATTATTTTTCTCCGGATATTATTTATACCACTCCGGAAAATCGTGATAATCTTAAGGAGTTTATCGGTTTTCCCTTGGATTTTGAATACGGTCTAACAGACCATTTTACTTTTGGTGCAACGATTAAAAACACTATTAGGAAAAACAATAAAGAACTTATCGTAAATAACATAAAGATACTAGATGATGAAATTCATGGAAAGGTGGGTTATTTTGATGAAGGAGCTTATGTAGATGCTGGTTTGGACAGTAGGTCGGCCTTGGAGGGGAGTTTTACCATATCGGCCTGGGTTAGGCCAACCGTCCTAAAGAGTAACAACAGTATACTAGGGAAAGGGGATAATTTTGTTCTTAAGTTGCACGAAGGTCTTTTAACCTTTACCATGGCCGATATTAAGGATTATATATCGCAGACGTCCCCAGTGCCCTTAAACGAATGGACCCATGTTGCTTTGGTGCATTCCAAATTGAACAATGAACTTTTATTTTTTATAAATGGCGTACAGACGGATAAGATAAAACTCATTGAGGATTATGATACGTCCGACTATAATATCGTAATAGGAAGTAATTTATGGCAAGAGTTTTTTATGGGATACCTAGCCAATATTAAAATTTGGAAACGTGAACTAAACGCTTTTGAAATTGCCAAGGAATACCATAAAATAGACGTGTATAATCCTGAAGGATTATCTTTTTATAGTAAACTGGGAATAGCGATTGCCGCTATTTTTCTTATTTTTCTCGGTCTTAAGTTTTGGAAAAAAAGAGAGGTCAAATCCAAGGAGAAGTCTGTGTCTCCTGACCTTGAAAATGAATTGGTCAATACGGCGTTGACAGGTGCCGATACTTACTCTGAAAAAATACTTTGTTTTGGACCACTTCGGATAATAAACTCTGAAGGTGTCGATATTGCCAAAAAATTGTCCCCCAAGTTAAAACAGTTATTTGTTATTGTCTTGTTAAACAGTCTGTCAGACAAGGATGGAATAAGCACAAAAAAACTTACAGAAGCACTTTGGCCCGGGATGAGTCCAAAGAACGCCAAGAACACCAGAGGGACCAATATACAGAACCTGAGGACCATTTTGTCGGCTGCCAAGGAAATGAATTTGGCATTTCGTGATAAAAACTGGTTACTGGAAATTGGGAAGGATTGTTTTTGTGATTATCAGGACGTTTTAATTTATTTAAGTGATCTGGGTAGAAGCGGGGTAACGGTGGCCTATTTGGAAGAACAATTGCCCAGGTTGTTGTCTATATTAAAAGAAGATCGATTTTTTGTTAATATGAGTGACTCCTGGTTAGATCCCATTGTAGAGACAATGAGTAATAGAATCATAGAGTTTTGTTATGATGTCTCCAAAGTTCTGGACATGGAAAAGCACAGTTCCTTAATGTACGATCTTGCGTCCGTGATGTATATCTATGACGATTTAAACGAGAATGCACTTCAAATAAAATTACAAATTCTCATCAGACAAGGAAAATTGAGCTTGGCGCATACGGTTTACGACAATTTTGCCAAGCTTTATGAAAAGATATACGGTGAGACCTATGCTATGAAATTTGAGGACATGGTTGTGGGACACACCTTATAATACTCCGAATTGCATAGGATTAGGTCCATATTTCTTTATTTTTCAAATCCATTACCCCAAACGTTACCCCTTTTTTTACGCATCCTTGTGTTTCTTTGTTGGAATAAATATCAAAACTTCAAATAATTAATATAATAAGTATAGATGGAGAAAAAATCAACCAGCCGTAGGGATTTTGTAAAAAGGTCCCTTGTGGCAGCTGCAGGTATCAGCATTATTCCGAGACATGTAATGGGTGGAACCAACTTTATACCGCCCAGCGATCAATTAACAAAAGCAGTAATTGGTGTAGGGGGCATGGGTCAGGGACATTTGGATTATGAAGGAACACGATTGTTGGCCATTTGTGATGCGGATGCCAATCATTTGTCCAGTACCCTTCAGAAAGTTGGAAGCAGCGTAAAGGGGTATAGGGATTTTAGGGAAGTTTTACAGAGGCCGGATGTTGATATCGTTCATATTGCAACTCCTCCGCACTGGCATGGTCTTATGTCCATTATGGCGGCTGAAGCAGGTAAGGATGTATGGTGTGAAAAACCAATGACCAGGACTATAGGTGAAGGTAAAAAGGTAGTGGAGGCAATGCAGCTGCATGGGAAGATGTTCCGTTTAAATACTTGGTTCCGTTTTAAGGATAATTTTTACGGAATGGGTACTCCCGTAAAGAAATTAAAGAAAGTGGTTGATAGTGGTGCCCTAGGGTGGCCATTAAAAGTTACCATTAGCGGGGTTACGGGATTTAACTGGAAATTTTATTGGGTAGGCAAGGAAAATCTAACGCCACAACCCGTACCAGCAGAGTTGGACTATAATATGTGGCTGGGACCGGCACCGGAGAAGCCATATCATCCGCATAGGGTTCATGGAACCTTCAGGGGATATTGGGATTACGATGGTGGAGGACTGGGGGATATGGGCCAGCATTATATTGACCCAGTACAATATTTTTTAGGTAAGGATAACACCAGTCCTGTTAAAGTGGAAGTGGACGCCCCAGAGCAGCACTACGATGCTATTGGTACTTGGAGAAGAATTATTTATACCTATGCCGATGGTTGCCAAATTATTTTGGATGGTGAAAATAGTGATAAGGATGCTGCTTATATTGAAGGGCCCGATGGGAAAATATACAACGGATTTAAATCTACCATTCCAAACATAGAGGGCTTGATAAACAGTCTTCCAGATCCAGAAGAACAGATTACCGTATTCTCCGAATCTGTAAAAACCAGACAGAAATTTGCGCTTAATGAAGAGAATGGCCATCGTTCGGCCACCGTTGTAAACATGGGTATTATCGCCTTGAGATTAGGACGTACGTTGGAGTTTGATCCGGTAAAACAGGAATTTATCAATGATGAGGAGGCCAATAGATTAATAGATCAACCAATGAGGTCCTCTTGGGCTTATTAACCAAATACTTAGAATTAACAAAATGAATAGATTATATAGAAACATTAGTGTGCTAATGCTATTTGTGGGCACACTTGTCATTAGCGCTCAGGACAATAGAACCTTGGATACCAAGGTGGCCGATATTTTGATGCAGTTGCCAACAGAAGATCTTGGGCATTCCGACCAGTTAATGCAGGAGATCATTGATTTAGGTCAGGAAGGAATACTAAAAATTACCGATAAGCTTGTACCGCTTGGTAGTGGGGATGACACCCAAGCGAGATACGCGATCCAAAGTGTGGCCATTTACAGTGGTGGGCAACAATCCACAATTCATAACAGTGTAGTTGAAAATGCCCTGCTAAATGCCTTGGAATCCGCATCAAACAATGAAGTAAAGACCTTTTTAATGGATCGTCTGATCTATAGTGGAACAGACGTAAGTGTTCCTGTTCTATCTGAATATTTGTCCAATAAAGATTTGTTTAAGCCTGCATTGGCCGCTTTGATCTCTATAGGTACAACGGATGCTTCCTTAGCTATTTTAGAAGCTACAGAGGTTGGGGATGTAAATAAACAAGCTGCTTTTATAGAGGCTTTGGGAGCCTTGCAATTTGCTCCGGCGGAAGAAGTTTTGAAAGCTAGTGTAAACTCGTCTTCAAAAAGTGTTCAACAAAGGGCCTTGATGGCATTGGCAGAAATAGCCAGTCCCAGTTCTTATGAAGTTCTTGAAAAGGCTGTTGGGAATTCCAATTATCAATTGGATGACACTAAAAGTATACTTGCCTTTATTCACTATGGCAATAGATTACAAAAGGAAGGCAATAAGGCCTTAAGCAATACTTTGGCCAAAGCCTTACTTAAAAATTGCAAGATGGAGGGTCAATTGCACTATCGCTCTGCGGGGATTCATATCTTAAGTGCTAATGAGGGTGGCTCTTTTACCAAGACCTTGCTAAAGGAATCCAAGAACGACAATAAGAACTATGTGGGTGCCGTGTTGGATGCAGCTGGAACTGAACTTACACCGGATGAAGTGGCTCTTTGGGCCAAGCAGTATAAAAAGTCGAGCTCAGAAATTAAGCCCCTTATTATAAGAATGCTCAGCAAAAGCGATGAAACGGTAGTCTTTGATAAGGTTGTATTGAATGCAGTAGCATATAAGGATGTTGCGGTTCGTGAGGCCGGTATAAAATCTCTGTCCTATCAAGATAAGAATAAGGCCTTGCCTGTTTTGTTTAACAGTTTAAAATCGGCTACCTACCCCCAAGAGTATGCTGCCATAGAAGAAACATTGTTGCGATTGTGCGACGCCAAGGATAGTCAATTATTAGCCAGTGAACTTGCCAATGCAAATGAGGCCGGCAAGGAAGTATTGATAAATGTCTTGGCTGCCAGGAACGCTACGGACCAATTTAATACGCTAGTGGCCTATATCGAGGCCGGAAGTGATAAAGTGGCCAGTGCGGTGTATGGGGCTTTGCCTTATATTTCATCCGAAAAGGATTTTCCCACCTTAATCGATCTATTGGGAAAAACGGATGGCCAAGAAAACATCAGTAGTGCCCAGACGGCCCTAGTGAACATTATAAATGAAGGCAATGGCAAGTATTCCGATGCTGTGTATAAGGCTTATAATGGTGCTGCCGATAAATCCAAATTACTACCGGTATTGGCCTCCTTGAGCAGTAAGGAGGCCTTGGAATTGGTGTCACAAAGACTTGCAACAGGCAATGGGAATGAAAAAATGATAGCTTTGGATGCCTTGTCCAATTGGAAAAACAACGATGCCTTGCCTTATCTATTTGAAACGGTCCAAGGCAGTGCTGCTAGTGAAATCAGAAAAAATGCTTTTGGGAACTATTTGGCCAAAGTGAGAAAATCGGATTATCCAGCTGATCAGAAATTACTCTTGGTGAGGAAGTTAATGCCGGAAGCCAAAACTCTCGGGGAAAAGAAGCAGGTACTTTCTGCGGCCAGGAATATAAAAACTTTTCTTTCCTTGGTTTTTGTTTCGGAATATTTAAACGACCAAGAATTGTTGACCACCGCTTCCAATGCAGCTATTGCCATAGCTCTCCCAACACCAGGAGTACAAGATGGTTTAAGCGGAGCGGTAGTTAGGGATATAGTATCTAGAAGCGTGGACAACCTTACAGGTCCCGATAGTCAGTATATAAAAATTGATGTGAAGGAGTTTTTGGATAAAATGCCTTCAGATAAAGGTTTTGTGTCCATCTTTAACGGAAAGGACTTTACAGGATGGGAAGGCTTGGTTCAAAACCCAATTGCGCGTTCCAAAATGTCCTCCAGAAAATTAGCAGCTGAACAGGCCAAGGCCAACGAGCAGATGATGCAGGATTGGTATATAGAGAATGGGGTAATTGGATTTAAAGGGGAAGGATATAATAATATCTGTACAATAAAGGATTATGGCGATTTTGAAATGCTGGTTGATTGGAAGATTACCAATGGCGGGGATAGTGGTATTTATTTGAGAGGTACGCCCCAGGTTCAAATATGGGACATTGCTAGAGTAGATGCTGGTGCCCAAGTGGGTTCAGGCGGATTGTACAACAATCAGAAGCATGAGAGCAAGCCGCTACAAGTGGCGGATAACCCTATTGATGAGTGGAATACCTTTAGAATTAAAATGGTAGGTGAACGCGTTACCGTACACTTAAATGGAGTTTTGGTAACGGACAATGTAGTTTTGGAAAACTACTGGGATCGCAAACAGGCTATTTTTGCAAAAGAGGCCATTGAACTGCAGGCGCATGGTGAGGATTTGGGCTTTAGGAATATTTATGTGAGGGAAATTGGTTCCGGTGATGAGCAGTTGACGGAAGAGGAAAAGAAGGAGGGTTTTAAATCCCTGTTGAATGGAAAGGATTTGGATCATTGGGTAGGAAATAAGACCGACTATGTCATGGAAAACAACGAGTTGTTGGTACGACCTAAAAGAGGTGGACATGGTAACTTGTTTACAGCTGAGGAATATTCGGATTTCATTTTTAGATTCGATTTTAAATTGACACCTGGCGCCAATAATGGTTTGGGTATCCATGCTCCATTGGACGGAGATGCCGCCTATGAGGGTAAAGAATTGCAGATTTTGGACGATACGGCAGAAATATATGCCAATCTACAACCTTACCAGTACCATGGGTCCGTATACGGAATTATTGCAGCCAAAAGAGGTGCTCTGAACCCGGTAGGGGAGTGGAATTCACAAGAGGTAATCGTTAAGGGGAATCACATTAAAATTACCTTAAATGGAACTGTAATTGTGGATGGAGACTGGAAGGAAGCGTCCAAGAACGGGACAGCCGATCATAAGGAACACCCAGGCCTGGAAAGGAATACAGGTCATATTGGTTTCTTGGGCCATGGAGCCGAATTGGCTTTTAGGAATATTAGAATAAAGGATTTGAGCAAATAATTTGATTGATTATTTATTTATGTGCCGGAAGTTTTGGATAGGTTCCAAAGCTTCCGGTTTTTTTGTGGCTATAGCCAAGGGCCATATTTTTTTGAAGTGAGTTCGACAAACTTTTGTGGCAAAAATGGCTAGAGGTGCACTAAAAGTTCATTCGGAAGCTGAAGTTGGGAGTAATGCCCAAGGAAACCCTTTCAATCGTTTCAATTTCGTTTTGGTCGTTTATTCTGTAATAGGTGTTCAAAATATTCTTTTTGTTCAATATATTCAATACCGAAGCTCCGACCGAAGATTTTATCCCTTGGCTTATTTTGAAATTGTAGATAAAGGAGGCGTCGGCCCTTAGGTAAGCAGGTAGTCTACTGCTGTTGGGTTCCTCGTAGTTGATTTGGTTGGGGAAAACATTAAGGACAATGGCATTGTTGCCCTCCTGAGGCTTGGTGTAGGGCCTTCCCGTATGATAGTTGGCACCAAGTCCCATTCTAAAACTCTTATAAGTATAGGTACCTGCAAAGGTTATGGTGTGCCTAATGTCCAAATTATTTGGGAAGTGGTTGGGCGATATGTTTTCAAAAGTATAATTGTTGGTGTTATAGGCATAGCTAAACCAGGTGCTATAGGTAGCTGTTTTTTTGTTGATCAAGAATTCTATTCCAGAGACATCGTACTTGCCGATTTCGCCACTAAATTGGTCTTGGTTTTGAAAGCCTTGGGTAGAGGTGCTTATTCCGTTTACTTTTTTGTAAAATCCTTCCACGCCTACATAGAGCGTGTTTTTGTCATAATTTAGTCCTAAGGATATTTGTTTACTTTTTGTAATGGGCAATTTTTCGTTGTCCGATAATGTCCATCGCCTTTTTTCAATCCCCAGAAAATTTTGTTCCAGATCGATGATTTGGTTGGTGGTCTGACTTTTAAATTCACCTAACAGCTCGGTCTTAAGACCATCGGTCAAGGCATAATTTAGGTTTAATCTAGGCTCCAGAATAACTTCATCAAAAGTTTTAAAGGTCTTGAGGTTTTTTATATAATTTAATCTAAGTCCGCCCCTGGCATTGAATTTTTCATTTTTCGATCTATAATCCAACTCGGAAAACAGGGAATGGGTCATTATTACCCCTTTTATATTGCTTTTGTACGCGGGTTGGGTAACTTGGGTATAGTTGGTTATACCAACTTCGTTCAGTTGGTATCCATTTAGCCAATTAAGGTTGTTGTCCAATTTGTAATTGGAATTCAGCTTTAGTGCTTTTTCCAAAACTTGGTTATTCTGGAAAAGCTGCTGGGATTCCGAAGGAATGTTTTCCGAGTCTAGATTGTAACGTGTATAGTAAAGGTTTAAATGGGTACTCCATTTAGGGGTCCATACACTTTCCAGACTGCCACCAAAGGAAAGATTGGTTTGTTCCAATAGACTCTCAGCTTTGCCGTCCTCTGTTTTTTCTGTATACTTGAGGTGGTTGCTGGTGTTGATAAAACTCAGTCTTATTTTTTGGTTGTCATTGATATCATAGAGCAATTTTCCCGTAAAATCGTAAAAGTAAAAATCTTCGTTTCTCTCTATGTTCTCATTTGAGGAATTGTCATTGTCCTTTACTTCACTATCTTGGAATACCTTGTCAAAAAATCTATTGTAGGTTGGGGTATTTATAAAATCGGTGGTAGAACGTCTACCCGAAAATTGAACCGAAACCTTTTCGGAAATGGGGAGATGTCCATAAACATCGCCACTTAATAAGTTGAATCCCGCCCCGCCAATGAACGAATCAGTTATTTTATTTCTAGTGTGAATATTGATAACACTGCTAACTCCATCGCCATATTGAGCACTGGTGCCATTTTTTGTAATGTTTACATAATCTATCAAATAAGGATTAAAGGCTGAAATCAAACCGAAAAAATGTCCTGAGTGATACATTTTTATACCATCCCATAAAACTAGATTTTGGTCATTGGTTCCTCCCCTAACGTTAATGTCGGACACCGTTTCATCTACGCTCTTTATACCTGGCAATGCTTGTATGGTCTGTAGTACATCAGGTTCTATAAGTCCGGGTAAAATCCCAAATTTATCCGTGTTAAGTTCAATGCTGGCATCCGGTTTTTTGGTAATACCCGTAGTTAGGAATTGATATACCACCACTTCTTCCAGCTGCTGATAGTTCGGAGACATTAGGATAGTCTTGCATGGATTACTGCCAGTCAGTTCTTCCGCACTCAAATATTTGGTCTTAAACCCAAGGTGTTTTATCGCGATATTGGCATTTCTTGGAACTTCCTTTAAATAAAACTGTCCTTCAATATCGGTGATTTGGGATATGTTACTACCCAAAACTTCTACGGTAGCACTCATTATGGTACTGTTCTCAAAATTGTCCACAATATTGGCACAGATATCTACGAAGTTACTTTTGGATATGGCAAAATAACGGTCACTGAGCTTGGTTATATTAAGTTTGGTCTGTCCGCGGAGTTCCTCAAGTATTTCTGGAAGTGTCTTGGAGTTGGGAACGGAAAACTTCTGGCCTTGTAAGTCTTCATCCACAAAGGAAAACTTAACGTTGAATTCCCGCTCCAGTTCTTCCAAATAGCTAATTAGATTCGCTTTTTGCGTACTATTTTCTTGTGCCCAATTGGAATAGGGAACAAGAAATAAATATAGGGCAATAAGAAATACAACGTATTTATGGTGTTTCAGCATAGAATAGCACTTTATTCCCCTCTAATTTGAACTTGATCTGAGAAGGAGTACTTATACTTTGCAACGCTAATTCCTTGTCGGTATTGCTAAAGGATCCTGTAAATAATTGATCGGTATCAATATTTTGAGTGGAGACCTCTATATTAAATTGTCTCTGAAATTCGTCCAAAACATATTTCAGGGGAATACTCTTAAAATTACTTTCGTTCCTTATCCAAGAAGGTTCTTTGGTGTTTGGTATTTTCAATGACTTTACTTCGCCATTTATGACTACCAAAGAATTACCTGCAGGTAGTTTAACTTCCTTTTTGTTGTATAAGACACTCACCAATCCTTCATAACAGGCTACTTCGAAATAACCTTTTCTGTTTTCTACATTAAATTGTGTCCCCAAGACCGTAACGGTTCCATTCTCTGTGGTTACCGTAAAACGCTTTCCTTTGGCAACTTTAAAAAAAGCTTCCCCATTTAGCGCTATATCCCGTTTTTTATCCCAATTCTTTTTACTGTATGAAATTTGGGAGTCTGCGTTTAATTGAACCTCCGAAGCATCTGGGAGCACTATTTCAGCTCTTTCGGCATATTGTGTGCTAATTTCTTCGTTCAGGCTACCATAATATAGAAAGGACCCCACAACAATAAAGGCGATTGCCGCAGCAATGCTTAAGTATTTTTTAAACGGAATTAGTTTAATGACTTTGCTCTCAGTGGTAGCTTTGCGATTGTTGAGGTCTTTCCAAGCTTTTGCCATGTCAAAATCCGCACCTGCCAAATTATCAGTGGCATCCCGTAACCTTTTGTACGAGGCGTATTCCTTGGACTCCTTAAATTTCTTGACTTCCTCTTCGGAAAGTTCGTTGTTGAGCCATTTTGCCAAATAATTTTCTTGCATGGTTTCTAGCTTTATATATAGGTATAACAATCAGAAATTAAAATACCCTACTTTTTAATTAATAATAATTATTGTTAGAATTGAGATATTAGTATTGAGTATTGGGATTGGAACTGTTTCATAGAACGAAAACTCAATAACCTTAAACAGGGAAAAAACAGTTTCCAAACCGCTAATTCGTTTAATTCCATACCACATTAAAGCCATATAGCTCATTACTTAATACTCTGTACTCAATTCTATTTTTTATATCCCTTCAATCTGTTCCCTTAGTGTTTTTAAGGCCAAGTGCATTCTTTTTTCAATTGCTTTTACGCTAACCCCCTCCATTTCCGCTATTTCCGCATACTTCTTTCCGTCGATCCTATTTAATAAAAAGGTAGTTCGTTGGTTTTCGGGCAATGCCGACAATGCCCGTTCCAATTTCTCTTTATATTCCTGTTCTTCCATTATAAAGTCTGGGGACTCATGTACCACTGCACTGGTATCCGGGGCGTATTTTAATCTTACCTTTTCCGCCTTTAGCACATTCAGGTATAAATTATTGGCAATGGTATATACATATGACTTTGCCTTATCCGGAGAAACCTTGGAACAGTTTTCCCATAATTTTATAAATGCTTCCTGTACAACATCATACGCTTTTTCTTCATTGCCAAACTTATAATATATATAGTTAAAGACCGTTTTGGAATAAGTGCTGAAGATTGAGGCGTAGACATCGTCCTTGCAAACATGTTCTTCTTTGATAGCTTTCAAGCCTGCTTGTTTTTAATTTTTTCAAAGATATTTTAAAAAAAATGAAAAATTGGGTAGGGTATTTTAAAAGTGAGTTGTTTTAGAGATATATGAACAAATAAAAACCAAATCATTATGAAAAAGTTTATGTCTTATTTAATGTTCTCGAGCCTACTTCTTGTGGCATTAAGTTTTACCTCTTGTCAGGAAGAATTTGAAGAATTACCTGGAGAGGATAGCCAAGAAGCCATATTGGCAAGTTCCAGTACGGCACAATTAATAAAAAGAACCTCCTCCAAAGATGGTTCCTATGATAATATAGTGGATGGAGCTAGCTGTATTGCAATTAATTTTCCTTATGTGGTAAATGTAAACGGCTTGGATGTTAATATAGATGCTGTTGAAGATTTAAAGTTGATAAAGCAGATTTTTAATGAGGTAGAGGTAGATGATGATATCTTGGAAATTATCTTTCCTGTACAGATAACCTTGTCGGATTACACTGAAATCACTATTAGTAGCAAGGAACAACTTCGTGAAAAGGTCGAGGAATGTATTGAAGGTGGGGATGACGATGATATAGAATGTATAGATTTTGTCTATCCAATAGTAGTATACTCCTTTGATATTAATTTGCAGCAAACCGGTAATGTAACCGTAGAAAATGATATGCAGTTAAGACGCTATTTTGCGGAACGCGGTGATGATGACCTACTTAGTTTTGATTTCCCCATTACATTGGAGTTGTATGATGATACCAAGGTTAGCGTAAGTAATAATGCCGAATTGGCCAATGCAATTGAAACTGCCAAAAGTGAATGTGATGAGGACGATGATGATGATTATGACGATGATTATGACGATGACTTTACCCAAGAGCGTTTGGAAGAATATCTTGTTGCCTGTCCATGGTTGGTAAATGAAGTAATAAGGGCCAATGTAGACAATACAGGTCAGTATTTTGACTACGTAATGAATTTTACCGAAGACGGAAATGTAGTAATGAAAGATAGGGTCGGTAACAGTTTAATGGGAACTTGGAGTACTAGAATTGGAGAGAACAGGGTGTTGTTGAACTTGGAGTTCGAAGCCTTGGCCGATTTTGATCTGGAGTGGTTTGTATATGACCTCGAAGATGGTAAAATTAAATTGTATGCCGGTGAAGGAGAGAGGATCATAATGAAGAAGGCATGTGATATTGTGGACAATACCCCTGATACTTTGAGGGAAATATTGAAGGAATGTAGCTGGGTGATTAAAAAAGTGAAGCTCAATAACGAAGATATTGACAGACTTTTGGGATATGAGTTTAATTTTCACGCCGAGGGAGTGGTTACCTTGAGCAGCGAATCCAATATTTCCGAAGGTGAGTGGGCCATTACGACCAATGCCCAAGGACGTTTGGTAATGGCCATTACCATGGGAGACGAACCAGGGGTAAGCTTTGAATGGTTGTTGTCCGATCTTAGGGACAAACGCTTAGGATTTAGTATTGAGGATTCCAATTATGAACTTATTTTGGAAAGGGTTTGTGATAATAATTCCGATGATGACGATGTTGCCGAAATAAGGAATATTATGATGGGCGGCGAATGGATGATAGCAAAATATACGGAGGGTGATAATGATGAAACCCAAAATTATGCCGCTTTTACCTTTGCTTTCCAGGCAGAACTTGCCGTTAATGTTACAACAGGGGAAACCGGACCTACTTATCCAGGACTTTGGAGAATCATCCGGGATAGTGAAGGAGAGTTGAAATGCTATCTTAATTTTGGCTTGGCCACGGCTATGCAGGTTTTAATGGATGACTGGAAAATTGTCTCCATTACCAATGAGCGAATTGAGTTAAAGATGATTAATGAGAACAGTATAGAAATTCTGGTCTTCGAAAAGAAATAACAAATTTGCCCCAATTTTTGGAAAAGGGTGACTTCTTTATGAAGTTGCCCTTTTTTTACGCTTATATTTTTCATCCCAAACTTCGGACTTACGGCAGTTATTCTTAAATTTGCGCTTTCCTGATAATAAGTAAGACTATGTTTGATAATTTAAGTGAAAAGTTGGATAAGGCGTTACATGTTCTAAAAGGGCATGGGCAAATTACAGAGATCAATGTTGCGGAAACCTTAAAGGAAGTGCGAAGAGCGCTTTTGGATGCGGATGTCAACTTTAAAATAGCCAAGGAGTTTACCAACAAGGTCAAAGAAAAGGCATTGGGACAAGATGTATTGACCTCCCTTCAGCCGGGCCAATTAATGGTGAAATTGGTAAAGGACGAACTGACGGAACTTATGGGTGGTGATGCCGAGGGCATCAATTTGTCCGGTGCACCTTCCATTATCCTAATGTCCGGTTTGCAGGGTTCTGGTAAAACAACCTTTTCAGGGAAATTGGCCAATTACCTGAAAACCAAAAAGTCAAAAAATCCATTGTTGGTGGCTTGTGATGTGTATAGGCCAGCGGCAATAGACCAACTTCATGTTGTTGGGGAGCAGATTGGTGTTGAGGTGTTTTCGGACCGTGGAAATACGGATCCCGTGGCCATTTCACAGGCAGGTATCGCACATGCAAAGGCCAACGGATATAATGTAGTTATCATAGATACGGCAGGTCGTTTGGCAGTGGATGAGCAAATGATGAATGAAATTGCCAATATCCATAAAGCCATTAAACCTCAGGAAACCCTGTTTGTAGTCGATTCCATGACTGGTCAGGATGCTGTTAATACCGCAAAATCATTTAACGATGTACTTAATTTTGATGGGGTAATACTGACTAAACTGGATGGGGATACCCGTGGTGGTGCCGCTATTTCTATTAAGTCGGTCGTAAACAAACCCATCAAGTTTATAGGAACCGGGGAAAAGATGGATGCCATAGATGTCTTCTATCCTTCCCGTATGGCCGAGCGGATTCTTGGTATGGGAGATGTGGTTTCTTTGGTGGAAAGGGCACAAGAACAGTTTGATGAGGAAGAGGCCAGAAAAATCCAAAAGAAGATAGCCAAGAACAAATTTGGTTTCGATGACTTTTTAAGCCAGATCCAGCAGATTAAAAAAATGGGTAGTCTTAAAGATCTTATGGGGATGATTCCAGGAGCAGGCAAGGCTTTAAAAGGGTTGGATATAGACGATGATGCCTTTAAACATATAGAAGCCATTATACACTCCATGACCCCTGATGAACGTTCTACCCCGGCCAAATTAAATGCCAGCCGCAAAAAGCGAATAGCCAAGGGAAGTGGTACTAGCATACAGGAAATAAACCAATTGTTGAAGCAGTTTGATCAAATGAGCAAGATGATGAAAATGATGCAAGGTGGCGGTGGCAAAAAGATGATGCAGATGATGGGGGCCATGAAGGGGATGAAGTAATACTGTTGTCGATTTGGTTAACAGTTTTCAGTGGCAGTTGGCAGTTAATTTAAAAAGCTGGATCGCAAACTATAGGACATGGGATACAAAAAATTGTTGGCCTATCAGAAAGGATTTAAAATAGCAATGGACATTTTTGAAGTGTCAAAATCCTTTCCTAAAGAAGAAACCTATGCTTTGACAGACCAAATTAGAAGATCTTCCCGATCTGTTTGTGCCAATATTTCGGAGGCCTATAGAAAAAGGAGATATGAAAAGCATTTTATCAGCAAATTGACAGATGCTGATAGTGAAAATTCCGAAACTCAGGTTTGGTTGGAATTTGCCGAATCTTGTCAATATATATCAGTGGATGAGAAACGGAACCTTATCTAGGGAAGTTTGGAAATAGGAAGATTATTGCAATACATGATTAACAACCTGGGCAAGTTTGGTGTTTAAAGGACTGCCAACTGCAACTGGGAACTGAATACTAAAAAATGGAAATACTGGACGGTAAAAAAGTATCGAATCAAATTAAGGAGGAAATAGCCGCTGAGGTGGCTAAAATGAGGGAGCGTGGAGAAAAGGTGCCGCATTTGGCAGCGGTAATCGTTGGGAACGACGGTGCCAGCCTTACCTATGTTGGTAGTAAGGTAAGGTCCTGTGAGAAAGTAGGATTCGAGTCTACCTTGGTACAGTTGCCAAGCACCACCTCGGAGCAGGAGTTGTTGAACAAGATAGAAGAGCTTAACGAAGATGAGGATATAGACGGATTTATTGTTCAATTGCCTTTACCGGAGCAGATCAATACACAGCGTGTTTTGTTGGCGGTGGATCCCGATAAGGATGTGGACGGATTTCATCCTACCAACTTTGGAAAAATGGCCTTGGACATGAGTACTTTTATTCCTGCAACCCCATTTGGGATTTTGGAACTTTTGGAAAGATATAAGGTAGAAACCAAGGGGAAGCACACTGTGGTTATTGGTCGTAGCCATATTGTGGGTAGGCCTATGAGTATCCTGATGGGAAGAAAGGGCTGGCCTGGTAACTCTACGGTTACCTTGACCCATAGCCATACCAAAAATATTACTCAGATAATTTCACAGGCTGATATTGTTATTTCCGCTTTGGGAGTACCCAACTTTTTAAAAGCTGAAATGGTGAAGGACGATGCAGTAATTATCGATGTGGGCATTACAAGAGTACCGGACGATACCAAGGAAAAGGGTTATTATATCACCGGGGATGTAGATTTTGAAAACGTGAGCAAGAAGGCTTCGTATATTACCCCGGTTCCCGGAGGAGTAGGGCCAATGACTATTGCCATGTTGTTAAAAAATACCTTGTTGGCAAGAGAGAGGCATAGAAGCCAAAAATAATGGTAGAATACCGCAGGTCATTTGATCTGCGGTTTTTTTTTGTTTTATTAAGTTGCCTGTGGCAATTTTGAAAACGAAGGCTCCCATGTTTTTACTCGATAATCGAGATTTTAACCTGCCTACTGCAGCCTGGTGTTCTGACGCGGGCCTGCCCGTACCCATCCAGGCGGGCTTGCCCCAAGGTAGTTTACTTTCATGTGTAGAATAGTGGTTGGGAATCGACCAAAATAGTTTAATATATCCATTAATTAAAAAACGTATATTGCCACAATCCTAAAAAACCAAATGCGGAATACCGAAAATCCCAGTCTTGAACCGTTTTTTAATCTTTCTATGGACCTATTGTGCATTGCAGGATATGACGGGTATTTTAAAAAAGTGAATCCGGCTGTCGTCGAACTTTTGGGCTACACGGAGGAAGAGTTGTTTTCTAGACCAATTAAAGAGTTTATCTATCCCGAAGATATGGATCTAACGGCCAGATATAGGGAAAATTTGAAAAATAATGTACCCTTGGTCAATTATGAAAACAGATATGTTTGTAAATCCGGGGATTTGGTTTGGTTGCATTGGACTTCAATTCCATTGGAGGACCAAAATTTGATCTATGCCATTGCTAAAAATATTACCCACAAAAAAAAGTTGGAAAAGGAACGGATAGAACATCTTATTAACTTGGTGAATAGGAATCAAGAATTAAAACAGCTCAATTATACCACATCGCATGATCTAAGGTCACCGGTAAACAATTTGTTGTCCATATTTGAGTTTTTGGATTTTAGCAAAATTGATGATGCCGAAATATTGGAAACCTTGGATTATATGAAGAAAGCAACTGAGGGACTCAATAATTCCCTCAATAAATATGTAGACCTGCTAAGTAAGAAGGACAGCTCGAATATTGACTTGGAAGAGGTAGATTTTGAATCAACTCTTCAACAGGTTAAGTCCTCCATCAATTCCCTGCTGGGTAATGCCAATGTAACCTTTAAGGTCGATTTTTCGGCCCTTAGGGGCGTAAAGCACAATATAAATTACATGGAAAGCGTTTTCCTGAACTTGTTGACCAATTCCATAAAATATGCAAGGCCAGATGTTCCACCGGTTATTTCCATTACTTCGCGGGTTTTAAATGGTCTGCAACAGTTGGTATATACGGACAACGGACTTGGTTTTGATATGGAGAAAGTTGGGGGTAAAATCTTTGGGTTAAATCAGAAATTCCACCATAACGGGGACAGTAAAGGTGTTGGCCTATATTTGGTATACAATCATATTAATAACCTAGGGGGGAAAATTACCGTGGATAGTGAGGTCGATAAGGGGACTACTTTTACCATTACGTTTAAATCATAAGAAGGTTACCTTATAGCAGGGCTGCCAAAGGTCTTTATAAGAAACGGATTAGAAACAAAAAAGATCTATTTAAAGCCTGATGTGCTTCAAATAGATCTTTTTTCCTAATCTAAATGGACGGCTCTACAATGGTTTGTTCGGTTTGAGAACCGTCTGTCGGGGTGAGGACATCAATTTTTTCTTCGTCTTCATCATTGGTACAACTGCTTAGGGTTAGGACGCAAAAGATGACTGTGGCAAAATAGATTACTTTTTTCATGAGTTCAGAGTTTAGTAGGTGTATCCAAATTCAATTTAATCTTATAACGTTTTATTTTCATTTTTGTTTTGTTCGTGAGATCCGCATTTCAAAAGTTGCAGGCTCAATGAAATGCGTTGGACAAACGAATCCGACCATTTTGGTGGGGTTTCTGTATTAGAAAGTTGCTTTTCAAGGAATTCCAAGCATTATGCTAACTGCGAGAATTCAATTTTTTTGTTCCTGTCATATCTCACGGGCTTTCCCCAAGATATTTCCGTTGTTAGATTTCCCTAAACTGCAAAAAGCAAGGTAGTAGGGATATTTGCAAATAATAAATCGACAGGCGTTATAGTTGTTTTAATTTATTTTGATTAATTTTTAGCTCATTAAAATGGGGGGATTGCATGAAAAAAATTTTTAGATACGCTTTGGCCGTTGTGCTCATTCTATATTTCATTGCAACGCTTCTAGTATCTCCCATTTTGGACAAACAGATGAACCTTGTTGAATATAATGATCCCAGGGTGTTAGGGGACGAAGCGAAGGAATTGTACAGTTCGCTTGAGTTCATAGCAGACTTACATTGCGATGCCTTATTGTGGGATCGTGATTTGACCAAACGCTTGGATTATGCCCATTTGGATTTTCCACGTATGCGACAGGCCAAAATGAGTTTGCAGGCGTTTACCATAGTTACGAAATCTCCCAAAGGGCAGAATTTTAAGAGCAATAGTGCAGACGCCTTCGATAAAATTACGATGTTGAATTTCGTGCAGGGCCGGTTCCCGGATAAGTGGTTTAGTTTGTACAAGCGGGCCGAGTATCAGGCAAGAGCTTTGCAGAACTATCAGGGGAAGAATGACAGTAAGTTCATATTGGTAAAATCGCGCCAAGATTTAAAAAACTTGATAAATCTAAAAATAGCGGATCCCGAGGTTATTGGTGGTTTTTTGGGAATTGAAGGAGCACATTGCCTAGAAGGGAAATTGGAAAATTTGCAAAAAATCTATTACGAAGGGGTTAGAATGTTGGCCCCTACCCATTTTTTTGACAACGAAATAGGAGGATCAGCACACGGTCTTTCCGGAGAAGGGCTTACCGATTTCGGTGGGGAAGTAATTCACGAGATGAATAGATTGGGTATTATTATCGATTTGGCACATGTCTCCCCAAAAATGATAGATGATATTTTAGACATTTCCAACAAACCAGTTTTGGTATCACATACGGGAGTAAAAGGTACTAAGGACAGCCCCCGCAACATATCGGACCGGCATATAAAGAGAATTGCAGCCACGGGCGGACTTATAGGTATTGGGTTTTTTAAGGGGGCCATAAAAGGTGAAATCAAGGACATTGTGGAGGCTATGAAGTATGTCCGTGATTTGGTGGGCATTGAACATGTGGCCCTAGGGTCCGATTTTGATGGTGCGGCCACCACGCCCATAGATGTAACCGGACTACCTTTTATTGTTCAGGAATTAATGGACCAAGGATTTTCGGAAGTGGAGATCAGAGCCATTATGGGCGAGAATGTCAAACGGTTTTTAATGGAACAATTACCCTAGAATCAGGATACTTTTATCTAAATCCGCATTATAAGATACAATTTTAGTCACTACAACTTTGTCTTTTGAATCTTTTATATATCTTCGATAATTGGGAAAATTATAAATAATATGCACTATAACACACCCCATGTTGGGAGAGTGCAAAAAATAAATTAAGAAATGATAATAGAGCCTAGAACACGTGGATTTATTTGCCTTACCTCCCATCCTAAGGGATGCGAACAAAATGTTATTGATCAAATTGAATATATTAAGTCCAAGGGAGCCATAGATGGGGCAAAAAAAGTGCTGGTTATAGGAGCTTCCACCGGTTTTGGCTTGGCTTCCAGAATTACTGGTGCCTTTGGTGCCGGGGCATCTACCATTGGGGTATTTTTTGAAAAACCACCCTCAGAGGGCAGACCTGCCTCACCAGGTTGGTACAACAGTGCCGCCTTTGAAAAAGAAGCGCATAAGACCGGATTGTACGCAAAAAGTATAAATGGGGACGCTTTTTCCCATGAAGTTAAAAAGCAAACCTTGGATCTGATCAAAGCCGATCTAGGCCAAGTAGATATGGTTATCTATAGTTTGGCTTCCCCTGTGCGGACACATCCAGATACGGGTGTAAAATATAAATCGGTCTTAAAGCCTATAGGGGGCAAATTTAAAAATAAAACTGTGGACTTTCACAGTGGGGTAGTATCCGAAGTATCCATAGAACCAGCCCAAGGGGATGACATAGAAAATACAGTGGCCGTCATGGGAGGTGACGACTGGAAAATGTGGATAGATGATTTAAAAAAGGAAGGACTACTATCAGAAGGGTTTACTACAATAGCCTACTCTTATATAGGCCCTTCACTTACGGAAGCGGTGTATAGAAAAGGAACCATTGGCCGTGCCAAGGATCATTTGGAGGCTACTGCTTTTACTATATCTGATAGTTTAAAACCGATAAATGGCAAAGCCTATGTTTCCGTAAACAAGGCATTGGTAACCCAAGCGAGTTCTGCTATACCGGTAATTCCATTATATATTTCCCTTTTGTACAAGGTAATGAAGGCAGAAGGTATACACGAAGGATGTATAGAACAGATTCAGCGCTTGTTCCAAGATAGATTGTATGCGGACAAAACACCTACTGATGATAAAGGAAGAATAAGGATAGATGATTGGGAAATGCGTGATGATGTTCAGGCCCGGGTCGCAGCACTTTGGAAGGAGGCCACCACGGAGACCTTACCAAACATTGGGGATCTTAAGGGCTATGAAAAAGATTTTTTCAATCTGTTCGGGTTTATGGTAGAAGGGGTAGACTATGATGAGGACGTAAACGAAATGGTGGAAATTCCTGGACTTCAATAAAGTGTATATACAATCGCTCTTTATGAATTCATTAAATATTATAGATAAACTTGATAAAATGAAAAACTACATTTTATTGTTATTGGCGCTCCTTTTCGGAAATCCGATTATGGGACAGACCGGAAAAGTGTTCGACGCACTAAGCATGAAGAGTGAAATTCTTAAAAGTGAAAGGGAATTTGCGGTGTATCTGCCTCCGGATTATGAAACGTCCATTAGGAGCTATCCTGTTTTGTATTTACTGCATGGTGCTGGCGATGATCAAACCGGCTGGGTACAATTCGGGGAAGTGCTGCGTCTTACGGATAACGCTATAAAGGAGGGGACAGCTACACCTATGATCATTATAATGCCAGATGCCAATACCGGAACTAGGGGTTATTTTAATTCCATAAAAGGGGATTGGCGTTATGAAGATTTCTTTTTTGAGGAATTAATGCCCTATGTGGAAAAAAAATATCGCATTAAGGGAGAGAAAAGGTATAGGGCAATAGCAGGCCTTTCCATGGGTGGTGGTGGAACGTTCATGTACGCCCTACACCATCCGGAATTATTTTCCTCGGCCTGCCCTTTAAGTGCCTATGTTGGGGCCTTAAGTTTGGAAGATTTTAAGCAAAGGCTGAAAAGCAATAACGAAAATTATGAGGATAGCCTAGTAAGTGCGTATTATGAAAAACACAATGCCCTCTCCTTAATTGAGTCCTCATCGGTCGATGCCATGAAGTCCGTTAGATGGTTTATAGACTGCGGAGATGACGATTTTCTTTATGAAGGCAATAGTCTGGTACATATTGCCATGAAAAAGAAAGAGGTGCCCCATGAATATAGGGTAAGGGAAGGGCGACATAGTTGGACCTATTGGCGGGAATCCCTGCCAGTGGTTTTGGAGTTTGTTTCCGATGCGTTTCATCAGTATTGATCAATAATGATTACCAGTATTCCTAATAGCAAGAAAGTATTAAAGATTAAATATGATTATAAGAAAATTTGGTAGAACCCAGTGGGATGTAGGTGAAATAGGATATGGAATGTGGGGCATGGGGGGATGGACCGAGTCCGACGACCTATTGTCTGCCAAGTCGTTGGATCTGGCTGTGGAAAACGGAGTTAATTTTTTCGATACCGCTTGGGCCTATGGTCATGGGCACAGTGAAAAATTATTGGGCGAATTGCTGCGAAGGTTTCCCAATAAAAAGCTTTATACGGCCAGTAAGATCCCAGCTAAAAATTTTAAATGGCCGGCAAAACCGGAATATAGTTTGGAGGAGTCCTATCCTACGTCCCATATAGTGGATTATACCGAAAAGACCCTTCAGAATTTAGGCAGGGAGCAAATAGATTTGATGCAGTTCCATACCTGGGACGACAGTTGGTCCGATCGTGAAGAATGGCAAAGAGCGGTGGAAGATTTAAAAAAGTCGGGCAAGGTAGCCGCCATGGGTATAAGTGTAAATCGCTGGGAACCAGAAAATGGTATCAAGGCCCTTAAGACAGGAGCCTTCGATGCGGTACAGGTTATATATAATATTTTTGATCAAGCTCCGGAGGATGTTCTTTTTCCATTATGTGCAGCTTTGGATATTGCTGTCATTGCCAGGGTTCCTTTTGACGAAGGCACCTTGACGGGGAATATAACCAAGGAGACCACCTTTCCGGAAGGGGATTGGAGAGGGACATATTTTGTTCCCGAGAATTTAATAGCAAGTGCGGAAAAGGCAGATCTGCTGAGACCGGTGGTTCCTGAAGGTATGGCCATGGCGGAAATGGCTTTGCGATTTATTACCATGAACAAAACGGTAAGTACCATTATCCCTGGAATGCGGAAGGAAAGGAACGTTTTAATGAATACGGCCTTAAGTGATGGCAAAGGTTTGCCCAAGGAGTTATATCAAGAATTGAAGTTGCATAGATGGGATAGAAAACCCACCTCTTGGTCACAGTAACATAAAGTGTAGATAAAATGACAACAAGAAAAGATTTTTTGGTCCAGTCGGGCATGTTGGCGGCAGGAGTGGTATTGCTGCCATCGTTTACCTTGCCCTATAAGAATCCCCAAAAGAATTTAGGGGTACAACTGTATACCTTTCGCAAGGAAATGTTGGAAGATGGCGTGGGTACTTTAAAGAGAATAGCAGCCTTGGGAATTAAGCAAATTGAATCGGCAAGAAGTACCGAGGGACTTTATTACGGGTTGGCACCAAAGGAAATGAAAAACGTTTGTGAAGATCTCGGTATGACCCTCAGGAGTGGGCATGTTGCCTTGGACGAACACTGGAAGGAGACAATGGATCAGGCCGCAGAGTCCGGACAGGAATATCTAATTTGTTCCTCCATGCCTACCGAGGGACAAACAGCCGATAATTATAAGGCAGTGGCCGAGGCCTTCAATAAGGCTGGGGAAGAATGCAAGAGTAGAAACATTAAGTTCGGATACCACAATCATGAATATGAATTTGAATCCGAAAACGGGGAGGTGTTTTACGACATTCTATTGAGCAACACCCAAGCAGACCTTGTGCATATGGAACTTGACCTAGGGTGGGTAGTTGTAGCAGGAAAGGATCCTTTGGATTATTTTAAAAGATATGAGGGCAGATTTCCGTTATGGCATTTGAAGGATATGGACATGACGAAAAAGGAAAGCACCGAGTTTGGAAAAGGCGGTCTAAATATTGCCCAAATGCTGCAGTACAAGAAGGAATCTGGTTTAAAGTACATATTTATAGAGCAGGAGGAATATGCCAGTACCCCTTTTGAGAGTATGACCCACAATATGAAGTTCATGAAAAACCTGTAAAGGTTTTTATGAACACCAAAGATTAGAATAATATAAGTTTATGGGTATGGGAATACTTATTTTGCGAATAATTGTCCCATATCCTTAAAGGCCTTGAATTCCAAGGCATTTCCTGCTGGGTCCATAAAGAACATAGTAGCTTGTTCCCCAACTTCTCCCTTAAAACGGATATAAGGCTCAATAACAAAGTCGACCCCTTTGGCAATAAGTTCTTCCGAAAAGGTTTTAAAGGTGTCCCAGGGAAGGACTACCCCGTAATGTGGTACGGGAACATCCTTGCCATCTACAGGGTTAACATGCAACTCTTCTTCCTGTTCCTTGGGTTTGTAATGAATTACCAATTGGTGACCGAACAGATTGAAATCTACCCAATGGTCACTGCTTCTTCCTTCTTCGCAATTTAATATCTCTCCATAAAAGGTACGGCATTCAGCCAAATTATGAACGGGGATGGCGATATGGAAGGGTGTTATTTGAGACATATTTTAAAGTGTTAATTTTCAGAATTAGGGTCAAGCCCTTACGGATAAAAATAGGCATTTTTAAAGGAGTATATTGGGTTGGAGTAAAAATTGTAGAAGATATTACGACTTTAAAAAATCTGCGATTTCACGGTATAGGTCTTCTTGATGTAAGGAGTGGCCAAGACCAGTGGTTTTTATCAACCTGCTATTTTTCCAGTTTTCATGCAGTCTGGAAGAGGCACTAAAGGGAGTTATCGGGTCCCATTCATCATGTATTATCAGCCCTGGTTTGGAAATGGACTTGGCAAATTTGGGAGTGGATATGTCGTCTATTTTAAATTTAAAGTGTTCATATATATGCTTGTCCAGCCCCTGTAAAACTTTTTTGTTAAACTTCAAAAGGTTCTGGTAATGCTCCATTAACTCCGCAAGTTCTGCCGGTGCGCCCAGAGTCACAATTTTTTCAATGGAAGTATTCGGGTTTTGATATTGGTTGTGTATAGTGGCCAATCCGCCCATGGAATGACCAATAATATATTTAGGACTATATAATTCGATGAGGTGTTGGGCATGCTCTGCATAGGTGACTACATTTAAACTTGTGCCTTCAGAATATCCGTGACCTGGTGCATCAAAGGCAATGATGTTGAATTCCCTTTCCTGTAATTTTTCTATGAGATTCCGCCACCTAAAGGCGTTGCTTTCCCAACCGTGCAGCAAGAGAACGGTTTCCTTGCTTCCCGGCCATTCATAGGTCTGTAGGCCTGTGTTTTTTACAAATATCTTTTTCCCCAAGAACATTTTTAAGTATTCTTCCTGAAGGGGTAAAACCCTGCCTTTTCTTGGGGTGCTAAAAAGTTTGAACGCTTTTTTTCCCGCTTCTTTTTCGGAGAAGAGAGCGGTGGAATTAAAGTAGGCACCGTAGGATCGTGCTAGAACGTGGTATAAAAATTTTTGCATAGGATAGATATGGCTATTCCCAGCCCACCATCATGTATTTTATTTTTGCCTTGTCCGGTATCTGTACAGCTTCAATATCGCTATTGCCGTATTGCAAATTACTGGGAAGTTCGGTCTTGGCTATGGTGAAGTAGGCATCAGAGTCTTTTAGGAAGATGACTACATTATTAAGGGCGGTTATAATTTTTTTGATGGCGTGCTTGTCCTTAATATCTTTAAAGGTGCTATTGAGCCCAACTCCCTTTTCGGTAACAAACCTGGGGTCATAAATACGTATGATCTCAATACTTGGAATACTATCGGTATTGGGGGAAAGGGTCAGCAATTGTTTGCCTCCTTTTTCATAGATACTAATTTTTTTTGCAGGGGTGCCAATCCTGGTAATTGCCGTATCACTTACTATGGAATCACTGGCAAATATGGTTTCAATTTCATCAATGGTATTGGATTTATGCAGTTTGCCTACCTGATCTTTGGCAATCACAAAATCTGTATTGGTGTTACATTGAATAAAGAGTAGCGAGCTTAGCGCTAGGACAAAAATCGATTTTCTTATCATTTTATAATTAAAAGGTATTCGTATTATATTTTTATGGGTTTTTGTTTTTCAATAATCCTGGGACTATCGCATAACTTTCTTTAATACGCCCAATACGCCCCTGATAAAAGTTGCGCTGGTCAGTACTTTTATTACGGGGTTTTGGCGGGTACTGGTTCTTCTGGTAGTTGATCGGGTTGATTTTCTACTGGAAGAGGCCTTTTCTTCTTCGGCCAGTTTCTCTGCCCTTTCTATCTTAACGTTAAGCATCTCGTAGGCACTTTCCCTGTCAATGGTTTCGTTGTATTTTCTAACCAATTTTGAACTGCCTATCACCTCCTTTAGTTCACTGTCCGTTAGCACGTCCATTCGGCTCATTGGGGCCCTTAACATGGTGGCAGCAAGAGGGGTTGGCCTTCCTTTTTCATCCAGGGCCGAGATCAGAGCCTCCCCAATTCCCAAGGACGTTAAGACTTCCTTGGTGTCGTAATATTCTGAAATGGGATAATTTTCTGCGGTTAGCTTTATGGCTTTCCTGTCCTTTGCGGTAAATGCACGTAAGGCATGCTGCACCTTTAATCCCAATTGGGATAATACGGCATCTGGAACATCGGTAGGGTTTTGGGTTACAAAATATAAACCGATTCCTTTGGAGCGTATTAGTTTTACAATGCTCTCTATTTGATTTAGTAGCGCCTTTGAGGCCTCATTGAAAATAAGGTGGGCTTCATCTATAAAAAGGACCAATTCTGGTCTCCCCGTATCGCCTTGCTCTGGAAAAATATCGTAAATTTCTGCCAAGAGGCTGAGCATGAAGGTGGAAAACAATTTTGGACGGTCCTGTATATCGGTCAAGCGAATAATGTTGATGTAACCTCTACCATTTTCGTCTATACGGGTAAGATCCTCTACATCAAAGGATTTTTCCCCGAAGAATAGTTCGGCACCTTGCTGTTCCAGTTCTATTACTTTTCTTAGAATGGTACCCGTAGAACTGGTGGATATTCGGCCATAGGACTCGGAGAATTCTTTTTTGCCCTCCTCCGTGGCGTATTGTAACACCTTTTTGAAGTCCTTAAGGTCCAGCAACGGTAGCTTGTTATCATCGCAATATTTAAAAACGACGGCCACAATACCTTCCTGTGTTTTGGAAAGGTCTAAAATACGGCTTAAAAGTACTGGACCAAATTCAGAAACCGTGGCCCGTAATTTTACGCCGTCCTGCTCGGAGAGCGAAAGTATTTCCACCGGGAAAGCCGTAGGCGTAAACGGTAGACCTATTTTGTTGTGCCGTTCATCAATTTTTGCATGCCCTGGACTGGGTTGTGCCAGACCACTTAGGTCACCTTTAAGGTCCATAAGCAATACTGGAATTCCTTTTTCCGACAAGTTCTCGGCAATTACCTGAAGGGTCTTGGTTTTACCAGTACCTGTTGCCCCGGCGATAAGACCATGTCTGTTAAGTGTTTTTAAAGGTATCTTTACATGGGCATTGGTTATGGTTTCGCCATTCAACATGGCCGCCCCCATTGTAATAAAGTCTCCTTTTGTGGTGTATCCTTTCTGTATATGTTCAAAGAATTTGTCTTGGATGTCCATTGGGCTAATTTTTGATAAAAATAGGCTAATTTTAGTCAAAAGAAAAGTTGTGGATTTTTAAGTTATTCCTTAAAACTGAAAACCTATAAACTTAATTCATATTAAACTTCCTCTAATTTGCTGAAGTGGGCTATTTTGTAAGGTTTCCTCAATAGGACAGCTTATGGCAGAATGTATTACTTGGCCATATATGCTAGCCCATTTCTAGGGATAACTCATTAGAAGGCAAAAGTCCTATTTAACTACTTTTTGTCCAGTAAACTTTCCTGGAATAGTTTATAGATACGGGTGTATTCATCTGTCCAGCTACTGGGCTCCACAAAACTATGGCGTTCTACAGGGTACACCGCCATTTCCCAATTGTGTTTTTCCAATTCGATCAGGCGTTGTGAGAGACGCACCATATCCTGAAAATGTACGTTGTCATCTATCATTCCATGTAAGATCAACAAATCGCCCTTTAAGCCTTCGGCAAAATAGATAGGGGAGCTTCTTCTGTAAGCCAAGCTATCCGTGACCGGGGTGTTCAGGATACGGGCTGTATAACCATGGCTGTAAGCGGCCCAATCGCCCACAGATCGTATGGCGGCGCCCGCCTTAAAGGTGTCAGCGGCGTTGAACATTGCCATTAAGGTGATAAATCCACCATAGGAGCCTCCATAAATGCCAATTTTATCCTGATCGATCGCGAGTTCATCAATTAAATATTTAGCCCCATCCACATGGTCGGACAAGTCCTTTCCGCCCATATGTCTGTAAATTCCGGTACGCCAGTCCCTGCCGTAACCGGCACTGCCCCTATAATCTATGTCCAAGACGGTATAGCCATTGTCCACTAAGAGGTTGTGGAACATATATTCCCTAAAATAGGTGCTCCACCATTTATGGGCGTTCTGTAAATAGCCGGCTCCATGGACAAAAATAATGGCCGCCTTATTTTTTACGTCGGAACTGGGCTTGTACAGGCGGGCGTGTACTGCCTCGCCATCCTCGGCCTTAAAGGTAATTATTTGGGGATCGCGCCATTCGTAGGCGTTAAAATCGTTGGTGGTAGAATTGGTTATGCGTTTTGCCGTTGCTGTGGATCTTGCCCAAATGGGATTGTCCTGTATGTAAAGTTCTGTGGGCTTGTTGGTGTACGAATGCAAAATGGCCATTTTGCGCTCGTCAGGAGATAAGGTAACCTCATTGGACCCGGTCATCTGGGTCAGCTGGCGCAGTTTTCCACCTCCAATGGGCATACTATAAAATTGTCGGTCTCCTGGATGGTTTTTATTGGCTGTAAAATACCAACGTTTTTTATCCTTTGATATTCGTGGGTCGTAGATTTCAAATTCACCCGAGGTCAAAGCCTTTATTTTTTTGGTAGAAACATCTATAACATAGAGATGTGAATAGCCTGTTTTTTCCGATTGGAACCAGATACTTTTTCCATCGGGCATCCAGCCCTTTTCACCCCCGTCGTATCCTCCAATACCCGGGCCGGCAATCCAAGCTTCGTCATGTTGATGGTCCAAAAGAGAAACACTGCCATCTTTTGGATCCAGAAGTACTATCCATCGGTCCTTATAGTCGTTGCTATTAATGTCCAGCAAGGCATATTTCCCGTCTTCGCTCCAAAGTGGCCCATCAATATAGCCCAGTCTGTTTTTATTTTCATAAGTTTTATCCGGATAGTCCTTGGTGTACTCAGGTACGTAATCTAACCCCTGCAGACTGTCCAAAACCACTGGATAGGCCTTTTTGTTGGCAATGTCATAAACGAACATTTCATATTCGTAGGGTTCGTTGCCCACCTTGGATCTTGTGCTTTCATCCTCCGTATATCCGGATTCGGTAACATAATGTGGAACAATGGTACCTTTATTTGTAGGCGATTTTGTGGCTAAGTAAGTAATGTAATTTCCTGTTGGACTTATCCGTTGATTGTATATTGATTTGTCATCTGGGTCTAAAGGTATGGGACCCTTGGCCTCAAAGCGTTTTTTCATCTCCTCCGCATTGTCCTTTTTTTTCTTACGTTCGCGCAGTACCTCAAATAGTCCTAATTGATCTTCATACAGCCATTGGTCTTTTGCACTTTTTTCGTCCTCTGATTTTGCCGATTTAATTTTGGTGAGTTGTACCGTACTACCATTGGCTATATCCCAAGTAAATAGATTTTTGCCCTGTCGGTAGGCTATCTTGGTACCATTATCGGTAAAATGGGGAGCACTTTCGTATTCTTCGGTCTGGGTTATTGGGATTAGGCCTCGGGTCTTAAGATTTAAAAGAAATATGTCGCCTCTTTTGGAATATACTTTTAGTGATCTATCCGGGTTATAAACACCATTGGTACTGGGTAGGGAGTAGGAGGTCTCAAAATCGGTTTTTATAGTCTTGGCCGATTTTAAATGGTAGGCATAAAGGGAATCGTTTTGGGCTTTTTCTGGATTCCAATCAAAATACAGGGTCTGGCCGTCCAAGGACCATTGGGGATTTGAAGGAAGATGGCCTACAAAGTCATCGCCCTGCATTATTTTTTTTATGGATAAGCTGGATTTGTTCCCGTGTTGGGCAAAACTGATGGAAAGGGATAGTAGAAATGCCCCGTAGAGCAGCCAATTGTTTTTCATGTTCTATTTGTTATAAGCCTTAAGTGATCTTAGGTTTGGTTTAGCTGTTTACATGTAATATTGATGTGGTAAATATCCAAAAACTTAATAACTCTCCCAAGATTGAAGGTGAAAGTTATACGGCGGATGCGACTTTAGTGAAAAACAGTTCTCGGATATGGACAGCTGAGTTGTCCTATGGGCTTTATTGAGCGTGTCTTACTTCAAATTCTGGACAGTCCAAACGGATATCGGTATTCAATAATTCTTTGTCCAGCAAATTGCAATAATGCTCGGTTTCTTTTTGGCTATAGAATTTACAGCCGTAACAGGTGCGCTGTACCGATAGAATTCCGCTCCTGTTCAGTTGATAAATAAGCTTGCTCAAAGTGCCAAACAGGAGTTCCAGGTCCCGCTGATCAACAGATTTCAATTGAGCTTGTAAGGGATTGGCAAAATCGGATGTTTGTACTACAATATCCTTTCCGGTTAATGACAATCCTATGGAATAGCTTCTACTATCACGGGAGGAAAATTCTTTGGTAATTAGTCCCTTTTTGTCCAACGCCCTAATGGCGTCGCTAATGGTTGGCTTGGTAATATTGAATTCCTTGGCCAAGTGACTTACATTACAGAATTCGGTTTTGTGGTAAGCAATAAAAATTAAGATCTGGATTTGAATAGGACTCAAGCCTAATAGTTTGGCCTTATCCCAAAGCAAGACTTTGAATGCTTCCGAAATGCGTTCCAGACCGGCAACAATTTTGCTGGAAACATCCGATTCTTGGTGGTTTGGGTTGAAAATACTTTTGTCCATATAAAAAGCCTGCCGGGGATTGTCCGACAGGCAAAGTTAGTAATCCTTATTAAATTATTGGCAATTTTCCATTTCGATAATATAGTATCCCCTCTTATTTATGGCTGCCGATATGGCATCGTTGGCCTGCTCCATATGGCAGAAGGAACATTGCGTGGATGATATTCCTTTAGTATTGAAAGGTTTGCCGGTTAGGAATTCACGTCCATAATTAAAAATAGTATGCTCGTCCTCCAAATTATTGGGTACAAGTATATCGAAATGCATGATTGTGCCGTCTTTGCGGGTCACATAAGTGTCCCAAACCGATATTTTCATGGTGTTCTTTATTTATTTTTAATATATTTTAGTAGGAATCCTAACAATTTGGGATAAATTTTTATCCTTTTACATCTGCCATGGAGGCGCCAAAATTGATGTGAAGTACATTGCCTGTGGGTGTGACCAGGGCGGGGACCGATTTAACCCCTGCTTTTTCTGCTTCGGGAATACGGGATTTGCTCGTTCCGATATGTACAATGTCTACATTGTCCTTTCCTACGAGTTCTAAGATTTCATGTTCCGCACTTATGCAAACTGGGCATCCTGCGTGATAAAAAACCGATTTTTTCATTGTTATTAAATTTAGGTTATTGCACTATTGCCTCACAAATATAGTAAGGATTCCTAACAATAAAAAATAATTATTGAAAATTGTGCAACATTACTCTATAAAGAAGAATGATGTTGTCTAGTTTAGGTGTTTTATGAAGTACCCCAATAGGAGATATCTACTTTTTTAGGCTTAGTTCATAATACCGTGCAGATTCATGGGGATTATGGCGATATGCCGGTATTTCCACAAAACCATTGTCCGTATATATTTTAATAGCCGATTTCATGAAATCGGCGGTGTCGAGCTTTACAGTTTGGTATTTTAGTTTTTTAGCAGCATCTAAACAAGCTGTTAGTAATAGCGCTCCTAATCCCAAACCTCTACTGTTGGGTTTTACATACATTCTTTTAAGCTCTCCATCCAGTTCGCTAAATTTTCTGAGCCCTGCAATCCCAACGGCATCCCCATCTTTATAGGCAATAAATAACCCCCCTTCGCTAGGGCTGTACATTTGGGGTAGGCCTTCCATTTCTTTTTCAAAATTTTGAAAGGACAGATCAATACCCAGCCAGGCAACATATTCCAATATCAATTCTTTGGCATTTGAGAAATCAGTCGCCGTGCTGGCCAATTTTATTTTAATCTTGTTTTTCATATATGGTGTTATGTTTTCTTGAATGCTTTGGCACCTGAGTGTAGGCTTCACCCGCAAATGGCTGATCCCTCTACTCGATTGGCAATGGTTTTCGCTATTTTAATTGAATAAATATTTTTTTAAAACTTTGAGGAAAGTCATCTGTTAAGTAGACTTCTTCATTTGTAATTGGATGTATGAATTTTAAAGAATAGGCGTGCAAATACAAGCCTTTTCCGTATAAAATCAGATTTTCAATGCCATATTCTTTATCGCCCAATATCGGATTTCCAATATACGATAGATGTTTGCGTAATTGATGTCTTCTTCCTGTTTCAGGCTCTAATTTAACCAAATTGAGTTTTCCGAATTTTTCTGAAGGGACGGATTCGCAAAGCGTATAATTCGATTGTGATTTCTTGCCATCAACTTCTAAAGTGATTTTTCCTCTATTCTTAATTTCACCAATAGCAACTGCATAATAGGTTTTCTTAATCTCTCTATTTTCAAATATTTTATTAAGGGCACGAATGCCACTGCTCGTTTTTCCAACCAATAAAATACCTGTTGTTGCAAAATCCAATCGGTGAACAGGTTGTGGTGTTGTTGCATCTGGAAGATTACTTTCCTTTATGTTTTGAGGTAGAGCATTGGCGATGGTTTTAAAACTATTGCCGCTGACCACTATACCGGCAGGTTTATGAATCACTGCTAAGTAATCGTCTTCAAATAAGACTTGAAGTTGAAAGTGCAGTTTTTTCTTCGTTGCGACTTCTTTTGAAATGGATAATTCAATACATTCTCCACCATTTACAAAAGTGGCCGTAGTAGCAATAACATCATTAACCGTTATATACTGTTTCTTTAATGCTTTCTTTAACGCTGATTTAGTTTGAACTGCATTGAATATACCTACACCATACTCTTGGAGGCGAATAGGAGTAAGTAGTTCGGGAACAGTATGGGATTCGGTCGGCTTCATGATGTTTATTTTATGATAGTCAACATTGAGTATAAACATTGAGTATATAAAAAGCATGTGTTTTAGTAGCAATTTCCTGTAAATCTACACCAATATAGAGGTGTAGCTGAAACCCTCTAATTTACTACTATCTAGCTTAAGTTCTCTATATAAGGGTGGCCTTTCGTTATTTTTTCTAATATTTTATGTAATTATTTTGTACCAATATTGGAATTACAGTTTTTTGAAGGGAATTATTTTGGTTCGGCATTATATTTTACTTAAATAGGCTCAACTTAAATACTTCTGAAAATTCCCCGGTGTACATTTTTCCTCATAATTTTCAGGTGTTCCAGAAACCCAAAGCGTGTCAATATTAAGGTGTTCTAAGTTGATTCAAAAATTACATTCCCAAATTAGGTAAATGCTTAACCTTATGATAGGTTAGGGCAGCGGTAATACAGGCTACCAGTTCTTCTGTTGGGACGCTTTCGTTCATGTGAAAAATAATGGCCCTGCTGCCTTCGAACCGAAACATATTTTGGTACATCATTTTAAAGGTCGGGACCAACTTAGTGGTACATTGGAAGTACATGGCATATTGATCAGGATTTTTGGGTTTCCAATCTATCCTAATGGTACTTCCGTTTTTGGTAAGATAACTGGGTTCACTCCATTTCAAGGTTTCTTGAAGTAGTGTTAGTCCATCCGTTTTTTGGGCGGTGTCAATGATCAATTTGCGCAGATATTCCAATTTTTGTCTAATTTCAGGTGGGTAATTGTCGAAAACGGATTCAACTCTGGGATCTATCTTTAAGCGTAAATTGGCCATAGCTTTTAATTAGGAGGTTATAATGCTTCAACTAGTATTTGTTTCAATTTATTCCTAGAGAAGTACACTTTTAATTTATGAAGCAATTGATAAAAACGCAGCGTTTTCTACGGAATAATTCAATAAAGTTAAAAAAATAACAAAAAAGTTTGTTTGTTAACGTTAACGAATAAAAAAAATATGCTAACTTTCATTGCACAAATAAATAGCTTTTGTTTTAGAGGCCAAGGTCTTATCACCTTGTTCGGGTAAAAGTATCTCCGATTTCGGAAGGGATCGGGGCTGAACTATTCACGAAAAATAGGAATACCTTACTTTTGGCTTAAAGGTTTAATCAGGAAAATGGAATTTTGGTGAAAATAATAGTGTAAATAGAGTTAATATAAATATAGAGTCAAATGAAATCAACGAGAAGATCCTTTATTAAAAGAACGGCTGTGGCCGGATCGGCGGTTATTGCTGCCCCGACCATAATATCTTCCACTGTCTTCGGGGCCAACGACCGTATCAATGCGGCTGTTTTGGGTGTCAATGGACGTGGAAAAAGCCATATCAAAGGCCTTATGGCGCAAAAGAATGTCCAGGTTACCACCTTATGTGATCCTGATATGAACCTTTTACGGGAGCGCCAGAAAACCTTTAAGGAAACTTACAATAAAGATGTTGCACTGGAGCAGGATCTTCGTAGGGTAATGGATAATAAGGATATAGATGTAGTTAGTATCGCATCTCCAAACCACTGGCATGCTCTTTCGGTAATTTGGGCCTGTCAGGCTGGAAAGGATGCCTATGTTGAAAAACCGGGATCACATAATATCTGGGAAGGCCGTAAAATGGTGGAAGCAGCTGCGAAATATGATCGTATTGTACAGCATGGGGTTCAATTAAGAAGTTCACCCGCGGTTAACGAGGCTATCAACCTTATGCGCGATGGGTATATTGGAAGGGTTTATATGGCAAGAGGTATTGTTTTTAGATGGAGAGGTGATATTGGTGATCAGGGTTTCTCCCCTGTTCCTGCCGGTGTAGATTATGATCTTTGGACAGGACCGGCGCCAAAACGTCCTTTTACAAGAAATTTGGTGCACTACAATTGGCACTGGCACTGGGATTACGGTAATGGTGATGTTGGAAACCAAGGTATCCATGAAACCGATCTTTGTATGTGGGGATTGGATGTAGGGCTTCCAACAAAGATTACCTCCATGGGCGGTAAATTTCTTTGGGACGATTGTAAGGAAGTACCTGAAGTACTTACTTCGGTCTATAACTACCCAGAAGAAAGAAAGATCATACAATTTGAAGTACGACCTTGGTGTACCAATACCGAAGAAGGTGCTACAGTAGGTAATATTTTCTATGGCGATAAGGGTATCTTGGTCGTAGATGGTTATGATAAGTATAAGACGTACTTGGGACAGGACAGAACGCCAGGTAAATCTGGTGAAGATGGAGGAGAGTCAGGAACAGGAATGGACCGTGGTGCCGGTGGTACAGACGGACATTTTGCCAACTTTATAGAAGCGGTTCGCAAGCGCGATAAAACCATATTGAACGGTCCTGTGGAAACTGCACACCTTTCTTCTGGCTTGGCTCACTTGGGCAATATTGCCTATAGATTGGATCGCGTATTGACCTTTAATCCAAAATCTGAATCATTCATAAATGATGCTGAAGCGGATAGAATGTTGAGACGTGATTATCGTGAAGGTTTTGAGGTTCCAGAGAATGTATAATAAGAGGTAACTCCATGAAATAACCATTTTAATCATATGGTTCGGTGGAGTGAAAACAATGCCCAGGGTCTTGGATTCTGGGCATTGTTTATTTATAAAGGTCTTTCGGCTTGCAGGTTTATTATGGAATTTTTTTGCCGATCATTGTTTTTATTAGAAGGGTCTCAGTTTGGTTTGTCTTGGTTATGGTAAATCCAAGTTTCTCCACCAGTCTTATAGCCTGTTTATTCTGTGTTGAGGTTTTTCCAATTATTTGATCTACTTTCAAATCATTCCTGGCAATTTCAATGATCAATTCAAAGGCTTGTAGCATTAGGCCCATTCCCCAGTAGTCGGGATGAAGGGTGCCCCCAATTTCTATACTGTAGTTTTTCCTGTCCAGATGGTGCAAAGCGCAAATGCCCAAAAATGATTCAGGCTTATTTTCCTCACAAATTTTCCAGGTCCAGTTGCCTTTGGAGGTTATTCTTTTTATAAACCCCTTGGTAAGGCCCAATTCTTTGATTGGTCTTTCTGGATAGGACTTAAGCACTTTTTCATTATTAAATAGGTCGTAAACAGCTTTGCTATCTTCTGATGACAATGGCTCGATCTGAATAATGATTTTATCCAATGCTTTCATTTTTTCGGTTTAATACCCAGACTTTTGGCCAAGCTAGAGAAAGAGGCTCCGACCGGTAGCAGGATGGTTTTCCTTTATGGCATATTTTTTGTCGGGACATGGTTGTTCCATCTTCTTTTATTGGTCGTTTAATCCCTTTCCTTGTAGAATATGCTGTATGTATTTTTCAACTCTGGACGCTCTTGTTTTGGATTGTTTGGCCTGTGAAAAATGTAGTAAATACCCTCTTTGTCGTCCAGGTGTTAATGCTTCGAAGGCCGTTTTTAAATCGGTATTACTTTTTAAGGCCTTTTTAAATTCATCTGGCATCATATATTCGGAAGTCTTTTTCATTTTTACTTCCAATCCTGCTTTTTCTACTTCAATGGCTTCAAATATGTAGGCAGTGATGGTCGATTTTAAATCAATGATTTGCTGCGGGTCTGTAAACCGAATTTGTCGGGCCGTTTGTACATTTTCCGTTTGTTGAATTAAAATATTATCGGAGTCTTTCAAAAGGGCTCCTTTATGAAAAAGAAGGGCGCAATATTCTTTAAATTCGTGAATTAAAACAATATTTTTTCTTTGAAACGTATAACAGGGGTGCATCCATTTAAATTCTTCCGTTAATCCACAATCAAGGCAGGTTTCCCTCAATAAAACCATTTCCGCTTTCCATTTATTAGCTCTATTCAAAAACCTATCAACTAGTTTTGAACTCATTTTTTTAATTTATTTTTCGCGATCAATACACCAGTAAATGTTTGTTGTTCATATTCTCTTAATATTAGGGGGCAATACTTCGGCTCGAATGATAGCTTTGGTTTAAAATGGCTATTAGGCTCGAAAACTAAAATTTTTAGGTCTTTTGGCACCCCTGCCCGAAAACGGTTCAGGCAGGCTTTAGGGAGGGGGCAGCACCAAAAGACAGAAAATTAGATTAATTTGCCCTGACCCTTAATGGAATAACTGAATTTTCTCAATGGGAGACGGTTCAGAATATTAGTTTTTTTTATCTATCGAAATATGAACGCTATTTTTAGACTATAGCCCAAGTGTTTAATAATTGGATTTAAAGATAGCATTTTTACCCATTTAAAATAAAAACGGTCCGAGTTTAAACTCGGACCGTTTTTTACTTTTACTCGATAATCGAGATTTTAACCTGCCTACCGAAGGCAGGTGTTCCGACGATTGCCTGCCCGTTCCATTCAAGCGGGCTTCGAAATCTAATATAAGGTTCCTTTCAATGCCTTGCCCCGAGGTAGTTTGCTTTTATGGGACACTAAAATGGTTCTGCTTTTAGCTGTTTCGCTTTTTATTAGAATATATTTGATTTTAATGGTTTAAGACCATACCACCTATTAACATAATCGATGATTAGTGAGGTTCAAGGTTGTTTTTCTCCAGTTCATATGCAAAAGAGAGGTAATAGTTTCTTGCCGGGGCATTTATTTGTTGTGCTGCTAAAGCCCTTAACAGCGCTATCTTCGCATTTATAACTTTCGTTCTTTTAAAATCAGTTTGAAGCAGATAATCAGCTAATTGTAGCCCCCATTGATAATCACCTTTATTAATCGCTTGATTGAGTTGTGTCAATACCTGATTCCCACCTCCTGCAAGTTCAATAATATGTTTGGCCTCCGAGGAGGAAGAAAGTGGGTAAAGGTTAGTTGGGTTTCCATCAAACCAACCTACATAATGGAGAAATACAGAACGAACTCCCCATGGAACCGAACCATAGAACTCTTGTAAATTGGATTGCTGTAATAGAGAATCTGCCACCTTAACACTATCAACGGTTTGTTGTAGCGTATATCCCTTGTTCATGGCATCAATTGTTTGCTGGTAAACACTTAAAATTGCTGTGGAATAGTTGTTTAGATTATTGTGGATAATCGATTTTCCAGAGAGAGGGCGTGTATGGCCCGGGATCAAATATTGCACAGGAAGACTCCCCATTTTTTTTATGGATTCACCCCATGATTTAACATCCCTATATTGAGAACCTCTAATGGCATAAAGGTTAGGAAATGACTTGTAATAATTATCTCCGGTGAACAGGGATTCTAAAGATGGTATCCATACAAAAAGCGCGTCATTGGTTTCACCATTGGCAGCGAACAATTCAAAATTTATGCCTGCAAGGGTAATTGATATAGAATCTTTAAATGTAATATTTGGTTCTAAATATCCTTCTCCAACCCTGTCCGTTGAGGTGCTACCAGATGCAACTCCTCTATTGATAATATCTTTGGCCGGTAAATTCCGCCCAAACTGTCGCGCGTTTCGCTTTTTTAAGATGGGCTCTACGGGAGATTTTCCTTCCAACTCCTCTTTAAACCCTTTTCTTGCAATTATCTTAGCGTTTTTGCCATTGCCAACAAAAGCAGAGGCACCCCCGGTATGATCGTTATGTCCATGCGTATAAATTAGTGCCTGTACAGGTTTAGTGGTTATTTCCCTGAACTTTTCTGCAACTGTTTCTGCCGCACCAAGGGCACGAAGGGCATCTATTATGACTACTCCATGCTCTCCAATTACCATTGAAGTATTGGAACCATCATATCCTACGGCCACATAAACGTTTTCATTTAATTTGATAATTTCCGGCGTAAATTCAGCACTCTGGTCTTTAAGTTTGGTAATATTAGGGTGTTCCTGTCCTAATTCCGACTTGATAACGCTATTTTTTTCCGGGGAATTTTGGCAAGCCTGTAAAAAGACAATTCCCAATAAAATGATACTGGCTCTTATCATTGTTTTATAACTGTTAGCACCTCTTGAATATAGATCTACTGCTTGATTTTTTCTAGTTTTCATTGGTGTTTGTTGTGGCTTTAATCATTTCTAGAGGTGCCTTATGTTCTCTTCCCGCAGCCTTTTCATAGTCTGAACTTACATTATTTGCACCTGTTTTGATGCCTTCATAAATTCCAGCTATTATGGTTCCCAAAAAATCGCCCAAGGCCGCTTTTCTTTCTGCTGCATAGGCTTCAGCCGTCATGGGGTTGTATACAAGCTTTGTATTAAAAATCTGATTTATATAATCTGCAAGTTGACTTTGGGTTATGGGCTTCCCAACAAGGTTGTAAATATGTCCATTGTGTTTTTCCTCCGTTAGCATTTTGCTGTATGCATATCCTAATTCTTCCCTGCTGGTATAAGGACATAGACCATCTCCGGCGGAGTTTCTAATTTCACCATCTTTGACGTAGGTGTCCAGATATTCCAAATCTGGTTCTATGTAAATTCCATTTCGGCCAATCACCCAATCAAGCCCTGAGTTTTGTACGTCGGCTTCAGTTTGTCTATTGCTTTGAACAATAGGGCTAAAGGTGTTCTTATTTTCATCTCCAACAATACTTGTGTAGACTATTTTTTTAACGCCATTGGCCTTGGCTGCTTCAATTACATTTTGGTGTTGTTGTATCCTTTTTTTTGGATCATCCATTCCCGACACCAAAAGAACTGCGTCAACCCCTTGCAATGCCTTGTCAAAATGCTCACGACTGTTGTAGTCGCCTTCCCGGATTTCCACACCGAGATGTTTTGCTTTTGCAGGCGTACGGGCAATCCCGATTACATTGTCTTTTCCTATTAGCGGTGTCAAGTGTTTTATGATTGAAGCACCTAGTTTTCCACTTGCCGATGTTACTGCTATTTTCATGATATTGGATTAATTAAAAAGGGTGAGTGTTATAAATTATATTTTACGTACTTAAGGTGTTTTTTATTTCAAAAAAACACATCATTAACTGGTTATCAGTTTATTATAATTAATTTTTATTCTCCAAGGGCCACTCGGGTGACAGGTGCGGTCGAAAGGTTTTGACGACGATATATCTATAATAAGGTCTCGACAGCACTCGACCTGATAAGCCTGGACTCTCATTGGGACAACATTGCCCTAAACAATTCAATAACAATTTAATATCAATCGAACTGTCCTTCTTGCACAAAATGGGTGGCTTTGCTTCATGGCCCAAGGAGCAACGCGTTGACTTCTCTATTTTTCAGTGTCTAGTAAGGATGTAGTCTGCAAAATATTCTTTGCCATCCATTATTTTGGTTTTAAGACCAAAATCGGTTTTGGAAATTATTTTCTCAATAATGGGATCATTATATTTTCTGGATATTTCTGTATGAATGCTTTCTCCCTTGGCAAATTCATAGGTTTTTTTTAATGCTTTTATTTCTACTTTTTGATGAACGGTACTCACAATAAAACTTTTGGCTATTCCTTCTGCTTCATTGTATTCTGGCCGATGTTCAAAATTATCCAGGTTAAAATCCCCTCCTAGTTCCTTATTGATTCTTTTCAAAAGATTAAGATTGAATTCTGCCGTAATTCCTTTACTGTCATTATAGGCAGGCAGAACTATTTTTTTAGGTTTTATCAAATCCACACCTAATAATAATTTATCGCCATTTTGTAGATTTGTTCCCAAATTATAAATAAACTGTGTGGCCAATTCGTCCGTCATATTTCCAATATTGGAACCGAGAAATAAGATAACTTTAGGTTTTTTGCTCTTTTTTAAAGACCCTAAAACTTCAAAATAATCGCCGTGTTTTGTTTTTACGGACACATTGGGCAAAGCCCTGTCCAAGTCCTGCTCCAGAAGCTTTAAAGCATTCACGGAAATATCGATTGGGATATAGTCGAACTTAAAATTTTGTGCATCCAAGGACCTCAATAGCTTTTTGGTTTTCAACCCATCACCAGCTCCCAATTCTATTAATTCAAAATAAGTATCAGGATTCAAATCCAGGACATCGATTAATTGTTGCGTTTTATTTTGAAAAATATCCAACTCGCTACGGGTTAGATAGTATTCTGGCAAATTCATGATTTCAACAAAAAGCGCATCGCCTTTTTTATCGTAAAAATATTTTGAAGGAAGCGTTTTAGGCGATGAATTTAGCCCGCTCTCTACTTCGCTTTTAAACATCTCCAGCATGCTGAGGTTTTGCTTATACTGGTTTTCGACCTTAGTTTTAATTGTTTCGATCATAATGATTTAGTTAGTCTTATTCCGGTAAATTGCCATCTTTCCGTTGGATTAAAAAAATTTCGATACGTTGATCGGCTATGGTTTTTTGATGTAGCAACCGAAGCGCCTCTTAAAACCATTTTGTTGCTCATAAATTTTCCGTTGTATTCACCCAGGGCGCCATTTTCTTTTTTGAAATTTGGGTAGGGCAAATAGGCACTGTTCGTCCATTCCCACCGTTTTCCCCATGCCATCCGTGGTGCCGCAATTTCCCATTCAAATTCGGTTGGTAATCGCATGCCTTTCCATTCGGCATAAGCATTGGCTTCATAATAACCAATATGACTTAAAATGGCATTTTTATCTACTTTTTGTAATCCCGAAAGGCTGTAATAGTGCCATTCTCCCTTAATTTTATGCCAATACAGGGGAGAGGTGATTTTATGGGTATTTACCCAAGACCAACCTTCGTCCAACCAAAGATTGAAATCGGAATAACCACCATCTTCCATAAATTCTATAAAGTCACCGTTGGTAACTAAATAATTATTTATCTCAAAGTCATTAACATACACATTGTGCACTCCTAATTCGTTATCGTAACAAAAGGCGGTTCCTTGGTAGCCAATTTCATAAACCCCAGCATTTATTTTTATGCTTTCTGTCTTTGTATTTTTATCATTCACCAAGTTGAATCCTTCATTAAAAACAGGAAAAAGGGGATTGTTTCCCAACATGTATTTTACATCGGTAATCAATAATTCTTGGTGTTGTTGCTCGTGATTCAACCCTAAAATAACCAAGTCGATTATTTTTTGGTCATAATTGTTCTTTAATAATTCTTGCATTTTGGCATCCACGTATTCTCGGTACCCATAGATATTCTCGGTACTTGGACGGGACATATTGCCTCTATTTGCTTGTAATATTCTTTCTCCGGCATTGTTGTAATAGCTATTAAAAAGGAAATTATAATTGGAATTAAATGGTGTGTAGTCCTGTAAATACGGAATCAGAACAAATGTTTCAAAGAACCAAGTGGTATGGGCCAAATGCCACTTTGGTGGACTTGCAAATTGAACCACTTGTATGGAATAATCTTCAACTTGTAAATGGCTACAAAACGTAACCGTTTCCTGTCTTATGTGTGCGTACTTGTCACTTATTTTCATTTTATTCCAATCCTTTTTTGTCTGGGTTCCAGAATGGTTTTGTCTTGATCTGCTTGGTATTCCAATTTAACTCATTTCTGAAATATTGGTTTAAAGCTATGCAGACTCTGCTATCTCCAGCTATATAAACCATTATCTTACCTTTAAGTTTTGGCGAGATCTCTTTTATAATATTTAAAATCTCCGAAATTGGGTTTTGTTTTAAGGTATGAAAATTAAAGGGTCTGGATCCATCTACATCTTCAAAGTAATCATTTGAATTTTGGGCATATACCAAGCCTTCAACTTGCTTGTTGTGCGGTAAATTTCTTTTCAGAATATATAAATGGGACAATGCAGATAAGTCTCCAATCATTAAATAGCTATCTGCGGTTTCATCAAGGAGAAAATTTCCTTTTTTCCATTTAAAATAAACTGTTTCATTTTCCTTGCAAGCCACAGCCCATTGCGCCCCAATTCCTTTACTATCTGTTGCGATGGCCAAATCTAAATACCCTTCGGTTTTGTTAATGTTCCATACGCTATAACTTCTTACTTTGTCTTTAAAAGATAGGTCATCATTGCCAATGCCGATACCTAGGCGTAAAAAATAGCCAGGAACAAATTCTGCTTTTTTGATGCTTTCACTTTTAAGGCGGATTTTATAAACAGATTCTGAAATCTTGGTCTTTTTTTCAATGCTTGCATCTTGCAATACAACATTTTTTAATATGGTTTCAAGTAGACCCATTTTTATAGAGCGTTTAATCTTCTTCTGTTTATTCTAAATTTGATGATTTTATCTTTCACCAACGGTAGCCTGATAAGAAATCCAATACCCACAATTACAGCATAAATCAACCAGGTTTTTTCCAAAAGGGCCACATGTAACAAGCTAAGAAAAATTGCCGCATAGGACAAGCTTTGTAGTTTCTTCCAATTCATTTTTAGTTTTTTCATTGATTTTCTATTGGAAGTAAAAAACAATGGAATTAAAATTAAAACGGCAATAAATCCTGCTACATAATTCACTTGCGCAAAGGTTTCCAAAAAGCCTTCTGCCACTAAAAAGATAATAAAGTGGAGGAAACTCCATATTGCAGTCGCAATACCCATGGCTTGCCTTACAAAAAGATTGTTAACTCCAAAAAGTATAAAGAATGGTGTGCAAGTCAATACAGCAGTCATCCATCGTATGGCAAATTCGCCGGAGATGTGGTACAACATTTCCAAAGTGGTCATGCCATTGTTACCTGCGCTTTCAATTAAAGTAATTGAAACCCCATCTGTAAAGTCAATATTTGTCATATTTAATATGATAAATATTGGTAGAATCGCCAAGATGGCCACTATTATCCAACCATAATTTCTTTTTAAAAATGACATCTTATTTCGAGGATTTTAATGTTTTTAATTCTTTTTCCAAAACTTCTGCCCGTGCTTTAAATTTTTCCATGGCTTTTTTTAGTTGGCCTACTTTCTTGAACACTTCGTCATCTTGAATAGCCTTATAGGTAGTTTCGCCATTGCTTTTGTTAATTTTTGATTTACTGCCACAAGTGGGGCAATCTGCTACTTGACTCATACTGCTTACACTTTAATTCTTATTAATTTGATTTTTTTAAATGATCTATAATCCCACTGCGAAATACCGTTTTCAGTGTTCTTTCAGGCTTGTTTGCATAGCCGATTATTATAGAGCTATGTACCATCATTTTTTCAAAATCAAAAACAATGGTCAAATAGTCATTTATTTCTGTTTCGTGCCAATTGATCAAATAAAGATTATCACCAATTTTACGCGAGCGATAAGGAATGTCCGCATTTCCATTTCCTTTTGCAGGTCCGGCAACCCATTCATATTGGGCTATGCCATCGTTAAAATCCATGTGTATGGCCGTGCCATTTTGATACTGGAAGTTAAGAGAGTACCCATCCAAAAAATGTTCGGGCTCGCCAAATTGAAATTTGTTTTCTTCCATAGTGGTACTTTGGCCGAAATTAGGTCCAATACTGAAAATAGCAAGACAAATAAAAGTGACCAATTTTGTTTTACTCAGAAGATTTCTATTGTTTTTCTTGTGTTCGTGATTTTTCCTTGAAAAGTTCATTTTCTTCATTTTTTTGTTTAATACAAAGATGAAGAAAGTATTAGCCCAATAAAAGATGAAAAATGGTGTAAAAATGGTTAAAGTTGAACCATTAGTTGTTCAAAAGTGATTTTATAAAGGAATTTGGGGTTAAACCTGTATTTTTTTTAAAATATTTGGTAAAGTTGGTTGGGTCCTCAAATCCCAGTTTATAAGCCAATTCTGTGCTTTTTATAGGGGAATTAATCAAATTCCTTTTGGCTTGAAGAATAATGAAGTCGTCAATGACATTTTTGGCTGTTTTGTTCACTAATTCTTTACAGATGGTATTTAAGTGTTTGTATGTTACAGCCAGTTTATCGGCATAAAAATTTGCACTTCTACTTTTAGAATAATTATGCTCTATAAGTGAAGTAAAATTATGGAAAAGCACAATTTTTGAAGTATCCTTAATATGATAGGTTTGTTTTTGCTTTATGTTTTCAGCTTTCGATATTAGGATTATAAAAAGTGAATTAACAATGCTTCTTTGGTTGAATGTTTCAGGGTTGTTGTATTCTTTTTGCAACAATTTAAAATAATTTTCAAAATCGGATTCTTTTGGGATTTGCAGAATAGGGGAGAACAATTGTGGATTAAACAACCGAAACACTAGTTCTTCCGTTAAATTGGAAAAACAATCCACAAAATACTCCTCCGTAAATATGATACAAAAACCCTTTAAGCTTTCTGAAAAATCGAATGCATTAACCTGCTCCTTGGTTAGATAAACCAAACTGTTTTGTTGCACGGGGTACCATTTAAAATCAATAAAATGTCTGCCCGAACCTTCAGTAAAAAAAATGAAATTGTAAAATTTAAGTTGGTGGGGTAATTCCGGATTGTGATCGTGTTGGCCTTTGTATTGTGCTATTTTTTCAATAGGGACAATTTCAAAACCGAAATTGTTAGGTGTTTCCGGGTTAAATTCTATATGGGGTATGTCCTTTGTCATATGCTTGCCAAGACTTAAATTTATTATTGTTTTTCTGCATAGAATTCAACTCATCGGGTTGGCAAATTTGGCCTTTAAATTTAGCGCTTTATGCCTTATTTCCTATCTGCAGTGTTAGTGGGAATTTGTTTCCAATTTCATGTGGTATATGGGGTTAATTTACTGGGCATAATAGGTAAACCATAAAATCCACCAAGCATAAAAAATCAGGGGGCAAATAAGCGAATTTCCAAAAATTAATATCGATATGTCCTTTTTTTTTGACAAATACAATACCAATCCGACTAGTAGGTTGCCCCCAAACAGAATCGGAATTAATATGAGCATATCCATTGAAAAATCCATTACTGGCCGTTTTACATAGAACCATATCCCCATACCAATTAATTGTATCAAGAAAAGAACGATTCCAAGATTTTTCAGTTTTCGATACTCCATATGCTATATTTTTTTCTGTTTTTAGCTCAACCCAGAACCATCATTTTATTCTGTGTTATTCCTGGTTTTCCATATATATGCAGGACCACGGCTATGGGGATTGACAAAAAAATTAAATCTGTGTTTTTTTCGACCAGCAATGTTGATTGTTTTTCAATATGTTCGTTGTTTAATGTTCGTCATTTACATATTCCAAAATGTCACCTGCTTGCCACTCCAAGGCTTTGCAAATTGCCTCTAAGTTACTAAAAACGAATTGCTTTCGCTTATCCAGTCTTCAAGATAGAAAGGTTGGACAAGGTCAACTCAACTCTTTCAGAAAGTTCATTCAGTGAAATTTTTTGCTTTGCCGTAATTACGTTCATGTGTACAATAATGGGCATAGTTTAAATTGTTAGTTCGTTTTCAGATTTCATATCTATTGCGTTTTGTAAGATTTTTTCAAGCATTGCCATAGCAATTGTAACTACAATAGAAATAAAGGTTATTAGGACACACATCGGAAGAAAACCAGCAGGGTCGCCTTCTTTATTTTGAAATATCCTTATGTAGAGTCTTGATGTCGCAATTAAGAAGCACTATATGATGGCAAAGTGCTTTATACTTCTTAAGGTTTTATTTTAATGAGATTTCTTTTTTGCACTGGATTCATCTTCAATTACAAATGTTAGGTAATTACTATCAAATTCCTGCTTAAAGCTAACATGCTTAATTATAAGCGTAATGCACTTTGAGAAACCAAACGGTCTTTGTGCTGATACTTATTTCCATGTCTGAATTAACAAAGCTGCTATCCACATTAAAACTTCTTTGTCCATACGAAAGGCAAGAAAGGGGTCCCAATATAATGATTCCTAATATTTTCATATTTCTATAGTTCATCCCACGTCTGCCATAATGCGCCCTTCGGTCTCGGCTGTGCACAGTGCGGTGGAAAGGAAATTTTCGTTTCCGTCTGCGCACGAAGCTAAAGCTTATTGCCCGCCAGTACCGAACTGTTACCTGCCCGACTTTATCATTTAGGCGGGCGTTCGGGCGGGTTTAGTTTTATTTTTTCTTTTCTAAGGCTAAATCTATAAGATTTAGCGACAATATAAATATACACAGACCCCGCGATTAGGCCCGAAGCCCGTATTGTTTATAGGTTGTGTTGTGAGCTGGCTTTTCATTTTTCACCCCTTCTAACTCTCCTTCAAAGTTGTCCGTCAGTAAAATATTATAACAACGGAAAAAGCAAAAATTGATCCATGTTAATTACCAGATTCATTTTTGAAAGTAATCTGTCCACAAGGAATTATTCCATAACCATTTGGTTCTATGCTCATTCTGTAATAAAGGTCTTGTCCTTTCAAAATAAGACCTCCTCTTGGAGTACCCCCTGCTTGATAAGAGAGTACTATTATATAGAAAATATGTTCTTCATTAGGGTTAATTGTTTTTTTTAAGATTGTAGGTTTATTAAAATTATCATCGAAATAGGATTTTAATTCAGTTAAACCATAGTTAAACTTTGAAAGTTTATCAAATGAGACTGTTTCCGTTGGTAAAAATAATTTTAAGTAGGAGTCAGGTGGAGTAAAAATTGCAAAGGAATCAGCAGGAAAATTAATATTTAGTTCTAACGGTAAAGTAGTTTCATTGATTATCCGAGTCCAAAACCCGGCAAATCCGTGTTGTTTTCCCGAAGAATCAAAATATTGTGTTCTATCAGGTTCAATACTTCCTCCCTTTGGTAGGCTGTTTTGAATGGTTATCCCTTTTCCGTCAGCAGAGGCATATGTTGTGTCTGTATAAATATATTGTTCTATTTCATTTATTAGAGATGACTGTCTGTTGATATTTTTTGTCGAGTCTACTATCTCCAAATCAATAGAAAACTTGTCGATTTTTGACTTACTTCTTTGCCCGCAGGAATAAAGCCATATACTTGCCAAAATCAATATTATTAATTTTTTTTTCATTTTTTTTAGCTTGATCACAACGGACTTGTGTATGGAACGTAGCCTGCAAAAAGACACTAATTTTTCGGATTAACACAGAGCCGAATTTTTATATTTTGTTTTAATTTTTCTGTATAAAGCCAAATTAAAAATTTGGCGGTCTTTACTGATAAAACTGACCTTTCGATTTAGCACTTATTAGCTATATTTTATAAAATACATTTCCAATTCTCCTTTTCCTTTAGCTTGAATTTTCTCCCTGGTTTCGCAACTGATATCATTTTTGACAAGCTGGTAGGTTGATTCTGATATATTTATTTTGCCAGGCTCTCCTGATGATTCCATCCGACTTGCCGTATTAACTGTATCTCCAAAGAGATCATAGTTAAATTTCTTCTTTCCAACTACGCCAGCCACTATTGGTCCCGAATGTATCCCAACTCTCATCCTCCATTTTATTTCATGTTTCTTATTTCTCTCCTCCAGATAGGATAGCATCTGTTGTGCAGCCTTAATACAATTAATGGCATGATCTTTAACCGCTTCTTCAAGGCCACATGCAGCCATATATGCATCCCCAATTGTTTCAATTTTTTCAACTCCTGCCTCCTCAACAATCTCATCGAATCGGCCAAAAATATCATTGAGTTCATTGACCAAAGTGATTGCCGGAATGCTAGCTACTAACTCCGTAAAGCCTTTGAAGTCAGTAAACAGAATAGTTACATTTTTGTGCCTTTTAGGCACTGTTTTACCGGTTTCCTTTAGATCTCTTGCCACATTTACAGGAAGAATATTATGCAGAAGGTCATCTGATCTTTTTTGCTCAACCCTCAATGACTCCTCTGATCTATCAATCAGCACAGACAAAGTCCATGCGATTGTAAGGCAAATCAGTCCAGTTGTGCTGATGTTAAACATTTGTAGGAAATATGGGTCAAGTACATCATAGTGAGGATTAAATTTGGATTGAAACGTAACCGAAAAAATCAAAGTCAAGACCCCCAGCATGCTGAAACCAATAGCTAATTTTCTCGCACTTTTGGGGAAAGTCATGTATGGAGTAATTATTATGATGAAACAAATAACCCAAACTCCTGAGGAGTAACCCAACAAGTAAAGAAATAGAATAATTCCAATATAGGACGTAGTTGTAAAACAAGTTGAAGCCAATACCCGCCAACCTTTGCCATTGAATATTAGAACGAATGAAAACATCAATGCTAACAATCCATTGCTTCCGTAAAGTATTGGGGAATCTGTAATGCAAAAAGCAGTAATCATCCACATCACCATGTACAAGATGCCAAGGATAGAAGCGATATTTGTTATGCGCAGATACCTATTCTCAGTTATGGAAAACTCCTTATTAGCACCAATATCAACTATTCTTTGGGAAATTGGAGTTTTGCTTTTATCACTATTGGGCATTATGTTCTAATTGTTTTATCTAAATAGTTGACTACTTTCAAATTATAGCTAAAATTGTATATGGTTACTAGTGTTTATATTGCCTTTCCAGGCATACCCATTTACAAACGCATACTTTAGGTGTATTCTTCGGGTTGTTATAAAAGTTTAAATTACAATATTATTTCAAAAGCGGGGTTTAAGGGTTGCTGAAATAACTTTTTCTTAATTAGTAGCGGTAGAGCAGGGTATTTTCTATCTTTGCGCCATGGTAAAAGAAGATGTTTTAGCGTTGGTTGATCAAGGCCTAATGCTTCCTTTAATGGAAGAATTTTACACTATTCAGGGCGAAGGTTTCCATAAGGGGACTGCTGCTTATTTTATTCGTGTGGGCGGTTGCGATGTAGGCTGCCATTGGTGCGATGTTAAGGAAAGTTGGAATGCGGCAACACATCCCCCAACAGGTATAGACCATATTGTAGCCAATGCGGCCAAATATTCCGATACCATAGTCATTACCGGGGGAGAACCCCTTACCTGGGATATGGGGCCACTTACAAAGGCCCTAAAGGCCAAAAACCTAAAGACCCATATAGAGACTTCCGGAGCCTATGCACTTTCCGGAACCTGGGATTGGATCTGTCTTTCCCCAAAAAAGAATAAGTTGCCAGAAGGTATTATCTATGATAAGGCACACGAACTTAAGGTGATCGTGTACAATAAGCACGACTTTATTTTTGCCGAGGAACAGGCGGCCAAGACCAATGAGGATTGTATTTTGTACCTACAGCCGGAATGGAGTGTAAGGGATAAGGTTGTTCCAATGATTGTGGATTATGTAATGCAAAACCCTAAGTGGAAGGTATCGCTTCAAACCCATAAGTATTTGAATATTCCCTAAATGGAAGTTGAATGTTCAAGGTTTCAGGTTGAAAATGTGTCCATGCCTATATAGCATTGACCGCTTTTAGTTGAATGTTAATATACATTTATTGATTCTTTTTTCTCACTACTCAATTCTCACTACTAAATACTGATTACTGGAAATCGCTCACTGTTTCCTATGTGCCAATACAATAGGGGGTTGTCCGTTAAAGGGGTTCTGCATTCTGCCAACGGTCTTGGCACCCATACCGGAGGCCCTTATAACACTTTTATCCCCATAGCGTTCCCTGATCTTGTCCAAGGCGTTATATAGGTTTAATATTTCCTCGGTATCGTCGAATAGATTTATCTGGTAGTGGCCCTGTACCAAATGACTGAAACGAATCCCGATCAACCTGATCAATAGCCTTTTGTTGTAGAGTGTATTGAACAGATCCAAAATCTGGGGAATCAGGATATGGTCCGCACTGGTGTACGGGATCCTTAATTGTTTGGAATAGGTGTTAAAGTCCGAATAGCGAATTTTTACCGCAATACAGGCAGTAAGTTTTTTTCCCCTCCGCAACTGATAGGCCAGATTCTCGGTCATGGCAATAAGGATGCCCCGCAGTTTAATGACATCTATGGTGTCCCGGTCAAAAGTACGTTCGGTAGAAATGGATTTACGTTCGGAAAAAGGGATAACGGGGGTATTGTCTATACCATTGGCCCGTTTCCAAATTACGCCTCCATTGGCGCCCAATACCCGTTGCATCATATCCATGGGCATTTCTTGGATGGTTTTTATTTGCCGCAATCCCAAATTCCGTAGGGTCTGGTAGGTTTTATCGCCTACCATAGGTATTTTTTTAATGGATAAGGGCGCTAAAAATGGTTTCTCATGGCCTATATCAATTTTAAGCTCATTGTTGGGCTTGGCTTCATTGGTAGCTACTTTGGATACTACCTTATTTACCGATAGACCAAAGGAAATGGGAAGTCCGGTTTCCTTGATGATTTTATGGCGCAGTTCGGTAGAGAATTGGTGACAACCATAAAACCGGTCCATTCCCGTAAGATCTGCATAAAACTCATCGATGCTGGATTTTTCTAAGACCGGTACCTGTTCTTTGATGATATTGGTTACGATATCGGAATGTTTGCTGTAGGTTCCCGCGTTCCCTTTTATGATGATGGCTTCCGGACAGAGTTCTTTGGCCATTTTCATAGGCATGCCGGAATGCACGCCAAAACCCCTGGTCTCGTAACTGCATGCGGCTACCACACCCCTGTCGCTAACGCCTCCAACGAGTATGGGCCTATGCTCCAATTTACTGTCCTGAAGTCGCTCTACGGATACGAAAAAAGTATCCAAATCCAAATGTAGTATTGTTTTGTCCATCGCACACCAAAAAAAGGTATGCTAAATTATGGAATATTTCCAATATTTTGGATAATATCCATAATTTATTTCAAATCTAACTTTATTCTTAGATCAACATCCAAAGTCTATCAGGCTTATGTTGACTAGTTGGGGGAACTAGCATAACATTAAAAAAATAGTATACAATTAATAGCTTTCAGACCAAAGGGTTTTACAACAAAATAATGCTATTCAAAGGTGTATAGTAAAATAGAGAATAAGGCAAGGAAAAAGCAAAGGAACACTAAGATCAACAATAACTTCAGTGTCATAGGAACCTCGATCCCATCACTTTTTCCTACCAATAATTCTCTTAAATACTGCATACCTTTCATATCAATTAATGCATTTATTCTTAATTAATCCCAAACAAATCCAGTAACCAATCTAAAAATGAAAGCGTATAATACTATGGCAAACATAGCTACACTGAACCACATGAATGCTTTGAAATAATTTTTAACAATAATGTGTCCTAGGTTTCTAAATCCTTCTGAATAAATTTCTTTAACGAGTAATAATGTTTTCATATCTTTTGTTTAATGTTATAGGGCAAAATTCGCCCAGGCATGCCCTAAATGGAAATTTAGTGGTCAAAAGGGAAAAAAAAAGGATAAAAAACGGGAGGGAAAATTTTACATGGATGAACGGTAATTTACAAGGGATAAACCGCTGTTGTCTTCAGTAATCCAAATCCTACTTTATGGGTATTATTGGTAGTTTAACCGAGGGCGGTTCATCTATATTGGCCCATAAATAGGAGGTTTATATAAGTTTGGGATTCTAGTTTGATATAGCGTTGATATTTTCGATCGGATATTAGAAATCCGATATTTTGAACTGTCTCCAATTGATAAAATTCAATTATTCCCTTTAGGGTCAGGGCTAATTAATTGAATTTTTGGTATTTTGGTTCTGCCCTCTCCCTAAAGCCCGCCTGAACCGTTTTCGGGCAGGGGTGCCAAAAGATAGAAAAATTTGAATTTTCGGTCACAATAGCTTTTTCAAACTAGTGCTAAGTTTGGACTCAAATAAATAGATGGCCAAAAGAATAGTATTGGGCTTCTCCAAAAAAAATTATTGCTGGTAAAACATGTAACAGAAGACTATAGCTTGTAGGGGCGCTCAGAAAATTATTACGGACTTATACCAAGGGCATTATTCTGCCCTGGTGGTGCGCATTAATCCTTCCTGTGCCACTGAGGCCACCAGAATACCGTTTCTATCGAAAATACTGCCCCTTGAAAAACCTCTGGAATTGCAGGCGCTAGGACTGTCCATGGTATACAGAAGCCATTCGTCTATTTTAAAATTGCGGTGAAACCATATAGCATGGTCTATGCTGGCATAAAAAGTCTTTCCTTTTCTGAGTTCTTCACGGTGGGGGAGGGAAGCGGTGGTGAGAATGTTGTAATCGGAGGCATAGGCCAATAATTGTTGTTGCAGCGGCAAATCGGCTTTTACCTTTTCCGTAGCCCGCATCCACATATGGTTAAATGGAGGTCCGTCTTTGGCCAGAAGTGCTGTTAGGCGTTCTACCGGTTTAAATTCGAATACCTTGGGATGGGTAAGTTTAATAAGATTATAGGAGTCGGGATCCGTTTTTTCCATTTCCTCAATTTGCTCCAAGCTGTTCATCAGCTTTTTAGGGGTAATTAGATTGGGCATGGTTATCTGGTGCTCCACTCCATCTTCCCGGACCTGAAAAGACGCTGCCATATTAAAAATGGCCTTGCCGTTCTGCTTGGCTACCACCCTGCGAGTGGTAAAACTACGGCCATCCCTTAAACAATCTACTTCATAGGTAATAGGAATGCTTAGGTCTCCCCCTAAAATAAAATACCCGTGCATGGAGTGGGCTATTTTATCGTTGGATACGGTTTGGTAAGCGGCATGTAAAGACTGTCCCAAAACCTGTCCCCCAAAAACCCTGCCCCATGGGGCCTGATAGTTTTGTCCTACATAGGTATTGTCATTAATGCGTTCCAACGTAAGTAATTGTATAAGTTCTTCTAAGTTGCTCATGTCCTGTTATAAATTGAAAATTGCGTTAAGTGGTCAGCGGCTAATTACAAAGGTATGTTTCCATGTTTTTTCTTGGGCAAATTCACCACTTTATTTTCTAGCAGAGCAAAGGCATTTATCAATTTCCTACGGGTATCCCTGGGGAAAATCACTTCATCTATAAACCCTCTCTCCGCTGCGCTGTATGGGTTGGCAAACTTATCGGCGTATTCCTCCTCTTTTTCCTTTAGTTTGGTTTCAGAGTCCTCTGCAGCATCTATCTCTTTCCTAAAGATGATCTCACTGGCTCCTTTGGCACCCATTACGGCAATTTCGGCTCCTGGCCAGGCATAGTTGAGGTCGGCTCCTATATGTTTGGAGTTCATAACATCATAGGCCCCGCCGTAGGCCTTTCGGGTAATAACGGTTACCTTGGGAACCGTAGCCTCGCTTAGGGCATAGAGCAGCTTGGCACCATTGATAATAATACCGTTCCATTCCTGATCAGTGCCTGGAAGAAATCCGGGAACATCTACCAATACTAGTAGGGGAATATTGAAACAATCACAGCATCTGGTGAATCGGGCCGCTTTTTTGGAACTGTTTACATCCAAAACCCCGGCCAGACTCATGGGCTGGTTGGCAACGATCCCGATACTTTTTCCGGCCAATCTAGCAAAGCCCACAACTATATTTTCGGCATAATGCTTATGGACCTCAAAGAAAGGGGAATCGTCAATGATTTCTTTGATGACATGTCGCATATCATAAGGTTGATTAGTATTTTCAGGGATAATGGTCTCCAACTTTTCCCGGACTTCGGTATTTAGGGAATAGGGGAGTGGTTTGGGCAAATCTTCACAGTTTTGCGGTAAATAACCAATAAGTTCCTTTATTTGTCCAAGACACTCCAGGTCGTTTTCGGCGGTAAAATGGGTGACCCCGGATTTGCTGGCATGGGTCATGGCCCCACCTAGCTCTTCAGAACTGACCTCTTCATTGGTCACCGTTTTAACCACATTGGGACCGGTAACGAACATATAACTGGAATTTTCTACCATCAGGGTGAAGTCGGTCATGGCGGGGGAGTAGACGGCTCCTCCGGCACAGGGTCCCATAATAGCGGAAATTTGTGGGATAACACCGGAAGCCATAACATTCCTGTGAAAGATATCGGCATAACCGCCAAGCGATCGTACCCCTTCCTGAATCCGAGCCCCTCCGCTGTCGTTCAAGCCAATTATGGGCACACCTATTTTCATGGCCATGTCCATTACCTTGCAAATTTTTTCTGCATGGGTCTCGGAAAGCGAACCTCCAAATACGGTAAAGTCCTGGGCGAAAACACAGACCTGTCTACCATTAATGGTTCCATACCCTGTGACTACCCCATCCCCATAAAATATTTGCTTGCCCATACCAAAGTCTTTGGTCCTGTGGGTCACAAGGGCGCCCAACTCTTCAAACGAACCCTCGTCCAGCAGAAAATGAATTCGTTCACGGGCAGTAAGCTTGCCTTTCGAATGCTGGGTTTCAATACGTTTTTGTCCGCCGCCCAATTTGGCTTCGGCAATTTTATCCTCGAGTTTTTTTATTTTTTCCTTCATTAAATAATGCTTTACGCCATTAAAACCATAGGTGTTATTTGGTGCTTATCACTTAGTCCGTTTTAATGGCCAATTGGAATTTTCGCGATCGGGAACTTTAAGAATATCCTTGTGTTCCAAAAATAGTTTCAATCCTACCATGGCTGCAATTTCGCGCTCCTGCGCATATTGTTGGTGCAACAGTTCCGGAGTGTAGTATTTCTTAACAAAATGGGTGTCAAATTCCCCAGAAGTAAAAGCTTTGTGTTCACAAACAAACTTCCCAAAGGGCAGGGTAGTGGATATCCCCTTTATCTTATATTCCGATATAGCTTGGATCATTAGCTGAATGGCCTCATCCCTGTCTTGGCCGTAGGTAATTAATTTGGCCAACATGGGGTCGTAATACATGGGTATGGTCATTCCTTCCTCAAAACCGTCGTCCAATCTTATTCCTTTGCCCTTGGGGCGCTTATAGGTTTCCAAATTGCCCATACTGGGCAGAAAATTGTCCAAGGGGTCTTCTGCATAGACCCTAACTTCCAGGGCATGTCCTTTTATGCTCAAATCTTGCTGTGAAAATGCCAGTTTTTCATTTCTGGCAATTTTGATCTGTTGTTCCACCAAATCAATACCTGTAATCAGTTCTGTTACCGGATGTTCTACCTGTAGACGGGTATTCATTTCCAAAAAATAGAAATTTTTATCACTGTCCAATAGGAATTCCACCGTTCCCGCCCCGACATAATCACAGGCCTTGGCTACTTTTATGGCAGCTTTTCCCATGGCGTCTCTTATTTTTGGGGTCAATACGGCGGATGGAGCCTCTTCCACAACCTTTTGATGTCTTCTCTGTATACTGCATTCCCGCTCAAAAAGATGAAAAATGTTTCCATGGGTATCGGCCAATACTTGGATTTCTATATGCCTTGGAGATTCAATGTATTTTTCAATAAAGACGGCGCCATTTCCAAAGGCTGCCTCGGCCTCGCTGATGGCACGTTCCATTTGATCGGGCAATTCGGATAGTTGTTGAACCACCCTCATTCCTTTGCCACCGCCACCAGCAGAGGCTTTTATTAAAATGGGAAACCCTATTTGTTTGGATATTTTCTGGGCCACGGAAATTTCGGTAATGGACTCTTCAATGCCGGGTACCATAGGAATATTATAACCCTTAACCGCTTCTTTGGCCGCCAATTTATCGCCCATAACTCTTATGGCATGTGGTTTAGGGCCTACAAAGGTAATTCCGTTATCAGCTACCAGCTGGGCAAAAACGGCATTCTCACTTAAAAAGCCATAGCCAGGATGAATACCTTGGGCCTTGGTTTTTAAGGCTGCTTCCACAATTTTGTCCATATTCAAGTAGGATTCCGTAGAAGGTGAATTTCCTATATGAACTGCTTCATCGGCAAATCGTACATGGGGAGCTTCCCTATCGGCATCAGAATAGACCGCCACTGTTTTTATTCCCATCTTTTGTGCCGTCCGCATGATGCGTAAAGCTATTTCTCCCCGGTTGGCTATCAATATTTTTTCCATCTTCATGCTATGGCTATTCCATTTCAATTATAATCTGTCCTTTGTCAACTGCTTCGTTTACATTGACTTTTATACTTTTTACGATGCCTTCTCCGGAGGAAGTGATGATATTCTCCATTTTCATGGCCGATAGCACAATAAGGGGAGTGCCAATTACCACTTTCTGACCTGTTGTTACCATGATATCTATTATAAGACCTGGCATTGGGGCTATAATACTGTTTATTTTATGGGTTTTGGCCGTTAACAACCCCATTTTGTCCACCATTTGATCATACTTATCTGCTAAAGCCAATTCATAACTACTGCCATTTACCTCCAATGTCATTCTTTTGTTCGCAAAATCTGTATGTAAGATTTTGATTTTATAGGCCCGGTTCTGTCGAAGGGCATGGAATTGCCGGTCGCTAATTTTAACAATGTCCAAAGAGGCTATATCCATCGGACTTAAAACGATTTTTTCCTTATCGATAATGATATCGTAATTCGTCATAAAATACAAGTTCACTATGGGGCACAAGGCTATTTTGAAAGGAGCGTATGCCGCGATTAATAATCAAAAAAATATAAAGGATCAAAAAGTACCGGCCAAACGTTAATTGACAATAGACCAATAAACATAATTACAAACCATTATTTAGTTCCTTTCTGGGGCCTTCAATTTTAAGATTGAAAGTATAATGAAATGGCCCTCAATAATATCGCGGGCCAATAGCACAGATGTTTCTCTGTAAGTGCTTTTACTAAGATATGTAAAAGATTTAAAAGACCGATGCTGTAGCCTTATTTCCTATCCTTCCAGAAAATTCAATCCATAATTTTAGGGGATATACCATATTGAAAAACAAGGGTTTAATTTTAATTGCGGGGAATTATTTTCAAATTAGGGTACGGCCATATATTTCTAATTGGAAAAAAGATCAAAAAAAGGACATTTTTATCCTAAATATGATTTTTATCATGTTTTATGGTTTAATGACAGCCTAATTTTGTCCCAATAAATTGTTAAAACCAAGGAATGATTTTTAAATCCGACAGTTTTATTATCACCAATTTAAATAGTATTAATAATTAAGAAACAAGTGATCTGTAACAATTAAAGGAAAAACAAATGAAAATAATTTTAAAAGGTAGCGCAGTTCTATTTTCGGTTTTGATGATGAGCTGTGGAGGTAAGGAAGAAAAGAAAAAAGAAGGATTTAGTGTGGATAGGGCAAAAACCACAACGGAACAACCTGCTCCTGAACCAGCGGCTGTAACAACCAAGGCATCCGAAACCGTGGATTTGACCAACAAGGGTGTTGGGCCCATTACCTCGGTAAGCTTGGTGGCAGAAGTGGATCAGGAAATGGCCAAAAAAGGGGAGGAAGTTTACAATCAGATGTGTTTGGCCTGTCATAGGGTAGACAAAAAATTCATAGGACCTGCCCCAACAGGTATTTTGGAAAGACGTAGCCCTGAATGGGTGATGAACATGATTTTGAATCCTGAGGGCATGGTAAAGGAAGATCCTTTGGCAAAAGCTTTATTGGCCGAGTTTAACGGTGCGCCAATGGCCAATCAAGGTCTTACCGAAGAACAGGCCAGAGCAGTATTGGAATACTTTAGAACCTTATAATAATATAACATTATGTTCCCGACAACCAATTTAAAATCATTTATGTTATCGTTTCTACTGCTGGGCGTTTTGTTCAGTTGTAAAAACGAAGCTAAGACAGCAACGAATCCAACTCAGGACAATGCAGCAACGGAAGAAGTTGAAAAACAAGGCCAGGCCTTTATTGCCGATGATGGTTCAACACCCAATGTTCTGCAAATTGCCATAGGCTCCCCGGACCATTCCACCTTAGTGGCCGCAGTACAGGCAGCGGAATTGGAAAACGCTTTGGTGAATGCTGGGCCCTTAATGGTATTTGCCCCGACTAATGAGGCTTTCGCCGCGTTACCGGAAGGCACTGTGGACGATCTTCTAAAACCAGAAAACAAAGATGCATTGGCCAATATTTTAAAGTACCACGTAACTCCGGGCAATTACAGCAAGGAATTTCTAAAGAAATTTAAAAAATTGGGGCAGGCCAATGATCAGAACGTTACCGTTGAGGTAGTAGGGGAAGATGTTATGGTCGGTGGCGCTAAAATTTTGGCCAGTGTGCCTGCAGGCAATGGAATAGTCCATGTGGTAGATAAGGTAATGCTACCTACTACAGAATAATTATTTAACTCAATAATCAATTAATTTATAAACAATGAAGAAATATACCTATTTAGTATTGGGACTCTTGGGCTTTACCGCCTTATTGACTAGTTGCGGTAACGGTAACCAAGGCAAAAGTTCTTCCGGAGCATTGAATTCGAGCAATGCAGAGAAAGTCTATGTGGCTCCAGGGGAACATGACGAGTTTTACGCTTTTATGTCTGGTGGATATAGTGGCAACCTAACAGTTTACGGCTTGCCCTCTGGACGAATGTTCAAGGAAATACCCGTATTTTCACAGTTCGCCACCTCTGGATACGGCTATTCGGAGGAGACCAAGCCAATGTTGAACACCTCTTTTGGCTTTGTTCCATGGGACGATTCCCACCACCCTGATATTTCCCAGACCAATGGTGAATTGGATGGAAGATGGATATTCATAAACGGAAATAATACGCCAAGGATTGCAAGGATAAGTCTGACCACTTTTGAAACCGAAGAAATCATTGAGGTGCCAAATAGTGCAGGTAACCACAGTTCATCCTTTATTACTGAAAATACCGAGTATGTGGTTGCAGGAACCCGTTTTTCTGTACCCGTTCCACAACGTGATATGCCCATTAACGAGTACAAAGGCAATTTTAAGGGTGCACTATCTTTTATTAGTGTCGATCCTGAACACGGTCATATGGATCTTAAGTTTCAGATAATTATGCCAGGGTTTAACTATGACCTTTCGCATCCTGGAAGGGGGAAATCCCACGGTTGGTTCTTTTTTACCACCTATAATACGGAAGAAGCAAATTCCCTTATGGAGGTAAATTCTTCCCAGAATGATAAGGATTTTATTGCCGCTATTAACTGGAAAGCAATCGAAGAGTATGTAAACAACGGTGGGGGAACAAAAATGCCCGCCAATTATGCGCATAATGTATATGATGAGTCTACGCATACTGCAACAAGTACCATGAAAAAAGAAGTACTTACAGTAAACCCACTAGATGTACCTGGCGCGGTATTCTTTCTGCCCACTCCAAAATCACCTCATGGTTGTGATGTAGACCCTTCCGGAGAATATATTATTGGTAACGGAAAATTGTCAGCGGATTTAACGGTACATTCTTTTGATAAAATGATCGCTGCTATTGAAGGTAAGAAATTTGATGGGGAGGCTTACGGAATTCCTATCCTGAAATTTGAGGATGTACTTGCCGGAACTGTAAAAAGTGGAGGTCTTGGGCCCTTACATACCGAATTCGACGGTGAGGGTAATGCCTACACCACTTTCTTTATCTCTTCGGAGGTGGTGATGTGGAAACTGGGTACCTGGGAAGTTATCGATAGAAAACCTACCTACTATTCTGTTGGCCACTTAATGATACCAGGTGGTAATTCCAGAAAACCTTTTGGTAAATATGTGGTGGCTATGAACAAGATCACCAAAGACAGATATTTGCCGACTGGTCCGGAATTGGAACACTCCGCACAATTGTATGATATTTCAGGGGGCAAAATGGAACTTATCTATGATTTTCCAACCCATGGGGAGCCTCATTATGCAGCAGGAATTCCTGCCGAGCTCTTGGCGCCCAAATCACAGAAGATCTATAAGCTTGCAGACAATAAACACCCTTATGCAACATTAGGGGCAGCAGATTCCAAAGTGGTACGTGACGGTAAGGACGTACATATTTATATGTCGACCATCCGAAGCCATTTTACCCCCGATAATATTGAGGGTATTAAGGTGGGGGACAAGGTGTATTTCCATGTTACCAATCAAGAACAGGACTTTGATGTACCACACGGCTTTGCTGTAATAGGTGCCAACACTTCCGAATTGTTGATTATGCCCGGACAGACCAAGACAATAGTTTGGGAGCCGAAGCAAGTAGGAGTGTGGCCGTTCTATTGTACAGATTTCTGTTCCGCACTTCACCAGGAGATGCAAGGTTATGTTAGGGTATCGCCTGCAAGTTCCAATTTGGAGCTCAGTTGGTCCCTAGGTGAATAGCTTCACTTAATTTTAGTTTTTGATGTAAAAAGCGGGTCTGGTTTTGGAAACTGCCCGCTTTTTTAACAAGTTGAAGAAGGGAACAACCACTCAAAACATTTTTCGATTTGTAAATAATAAAAAACTCAAGAAATGAAAAAAGCAAACGTATTAATGATAATTGGCCCATTGCTGTTACTGGGGTTATTTGCCTTTCCATTATGGAATATTATGTTGGGTGCACCCCAATATCCCGAACCATTGGGCATGAATATCCATATCACAGGAATAGAGGGAGCCTCTGAATTTGATCTACAGAATATAGATGGATTAAATCACTATATTGGTATGAAAACCATACCGAAACCAGGGGAAATGTGGGAATTTGATATTTTTCCCAAGGTGATCATTGGAATGGTGGTACTAGGAGTTCTTATAGGGCTGTTGGGATTTTATGGCAAAGTGGGTTATAAATGGTTTCTCGGCTGGTTTCTGTTGATGTCCGTTTTGGGCGTTGTGGGTATGTACGACTTCAATGAATGGCTTACAGATTATGGTTCCAACCTAGATCCACATGCCATTATTAAAGTGACCAATGCTGACGGAACCCCCATGACCTATAAACCACCTCTGTTGGGATATCAAAAAATGTTGAATTTTGATGTTACTTCCCTACCAAGTATAGGTGCCTATATGATGTTTGTTGGAATGACGCTTACTTTGGTAGCTGCATATATGGGTTGGAAAAGCAATAAATCCATGTTGAAACAGGAATCCAAAAAAGCGGTTACTGCTTAATCATTAAAATAAAAAGTATGGTGAACTACAGAATAGTTATGATTTTATTGGTATTGATTGCTTCCTCCTGTACTATAAGCCCAAAACCCATAGCCTATGGTTCGGATGGATGCCACTTTTGTAGTATGACCATTGTGGACAGGCAACATGCAGCTGAAATTGTTACAGATAAGGGGAAGGTCTTTAAGTTCGATTCAAGTGAGTGTATGATGAATCACCTCAAGGATATAGATCAGAAGCAAGTAGCGCTTTACTTAGTAAACGATTACAATAGACCAGGGGAATTGATCGATGCCACTGAAGCTATCTATCTCATCAGCGATCGCATACCTAGTCCAATGGGGGAATTCCTAACCGCCTTTGAGACCGAGCAAGCAGCAGTAGATGCACTAATGACGTATGAGGGGGACCTATTGACCTGGGGACAATTAAAATTAAGATTTCAATTGTAGACCTCCATAGCATTCCCTCGGGTTTGCCGTGAGAGTGTATCAATAACAGGCTTATATTTTTTCTTCTGTCATTAAAATGCTTTTGGAAATAATTGGCCTAAATAAAACAATGACTATGTACACCATTAACGATCAGATAAAAAATCAGGAATACAATAAACTTCAGGTAAATAAATTGGTAAAAACAGAGGCTTTGGAGATATTGAACATTAGTTTGGAGAAGGATGCCATTTTCCCTGAGCATACCGCTCCTAGGGATGCCCAATTGATTGTTTTGGAAGGCAAGATAATCTTTCATATCAATGGTAAATCCTATTTTATAAGTGGGCAACAACACTTTAGTTTTCCCAAAGACGTTCCGCATTGGGTAACGGCTGAAGAAAATTCAAAATTCTTGATTATAAGATAATGGGAAGAATAGGGGTACTTTTCTGCTTTCTATTAATGCTGTTCGGCAATCATCTACGTGCAGGGACCATCACGGTCTGTGGATCATGTGAGGTGAAGACCATTAAGGAGGGTGTAGCCGTTGCAGTAGATTTTGATACGCTTTTGATTAAAAAAGGAATCTATAAGGAATTCAACATCCAAGTAAACAAACCCTTGGCCATTATTGGGGAGAACTATCCCGTTATAGATGGCGAAGATCAAGGGGAAATCATCACCGTAGTATCCAATAATGTTACCATAGACGGTCTTTTCATTATAAACGTGGGTACTAGTTATACGGCAGATTATGCGGCAATAAGGGTGGTGAGGAGCGAAAATTTTCTTATACAGAACGTAGTACTGGAAAAGCTATTTTTTGGAATCTATTTGGAAAAAAGCAAGAATGGAAAGGTCTACCACAATAAGATCATTGGGGATGCCGTGGATGAATACAATTCCGGGAATGGCATACAATTATGGTATTCACAGAATATAGTTGTGGAACGTAATATCGTTCAACATGTAAGGGATGGCATCTATCTGGAGTTTTCGGACAATATCACCATCGAAAACAATATAAGTTCGGACAACCTGAGATATGGACTGCACTTCATGTTTTCCAATGATGATATCTATAAGGACAATACCTTTGAGAATAATGGGGCAGGGGTAGCCGTAATGTTTTCCAAAAGGATAAAAATGTTGGGCAATACGTTTAGGAAAAATTGGGGGACGGCCTCGTTTGGAGTATTGCTGAAAGAGATCAATGATGCCGATATTATTGGCAATACCTTTGAAGAGAATACGGTTGGGATAAGCATTGAAGGCTCCAATAGAATAAACTATTCAAAGAACAATTTTATAAAAAATGGTTGGGCCGTCAAAGTTCGTGGGGCCTGTTATACCAACACCTTTAACCATAACAATTTTTTGTACAACTCTTTTGATCTGGCATACAACAGCAATCTGAACGATAATATTTTTGATGAGAACTTTTGGAGCAATTATACGGGCTACGATCTGGATAGGAACGGAACCGGAGATATTCCCTACAGACCCGTAAAATTATTTTCCTATATCGTAAACAGAACCCCAGAAACTATTATACTACTGCGTAGTCTGTTTATGGATATTATTGATTTTTCAGAAAAAGTATCCCCTGTTTTTACCCCGGACGAATTAGTTGATTCAAAACCCTTAATGAAAAAAATTAAATGATACACGTTGAAAGCCTACATAAAAGGTTCGGTAAAAATGAGGTATTGGCGGGATTGGAACTCAATATAGACCAAGGCGGTATATTTGCCATCCTAGGTCCCAATGGTTCTGGTAAAACAACATTGATCAAAACTTTGCTGGGAATGGTAATTCCCAATAAAGGGACCATAGCAGTGATGGATTCCCCTGTTAGAAATAAGTGGAAATATCGTCAAGACATAAACTACCTTCCCCAAATTGCCAATTTTCCAGGAAACTTAAAGGTCAAGGAATTAATAGCGATGATAAAGGATATTAGGCAAAAACCAAGCAATGAGCAAAAGTTGATCGGCCTATTTGGGTTGGAGCCTTTTTTGGATAAAAAATTGAGCAACCTTTCCGGGGGAACCAAACAAAAGGTAAATATTGTACTGACCTTTATGTTCGACAGTCCCTTGATTATTTTGGACGAACCCACCAATGGTCTGGATCCCTTATCGTTGATCCATCTCAAGGAGCTTATTTTTGAGGAAAAGGCAAAAGGGAAGACCTTTTTAATTACCTCCCATATTATGCAGTTTGTAGAAGAGGTATCCGATGAGATTGTTTACCTGCTTGAAGGTAAAATTTACTTTAAGGGCAGCATTGCCGAATTAAAGACCAAAACCGGACAAAGCAATTTTGAACATGCCATTGCGGCAATATCAACCCACCACAATCATGATTAAGATATTAAAATATAGTTTTTACGACCTAATGCGTAGCCGTTGGAGTTACGTCTATTTTCTGTTCTATTTGTTGTTGGGCTTTGTACTGTTGTTTTTGAACAACGAGCTCTCCAAGGCCGTTATTACCTTAATGAACGTTATCATTGTTCTGGTGCCCTTGATAGGGACCATATTTGGGGTAATGTATTATTATAACTCCAAAGAATTTACAGAACTGCTCTTGGCCCAGCCCATTAAAAGATCGTCCATTTTTTTGGGGCAGTATTTCGGAGTGGCCGGTTCGTTGACTATGAGCTTGGTTTTGGGCTTGGGTATTCCTTTTACGTTATACGGATTGTTTCAAAGTAATGCCATTTGGGATTTTTCACTGTTATTGATTACGGGAGCTTTTTTAACGCTGATCTTTACAGCTATTGCCTTTAATATAGCCCTGGCCAATGAAAATAAGATAAAAGGTTTTGGGTATGCCGTACTGGCCTGGTTGTTTTTGGCGGTTATTTACGACGGACTTTTTCTAATGACATTGATCGTTTTTGAGGAGTACCCCTTGGATAACCTTTCTTTGATGGCAACCATGTCTAATCCTATAGATCTGTCCAGGACCTTAATTCTGCTAAAATTGGATATTTCTGCTCTATTGGGCTATACCGGAGCCATTTTTAAGCAGTTCTTTGGAACCAATTTAGGACTTGTTATGTCCATTTTTATGCTGTTTTTATGGACGATAATTCCGGTTTGGCGATTGGGATATGTTGCCAAAAGAAAGGATTTTTAGTAGTACCTTTAGCTGAATTTCTATAGACTGTGTGATAGTTGCCAAAACCCATATTAAAGTATCCCTAGGCTATTTTTTATTGGCCGCCCTACTGGGTGTTTTATTGCGGACTTTTGTAGTTGCCCCAATGCCGATCAATTACAGGTTTATAGTGCATACACACTCCCATATAGCACTTTTGGGCTGGGTATATATTGCGCTGACCACCTTGTTGTACCATCTTTTTATGGACAAGCTGACTTTGGACAGGAAGTATCGTCGTATTTTCTGGTTTACACAGATATGTTTAATAGGCATGCTGTTATCCTTTCCCTTTCAGGGATATGCCTTGTTTTCGATAGTATTTTCCACCCTATTCCTTTTTGCTTCCTATTGGTTTTCTGCTTTTTTTATGAAATACACGCCCAAATCGTTCATGGGAACCAAGGCCTATATTTGTGCCAAGACAGCGCTTTGGTTCATGATAGGCTCTAGTGTAGGGCCTTGGTCTTTGGGTGCAATTATGACCGTTTTGGGACCCGAATCCATTTGGTACCGATTGGCTATCTACTTCTATTTACATTTTCAGTATAACGGTTGGATGATAATGGCCTTGGCGGGACTACTTTTCTATCTGTTGGAGCAACTTCAGATCAATGTTCCTACCAGGACTTTTAGGTCCTTTTTTAGGTACACGGTTTTGGGCATTACATTGAGCTTTTTTTTATCCATCTTGTGGACAGCTCCCGGATTTATGTACTATATTTTGGGAGGGATTGGGGCTATATTACAATTGATCGGCTTTGGGATTCTGATAAAAATCTGTCTTGTAAATAGGGACGTATTGAAATCGGCCTTGTCCCGAATTCAATTCAATATTTTAAAATTAGGAGCCTTTCTGTTGCTGGTTAAAATGATACTGCAATTGCTCACTGCCTTGCCCTACTTTGCTAATTTGGCGACAACAGTTTTGGATTTTACTATAGGCTATTTACATTGGACCTTTTTGGGGGTAATCACCGTTGGGCTGTTTTTCTTTTTGGAGTTTTTTGGATTATTTAAACTGTCCAAGGCTGCTTTTACTATTTATTTGTTAGGCTTCATAATTACCGAATCCCTTATTTTCTATAGGGGCATGACAGCATGGTTGGGATGGACAATGTTCGAAGGTTATTCAATATTTCTTGCCCTTGGTAGTGTTATAATTCCCAGTGCTGTGATATTGATATTTTTTCAATCCAATCGCAACAGTACGAGTTAGGGGGGCTTGACCTGAAATTTCCCGGAGGTTGCCAAGGATAGTAAGGTTAAAATTTTTTTATTGACTCTTGTTCCTGTGTTGGTAGATGTTCATATATAACATAGTGGACATTTTTTGGGCCCTATTTTTGGCAATCCATGCCACTTCCCCTTCAAATAGTTCATCAATAGTGGCAAACCATTCGTTAAGCCAAAGCCCAAAATGCTCTGGGGTAATACTGTGATGCATTTTCTCGTCTACCTCTTGGTGTACGGTAATGGGGTTGCCCATATAAGTTCGTTTTAGGAGTAATTGACTTTCCCAAAAATCGGTCAGTAATTCCAAGTGGCTGTCCCAGTCTTTGATGATCCCATTAAAAATAGGTCCCAGTATTTGATGTTTCCTTATTTTGGCATAAAAACTGACCACCAAAAGGTTCACATCCTGTCTCTCCTTTATTTCCGCCTTTAACAACATAAGATTGATCTAATTTATCAGGGAATACCGTAAGGGTAGTCCGTTAAATTTGTATTTTTCAATAATTGGCCGCATAGATTAAGTATTAGGGGCCTTGTATACTTAAACTTACGGTTTTAACTTTTTCTATTTTCCCTTTTCTGAATTATTTTGAGCCGTAATCATTGTCGGATATTATCCTAAAAGCCATTTGGTGTAATTCGGCATTAACTGGAATTTGACATGCTAAACGACTGCATGCATTGGAACCGCTCAATTTGGAGAGGGTGTGCCCTTCATCTTCCAAGATTTTTGTATTGGAATGGCCTTCCATTATTTGTATATGACATGTTCCGCACCAGGCCCTTCCTTTACAATCACCCCATTCCTGAAGATATTTGTCGAAAAGAAGTTCCATAAGGCTATGGTATTCGTTTGGCCTACAATTCGCGGTATTGGTATCCCCAAATTCATCGATATAAGTAAAGGTGTAGGTCTCTATCTTCATTAATGTTTTATTTTCCAATGTTAAATAAGATTCCCAACAATGGTTAGGATACTGAAAAGGACGCTTAAGACTAATAGGTTAAAAGTTATTTTGGCATTTAATCTTGACAAAACTGCACCGTTATAGGCCATGCATAGAATGGTTACAAGAAAAAGTAACGGCAACTGGATTGCGGCGTTCATGTGGTTCATTAGAACTACCATGGCGGCAACAGATCCAATACAACTTTGACCAATGATTGCAATGGTGGAATATCCTGTTTGTTCTCTTTTAAATTCATTTAAAAGCAGATTGTAAAGTTTTGTAATCATAATATTTTAGTTTTTATTCCCAAAACTTATCTGTAGTATTGTCCAAAAACTTGGTGTCTGCGTGATGTTCCAAAATAGAAAGCAATTGTTGTTCCGTGGCCACCTTCTGAATTTCATTGAACAGCACCCGTTCTTCAAAACGGATATGCTTTTCCAATTCTTCCTCTATTCGGTTTAGGGACTTTTCCAATTCCGTTGTACTCCTGAAAAGGCGATTCAGCCTCTTGTGCTGTGAAATCGCCTTTTTAACCAGCTCGTTGTCATTTCCAAGAATGGGAAAGAGGTATTCTTCCTCTTCTTTAAAATGGGACATCAAATGGGTTTTATAAAACCAATCAACGTAGGTCTTTATCCGATCCGTGGAAACTCCTTTGGAAAAACCGGTCCTTATTTTCCATGATAATAATAAACCTTGATGGTGATCCCTACTTAAAGGTTGTATGGCTTTATGTCTTTTTATAGGTTTAACTTTCATATCAAATTGTTTTTATATGGTTATGGCCAATTCTAAGGTTAGTAGTATTAGTGTTCTATACTTGTTAGATCAGGATCGTTGTAATCCAAGGAGGCACGGTGGGGGAAACTTTTTTCAAAGCATTATACCGCGGCCTCTTGGTTACAGACTTGGGCTGCCCGGGGATGTTGTTCCAGAGCTTTTTGGGCAACCATTAAGAGCTTAATTCTTTTTCCAAAGCAATGGCTTTTGGAAAAAGAATGTTATTTTCTAAATGAATATGCCTATGTAAATCTTCTTCAAACTCCTGCAGCAGTGAAAAAGTTACCCGGTAGGTGTTGCAGGCATCGGCAGGAGGGGTGTAATTATTACTTAATTCCTCAATAATCCTAAATCGGTCCCCTTCGTTCTCATGTTCCTGCATCATCATTTGTATTGGATTTTGAATGGTGCCAAAATGTTGCTCGGCCAATGCACTTCCATATTGTTTACTCTGTATCATTTTGCGCACGGCAGGGAAGACGATGAGTTCCTCCTTTTTCATGTGCATGGCCAGTTCTCCTGCACTTTTGTTGAAATGCTCTGTAATTTCAAATAGTTCTGGGTGTCGGTCTCCATGAACCCGACATAGTTTTGCCAGATATTGATTTAAAACTGGTATTTGTGCCTCTACATATCGATGATGTTTTTTTTCTATATAATCGGACAATAGGTCCAGGGGCCAAGTTTTAAAATCTATACTGCTATCATTTATTTGATGCTGTACCGTTTCAATTTCTTGCAAAAGGAGATTGGCGTCGAGCTTATATTTTTCGGCCACTTCTACAATACTCCGGTTTCCCTTACAACAAAAATCGATTTTATGATCTTTGAAAATCTGGGCCGTGCGGTAGTTCTCAGCGACTATTTCACCAATATTTTTAGTCATTAAATTTTCCATCTTTATTAATTTTTAAAATTTATGTTTGAATTTTTTGCCATTATGGCAATTGCTTTAAATTCTTTAAGTATGCTAAGACTGTGTTCCATTCCGGCAGGAATGAGCATTGAGGTTCCTTTTTTCAAGATATGATCGGCATTGTTGGTTTTAAGGATGGCTTCACCTTCTTGGACCACAATTACCGCCTCATGGGTACTGTGATGTACTGGCATACCTGTTCCGGCCTGGGCCTTGATCTGTAATATTTTAAGATTTTCACCTACTTGTAGGTGCGTCAATTCTGGTCTGTTCAATACTTCCATAATGTTTATTTTTGTGGTTAATTCCCCAGTTTTTCTTTTCGGTTTCCGTCCATAGGTCGGGGAAGAATTTACGTTGCTGATATTTTGGATGGAGGTATTTTTTCCATTCAGAGCCACCAGTGGCTTCCTTGTTTTCCCCTTTTTTGTCCAAATAATGTTCGGCAGTGTTTAAATGTACCATGGGCCAATCAATGTTGTATAGTTGGTCAAAGGTGCGAAGTCTGTTTCTTAGGGCGTCCGGGACATAGGGGAGTTGGGCCAGTTTGTCTTCCAGGGTATGGCCCATTACTGTTTTGGCCGTTTCAGTCAGTTCTCTCAGGTATCTGTCCTCGAAAAGTTGAAGTGTCAAGGTCTTTTGGCCGGTTTTGGGATCTGTTCCGGCATCTTTCCAATAAATATGTTCAAAACATTCCCTTAAATCCGGATTCTTGGAACTCCCTTTTTTAAATCTATGGCTAATGAGGTTTGCCAAGGAAGTGCAATGCAGTTCAATAAATCGAAATTGCGCCGATTGAAATCCACTGGCAGGGGTTAAGGTTTTACGAAAGGTATTATAATCCTCATAGTCCATACCTACCTTCATAATATCAAAAGAATTGATCAGCATAGAGGTGTATTTTATAAGACGATCTAGTTTGGTAGTTAGGAATTTGGTAGAAGGGGTTGGATTCCCAACTATTTGCTGCAATTCGTGCAACATCATCTTCAGGTACAATTCGGTTACCTGATGGTACATGATAAAAATGGACTCATCCTTAAAGTTGGTCCTCGGTTTTTGAAGGGAAAGTAGGCTGTCCACTTCTACGTAATCCCAATATGTGATGGGTTTTGCGTGAAGTAGCCCTTCGAGATATGTTTCTGGATTTTCCCCGAGGGATACGTATTTTTCAACGAGCTTGTCAGTGATGTTTGCCATGGATGGATTGGTATTGAATTTGATGTTATAATTGTGCATGTGGTCTGCATTAAAAATTTAAGATAAAGAGTTTAAGACCGTTTTGTCCTTTATTGTTTTGAATGTTTTACCTTTTCAGGTGGGTTAGACCAATATCCAGGCCTGTTGCCAACTCATAAAGGCTTGTATTCTGTAACATAATTTTAAGATTATCCCTTATCCCAACAAATTTATCATGTACCGGACAAGGCTGGCTGGCATCACATTGTTCCAAACCCAAGCCACAGCCAACGAATATTTTTTCACCGTCAATGGCATTTACAATATCGTATAATTTAATGGCGTCTATGTTCGATTCCTCGATCTGAAATCCTCCAGTGGGACCCTTATGGGAATCTATTATACCACTCTTTGCCAAAGATTGTAATATTTTTGCGGTAAATGCCACGGGAGAATTTACCTCTTCCGCAATCTCCTTAAGGCTTACACGCTCCTGGTGCATAGATTTTACAGCTATGTATATAGTGGCTTTTATTCCGTACTCGCAGGCTTTTGAAAACATGTTGATTCAAAATTTGATCGTTACAAATATAATTCTAATTCTTATTTCGGACAAATTTATCCTAAATAAAAATATTATCTTTTTTACTGGCTCCCGGAGTAGGGCATATTAATGCTCCCCATAGCCGATGTCGTCCATTTTTCCTTTAAAGACCTTGTACTGAATAAATACATAGGCAATTAGAAGGATTAGCGCAATTATAAACCAATTTATACCCACAGAAAGTCCGTACTCATCTGCCGCCACATTGTATATGGTCAAAGACGGATTTACCGTATTGGTCGATGGTAATACTTTTGGAAAAATTGAAGCCGCGGTGGAGGCAAAACCACCTAGGATAAATAGGGAGGAGAATATAAATCCAATACCGTCCTTTTTAAAGGTCTTTACCTTAAAAAGTCCAAATAGGCCGGTTAGGGTCAATAATGGGAAAATCCACATCCATGGTCTTTCGATAAAATTGTGAAAGGGCTTGGGCGCAATTACATGCCAAACAACAAGGGAGAGGATTACCAAAGCGAGCAGGACGAAATTGAGTCTAAAAATAGCGGTCTTTAGTTTATTGTTGAGGTCCGAATTGGTCTTGTAGATGATCCAGTTGGCACCATGGATAGTCAAGGTGATCACCCCGACCAGACCCAGTAAAATGGTAAACCAGTCTATAATGCCCAAATGTTCCGCAGATGGACTAAAAGTGGGATTCCAAAGGGGAAGAAAAAAATAGTGGGCTTCGTGGGCAGAGATGCCATTTTCCACCATGCCCAAATTTACACCCCTAACTACATTGCCCAGGGCGATTCCAAAGAAAAGGGCCAAAAGAAAACTGGCTATTCCAAAGGCTTTGTCCCACACTGTCTCCCATAATTTGTTGTGTATCTGACCCCTGAGTTCCAGACCGATCGCCCTAAAGATCAGCAGCCAAAGAATCATGATCAACGGCAAATAAAATCCACTGAACGATGAGGCGTAGAGGGTAGGAAAGGCAAAGAAAAGAACACCTCCGGAAGCAATCAGCCAGACCTCATTGGCATCCCAAAAAGGGCCAATGGCATTGGTAATGGCCTTCTTGTCCTTTTCTTTTTTGGCGAAAAATAAATGTACTATTCCCGCTCCAAAATCATAACCATCCAAAATCACGTAGATGGCCAACATACTCATTAAAACAACGTACCAAAATAATTCCATATTTAAGCTTCAGAGGTTACAGGTCCTTTATTTATAATTTTACCTACGAGGATCAAAAATAGCATTCCCAATAGTAGGTACAATCCAATAAATCCCAATAAGGTGAACAAGGTGTTTCCGGAGGATACGGTTGGGGAAATTCCTTCAGAGGTGCGCAAAAGGTTATAGACCAGCCAAGGCTGTCTACCCAATTCTGCCGTATACCAACCAGTGGTATTGGCAATATAGGGAAAGGGAAGGAAGAAGAGCAGGGACCACAAGATCCATTTGGTGCTGTATAGTTTTTTACGCCATAACTGAAAGGCCCCCAAGGCCATAATTCCAATAAATAAAGTTCCTAGTCCTACCATTATATGATAGGCATAATACAATCCGGGAATATTGGTGGGATAGTTTTCCGGGTCAAATTCATTTAACCCTTTTACTTCGGCATCCCATTTTTTATAGGTTAAAAAGCTTAGGATATTGGGAACCGCAATTTTATTGTCCAGCTTTTTATCTACTACATTAGGCTGTCCTATTAGTACGATTTCCGACCCGCCATCCTGGGTTTTAAATAGTCCTTCCATGGCTGCAAAGGTAACCGGCTGATGTTCCACCACATTTTTTGCCGCCCAATCTCCTGTTGGAAAAGCTACCAATACAGAGGAAACAAGTCCAACTATTACCCCTGTCTTCACAAATAGCTTACCGAAATTACTATGCCTGTCGTTCAAAATATAAAAGGCCCCTATGGCAGCCATTACAAAAGATGCGGTTACCAAACTTGCCAATTGATTGTGCAAGTAGGAGGGCAAGAGCCATGGGTTGGAAAATAAGGCACTAAAATTATTCAACACAAATTTACCATTGCTCAATATTTCATATCCTACCGGATGCTGCATCCAGGAATGCGTGGCTATTATTAAAAAGCCACTGGCCCAAGAACCTAAAAAAACCAAGAAACCCGTTACAAAGTGTAATTTGTGTCCCAGTAATTTTTCGCCGAATAAAAATAGTCCCAAAAAGGAAGATTCCAGAAAAAAGGAAAACATCCCTTCCATGGCCAAGGTTTGCCCAATGATTCCTCCGGTCAATTCGGAAAATTTGGCCCAATTGGTGCCAAATTGGAATTCCATTGGTATGCCGGTAACAACCCCCATAGCAAAATTAAGGGCGAAGATCCGCATCCAGAATTTTGCGGCATCATTATAATAATCAATTCGGGTCCTAAGGAATTTCCATTTGAAATAAACGATGATCAGGGAGAGTCCCATTGTAAGTTGCGGAAACAAATAGTGGAAGGTGATAGTAAAGGCAAATTGCATTCTATCATAAAAGAGCATATCCTCCATGAAAAAAACTTAAGGTTTAATAATATTGTAAAATTAAACAACAATAAATGAAACAGGGTAACACAAGTTACATTGTTACTTATTTAAATCGAATAAAAACAAATAGATCCAATACCTGACAATTGTCATCTTTTTATGTGTAAAATATGCTTTATCTTTATCGAGCATTTTAAACATTGCAGTCTTTTGTCATGAGAGCTTGCATAAAATTAAAAATTTTGGTCTTTTATTTGGAACAAGGCTGTAATTTTAAATGTTGAAAATTTATAATGAAACATCTAATCCTATTTGTTGCGATAATTATGCTGATAAAGCCACTTTGGCCTATAGCTGAATACGCAGTGAATTATGATTATATTGTGGAGAACCTTTGTGAAAACAGGGATACGCCTTCCATGCATTGCGATGGGAAATGTTATTTGGCAAAACAATTGGCCAAAGAATCGGAGGGAAGCGATAAGAATCCGTTCGAGGGTAAACGCTTCAATGTAGAAATTCAGTTCATTTCGTCATTCGACCCATTATTCGTTTTTGGATCGGCCATGGATTTCGATACCACGGTTAAAAATAATTATAAGGGAATTCAAACTTTAATTCCTGGTCTATACACTACAGATATTGCACAGCCACCAGAGCTGGGATAATTCAATAACTGCCATAAAAGTATGCGGTTTACTCTAAACCTTGTACACGTCTATGGTGTCTTAACGGAATTGTATTATCTAAATAAATCAAATGAACATTATTAAATGTGCCCATAAGGTATACGCAATACTTATGGAAACAAACAGACCTATATGCATTTGGGTGTTGTTGTTGGGGATATTTATTTTTCCCATGAACATAGGTGCACAGGAAGTGGTTTTGCAAAAGGATTCCATCATTACGATCAATTTGGACGAGGTTATTCTAATTTCGGCCAGAAAGGCCTTCGATTACCATCGCCAACCCAAACCTCTTTCTACTTTGGACGAGTATCTGGAATCTTCCAAAAAGGTAGATATGGTGAAACGCGGAGCATATGCGTGGGAACCGACTCTGAACAATATGTTCTCCGAACGTCTATCCGTAACTATTGATGGAATGAGGATCTTTGGTGCCTGTACGGACAAGATGGATCCCATTACCTCTTATGTGGACGTGTCCAATTTATCCCAGGCGCACATAGCTTCTGGCCAACAAGGTACTGAACACGGAAACACTATTGGAGGAGCCATTAATTTGGAACTGGATAGGGGTAACTTTAAGGAAATTGGATTATATGGTGGCGTGGAGACTGGTTTTGAGAGCAACAACCAAATGAGTGTTGTTGGGGCCGAGCTTAATTTTTCGGATTCCAAATTCTATGTGGATACGGATATAATTTACCGCAAGGCAGAAAATTATTTTGCCGGGGGCGACGAAGAGGTGGAGTTCTCCCAGTTTGAAAAGTATAATTTTTCGGCCAATGGGGGTTATAAGATTGCCGGCGATAGGTCTCTTACTGCCAGTCTTATTTATGATGAAGCCAGGGACGTGGGCTATCCGGCATTGACTATGGATGTTTCCTTGGCAAGGGCCATCATTGCATCGGTAGGCTTTGAGCAGGATGTTTTATGGGGAAGTTTGAGTAATTGGAAATCCAAGTTGTATTTTAATAAGGTGACCCATGTCATGGACGATACCAAACGGCCAGACGTACCCATACATATGGATATGCCGGGTTGGAGCGATACCTATGGCTTTTACTCCCAAGCAGCACTGAAAGTTAAAAAGCATCAATTTTTGTTTAAAATGGACGGGTATTACAACAAGTCATTGGCAGAAATGACTATGTATCCCAATGACCCCAACGAGTTGCCCATGTTTATGCTTACTTGGCCCGATGTACGTACCGCCAATGGTGGGGTATATTTGGAGGATGAGTTGGATCTAAATGGTAGTTTTCTAAAAATAGCAACCAGGATAACCGCCCAGAATCAGAATGTTGCGGACGAATTTGGATTGAATAGTCTAAAGATTTTTTATCCGGAGATGGAGAAATCCAAAACTCGCTTTCTAAAAAGTATCTCAGGGCAGTGGCATAAAATGTGGATGCCATGGCATTTTAATGCTGGACTTTCCTATGGGGATAGGGCACCTTCCGTGACCGAAGGGTATGGGTTTTATTTGTTCAACAGTTTTGACAACCATGACTATATTGGGGATCCCGGACTTGCCAACGAAAAATCAATGGAGGCCAATGCCAAAATCTCATGGGAAAAATCCAAACTAAAGGTAGGTGCCGAGGCTAATTTTTTCCATATCGCCGATTATATCATTGGGGAAATTGCCCCTTCCCTAAGTGTAATGACCATAGGGGCTGAAGGAGTCAAGATCTATAAAAATCTGGAGTACGCCCAATTGTTCAACACTTCATTGGATGTGGAATACGCTATTCTGCCAGAACTGAAATGGTCTGGATTGGTCTCTTATCATCGTGGTACGGACAATGATGGAGGGAACATTCCTTTTATTAGTCCATTTTCTTACCGCTCAGGGTTTCAATATAATTCCAAGTCATTTTCAGCTGGTTTAAGGATAAGCGGAGCAGCCAAACAAGTGAATTATAATCCTGATTTTGGGGAAGATCAAACACCGGCTTATACGGTTTGTTCTTTGAACTTCGGCAAGACCTTTAAATTCAATAACGATTCCATGTATGCAAAATTCGGGGTAGAGAATATTTTTGATGAAAACTACTCCACCTATACTGATTGGAAAAACATCCCACGAATGGGGCGAAACTTTTTTTTAACACTTTCTTATTCAATTAATTAACAAAAATAAACCGATGAAAACAATAAAATTAGTTCTAGTAGTATTTATAGTAGCCGTAGGATTTACCTCTTGTAGCTCAGATGGGGACGATACTCCAAAATTTGAAGAAAACCCAATGGCCAATTTTAACTTGGTCGCAAATATTGAGGCCAATGGCCATAGTTTGGAGTTATATTCCGAAGGGAAGACGGGCTTTACGACCGGGTACAATGAAATTTTTGTACGCGTAAAGAATAATGCCGACAATAGTTATTTTGCCAATCCGGATATTTCTTGGTCGCCAGTAATGCACATGATGAGTATGAATCATTCCTGTCCAAAATCCGACCTAAGTATTACAGATGATAACAACACGGTGGCCAAAGGATATATCATTTTTCAGATGCCTGGAAACGCTGATGAATACTGGGATGTTACTTTGACCTATGGGGTAAATGGGGAAGAATTTTCCTTGACCGAAACTATAGAAGTTACGGCGCCAGCTGATGGAAAACAAACGGTTTCCTCATTTATGGGAACTGATGATGTGCGGTATGTCTTGGCCATGGTGGAACCAAAAGATCCAGAAGTTGCGGTTAACGACATGACTGCTATGTTATTTAAAATGGAAAGTATGATGAGCTTTCCCCTTGTGGAAAATTACACGGTAACCTTAGATCCGCGTATGCCGGGTATGGGCAACCACAGTTCCCCCAACAATGAAGATTTAACCTATGATGCGGCTACCAAATCTTATAAAGGAAAATTGTCCTTGACCATGACGGGGTATTGGAAACTTAATTTAAAATTGTTGAACGGTACGGGAGAAGTACTGAAGGGTGAAGATATTACCGATGAAAACGAAGCCAGTAGTCTATACTTCGAATTGGAATTTTAGATAGTACTGATATGCAATAAAAAAGGCTGCCCACTGGGCAGCCTTTTTGTGTTATAATTTATTGATGCTTAAAAATGGTAGCGGACAAAGGCTTCCATGGCAGCGTAATGTGCCAATCCCAATTCATCGTATTTGGTAGCCGTTTCCTTGTTCCTGTCCTCTGCACGTTGCCAGAATTCCCTGGAATCCGAGCCTTGGAATACCACTCCGTCTTTTTGGGATTGATGTTTGAAAATTCCATATCGCTTTGCTAAAACCTGACTTGGGCTCATAGGTACTGCCATTTCAATATCTTCTATATCCCATTCCTGCCAAGCTCCACGATATAGCCATAACCAACAATCCTTCATATAAGGCTTGGGTTTAAGTCGCTTCAAGGCCTCAAAAATGATGTCCAAACATACCTTGTGGGTACCGTGTGGATCTGCCAAATCACCCGCAGCATATATTTGGTGGGGTTTAATTTTTTCGATTAGGTCCATGGTAATTTTGATATCTTCCTCGCCCGGAGGATTTTTTTCAATAGTACCTGTTTCGTAGAAAGGCAGATCGTTAAAATGTATCTGCTCGTCCGTAAGTCCAACGTAATAACTGGTGGCCCTGGCCTCACTTCTACGAATAAGTCCCTTTATGTTTCTTACCTCTTCAATGTCAATTTCACTAGTCTTTTTATTTTTAATAAACTCCGTAGCCTTTTTGTAGATCTCAATGGATTTTTTGTTGTCCAGACCAAAGGAGCGGTTGTAATCGATCACGAAATCCGAGAATCGTAAGGCTTCGTCATCGGCTACAGCTATATTTCCGGAAGTCTGATAAGCTACATGTACTTCATGGCCTTGGTTTTGTAGCCGCATGAATGTACCCCCCATACTAATGATATCGTCATCTGGGTGTGGACTAAATATAAGCACGCGTTTTTTGGCAGGAATTGCCCTTTCCGGTCTATTGCTGTCGTCGGCGTTTGGTTTGCCTCCAGGCCAACCGGTAATGGTATGCTGTAGTTTATTGAAAATTCTGATATTTATATCGTAGGCATCCCCAACTTCTGTCAGCAAATCGCTCATACCGTTTTCAATATAGTCGGCCTCGGTCAACATTAAAACCGGTTTTTCCAATCTTAGCGCAAGTCCAACAACGGCTTTCTTTATCATTTTCTCATCCCACTCTACCTTCTCTACGATCCATGGGGTGCTTACCCTGGTTAGTTTGGAAGAAGAACCCTGATCTAGGATAAATACGCTGTTAGGGTGCTCCTGTAGGTAGGATGCGGGTACTTGTTCCGTAATAGGGCCTTCCGCAGAAGCTTTAATGATAGAGGATTTACCTTCTCCCCAAGCCATAAGGATAACCTGCTTGGCCTGCATGATCTGCTTTATACCGAGCGTAATTGCCGTTTTGGGAGTATTGTACAATCCTTGGAAATCTTGGCTGGCTGCAACCCTGGTAATATGGTCTAAAGTAACCAGCCTGGTTTTGGAATTTGGGAGGGAACCGGATTCGTTGAAACCAATATGTCCGTTGCCACCAATACCCAAAACTTGCAGGTCTATTCCGCCCAAAGCGTCTATTTTGGCCTCGTACTCCTTACAATAGTCTGCAATATCCTTTTTAGCCAAAGTTCCGTCCGGAATATGATAATTTTCAGGTTCTATATCAACATGGTTGAAAAGCAATTCCTTCATAAAACGCACATAACTCTGTATGGCATCCGGCTCCATTGGATAATATTCATCCAAATTGAAGGCTATCACATTTTTAAAACTAAGGTTTTCCTCCCTGTGCAGGCGTACCAGTTCGGCATACAGCCTTTTTGGAGTGGAACCTGTAGCAAGTCCAAGAACGCACATCTCCTTGGCCTTTTGTTTTTTCTGAATTAATGTCGCAATTTCAGCGGCTGCTGCTTTGGACGCAACCTCGGAAGATTCGAAGATAACCGTGTTGATTTTTTCAAACCGTTTTTCAAAACTGGTAACCTTGTCGATTTTACTTTTAATCATGGAGAGCTAGATTTTTTGTTCATTTTTGGTTGAATCGATAAAAGTAGTACAAAGTATTTAAATGCCTAAATAAGATAAGGAATTTTAATCAAGTTTAAGAATAAAATATATTTTGTGATACTTTTTCAAACTTTCCCAATAAAGACCGTGCATTACTTTAAAATTAATATCTTGGTGAATTATTTACTCGATAATCGAGATTAAAATGCTCTGACGCTTGCCTGCCCGATTCGTTCAGGCGGGCGTTGAAATCTTAAATAGGGGTTTTTAAATGCCTCGCGGGCCTGCCTTTGTCGGTAGACAGGCTTGCCTTGAGTTAGTTTACTTTGGAGACCAGGTGGTTTACAATGATTGTGTCACAATGCCGCCAATGGAGTAATGTTTTAAATTTAAAAATAATATTAATGAGTTTGACTTTAGAAAATACTTGGAGATGGTACGGGCCCAAAGATCCTGTTTCTTTATTGGATATTAAGCAATCTGGGGCTACCGGTGTGGTTACTGCCCTACATCATATTCCCAATGGGGAAGTTTGGCCAGTGGAAGAAATTAAGAAGAGAAAAACCGAGATTGAAGCGGTAGGGTTAACATGGTCTGTGGTGGAAAGTGTTCCCATTCATGAAAGTATTAAGACGCAACAGGGAGATTTTCAGAAGTATGTGGAAAACTATAAGACGACCATTGCCAATTTGGCTTCCTGTGGAATAGACACCATATGTTACAATTTCATGCCCGTATTGGATTGGACACGCACCAATTTGGATTATGAGGTAGAGGATGGGTCCACTGCCTTGAGATTTGAAAGGGATGCCTTTGCAGCTTTTGAACTCTTTTTGTTAAAACGTCCTGGGGCTGAAGAATCATACTCGGAGGAGGAGCAGAAAGCGGCCAAGGCATATTATGAAAAAACCTCCGAAAAGGAGCGTAAGAAATTAGTTCAAAATATTATCGCCGGACTTCCGGGGGCGGAAGAAGGCTATAGCTTAAAAGAGTTTAATAAGATATTGGCTACCTATGATCAAATTGGAGCCAAAGAATTAAAACAGCATCTGTTTTCTTTTTTGGAGAGCATAATCCCCATTGCTGAAAAAGGAGGGGTGCGCATGTGTATACATCCAGATGATCCTCCTTATCCTATTTTAGGACTGCCAAGGGTGGTAAGTACAGAGCAGGATATACTTGATCTTTATAATGCAGTGGATAGTCCCAACAACGGACTTACCTTTTGTACAGGATCTTTTGGGGTTAGAGCGGATAATGATTTGGTAGGCATGGTAAAGCGCTTGGGGCATCGTATTCATTTTATGCACCTGAGGAGTACGCAGCGGGATGAGAAAGGTAATTTTCACGAGGCCGACCATTTGTCAGGTGATGTAGATATGTATGGGGTGCTGAAGGCCTTGGTGGAAGAACAACAAAAAAGAAGTGCAGCCGGAAGAAAGGATTTGCGTATGCCTATGAGGCCAGATCACGGTCATAAAATGTTGGATGACCTCAGGAAAAAAACAAACCCGGGATATTCTGCCATAGGTAGGCTTAGAGGGCTTGCAGAATTAAGGGGGCTGGAATTGGGAATAAGAAGATCCCTATAAAGCATATCAACCTTCCTTCCTTGGCAAACAATATTTGGAAATATAAAAAACCTCTGATATTCACGATATCAGAGGTTTTACATTTATTATAACAATAATAGCTGGGCAATTGATGGGTCTTATTACTGGCTCCGTATGCTTTTGATTAGGGCCAATGTTTCTCTTACCGACTTCTCCAAGCCACTGTAATCCTTGTTTTCAATTACCGTTTTGCTTATGAGGTTGGAACCCATACCTACACAGGTAACCCCTGCATTGAACCATCCTTTTAAATTGGATTCCTCCAAGGTTACCCCGCCAGTTGGCATAACACTGGTCCATGGTTGTGGTCCTTTAATAGCTTTTACAAAGCTCGGTCCGTAATTGGCACCAGGGAATAACTTTATAATTTCGCAGCCCATTTCCTCAGCCCTGTTTATTTCTGTTAGGGAGCCACATCCTGGACTCCACAGTACTTTTCTCCTGTTGCAGACTAAAGCGATGTCTTCTCGTAATGAGGGGGTTACAATGAAATTGGCACCCATTTGCATATAAAGGGAGGCTGCTGCTGCATCGGTTACCGATCCTACACCTACCGCCATTTCCGGCAATTCCTTAATGACGAATTTGTTTAGTTCGGCAAATACTTCATGGGCAAAATCCCCACGAGCTGTAAATTCTATTAACCTTGCACCGCCATCATAGCAGGCTTTTAGTATTTTTTTACCTAATTCTACATCCGGATGATAGAACAAGGGAACAAGCCCTGTTTCTTCCATTAATGCAGCTACTTCAATTCTTGAAAACTGTGACATAAGTTTTAATATTTTATCTGCTTACTTTTCCAGAGGAATCCCCTCCTGCCAATTGCTTAATTTCCTCGAGGGTTGCCAGGTTGAAATCGCCTGTAATCGTATGCTTTATGCAGCAGGCCGCTGCTGCAAAATCGATTGTTTGTTGATTGTCTATTGTATCTTGTAATAGGCCATAGATCAGCCCCCCCATAAAGGCATCGCCGCTTCCGACCCGGTCTACCACAGGGGTAACCTCCCTGATTTTTGCGTAATGTATTTTTTTGCCGTCATATAGGATTCCGCCTATTTTTTGGTGTGAAGCATTTACCGAATAACGTAAAGTTGTAGCTATATAGCTCAGGTCTGGTGAGTTTTTGTACAAGAGATCGTACAATTCCGGTAAAGAGTCCATATCCTGATAGTCAGGGTCTTGCTTTTCAAGTCCAGTCATAAAAAAGGCCGTATCCAAATCCCCCAAAATAACATTACTGTACTTAAGTAGTTCCGGCATAATTTCTTTGGGCTCTTTCCCGTATTTCCACAATTTGGAGCGATAATTTAAATCGGAAGAAATGGTGACTCCCATTTTATGGGCAGCTTTTACGGCTTCTAAGCAAACAGCAGCCGCGTTGTCAGAAATAGCAGGGGTGACCCCGCTCCAATGAAACCAATCCGCGTCCTTAAATACTGCTTTCCAATCAATGGTATTCGGATCTATTTCTGCAATGGCACTGTTGGCCCTGTCATAAACTACCTTGCTCCCCCGGGTACCGGCACCTGTTTCCAAAAAATAAATGCCTAGACGGTCTCCTCCAAACTGAATATTGGTGGTGGTCACGTTGTACTTTCTAATTTCTTGTAGGGCACACTTGCCTATATCGTTCTTAGGTAAACGTGTAACGAATTCGGCATCAAAACCATAATTGGCCAGGGATACCGCTACGTTAAATTCTCCGCCTCCATAGGTGGCATTGAAGTTGGTGGCCTGTGAGAACCGAAGGTGTCTTTCGGTTGACAGTCTTAGGAGGATTTCCCCGAAAGTGATGACTTTCTTCATACAAATTTTTTTGATTGCCGGATAAAAGTACCAAAGTAAAACGAAAACCCGAAATGAAAACACTTTTTGACATTTATAACTATTCTCTTATTTTTTGTTTAAGGAATAATCTTGAATGTTAAATAAAAGTATAAACAGCGGGTTAGTTAAATAAAAATGTCTCAATTTGTGGATTTTCAACCAATTTGGAATGTTGATTGATGATCATAATATTTTCTGGTTATGGCCTAAAATAAATATTAGGTATACCTAGAGTTAACCACATATTTGAACAAATGAAACCAATAGTATTAATTTTTTGCTGCTTATTTATATTCGAAGGCTGCGCCTCCCAATCTTCTCCTGAACTGATCAATTCAGAAATGGAGGTGGTTACCTCAGAAACTTTGAGGTACTATCTTTATTATCCCGAAAATTATGAGGTAAATGAAGAGGAAAAGTTTCCCTTATTGCTCTTTTTGCACGGGGGAGGGGAGTCTGGGGGGGATTTAAAATCTGTGAAGCGTAATGGCCCGCCAAAACTCATTTCCGGGGGCAAAAAGTTTCCTTTTCTGATATTGGCCCCACAGAATCCCCAAGAAAAAATGTGGTGGAACACTAGGGCCGTAAATCAGCTACTGGATAGTATCATTGCCACCAATAAAGTGGACCAAAATAGAATATACCTTACTGGTCTTAGTCGGGGTGGCGGTGCTGCTTGGGAAATGGCAGTGCAGTATCCGGATAAATTTGCTGCAATGGCCGTGGTCTGTGGAATGACCCCTGTGCCCTATGCCTCATGGATAAATAAAAATATGCCGATAAGGGTCTTTCATGGAGATCAGGATAAGTCCATTCCTATTTCCGAATCCATAAATATGGTGGCCAAACTAAAGGAAATGGGCTATAATGTAGATTTTACTATTTATAAGGGTGTTGGCCATAATGCTTGGGACAAGGCCTATGGGAATAATGAGCTTTACGATTGGTTTTTGGTGCAAAAAAAGCAGGGTTCGGTTGAAAATTAACAATTTTCCAAGCATAGAACTTTGCTTAATTCTGCAATAATTGAAATCAATTGTTGTATTTTTCAAACCTGAACAATATTTGCTCTTTATGACCCGTAATATGTGCCTTAGGTTTTCTTTTTGTAATCTATTTTTATTGTTGACAATGATCTTATTTTCCTGCTCCGATATAAAAGGTCAGAAGAATGACCATAAATACACCAATGACCTTATTCATGAAACAAGTCCATATTTATTACAGCACGCCCATAATCCGGTAAATTGGAAGCCGTGGAGCCCAAAGGCTTTGGAAGAAGCCAAAAAGGACGATAAGCTGGTGTTGGTAAGTGTAGGGTATTCTTCCTGTCATTGGTGCCACGTAATGGAAGAGGAGACCTTTGAGGATGAGGAAGTGGCCAAATTGATGAACGAAAACTTCATTAGTATTAAAGTAGATAGGGAGGAAAGACCTGATGTAGACCATGTATATATGACTGCGCTACAGCTTATCAATGGAAACGGAGGTTGGCCTTTAAACGTAATCACCCTTCCCAATGGGAAACCTATTTATGGAGGTACCTACCATACAAAGGAGCAATGGAGCAAAGTGTTGTCCGAGGTAAGTAAACTATATAAAAATGATCCCAAAAAAGCCAATGAGTACGCAGATATGGTGGCTCAAGGGATACAGGAAGTAAATATAATACAGCCAGTTTCCGACCTAGGGATGTTGACCCCTGAGGTTTTAAAGAATAGTGTTGAAAAATGGAAGGATAACTGGGACCTTGAATGGGGCGGAAATAAAGGGGTGCAAAAATTTATGATTCCTTTGAATTTGGATTTTCTACTGGATTATGCCCTATTGACCGAGGATGAAGCTGCCAAGGATTTTGTTAAAACCACCTTGGATAGAATAGCTTGGGGAGGGGTTTATGATCATATAGCTGGCGGATTTTACAGGTATAGTACGGATGCGCAATGGAAGGTGCCGCATTTTGAGAAAATGTTATATGACAATGCGCAATTGCTAAGCCTTTATTCCAAAGCTTATAAGGTTTTTAAAGAGCCTATGTATAAAAAGGTAGTTGAAGAAACCATTGCTTTTTTGGATAGGGAGATGAAGAATCCTGATGGTGGATATTATGCCGCTATCGATGCTGATAGTGAAGGTGAGGAAGGTAAATTTTACGTTTGGAAAGAAGAGGAATTAAAGTCGGTTTTGGGATCCGATTATGACTTATTTGCCAAATACTACAATATTAAGCCTTCCAATATTTGGGAAAAGGACTCCTATGTTCTTTTTAGGAACTCAGGTGATGAGGATTTCATGAAGGGGAATGATATTACGGCAGAAGATTGGGACAGTGTGCAGGCAAGATGGCAAAGCAAAATTTTGACCGCGAGGAATAAAAGAGTTAGGCCAAATACCGATGATAAGATCATTACCTCTTGGAATGCCTTGTTGATCAACGGTTTTGTGGATGCTTATAATGTTTTTGGGGAAACTGCTTATTTGGAAAAAGCTGAGGACGTCTTTCGGTTTATTGAAAAATATAGTCTCAATAAAGATCAGTTGATGCATACCTACAAAAAGGGAAGTAAAAAGAGTGATGGATTTTTGGAGGATTATTCCTTTTTGGCCAATGCCTCCTTAAAATTGTACAGTACAACAATGTCGGATTCATATTTGGGTTTTGCCAAAAAAATGAATCAAATTGCAAAGGACAAATTTGCGGATGAAAATTCAGGGATGTACAGCTTTAACTCCAATGATGAATTAATTGCCAAAATAATTAAAACAGATGATGGGGTATTGCCTTCGCCCAACGCCTTGATGGCCGAAAATTTGTTTCTTCTGGGGCATATAGATTATGATAAGGAGGCTACACTTAAGGCGCGGTCCATGCTCTCTTCCATGGTTTCCGTTTTGGAAGAAAGTGCCTATAATTATTCCAAATGGAATTCCCTATTGCTGAAAACGGCATATCCCTTTTATGAAATTGCTGTTGTGGGAGATGATGCCAATCAATTATTGGCTGAATTACAGCGGCATAATTTACCCAATACTTTAATTGTGGGGAGTAATGAAAATAGTGAATTGCCTTTGTTTAAAGGACGTTATACCGATGATGGAACTTATATTTACGTTTGTCAGGACCATACTTGTAAACTTCCGGTAGCTACGACCGAGGAAGCTTTGGAACAATTAAAGAATTTTTAAGCTCTTTGTTCCGCTTGTACAAGGGAAGGATTTAATGGAACTATTCTAATACCTAAGCTCTATTGTATATTTTCACTATTTTATGATTGTTTGGTCAATTATCAACAGTTTTGTGTCAAATTACATGAATTTTGAGGTCGTTCGGAGAAAAAAATTTAATTTAATCTCGTTTTAAACTTATATTGAGCTTGAAAATTAATTCTTTATAGTATGCAGATAAAAGAAACATCAACTATTTATGATGTGATCATAGTTGGGTCCGGTGCCGGTGGTGGTATGGCCACAAAAGTATTATCGGAGGCCGGATTAAAGGTTGCTGTAGTAGAAGCGGGTCCTTTCTTTGACCCCAAAAATCCAGAGCAAATTACTCAATTGAAGTGGCCTTATGAATCTCCTAGAAGAGGTGCGAGTACTACCAGGGCTTTTGGGGAATTTGATGCCGCATACGGCGGTTGGGAAATTGAAGGGGAACCCTATACCCAAAAAAATGGATCTAGATTTAATTGGTTTAGATCACGTATGTTGGGTGGGAGAACAAATCACTGGGGGCGTATTTCTTTGCGTTTCAGTCAGCGCGATTTTAAGCATAAGGATGTTGATGGTCTTGGGGAAAACTGGCCTATTGGCTATGAAGATGTAAAACCTTACTATGATAAGGTAGATAAGTTGATTGGTGTTTTTGGATCAAAGGAGGGTATGGAAAACGAGCCGGATGGATTTTTTCTTCCTGCACCTAAACCCAGATTGCATGAACTGTATTATATAGACGGCGCAAAAAAATCCAATGTTCCGGTAATTCCTTCTAGGATGTCCATGGTCACCAAAAAAATAAACGAGGATCGTGGGGTTTGTTTTTATTGCGGTCAGTGCGGAAGGTCTTGTCAGATATATGCCGATTTCTCGGCAGGGAGCTGTTTAATCTTCCCGGCACAAAAGAGTGGTGGACAAATAGATTTATTTGTAAACGCCATGGTACGTGAGGTAACCACAAATGAAGAAGGCAAGGCTACGGGTGTTCTGTATATCAATAAGGAAGATCGTAAGGAATATGGCCTAAAAGGAAAGATAGTTGTATTGGCGGCCTCGGCCTGTAGTACGGCAAGAATCTTGCTGAATTCCAAAAGCAAACAACATCCCAATGGTCTGGGGAACAGTAGCGGAGTGATAGGGAAGTACCTTCATGATTCAACAGGGGGTGGAATGACTGGGTTTATCCCTGACTTGATGAACCGTAAGACCTATAATGAAGATGGTGTAGGGGGGATGCACGTTTATACCCCATGGTGGTTGGACAATAAGAATCTGGATTTCGCAAGAGGTTATCATATAGAAGTATGGGGAGGACTAGGTATGCCGAGCTATGGTTTTGGATTTAACGCGAATGCCCTAAACCAATTCTTTGGGGAGAAAGTAGGAGGTTATGGCAATGTCTTACGGGATGATGTAAAGAAATATTACGGTGCTATGATTGGTTTTGCCGGTAGGGGTGAATCTATAGCTATGGAAAGCAACTATTGTGAAATAGATCCTGGAAAGGTTGATGAATTTGGTATACCGGTATTGCGATTCAATTATCAATGGTCGGATCATGAACGTTTGCAGGCCAAGCACATGCAGGACACCTTTGAGGAGATAATCCACAATATGGGCGGACATGTACTGGGTGAAAAAGCAGGAAAAGATAAGGACTACGGTCTGTTGAATCCTGGAGAGATCATTCATGAAGTAGGTACCACAAGGATGGGAGATAATCCTAGAACTTCTGTAGTTAACAAATGGGAGCAAATGCACGATGTGGATAATGTCTTTATTGTTGATGCGGGACCATTTGTTTCCCAGGCCGATAAAAACCCTACATGGACCATCTTGGCCCTTGCTTGGAGAACTTCAGATTATATAGTTGAGCAATTGAAAAAACAAAATATCTAGTATTATGGATAGAAGAAAAAGTATAAAATCCATTATTCTTGGCGGGGTAGCAGGCGGATTGGCGATAAACGGATGCAAGCCGGGAACAGAAGGGGAGGTAGCTGCTGAAGAGGCCCTGTTACAGGAAGAAAAGCATTTTGGGCGGACCCCCGAAGAAAAAGAATTGTTGAAAAAACTGCACGCAGAACAGTTTTTTAATGAACATGAAATGGCTACTTTGGGAGTGCTGTGTGCATTGATTTTGCCTGCCAGCGAAACCTATGGAAGTGCAACCGACGCCGGGGTACCGGATTTTGTTGAATTCATGGCAAAGGATATTCCTGCATATCAAACACCATTGCGAGGAGGCCTAATGTGGCTGGACCACAAGAGCAATAATGATTACGCTGTGGAATTTAAGACCGCTACCGAGGCCCAACAAAAGGAAATTTTGGATACCATAGCCTTTCCGGATAAGGAAAACCCATCATTCGAGGAACAATTCTTTTCCCTGATACGGAACTTGACCGTAACCGGATACTACACGTCCAAGGAAGGTATTGAAGATTTGGGCTATAAGGGTAATTCCCCCAACGTTTGGGACGGAGTGCCGGAAGATGTTTTGGCAAAACATGGGAAATCCTATGACCCCGCATGGCTTGCCAAATGTGTTGACCAAAGTAAGCGCAACGATATGGCGGAATGGGATGATGAAGGTAATTTGCTAACCTAGAGAGTGTTAAGTTGTTTAAAGAATATAAGTAATTCTATACACTATGAAAAAATCACAACTTCTATGGCTATTTTTAATAGCCATAGTTTTTTTTGGAACCACAAATGTAACGGCCCAAGAAGTTGGTTTGCAATTGTACAGTCTTAGAAATCAGTTTAAGGAAGATATACCCAGTACATTAAAATTGATAAACGACTGGGGTATTACCATTTTGGAAGGAGGAGATACCTACGGCATGCCGGAAGAGGAGTTTAAGGGCCTGCTTGCCAAAAATGATTTAAAGATGGTCAGTATTGGTGCTGGCTTTGATGTTTTGGACAAAACGCCCGAAAAGGTTGTGGAACAGGCCAAAAGTTACAGTGCCACCTACGTAATGTGCGCATGGATACCCCACGATGGAAATAATTTTGGTATAGAGGATACCAAAAAGGCGGTTGAGGTATTTAACAGGGCTGGAAAGCTTTTAAGGGAAAATGGATTGAAATTGGCTTATCATGCCCATGGCTTTGAGTTTAGGCCCTATAAAAATGGTACACTCTTCGATTATATGGCGGAGAATGCCAAATATTTCGATTTTGAAATGGATGTGTATTGGGTGCATCACGCGGGAGTAGATCCTCTTAAACTACTTAAAAAATATCCTTCAAAATTTATTTTGATGCATTTAAAGGATATGGAAAAAGGTACTCCAAAGGATGATACTGGTCATGCCGATGTGGAAACCAATGTAACACTGGGTACAGGTGAAGTGGATATAGCCGGTGTTGTGGCAGAAGCCAAAAAATTGGGAATTAAATACATGTTCATTGAGGATGAATGTTCCAGGGTAGTGGAACAGGTACCCAAGAGTTTAAGGTATTTGGAAGGTTTGTAATAATATCGATTCCAATTATTGAAATTGACTTAAAAAGCCTCCTCACGGAGGTCTTTTTGTTTATTGGCTGTTGAGAAGCAGATTGCTGGGAAAAAGAACCAATAGTCATATTTTTTTGTTCCATGCAGTGCTATAAAAAGGAATTGGGCTGTAATCCTAAATGACAATTACAAGGATTTGTCCCACCTAATGACATATTATCAATTATTGATGGTTTTATATCAAAATACATGAATTTTCAGGTTGTTTGAATAAAAAATTCTAATTTGATTTCAATTTAGACTTATATTGAAATTCAAGATTAATTCATTTAATATGCAGATAAAAGAATCCTCAGAAATTTATGATGTAATAATTGTCGGTTCGGGTGCTGGTGGCGGTATGGCCACCAAACAGTTGGCCGATGCCGGTCTCAATGTTGCGGTTGTCGAGGCCGGGCCGTTTTTTGATCCGGCAGACCCAAAAACAATGAATCAGCTGAAATGGAATTACGAATCTCCTAGAAGGGGAAGGGGTACCACCCGGGCATTTGGCGAATTTGATGCTGCTTATGGCGGTTGGGAGATAGAAGGAGAACCATATACCCGTGAACCTGGTACCGAATTTGACTGGTTCCGATCCCATATGTTAGGGGGGCGTACAAACCACTGGGGGAGGATTTCCCTTCGTTTTGGGCCCAAGGATTTTAAAGGAAAGACCAGGGACGGTCATGGTGAGGACTGGCCCATAGGTTATGAGGACGTAAAACCATATTATGATAAGGTAGATCAATTAATTGGGGTATTTGGCACCAATGAAGGACTGGAAAACGATCCTGATGGATTTTTCCTGCCTCCACCAAAACCAAGACTACATGAGCTTTTCTATATCAATGGGGCCAAAAAGGCGGGAATACCTACTATTCCAGGTAGACTTTCCATGCTCACCAAAAGAATTAATGCGGACCGTGGCGTGTGTTTCTATTGTGGACAATGTTCACGTTCCTGTTCCGTTTATGCCGATTTCTCATCGGGCAGTTGCCTGATATTTCCGGCACAAAAAAGCGGGGGCCGAATAAAATTATACGTCAATTGCGTTGTGCGGGAGGTGACCACCAATGAAGAGGGCAAGGCAACAGGGGTGTCTTATATCAGTAAGGACGATAGAAAAGAGTATAAATTAAGGGGTAAGGTTGTGGTTTTGGCGGCTTCCGCCTGTAGTTCTGCCCGAATTCTCCTGAATTCGAAAAGTAAACAACACCCTAATGGATTAGGTAATAGTAGTGACGTTGTAGGTAAATATTTGCACGATTCTACGGGGGCCAGTAGAGCCGCTTTCGTACCTGCATTGATGAACAGAAAAGTATCCTATAATGAAGACGGAGTGGGCAGTAACCATGTGTACTCTCCTTGGTGGGGAGATAATACCAAGTTGGATTTTCCAAGGGGGTATCATATCGAAGTGGGTGGAGGTATGAAGATGCCGGGCTATGGTTTTAGTTTTAACCCCAATGAGTTTAATAAGTTCTTTGGACTCAAGGTAGGTGGCTATGGGGATAGCTTAAGGGATGATGTCAAAAAATATTACGGCTCCGTGTTAGGGGTAGCCGGTAGGGGTGAGGGTATTGCCCGTAAGGATAATTACTGTGAAATAGACCCTACCACGGTGGATCAATTTGGTATTCCGGTATTGAAGTTCAATTACAAATGGTCCGAATTTGAGAAAAATCAGGCCAAGCATATGCAGGATACCTTTGAGGAGATTTTCCACAATATAGGAGCAGAGCCTTTAGGCGAAAAGCCAGGTAAGGATAAGGATTATGGGCTTGAGGCTCCGGGACGCATTATCCACGAGGTAGGTACCACCAGAATGGGTAACGACCCCAAAACATCGGTCACTAATAAATTCAATCAATTACACGATGTGGACAACGTATTTATTGTAGATGCAGGCCCCTTTACTTCCCAAGCGGATAAGAACTGTACATGGACCATTTTGGCATTGTCCTGGCGCGCCAGTGATTATATTATTGAACAATTAAAACAGCAAAATATCTAGACCATGGATAGAAGAAAGAGTATACAGACAATAATTCTTGGTGCGGGTGCGTCTGCCTTGGCCTTTCATGGCTGTAAGACAGATGGACCCGATACGGCCGACCAAGCTGTTGCCGCAGCGGAAAACACCCATTATTTTGGTCGTACCCCAGAGGAGTTGGAGCTTATTGAAAAATTAAATGCAGAACAGCTTTTTACCGAGCACGAAATGGAGACTATATCGGTATTGAGCACGATAATACTTCCTCCCAGGGAGCCTAACGGAGGCCCTATTGAGGCAGAGGTTCCCGAATTTATAGAATTCATGGGCAAGGATATCCCTGAGCTGCAGTTGACGCTCAAAGGTGGACTAATGTGGTTGGACCATAAGAGCAATGCCGATTTCGGAATCGAATTTAAGTTGGCTAGCTTGGAACAACAAAAGGAAATATTGGATACCATCTGTTATCATGATCCCGAAAAATCGTTGGAAGTGCAACCGCTTGAGATACAATTTTTCTATTTGATGCGGGGGTTGACCGTTTGCGGTTATTATTCTTCCAAAGTAGGAGTTGCAGAGCTAGGCTATAAAGGAAATACGCCCAACGTTTGGGACGGTGTTCCGCAGGACGTGTTGGATCAACATGGTGTTGACTACGATCCTGAATGGGTCGCTAAATGTATCGATCACAGTACTAGAAACGAAATAGCTACTTGGGACGACAAAGGCAATCTTTTAACTTAGGCCTCCTAAAAATTGATAATATTAGGGAAGGATCATTAATTATTTTTGGTACCTATTAGATTTATAAAAAGCCCCAGTTTCGGGGCTTTTTTTGTTTATTTGTTATGGCGGAGCTGATAAATAGAGGGGAATGATTGGAATAAAAATTGGCAATATAATATATGGACAGGAAGCACACAGTTTTTAAGGGAATGGCGTTTTTAATATTAGCCCTTTTTGTTGGATGTAAGGAAGCCTCTGTAAGCAAGAGAATTAATGGGGAGAAGGAAACGAAAGTACAGTTAACGGATTCAGTTGTAGTTGTAAAGGATGAGAAAGAAAATACCCCGCTACCTAAGCTTAAATCCCTGGAAGGTCTTGCCGATACTTTGTTTGTAAGGTTGGCCGATTATAGTGATGATTTTGTGTACGACCTGCGCTATGCCACAGAAAATAATTTTTTAAAGGCCAAGGTCTACGATTGTGCGGAATGTTACACTAGGGTTAAAACGGCCCGGGCACTGCTTTTGGCCAATAAGGAATTTATGGACAAAGGATTTAAAATAAAGTTCTTTGACTGTTATCGCCCAAACGACGTACAATATAAAATGTGGGCCATTGTTCCCAATCCGCAGTATGTTGCCGACCCGGTCAAGGGGTCTATTCATAACAAGGGTGGTGCAGTGGATATTACTTTGGTTACCTTGGACGGGGAGGAGTTGGATATGGGGACCGATTTTGATTTTTTTGGAAAAAGGGCTTACCATGACAATTTGGATCTACCTAGGAATGTCCTGGATAATAGGTTGTTGTTAAAGGAAACCATGGAAAAATATGGATTTTGGTCCATAAGAACGGAGTGGTGGCATTACAATTTGGGTACTGCGTCCAATGACAAGGTGGCTAATTTTAAATGGGATTGCGATTAACGGCGTGTCAGGGATTCTGATTACAGTAGTCTAAAATTAAAAGGGCTTCCAATCCCTTCCGTCTCCTCGCCTCCTGGTCGAGAATCCACCTTCCCTTGGACAAGGGAAGGAACCTATTATGAAACTAAACGTTCTGTTACCACACCAAGAAATATGAAAATGCTCCTTCCCCTAGAAAAGGGAGGGTGGCTTCGACATAGGAGAAGGCAGAAGGGGGTAGAAAGCGCAAACCTTGGCTCGGAAAAATAAGATTTCTTGGACACCCAAGCACTCTATCTCTTAACTGCTAGACTCCCAATTACGTATTTGTATTAATGTTATTGCGATTCGCGATTTAAGTAATAGTGTTAGGCCTTGATGCGACTGTTCTAGTCACTTCAATAGGAGTTGCTTTTTTGTAACGTCCCGAATTGTATCGGGGAGTGAAGTCACCTATTTTTGTTTATTGCAGCAAGTTCCCACTAGCTTAAATTTTGTGGCATTCAACAACAATTTTTTCACCTTTCGGGTTGGTGGTAAAAAACAGATAGACCTCCCCTCCATCCTTAATCTTAAACTTTTTCCTTATTTCCGCCACACTTATGGGAAAATTCCGAATGGTAATATTTGCTTTTTTTAATTCCAGTCTTTGTAATTCTTTTTTATTGAAGGGAATGGTCTTGATAACTTTAAACCTCCTGCCCGGAAATTCCAATAGTTGTTCATTGGTGTATAGATGTGAGTGATCATGTAACTTATACATATTGAATTTATCGCCTACGGTCTTAAAGGCCCCCGACTTTAGAATGGCCGAATTAGGCTCGTATAAATATTCAAGGGGGTCCGAGTAATTGGAGTGCGCTAATTTTTCATCATCAATGGAAAAGTTGAACTTTTCCATTGATGGTCCGCCTAGGTTTACTGTTTTTACCAATACTTCATTTTCATAGCCCTGTTCCAAAATCCATAGGATTTCTTTTACCTCATTCTTTACCGATACAGTATGGATTTCCTTAACGAAGCACAACTCCCTGAGTCCGGCCGACAAGTCTAGAAGAGGGGAGGTTTTTATCATTATTTTTTTCACCCTTCCAAGAATGATGTCCAGATTATCGGCGACATTCGGGATACAATCGGACAATAAAAAAACCTTTCCCTTGGCATCATGTCTACGGGAGGGATCTATAAATACCCAATCGAATTCGAATTCTGAATGTTGTAAGAAATCTATTCCGTCCATGGCATGGGTGCGGATATTGGTCCTGCCCAAAACTTTAAAGTTATGTTCTGCTATTTCGGACAGCTCACTGTTCAATTCACAATGGTGTACCTGTCCTATTTTGGGACTGAAGAAATAACTGTCGACCCCAAAGCCGCCGGTCATGTCCAAAAGGGATGTTCCACTTACAAGTCCAGCCTTATATTCGGCTGTAGTTTCAGAGGAAGTCTGCTCAATATTTAGTTTGTTGGGATAGTAAATATTTGGAGTGCCAAACCAGGTGGGGAGCTTGTCCTTACATTTGATCTTGGCTTCAATTTGTTCTGCGATTTCCTTGTTGGTAACACCTTCAAAATTCAAGGGCTTCAACAAAACGTCAATAATTTTTGTCTTTAAATTTTCATTTATAAAGTCTTGAATTTCAGATGTTAGTATATTTTTGTTCAAGGTGGAATTATAAATTTTTTGTAAGGGACTTAACTATTTTATTCTCGTTGAAAAATTCCTTTAAAATTACTTTAATCGCCGTATATCCAGGTACCGCAATGATCATTCCGGTGACCCCCAAAAGCAGGCCTCCGATGATGATGATGAGAAAAATTTCCAAGGGATGCGATTTTACGCTACTGGAGAAGATGACAGGCTGGGAGAAAAAGTTGTCTACCAATTGACCAATAATAAAGCCTATCATAACATAGCCCGTTTTGGGTAAAATTACGCTACTAAAATCGGCCCCTACATTGCTGGTCATGGTCAAAATCGCCATCAATACCCCACCAATGATAGGGCCTATATAAGGTATAAGGTTTAAAAGGGCGCACAGAAAGGCGATTACTACGGGATTTTCAATTCCAAAAATAAAAAGGACAATAGAATAAATAACAAATAGGATCAGGATTTGGAACACTAGGCCAACAAAATATCTCGAAAGCAAATTTTTGATGGTTTCCATGGAATGTTGAAATCTATTTTCATTTTTTCCAGGGATTAGGGTAAGTATGGATTCCTCCAATAACTTGCTGTCCTTTAAAAAGAAGAAGGCTATAAAGAGAACGGAAAATAGCCCCACACTAAAACTACCCAATATGCCGATTATGGAGTTTAGGAAATCTGGAAGAATACCAAAGTTCAGGTTCGAAAACAAATGTGAATCTTTAATACTTTGCTCCAAATCTTCGGATTTGACCCCGATATATTGCAGTAGCTGGCGGTACAAGTCCTCTAAATTGGTCTGTAAGGCATCTATGTTGAGAAGGGATAGGTTCTGTCCCTGTTGTATGAGCAAGGGTACAAATAGGGCAATGACTCCGGCAACGACCCCAACAAGGAAAATCATAGTTATTATAACAGCCACGGTATTATTGAATTTTAATCTCTGACGAAAAAATAAAACAATGGGGCGCCCAATTAAGCTGGCCACTGCCGCTATGGCAATATATATTAGAACGGCGCTAATTTTATATAGGAAAGCCAGTAGGATTGCAATGGCTACAATTATTCCAAGAGCCCTCAATATACCTTCAGCAATAGTCTTAGATGTCATATTTTAACTTTTAAAAACGTAGGAAATTATATTGGCCCCCATTTGTAAAGCCTTTAGGCGGACCTCCTCAGGGTCGTTATGCACCTCTGGATCTTCCCATCCGTCCCCTAGGTCACTTTCAAATGTAAAAAGAAGGATCAGACGGTTCTGTTCAAAAATTCCAAAGGCTTGGGGACGGTTACCATCATGTTCGTGTATCTTGGGCAATCCTTTGGGAAATTGAAATTGTTGCCGAAAGATGGGGTGGTCCACACCCAATTCCGTAAGTTCCTTGTCAGGAAATATTTTGGCCAGTTCTTTGCGCAAGTAGGGTTCCATACCGTAATTGTCATCTATGTGCAAAAATCCGCCCGCTAATAAATACGTTCTAAGGTTTTCTGCTTCCTCCTGGGTAAGAAATATGTTGCCATGCCCCGTCATGTGTAAAAATGGGTATTGAAAAATATTGGGGCTACCTACTTCTACTGTTTGTGGTTTGGGGTCAATGGTGGTCCTTAGTTGTTGGTTACAGAATTTGATTAAGTTTGGGAGGCCCGTGGGGTTGGCGTACCAATCACCTCCACCTCCATATTTTAAAATGGCAATTTCCTGTGCTTGTGTATTTTGCGCCAAATAAAAATTGAACATCAATAAGATTACAACTAGCTGCTTCATATGCACTTGGATAATTACGATATTCAAATTTAAGAATATTAACGGGTTATAAAACTAAAAGGGTTATGTATAACATTTCATGTTTTGGCAAAGAAATTTAATTGTCAATAAAAGTATGCCTTGCCATGATATGCCCCAATGGCGGATTACAAGTTTACCAGCGCAATGGCAGTACAGGCCACTATGGCCGCGGTTTCTGTACGTAATCTTGTGTTTCCCAAGGCAACCGCTTGAAATCCGTTGTTCAGGGCCGCCTTTATCTCATCAGAGGAGAAATCCCCTTCTGGCCCGATCAATATGGTGGTGTTTTGTTTGGCAGCTGCAGAATGGGATAGTTCCTTTCTATTGTCTACCTCACAATGCGCTATAAACAGTTCCCCACTCTTAGGCAGGGCCATGTATTCTTTGAAGCTAATGGCCGGATTTAGTTGCGGAAGATAGGATTGTAAGGATTGTTTCATGGCGGATTGGATAACCTTTTCCATTCGGTCCATTTTAATGACCTTTCTTTCGGAATGGTCACAAATAATGGGTGTGATTTGATGGACGCCTATTTCAGTAGCTTTTTCCAAAAACCACTCGAATCGGTCGTTTAGTTTTGTCGGTGCCACTACCATATGTAGTTGATATGGTTTTGGCGGTACCTGGGTTCTGGAGATAATTTTTGCGCTGCATTTTTTATGATCGGGGAAAAGTATTTCGGCCTCAAACCAAATGCCCTTTCCATTGGTGATCTGTACTATATCGCCAGAATTTTTCCTCAGTACTTTGGAAATATGGCGACTTTCATCGGTCGGAAAGTTAAATTGGTCAGTGTTATTATCTAATTCTGGATGGAAGAAAAGTTGCATGGGCTTGTTGTGTGGTTTACAGTTCGTTCAATTTTTGTTTTGCGTGTTCCAATCCTAGTTCAATGTAATTTAATAATTGTTCCTCTGTGGCAATTCCCTCTTGGGAAACATAGACGAATTCTTTCATGGGGCGTTTTGCAAAATCCATAGGTCTCACATGTTCTGACCTCATAATTCCCTCCATTTTACTGGATATGATCCTTACCATGAGGCTTTCCTTTATTATGCCTACTGTCATTTTTCCAGAATACAAAAAGGCAATTCCGCCAAACATTTTCTTTTCGGTAATATTGGATCGTACAGCTGGGGGCTGCAATTCAAAACTGGCCCTAATTCGATTTGCAAATTGTTCGTCGTATGCCATAATATTTTAAAGTTTCAAGATACAAATTCAATGAAAATAATTTGCTCGGATACTGGCTATTCCAGAAATCGGTAAAAACATCAAACCTTGAATATTGATACTTGTTATTCGATTACATATCTCGCCTTGGCGGTAATACTTTGATCTACAAAGTCCATTTCTTTGTATTTTAAATATCCCACAATACCTATCATAGCAGCATTGTCCGTGCAATATTCAAATTTTGGAATATAGGTGGTCCATCCCCATTTTTCCTCCGCTTTTAGAAGTGCCTGTCTAATACCGGAATTTGCGGAGACTCCTCCGCCTATAGCTATTCGCTTTATTCCGGTCTGCTTTACCGCCTTCTTTAATTTATCCATTAAAATATTGATGATGGTATATTGGATGGAAGCACAGATATCGTTCAGGTTTTCGGCAATAAAATTGGGGTTGTTTTTTGTTTCCCGCTGAATAAAATAAAGTATACTGGTCTTTAGTCCGCTAAAACTAAAGTTTAGTCCGTCCACTTTGGGCTTCGGAAAGGGGAAAGCTTTTGGGTTGCCCAATTGGGCATATTTGTCTACCAAGGGGCCTCCTGGATACGGAAGGCCCAATATTTTTGCACTCTTGTCATAGGCTTCCCCTACGGCATCATCCAAGGACTCTCCTAAAATTTCCATGTCAAAGTAATCCTTCACCAGTACTATTTGCGTATGTCCACCACTAATGGTCATTGCCAAAAAAGGGAAGGAAGGCATTTTGTAATTTTCTTCCTCAATAAAGTGCGATAAAATATGGGCCTGCATATGGTTTACCTCAATTAAAGGTATGCCCAATCCCAAGGAAAGGGATTTGGCAAAGGAGGTTCCTACCAATAAAGATCCCATAAGTCCTGGTCCACGTGTAAAAGCTATGGCGGATAACTGTTTTTTATCGATATTTGCTTTGGCTAATGCCTGGTGCACTACAGGGACAATATTTTGTTGGTGTGCCCGTGAGGCGAGTTCGGGAACAACGCCCCCGTATTCCTCATGTATTTTTTGGGTGGCCACAATATTGCTTAGTGTCCTATTGTTGTATAATACCGCGGCAGAAGTGTCATCGCACGAGGATTCAATGGCTAGAATATAAATAGTTTTATTATCCACTTGGTTTGGAATAAAATTTGAATGTACAAAGGTAAAACATAAAGCCCTATCAAAAAATTAAGAAAAATTCTGGTCAGAGTATTTTTGGTGCTCATTCTTATTTGCGTGTTGGGCAGTGTAATACTTTCCCTACCATTTGTCCAGACCCGTTTTGCCAAGTATGCCACCACGGAGATCAATAAGGAATTTGGCACCAATATTAATATTGATCGCCTAAGGATTTCCTTAATTTCCTGGGATACTTCACTTAAGGGCGTTTATATTGAGGATTACAAACAGGATACCCTTTTTTACATAGACAATTTAAGCACCTCTATCCTAAATGTCCGCAATTTGGTGAACGGTAAACTGGAGTTCGGCGACATAGCTATTGAGCGCCTCAATTTTAAGCTTAGAACCTATCAGGACGACAAGAACACCAATCTAGAGGTGTTTATAGATAAGTTGGACGATAAGAAACCTCGTAAACCAGGGACACCTCCGTTTTATTTTTCTTCTTCTGACGTAGAAATTAGCGATAGTAAATTTAAGCTCATTGATGAAAATCGTGAGACAACAGAAATGTTGAATTTTGTAGATCTTAATATTTCTGCCTCAGATTTTAACATTCTTGGTCCTGACGTTAGTTCCAATATTCAAAAGATGTCCTTTAAAAGTAAAAGGGGAGTGGTCGTGGATGAAATGGCCACTGAGTTTAAGTACACTAAACAGCAGATGCGCTTTGATTCCCTTAGTATCAAGACCCCTCAATCCCACTTATTGGGAAAGGTAATATTCAATTACGATCGGGAAGATTTTAAAGAATTTTTGGACAAGGTTAAAATTGATGCCGAATTTGTTGAATCTACTGTGGCCTTAAATGAGGTAAACCTACTTTACGATCAGTTTGGAAGTGATAAAATTGTTTCATTCTCCACTATTGTCGATGGGGTTCTGAACGACTTGAATACAAACGATCTGTTTTTGACAACGGATAATACGGGAATCCGTGGCGATTTTAATTTTAAGAACCTTTTTACCAAGGATGCCGGTTTTATCCTAGAGGCCAATATGAAAAATGTTACCTCCAGTTACTATGAACTTAGGGCCTTGCTGCCGAATATATTAGATGTATTGCCGTCCTCGGTTCAGAAATTGGGCCAGTTTACGGTTAGGGGAGATGCTCTTATCACGGAATCTTCAATAAATACCAAAGCCAACATTAACACCCTAATAGGAAGTAGCTATGTGGATCTGGAGCTTACCGATATCGATCATATAGACGACGCCTCCTACAAGGGGTTTGTCTCTTTGATCGATTTTGATCTTGGAAATTTGATAGGCGCTGAAAAGGTGGGTGTTACCAATCTGGATTTTAATGTGGAGGGTAAGGGCGTAGTCATGGAATATTTAAATACGGAGGTAATAGGGCAGGTGTATTCCATAAATTTTAATGGTTACAACTATAAGGATATCAACGTGTCCGGAATTATAAAGGAACAGCTTTTTGATGGTTCGCTGTTGTGTAGTGACGAAAATATTAAATTTAGTTTTAAAGGATTGGCCGATTTTGCGGAAAACAGAAATAATTTCAATTTTATTGCTTCCGTGGATTACGCCGACCTTAAGAGAGTAAATTTTATAAATGATAGTGTATCCGTTTTTAAGGGGGATATAAATATGGATATCAGTGGTAACTCCCTGGATAATATTGTTGGGGATATAAAATTTACCAAAACCAATTACCAGAACAAGAACGAAACCTACTACTTTGAGGATTTCAAGGTCTCGTCTACCTTTGAAAATGACAGCACCCGGATTATCGATATTAATTCGCCGGATATTATTACCGGATATTTAAAGGGTAATTTTAGAGTCAAGGAACTAGGTAGGTTGCTGCAAAATTCCTTGGGAAGTATTTACACCAATTACAGGCCCTTCAATATATCTGCGAATCAGAGATTGGCCTTCAATTTCAAAATCTACAACAAGATTGTGGATGTGTTTTTTCCAGAGGTGAAATTTGATCCCAACACCTTTATAAGGGGAAATATCATTGCCGATGAAGGCGATTTTAAGCTTACATTCAAATCGCCCAGCATAGTTGCTTTTGGCAATGAGTTGGATAGTATAGATATAAAGATAGACAATAAGAACCCCTTATTTAATACCTATGTTTCTATAGGGGATCTAGCAACTCCCTACTACGATGTAAAAGATTTTAATTTGATAAACACTACCTTGAAGGATACTCTGTTTTTTAGAACGGAATTTAGTGGGGGTAGTGAATTTAATGATAGTTACAACCTCAATTTCTATCACACTTTTAATAAGGAGAACAAATCTGTTATAGGTCTAAAAACTTCCGATATAAGTTTTAAGGGAAATAAATGGATACTCAACAAGGATGGGAATAATAAGAATAAGGTAATTCTAAACAAAACCCTGGATAGTATTACCATTGAGGAGGTAGTCATGAACAACAATGAACAGGAGCAAATCCGGTTAAGGGGCCAATTGGCAGATTCGACCTACAAGGACATCGAGCTTCAGTTCAAGATTGTGACCCTTGGCAAGATTACACCCGCTATAGATAGTCTTAGATTACATGGGGAGGTGAACGGTACCTTAAACGTCCTTCAGAAGGATAATGTATATCTGCCTTCTTCCAATTTGAATATTACGAATTTTGGCATCAATGATATTACCTTGGGAGATCTGGGCATTGGTATTGTAGGGAATAGGGATTTGACCGATTTTGTGGTGAACACATCCTTGATAGACAAGGGGTTCGAGAAGCTTAGTGTGGTAGGAAATATCTCTAATAGGGAGAAGATTCCCCAAGCAAACCTTATAGTAGACTTCAATAAGTTTAATTTGGAGCCATTTAGTCCGTTGGGCGAGGGCGTCATTACCAATATAAGGGGATTGTTACAGGGTAGTGCCATTCTAAGGGGGCCCATAAATAATCCCAATTGGAGCGGCGTACTTTCTTTAAATGAAGCCGGCATTGCCATTCCCTATTTGAATGTGGATTACAGTTTTGCACCTTACTCCAGGGTAAAGTTGTCCGATCAAACCTTTAATTTTCAGAAGATCAAACTCACGGATGTGGCCATGAATACCAAGGCAACTTTGGATGGTACCATAACCCATAGGTTTTTTAAAGATTGGAGCTTGGATTTGGATGTTGATACCAATAATGATCGATTTTTGATACTTAATACCCCCTTTCAGGAAGAGGTGCTATACTATGGAGCCGGTTATTTAAATGGTACGGGCCGAATATTTGGACCTACAAACGCACTAACGATCAATGTGGATGGAGCAACGGCAAGGGGTACCTCCTTAAAAATTCCAATTAGCGATGTAGTTAGCGTTGGCGATTTTTCATTTATCAATTTTGTGGGCAAGAAAGTAGAGGATTCGGATAAAGAGCAACGTGTATTAAAGGAGGTAGAGGGTCTGGAATTGGCATTTAACCTGGACGTTACCCCGGATGCGGAAGTTGAAATTGTTGTAGATACCAAGACTGGTAGTTCTTTAAAAGGAACAGGAGCCGGAATTTTGTTCATTGAAATCAATACCAACGGTAAATTTAATATGTACGGGGACTTCGTAGTGGTGACGGGACAGTTTCGCTATAAGTTTGGCGGAATTATAGATAAGACCTTTAAGGTGAAGCCTGGAGGTAATATTACTTGGGAAAGGGAGCCCTTGGCGGCACAATTGAATATGGAAGCCGTTTATGCCCTAAATGCAAACCCGGCTCCGCTATTGGATAACCCTGGATACACAAGACGAATACCGACCGATGTGGTGGTTAGGCTGACCGGTGAGTTGGAAAGTCCGGTTATAGACTGGAGAATAGAATTTCCCGGTACCAATTCCATAGTTAAATCCGAACTGGAATACAGATTGCAAGATCCCACCATTGCCGAAAAAAATGCTCTTTTTCTATTGGCACAAGGTTCTTTTGTAAATGAACAGACAGGTATTAATCAACAGGCTGTTACGGGGAATCTACTTCAATCTGCCTCGGGAATTCTCAATTCCCTATTGGCAGGGGACAATGACAAATTAAATTTCGGATTGTCCTACGAACAAGGTATTTTGGATAGAACCACTGATATTCAGACCGAGAATAGATTGGGGGTAACCTTGTCTACCCAGATCAGTGATCGGGTTCTACTAAATGGTAGAGTAGGGGTACCGGTAGGGGGAGTATCGGAAACCGTAGTTGCCGGGGACGTGGAAGTTCAGATTTTGCTGAACGAAGAAGGGACCCTTAGTGCCAAAATATTCAATAGGGAGAACGAAATCCAGCAATTTCTGGCAGATCGCCAGGGGTATACACAAGGTGTTGGACTTTCCTATCAGGTAGACTTCGACAGTTTTAAAGAGCTAATGCGCAAAATTTTAGGAAGGAATTAACCACTTTTTTGGGTCATTTTGGTCGTTTTGGGCAAATTCTAGATAATCACTTTACTTGAAGAATTGATTATGAATTTAACAATTTCCAAGAAATTATTCAACGAAAACGTTGGAGTGGTCCGTTGTTGTCAAATTAAAGCCAAAGTCGGGTAATTATTGAAATAAGTTTGCTAGTTTTGTTTTTTTAAAATTTTTATGGCTTCAGCAATAAAAAAGATTGGTGTTTTTACATCAGGAGGAGACTCCCCGGGAATGAACGCTGCTATTAGGGCAGTAGTACGTACATGTGCCTATTTGAAGGTTGAATGCGTTGGTATCTATAGAGGATATGAAGGCATGATGGAGGGTGATTTTAAGGTTATGGATGCGCGTAGCGTGAACAATATAATTAACAAGGGAGGAACAATTCTTAAATCTGCCCGTTGTTTACCTTTTAGGACCAAGGAAGGCCGTCAAGTGGCTTACGATCAACTTAAAAAAGCAGGTATAGATGCGTTTGTCGTTATTGGCGGCGATGGCAGCTTTACAGGTGCATTGACCTTTAATAAGGAATTTGATTTTCCAGTAATTGGAATCCCTGGTACCATAGACAATGATATTTTTGGAACTACCTATACATTAGGATTTGATACGGCATTGAACACCGCTGTTGAGTGCATCGATAAAATCAGGGATACGGCCAGTTCACACAATAGACTGTTCTTTGTAGAGGTTATGGGTCGGGATGTTGGCCATATCGCTTTAAATGCAGGTGTTGGTGCAGGAGCCGAGGAGATTTTGATACCTGAAGAAAATCTGGGTCTCGAAAGATTGTTGGAATCCTTAAAACGCAGTAAGGAATCCGGTAAATCATCAAGTATTGTGGTGGTGGCCGAAGGTGACAAAACAGGTAAAAATGTTTTTGAACTAAAAGAATACGTGGAAGAACATCTTCCCATTTATGATGTGCGTGTATCCGTTTTGGGACATATGCAAAGAGGTGGGGCGCCATCTTGTTTTGATCGTGTTTTGGCAAGTAGAATGGGTGTCAAGGCAGTTGAAGCATTATTGGAAGGAAAAACTAATTTAATGGTGGGTATACAGGATAATACAATAACCCTGACTCCGATCAGTAAGGCAATAAAAGGACATACAAAAATTGATAAGGAGCTTATGAGGGTTTCCGATATCATGACAACATAATTTTAAACATTAAAAACAATTAGAAATGTCAAACTTGAAAATAGGGATTAACGGTTTCGGAAGGATTGGAAGATTGGTCTTCAGAGCTACTGTAGAAAGAGATAATGTAGATGTAGTGGCTATTAACGATTTGCTTGATGTGGAACATCTTGCTTATTTGTTGGAATATGATTCTGTACATGGAAAATTCAATGGTACCGTTGAAGTAAAGGATGGTGATTTGGTAGTAAACGGTAAAACGGTTAGGATTACCGCTGAAAGAGACCCAAAGAATTTGAAGTGGGATGAGGTTGGTGCTGATATCGTTGCTGAATGTACCGGTATTTTTACTACTTTGGAAACGGCTCAGTTCCATATTGATGGTGGTGCAAAAAAAGTGGTTATTTCAGCTCCATCGAGCAATGCTCCTATGTTTGTAATGGGAGTTAACCATAATGAAGTTAAAGCTTCGGATAAAATTGTTTCAAATGCATCTTGTACTACCAACTGTTTGGCTCCTATGGCCAAAGTATTGAACGATAGCTTTGGTATTGAAGAGGCTTTGATGACTACTGTACATGCTACAACAGCCACCCAAATGACTGTTGATGGTCCTTCCAAAAAAGATTGGAGAGGTGGTAGAAGTGCCCTATTGAATATTATACCTGCTTCAACAGGTGCTGCCAAGGCAGTAACAAAGGTAATTCCATCATTGCTTGGAAAACTAACCGGGATGGCTTTTAGAGTGCCAACTGCCGATGTTTCCGTGGTGGATTTAACTGTTCGCTTGGAGAAGGAAACTTCTTACGAAGAGATCAAGAAGGCATTTAAAAAGGCTTCTGAGGGAGAATTGAAAGGAATTTTAGGATATACCGATGAAGCGGTAGTTTCCCAAGATTTTATAGGGGATGCCAGAACCAGTATTTTTGATGCAGGAGCTGGAATTGAATTGAATTCAAAATTCTTCAAAGTGGTTTCATGGTATGATAACGAGTCTGGATATTCCAATAAATTGGTCGACTTAGCGCAATACATCCATAAATTATAGACTTATAGGGTAATAATTAAAAGAATCCTGAAATTAAGCGATATTTTGCTTATTTTCAGGATTCTTTAGTAATAATCGTGTTATATGATATTGATCGTAGATAGTGGCGCAACAAAATCGGATTGGATTGCATTGGATGAAAAGGGCAACCAGTTGTTCATGACCCAAACTTTAGGTTTAAGTCCTGAGGTATTGACGCGTCCTGTAATCGAAGACCGTTTGGCCAATAATTTTGAACTTTCCAAGAATAGGGAGGATGTTACTAACTTGTATTTTTACGGGGCCGGTTGTGGTACCGATAGGATGAAGAAGTATTTAACAGAGATTTTTAATGATTTTTTCCCCAACGCCAAGGCTGAAGTAAAAGAGGATACATACGCGGCCATATTTGCCACAACAAAATTAGGGCAGCACGGAATTGTTTGTATTTTAGGTACGGGTTCCAATTGCAGCTATTATGACGGTGAGAAATTACATCAAAAGGTTACCTCTCTGGGGTATATTCCTATGGATGACGGTAGCGGTAACTTTTTTGGAAGAAAATTGATAAGGGACTATTATTTTAATAAAATACCAATGGATTTGGCCACCAAGTTCGCTAAGGAATACAATTTGGATGCCGATGTAATCAAGGAAAATCTGTATAAACAGCCTAATCCAAATACCTATTTGGCCACTTTTGCCAGGTTTATTGTAGAAAACAAAAACCATCCCTATTGCAGAGGGGTAATAGATAAGGGCTTTCAGCAGTTTGTAAACAATTACATTATGCAGTTTGAATTGGCTACAAAAGTTCCTGTTAGTTTTGTTGGCAGTATTGCCTATTACTTGCGTGAAGAACTTGCTACGGTAGTAGAAAGAAACGATTTAATTCTAGGTGTTATAAGACAAAGACCCATAGAAGGCCTGGTCGAATTTCACAAAGGCACTATTTAACGGCTATCATAGATATTTCAACGTTTACAAATTTGGGAAGATTGGCAACTTCTACAGTTTCTCTGGCTGGTGCGGTATCCGCATCAAAATAGGCGCCATATACTTCATTTATTTGTGAAAACTGGTGCATATCCTTTACGAAAATCGATGTTTTAACAACATTTTCAAAAGTCATTCCTGCCTCGGTAAGAATGGCTTTTAAGTTTTGCATGGACTGCTCGGTTTCCCTTTTAATATCCCCTGACACTAAATCCCCAGTTTTTGGATCTATAGGAATTTGCCCTGAGATATACAATGTGTTTCCAGCGAATACAGCCTGGTTGTAGGGCCCTATTGGGGCAGGTGCGTTTGAGGTGGTAACTATTTTTTTCATCTATTTATAGGTTTTCGTTCTTAGATTTATTTGCCTCCATTGGCCTGCAAATCTAGAAGGCATTCTGTGCCAAAACTGGGGATTGCCCCATTTTTGGCGGTTAACATTTTGGCCATTCCCCATCCAAATTGGAGCTCTGCCCTCATTAGGCAGTTCTGTTCGTCGCAATGACTTTTGGCATCAGGGTCTTCATGTTCGTTAACAGCGGGTGTTCCTAGGTTTACCAATCCAAATAAATGTCCGGCCTCGTGGTTTAAAGTAGCCGCTTCCACGGTAGAATTACTGATCAAAGAACTCTTCGCGGCCAATTTTCTAATGGTGGCTTCGTATATGACCATAGAGGTATTGCGGTAAACGGCCCCCAGGGTTACCAGATCTTCATCGGGATTATCATCACTGGCACTTGCATCGGTAAAATAGATATATAGTCCTAAGGTATCACCATCATTGTAAACAGTTCTATTTTCTTTTTCCAAATCAAATATTTCGTCTATCGTAAGGCTGTCCTTCTTAGGGGAGTCCAATTCCTTGTATGTAATGCTTATGTTATCTTTATGGGCACGCTCGTTAAGAAGTTCAACAAAATTCGAAACTGCCATTTCTGTAGGGGCATAATTCGTTACATAACCAATTTCGATGAGCAAGTTTTTGAATTTGGAGCTGGAAAGCAGCTCATTTGCAGAATCTCCCGGACCTTTTAAGTTAGCTGTCTTGTCTACTTGGGTTCCATTTTCATTGTTGTCCTTGGAACAACCAAGGAACAAGAAAAGGGGCAACAAAAGCAATATGGATAATTTTTTCATTCTTGTCATTTTTTTTTGGTCAAAGGCCCGCTGACATAAAGATAACGACAAATCTTCACGGGTATTACTTAATTCTGGTAAGTTTAGCTAAATAGTCGAAATGTTTTCCTTTGCTAACAAGTTCGCAAGTTAAGTTATTTGCATTAGCCGCCCGTTGTAAAGTGTTGTAATCCAAATATAACCAATCCAAGGGTTCGCTTTTCCCTCCCTTGTACTCCATTTCGAAGGTAACTTCCCCATAGTAATTTTGGTCATCAGGAATCCAATAGCCCCCATCCTCATCTTCGTCGTACATATAAATGATGTCACTTGAATCCAAGAGTATCTGGCCGTTGGGATTTAAGAGCGATTTTAAATGCGAAAGAAAGTGATCAATGTTTTTTAATTTACCTACTATTCCAATGCCGTTCATGAGCATTAAAAGTGTATCGTATTTTTGTAGTTTAAAATCTTTAATGCTTTTTAAAACAGTATGTTCTATACCTCTAAGTTTACAGGTTTCAATGGCCCCGTGGGATTGGTCCAGAGCTGTTACGGAGAAGCCCTTTTTTTGTAAATAGAGGCTATGGCTTCCAGCTCCACATCCAATATCCAGGATACTGCCCTTACAAAGCTTCAAGGCTTTTTGTTCCAAGGGTGGCATTTTCTTAAAGTCCCTAAATAAATAGGGAACTGGGATAATGTCCTCTTCCTCCAAGGAAGAATAGGTCTTGATGTCTTCCGAATAGTTCCCGGATTGATAATCCATTAATGCCTTTCCTAAAATGTCCTTAGCCATTTAAATTTGTTATTTACATGCAAATGTGGGACTTTTAACCAACTTTTAAAAGTTTATTCCATAATGGATGAGGTAATTAAGCAGCTTCCGAAGCGAGCACAGGAAAAGCATAATGAGAATAAGAAATTCTTTGATAAACTACGGAGAAAACCGCCAAAGGATTTGGATTATGTAATGCAGGATTTGCACGAGACAGAGTTTGGGAAGACAGATTGTTTGGACTGTGCCAATTGTTGCAAGACTACGGGTCCCCTTTTTACCAATGCGGATATAGGGCGTATTGCAAAGCACTTTAGGATGAAACCCCAAAAATTTATAGATGAATTTTTGAGGATGGACGAGGACAATGATTATGTGCTGCAAAGTGTTCCCTGTACCTTTTTAGGAGCCGATAATTACTGTTCCATCTATGATGTAAGGCCTAAGGCATGTCGAGAATTTCCACATACGGACAGGAAAAAATTCCAGCAAATTAGTAATCTGACCCTTAAAAATGTGGCTATTTGTCCAGCTGCTTTTAACATAGTGGAAGAGATGAAAAAGTTGATTAAGGTGTAGTAGCCCGGTTTCGAAATATATTTTAAGCCAAATACAGTAAACTTCCAATAGCTTTGTTGGCGGGGAGTTATTTAACAAAAACTATTTTGTAAATTTAAAATATGGAAGCCATTTACACTTATTTTGAAACTATTCCTCCGGCACACCGAAGTATCATTTTGGTATCAGGGATTGCCTTTTTTTGGATATTGGAGTATGTTATTCCCTTGTTTCAGTTAAAATATAGCAAGTTTAGACATGCGGGCATTAATGTTTTTTTTACCCTAACTACAATCCTCGTAAATTTTCCCTTGGCCTTTTTATTGTTAAAAACCAGTGATTGGACCATAGCCAATAATTTTGGGGTGCTACAATGGCTACCTGCAATGCCCTTGTGGATAAAGGTATTGTTGGGTGTAATGCTGTTGGACTTTTTTAGTGCCTGGTTGGCCCATTGGGTGGAACACAGGATAAAGATACTTTGGGGTTTTCATTTAATTCATCATACAGATCATGAGGTAGACACTACAACTGCCAATAGGCACCATCCGGGAGAAAGTGTGGTCCGTTTTGCGTTTACTTGTTTCGGTACTTTTGTGGTAGGGGCACCTGTAGCTATTATTATGATATATCAGGCGCTTTCAGTTGTCTTGTCGCAATTTAATCATGCCAATATTTCACTTCCCAAAAAGGTGGACGATGTCCTTAGTTGGATCATTGTTTCTCCGGATATGCACAAAGTGCACCACCATTATAAATTACCCTATACGGATAGTAATTATGGGAATATCTTTTCTATTTGGGACCGACTTCTTGGAACCTTTATGAAATTACCCAATAGTGAGATTGTATATGGCGTAGATACCTATCCCTGTGAAAAGGAGAATTCTGATATAGGGGCCTTATTGAAAATTCCTTTCAAAAAATATAAAGCTCCGGAAAAAGTGGATAATAAATCTGCCGGTCAATTGTAAATGAGATATTTGGACCTTATTAGTTTGAATTTTTGAATATCGGTTTGCCAGCTTTTCTTTATTTCTTCTTGGGGAAGTCCCGCCTCTATCTGCTTTTGTAATGCGGCGGTTCCGGCATGTCTGGTAAAGCCGCTGGTGTTAAAAAACAAGCTCTTGTCCTTGGTGTTTTTGTAAGCATCCAGTATATAATCCAAATTCACGGAACTTATTTTGGGAGTCTCTGACAAGTCCATCCCAAAACATATTTTACCATTGTGTTTCGGTTCCTTTGACCCAAAATTTGGGGCAGGGGTATATTGGAAATTGTATTTGGTACTGTCCATAAAAGGTGCACCATAACGTTGAAACTGAAACTCTGTTCCACGACCTGCGTTAACATTGGTTCCTTCAAATAGGCCCAAACTAGGGTAAAGATAAATAGAGGTATTGTTGGGTAGGTTGGGGGAGGGCCTAATAGGTAAAATGTAATCTTTGTGGTGATCGTAGTTTTCCATCTGTATTACGGTCAAATCTGCTTTAACTTTATTCTCCAGCCACCCTTCTTGGTTGATCATATGGGCATATTCACCAATTGTCATCCCATAAACCAAGGGAATATTGGTCATTCCCAAAAAGCCTCTGTGTTCGGTTTCCATACTAGGGCCATCCACGTAATGGGCGTTGGGATTAGGTCTGTCCAAGACTATTATGGGAATATTGTTTTCTGCGCATGCCTCCATGACCAATTGCATGGTAGCAATATAGGTATAGAAGCGTACCCCCACGTCCTGAATGTCGAACAGTACTACATCAACATCCTGCAATTGTTCTTTGGAAGGCTTTCGGTTTTTTCCGTACAGAGAAATTATGGGGAGTCCGGTTTTTTCATCCTTGCCATCGCTTACCTTTTCCCCGGCATCGGCCTCTCCTCGAAACCCGTGTTCGGGGGCAAATGCTTGCTGTATATTTATATTATGTGCCAATAGGGAATCTACAAGATGGGTGTAAGACAAGGGGTGGGTGTCCTTAAAGATAACACTGGTCTGATTGGCTACAATTCCAACCCTTTTTCCTTTGAGTAATGGGAGGTAGGTACCAGTTCGGTTGGCTGCTACGATTATGGGTAAATTAGTTGCCAGTGTATCCTGTGTAACTACGGAATTGAGTTCTTTATTGTGGGTTTTGGTGTGGTTTCCACATGAAGAAAGTGTAAAAAACAATAATAATACTGTATTTTTGAAAATGGAAAAAACTGCCATAAATTGAATTTAGAATTTTTTATTGCCAAACGCCTTGTTATAGGTAAAGAGCATAAAATTAGTATATCTGCACCAATAATAAAAATAGCTATTGCGGCAATTGCATTGGGTGTGCTAATGATGTTGGTGGCCATATCTACCGGGGTAGGATTAAAACACAAGATACGGGAAAAAATTGCGGCCTTTAATGGTCATATCCAGATATATAACTACGACAACAATACCTCCGATGTGTCCATGGTTCCTGTTTCCCTTGATCAGGAATTTTATCCGGAATTTAAATCGGTTAGCGGTATACAACATATTCAAGGGGTAGCCGCCAAAGCCGGGATAATAAGGACGGAGGAAACTTTTGAAGGTATTATAGCAAAAGGGGTTGGCGCAGATTTTAATTGGGACGTTTTTAAGGAGTTTTTGGTAGATGGTGCCCTGCCCAATTTTGAAGGTGAGATCAATAGTGAAACGTTGATATCCCAAGTTTTGGCCAATCGACTAAAGCTGAAAACCGGGGATTCCTTCGTTGCAATTTTCTTTAAGGAAGATGATGAATCAAAAATTCCGAATCAAAGAAAATTTACGATAACGGGTATTTACGATAGTGGTTTTGAGGAGCTTGATGGCTCCTATATTTTTATCGACCTGCGGCATATTCAACATATGAATAAATGGGCCGATAACGAAGTAGGAAACTTTGAAATCTTTGTTGATAATTTTGATGAAATAGATAATAAGGCCAAAGAAATTTATGGCAAGACCATGTCCGATCTGGACACACAAACCATAAAGGACAAGTATTACAGGATTTTCGAATGGCTTGGTCTATTCGATTTTAATATAGCATTGATCATTGGGATAATGATCATTGTTGGAGGTATCAACATGATTACTGCCCTGCTTGTTTTAATACTGGAGCGGACCCAAATGATCGGTATTTTAAAGGCATTGGGATCGTCCAATTGGAGCATACGCAAGATATTTTTGTATAATGCCACTTATTTAATAGGTGTTGGACTTTTGCTGGGCAATATTATTGGACTAGGTATTATAGGTTTGCAGTATAAATTCCGGATGTTCAAATTTCCCAATCCCAAGGAATACTATATAGATTATATTCCTGTACATATTGATGTGATGACCGTCTTGTTGCTGAATGTCGGGGTTTTAATTTTATGTCTTTTAATGTTGCTGGTACCGTCCTATATTATTACTAAAATTTCTCCGGTAAAGGCTATAAAGTTCGAATAGAAATTATTGCAAATTATTTTTTTAAGTTCTGAATGGATAACAAAGTGCTAACTTTAATCCTCAAAAATAAAAGGAGATGGTAGAATTAAAGCTACATAAGCAAATAGTGAGAATTGATGCAGGGGAATTGGTAGGTTATTCAGTAGCCGGCCATGAGTATATTCACCAGAAAGGTAGCCCTGGTTGGAGAAATTCGGATACCGAAATGTTTCCTATTATAGGACCCACCAATGAGGCTAATTTTAGGGTCAAAACTCCCAAGGGTGCAGCGGTACAGGATCAACATGGGCTATTAAGGGAAATGGAATATCAACTGGTTTCCCAAACTGATTCCAAAGTAATCTTGAGAAAGGACTACGTTATGGGTACCCAGCTTAAAAATTCTAAATTTCCATCGAAATCTACTGCGGAATATTTGTCATGGCCCTATAATTTTAAATTTGAGAAGTCTTTTGAGATTTTGGAAAAAGGATTGAAAATTCAATTTAAAATAATGGCCGAAGAAGGAATGCCGTTTATGTTGGGATATCATCCTGCCTTTAAATTACATTCGAATAATGTTTCTGTTAGAACCACGGACCGCAACATTGGCCTACAGGAGGTTCTTGCTGTAGGAAGTAGGGCCCTTCCGGTTTTGGACTGTAATTCCATTACCCTTATTGATGTTGGCGAGCTTAGTATAAAAACAGAAGGTTTTGGGAATTTTATGCTTTGGACCGAGGTACCCAATATGCTTTGCATAGAACCAATTTCCTTTTACCCCTATGCGGTAGATCAGGAGAATTTATATAAGGGATTTCAGAAGGTGAATACATCTGAAAAGACCTTTTCGGTAATTATAGAACCTAATATTTGACACGATTAGAATGACAGAAGCATTACAACTACATTATGGTTATCTTTTTGAGCCAGAATTGTTAGAGGAAATCAGGGAAATAGGTTCGCTGAAGAAAGTCAGACAAGGAGATACTTTGATGGAAATCGGCGATACCATTAAATCTATGCCACTATTGCTGCATGGTGCTATTAAAGTGTTGCGCGAGGATGGGGATGGCAATGAACTTTTGTTATACTTTGTTGAAAGGGGAGATACCTGTGCCATGACTTTTTCGTGTTGCATGGGAGACAAAAGAAGTGGGATAAGGGCAGTTGCGGAAACGGATACGGAATTACTGATGATTCCCGTGAGTTATTTGGAAACTTGGATGGGTAAATACAAGACCTGGCAACACTTTATTTTAGATAGTTACCACGCTAGAATGATGGAGCTTATGGAGACCATAGATACGCTTGCCTTTCTTAGAATGGATGAGCGCTTATTAAAGCATTTGCAGGATAAGGCCAAAGTAACCCATGACGACGTTCTATACGCCACCCATCAAGAAATAGCCTACGATCTTCATACCTCACGGGTGGTGGTATCCCGACTGTTGAAAAAAATGGAAAATGAAGGTAAAATAGAACTATATCGAAATCAGATAAAGGTGTTGGATCTATAGTTTATTGCTGTCCAATACTTGTTATTTAGAGGATTAAGCCTTAAACTTGTCTTGGTAAAAATAAAGATTTATGAGGGTTGGTTTTTGCAAGTATGCCATGGTCCTGTCCATAATTCTAACAAGTTGTGGCAATCCTACCAAGAAAGGGGATATCGATACTCCCGAACCCAAGGTGGTTGCCAAGGTTGCCGCCTTACCTAGAACTATAAAAACACCGATTGGCAATCCAAATTCCAAAGAGAAGGAAATTTTGGGGAAACTACTTTTCTATGACCCTATTCTTTCTGGAGGAAAAGACATTGCTTGTGCCAGTTGCCATCATCCCGCTACCGGGTATGCAGAGTTCTTGGATCTATCCATTGGGGCAAATGGTGAGGGGTTGGGAAGTAAAAGGGCATTTAAGGAGCCTAACGAAATACCCTTGATGAAACGCAATTCTCCCACTATTCTAAACACGGCATATAACGGAATACACGGGAAGGACGATTACGATCCGGAAAATGCACCTATGTTTTGGGACGACCGGGTAAAGAGCTTGGAAAAACAGGCATTGGAACCCATTAAGACCATGGAGGAAATGAAAGGGCTTCATTTCCCAAAGTCGCAAATATTGACGGAAGTGGCCGCAAGACTTCAATCCATTCCTGAATATAAAAATCTTTTTGCGGAAGCTTTTGGTACGGAAGCCCCAATAGACAGTATTCATATTGGAATGGCCATTGCCGCTTTTGAAAGGACCTTGGTAGCCAACAACTCCCGTTTCGATCAATATATGGCGGGAGATGTAAGCGCCATATCCCATTCGGAAAAGGAAGGCTTGGAGCTTTTCAAATCTGTTGGTTGCATCAATTGCCATAATGGGCCTATGTTTTCGGACTATAAGTTGCACGTACTTGGGGTACCGGAAAATAATAAGGTACCAGAACCCGATAGTGGATTTGAGGAAAGTTTCGCTTTTAGGACAGCTTCTCTTCGAAATTTACGTTTTACCGCACCCTATATGCACAATGGTGTCTTTCAAAATTTAAAACAGGTACTGGAATTTTATGAGGATATTTCCTTTGGGAAAACACGAAACCCATCTGTCTCCAAGGAAATGTTCGATCCCTTGGTAAGGGAGCTGCAACTCAGTGTTAAGGACATGTCCTTGATTATTTCTTTTCTAAATACCCTTAACGATGAAAGCTTTGACAAGGGAATTCCTGAAAAGGTCCCCAGTGGATTGCCTGTAGGGGGTAATATTCAATAGCTTCTGGCTTCGTCGCTATTAATTGTATTTACAATCCTCGGGGTCAGGTTCAATATAGTACTTACGATAGTTGGTAGCCTTGGGGTCCATGCAGCCTTTTAAGTTCTTTAATTCCACCTTTCTAAAGTCTATGGGCTGGCCCTCTGCCTGCAAGGCTATATAACCTTCCTTCAATAGTTTGCCGTCTATCTTGATCGCCGGATCATATCGATTGGCAACACCACCTCCAATTTGTGGCTTGGTGTATTGCAATACCTCGTCTCCGTTAACAATATGGGTCACTATGGAGTCTCCCAATACAATAGCTTCTGCGCGCACCCATTGTTCTCCAAAATAGGTTTTGGAAGTGGAATTGATACAATGTCTTGGGTCAATTTTTCCTTCGAATACCACGTCAGTTCCCGGGGAACACATATTGCCTGTGGGCCTAGATTTTCCTTCTTCCAAGCCGGCCAAAAACTGCATTTCTACGGAAATGGGCCAATCTTGTTCTTTGGGCATGGTCCTTGGGTCCTGGGAATGGAACATTACCCCACTGTTTTTTATGGTGTAACTAGGGGCTCCAGGGTGCAATTCGCCCACAAAGCGATATTCCACCACTAAATGATAATAAGAATAAGGGGTGTTGAAGTAGAGGTGGCCATAACGCTCGTTAAAATCGCCCTCATATTGGTCATAGCGCACTTTTATGATGCTATCTTCTACTCTAAAGGTATCCCCATAATTGTCACCTACCTCATAATGGTGAATTTTGGTGGTCCAATCATTGATGTCCTTTCCATTGAACATGGAAATCCAACCATCGTTTTTTTCTTGTGCAACAGATTTTACGGTACTGCACTGGCAAAGTAGTAGGGTCGCTATTAAACTACCTATGATCGAAGGGATTTTCTGCATGTTCCAAGGAATTATGTGATTTAAATGCACAAGATAAAATATTTAATGTTTATTTATACCAACTTCCATTGAAGTTATGTGTTTAAAAGGTCAAAATTCTGTAACCTTCGTTACAGTTCAATTAGGTATTTAATACTAAATTTGGTGCATGAGGAGATTTTTACCTTTTTTGGATTGGCTTCCAAAATATAACAAAAACCTTTTTAGAAAAGACTTGGTAGCGGGTATTACCGTGGGTATAATTTTAATTCCCCAAGGTATGGCCTATGCCATGATAGCCGGACTACCTCCAGTCTATGGTTTGTACGCCTCCTTGTTCCCTATTTTGGTATATGCTTTTTTGGGTACTTCCGGGCAAATTGCCGTAGGTCCTGTGGCTATGGATTCACTTTTGGTAGCGGCGGGTTTGGGGGCTCTGGCCATCACGGGTATTGAGAACTATATTCTAATGGCACTGTTGTTAGCCTTTATGATAGGTGCTTTTCAGCTATTGTTGGGGTTTTTTCGGATGGGTTTTTTGGTGAATTTTATGTCCAGGCCGGTGATTAGTGGATTTACCTCGGCCGCAGCGGTGATTATAATCTTTAGTCAACTCAAGCATTTGCTGGGCACGGATATTGCTAGCAGCAACATATTTCATCAATTGGTAATAAACGCTTTTCAGCATATTTTAGAAACGAATATCTATGATTTTGGAATCGGGATTATTGGTATTCTTATCATAATTTCTTTCAAAATTTGGTTTAAAAGATTTCCTGCTATTTTGTTGGTAGTGGTCTTGAGCAGTTTGGCCGTTTACTTTTTTAATTTGGAAACCTATGGGGTAAAGGTAGTAGGTGAGGTACCGGCAGGATTACCATCCTTTAATGTACATAATTTTAGTTGGGAGAAAATTAGAAGTATATGGCCAATTGCCCTTACTTTGGCCTTAGTAGGGTATTTGGAGGCCATTTCTATTGGGAGGGCATTCGAGGAAAAAAATAAGGAGGAAACCATAGACCCCAACCAAGAACTGATAGCATTGGGAGCCTCAAATATGGTGGGTTCTTTTTTTCAGTCCTATTCGGTTACGGCAAGTTTTTCTAGGTCGGCTATAAATTACGAAGCCGGTGCGAAGACTACGGTAGCCGCATTGATCAGTGTTATTATGGTGGCCCTGACCCTTTTATTTCTAACTCCATTATTCTATAATTTACCTAATGCGGCATTGGCCTCCATTATTATGGTTTCGGTTTTTGGGTTAATAGATCTGTCCTATCCCCAAAAATTATGGAAGCAGCGAAAGGATGAGTTCATGGTTCTGTTGATGACCTTCCTGATAACATTATTTGTAGGTATTGTGCAGGGAATTTTGATAGGGGTATTACTGTCCCTGCTCCTTATGGTATACAGGACCTCCAAGCCTCATTTTGCGGTATTGGGAAGTATTAAAGGGACTGATTATTATAAAAATATTGATCGCTTTGGAGAAGAGGCCGAGGTACGACGGGATCTACTGATAGTGAGGTTCGATTCCCAGCTATATTTTGGGAATTCGTCTTATTTTAAAAGTCAACTTTTTAAGTTTATTAATGCCAAAGGCAAATCTTTGGATGCGGTTATATTAAATGCCGAAGCCATTAATTACATAGATTCCAGTGCTTCCACCATGTTGATCGGTGTTATAGAAGAAATTCACCAAAGGAATATAGAGTTTTATATAGCAGGGGCTACAGGCCCCATTCGAGATATAATATTCAAGAGTGGAATCATCAATTGTTTGGATAAGGAGTTTCTCTTTGTAAAAATAAAAGAAGCGGTGGCCTATCATGATGATCCCAATACCGTTCCCTTGCTCAGGGAAAGGGTAGCCCATCAGAATCAAAGTAACTAATGTTGCATAAGGAGAGATCCATATTATTTATCTTTGTAAAGATGAATTTCCGTTTAAAAATAATTTGATTATTTATTAACACATCATATAAAATTAAGAGAATGAAAATAGAACAGATATATACAGGATGTTTAGCGCAGGGCGCGTATTATATAGAAAGTAAAGGAGAGGTGGCCATTATAGACCCCTTACGTGAGGTTGAACCTTATTTAAAACGGGCCAAAGCTGACAATGCTACAATAAAATATATTTTTGAAACACATTTTCACGCAGATTTTGTCAGCGGGCACATTACCCTGTCAAAAGAAACGAACGCCCCTATTGTATATGGCCCCTCGGCCAATCCTTCCTTTGAAGCCATAATAGCAAAGGATGGCCAGGAATTTAAACTTGGGGATATCACCATCAAAGCCTTGCATACCCCTGGGCATACTATGGAAAGTACCACTTATTTATTAAGGGATGAAAAGGGAGAGGATTATGCCATATTTTCTGGGGATACCTTGTTTTTGGGTGATGTAGGTCGGCCTGATTTGGCTCAAAAGGCGGCCAATATGACCCAAGAAGATTTGGCGGGCTTATTGTTTGATAGTCTTAGGAATAAAATTATGCCCTTGGCCGATGATGTGGTGGTTTATCCCGCCCATGGTGCCGGTTCTGCCTGTGGAAAGAACATGATGAAGGAAACGGTGGACACCTTGGGCAATCAAAAGAAAATGAATTATGCCTTACGTGCCAATATGACGAAGGAGGAATTTGTTAAAGAGGTTACGGAAGGATTATTGCCGCCTCCAAAATATTTCCCACTCAACGTAAAGATGAACAAGGAGGGATATGAAGATATTGATGAGGTATTGGAAAGGGGTACTACCGCTTTGACTGCCGATGAATTTGAAGAGGCTGCCAATGCCACTGACGCCATAATCTTGGATGTAAGGCATCAAGACGAATTTGTGAAAGGATTTGTTCCACGATCTATATTTATTGGGTTGGATGGGAGTTTTGCCCCTTGGGTCGGCGCACTTATTGCGGACACCAAACAGGCTATCTTACTAGTGGCTCCCGAAGGTAGGGAGGAAGAAGCTATCATAAGATTGTCCAGGGTCGGTTTTGATGCTACTATTGGCTATTTAAAGGGGAGTTTCGACACTTGGAAAAACGCTGGAAAAGAATATGATACCATTACCTCCATTTCTGCTAAGGAGTTGAAAGAAACTCTCCATAACAATGAAGTTCCTGTTTTTGATGTAAGGAAGGAATCGGAATACCTTTCCGAACACATGGAAAATGCAGAGAATACCCCTTTGGATTTTTTAAATGACCATATGGCGGAATTCCCTCAAGAGGGTACCTTTTATGTACATTGTGCTGGGGGGTATAGGTCTGTTATAGCGGCATCTATTTTAAAAAGTAGGGGCATCCATAACCTTGTAGATATGGGAGGTGGCTTCGATGAAATGAAAAGATCGGGTTATAAGGTAACGGAGTATGTATGTCCTACTACATTGTAGAAAGTGACAATTGTCATATTTTATAGTTCCGTTTGTATATATTTTAGCCTACTGAATCTAAAAATAGTACCTATGATTTTACAATACCTACCCCTAGTAAATTGGAGCAACGGAATTATTATGATTTCTGTTTTTGGCGCTGTTTGCGTTGGTTTGGTTACCGCCGTATTGATGTTGATGAACGGTGGTAAGAAAAAATAGGCCGGGAATTTCAATTGTTTGAAATACCCGGCCATGTTTCTTTAGATAGAAATAGCGGATAGTTTAATGGCCTTGTTGGGGTATTTTCTTAAATACCATGAAAGAATTCGTTTGGTGTCCATATTTTCTTTTTGTAGTTCCAAAAAATTTTCCAGATCGTCTACACTATTTATCTGCTCGTTTTTTGGTAGAAATCCATAGCCTTTGTATTGGTTGTTGGTAACCAGAATAAAGGCTTCTTCCTCAGCATGTCTTCCCTTTTCCTTGATGACTAAATTCTGGTTTTTGTCCATCAATTCATCAATTGCGGTTTTTACTTTTACATTATAGTTCAAGGGCGATTCCGTTCCCTTGCAAATTCCATTGCAGTTGGTAATACTGTAATGGGAGCAGCTACTGATATTTTCCTGCAAATGGCAGAATTTGGGACATAATCCGTAGTTTTTGCAAAGCTCTTCCAAAAACAGCCTGCAATCTGTAATGGTGTTAAATGTGGATATGGGGTTGGGTGTTAATCTTAATTTATTGTAAGCCAAGTGATGTATTCCGTTCCGATCTTCATAGGAAAAAATGGCATACTCCGTTGGTGTGCGTTTCTGACTTTGATTGTACAAGGGAAAATGTTGTTTTATCGCTGCAGATTCCATTAAAAGGGCAATTAACTCGTTCCCGGATAATTCAAAATCAATGTCATGCGTGGCCTTGCACATTAAAATTTCTTTATTGGCCTTGTCATAAAAATGCCCTAGCACCCTCTTTTTTATATCAACGGCTTTGCCAACGTAAATAATGGTGCCCTTGGCGTCCTTAAAATAATATATACCTGGGGTATTTGGCAGTTTTTCAAAGATTTCCTTGGGCAGGGATGGTGGTAAGGTAGCTTCCTGGGATCGTGCATTAAGGAAGGTTTTAAATACCTTTTCGGCACCATCTGTCCTTAGCAATTTTTTAAACAAGATTACCGTTGCCTGAGCGTCTCCCTTAGCCCTATGTCGGTCCGTCAAGGGAATATTCAATGAGCTACATAATTTTCCCAAACTATAGGAATTTAAGCCAGGTATCAGTTTTCTGGATAAGCGGACCGTACATAATTTTTTTCGGGAAAAATTAACTCCGATATTCTTAAATTCATTTTTGATTACATTGTAGTCAAAATTTACGCTATGGGCCACAAATATGGTGTCCTGTGTCATTTCCATAACCTTTGGGGCTATTTCTTCCCAAGTAGGGGCATTGCGAACCATATTATCATCTATTCCTGTTAACCCTGTAATAAAGTAGGGTATTTCACATTCAGGATTAACCAGGGAAGTATATTCATCTATCACCTCATGACCGTCGAATTTGAAGATGGAAATCTCCGTAATCTTATTGCCTTTTATACCGTTTCCGGTGGTCTCTATATCTATAACGGTGTACATTGAACTTGGTCCTAAGAAGAATTGGACCTTAAAGTTATGGGAAAATCATCAAAAAAGGCATCCCTCCTGGGATAATTAGAGAGAATGTTGGATTTTTCTAGCTATAGAACCCTTAAGGGATGGTTGTGTGCTAGTTTAAATCCTGAATAACCTCCGTTAAAGCCCTATAGATGATGGGCCCTGTTTCCGGTCCCAAGGAATTTTCTTCCCCATAGGTGTCCCCTTTATCATTATAGAGATATGGTTTTCCGTTATCCCATTCGCTTTTGGGTATTATGTATCCAATTTCATCATTCGAGAGGCCCAAATAAAATTTGTATTTGTCGGTAACGAGCTCTTGAAGTGGGGGTATCTCCATGGGCTGTATATCAAACTCTCGACCTTCGGGAGCTTCTATGCCACCATATACAATTTCGGGATATATTTCCCCAGGGATACTTAAAAATAGGGCAGGACCTATACGGATGGCTCCCACTTCTGTTCTGGACTTAAAGTATTCCGGCATACCTATATTGATCAGACCAATACCACTGGCAATTTTAAAGGTAGTATTGTCCAATGGAGCGAAAACAGTTTTTGCCCTTAAAGAAATATTGGAATTGGCCAATGTATCCCCTTTTTGTTTTAGGGCAGCCAAAGACATTATGGCTATTTGGTCGCCCAAAGCCTTTGTTTTTTCAAAAGTAGGTTCAAGATATTCTTGCCCGCTAAAGGGGTCTGGGATTGGCAGTGAAGGATGGGGCGCCATTAGTCCGCCTATAGCTCCCGAAAAATAAACGGCTACCCCGCCTAGTCCCTCGTGTACCAATTCATCTCCATTATATACGCCATTTTCCATGGCTTCCCTTATGTAATGGGGAAAATCCGAACTGATCAATAAATTTTGAGACCACAATGTTTCCGGGTGGTTGGCCCAATTGATAATGGTTCCCAAAGTGGAGTCGTTTTCGGCATCCAATACCTGCATCAAATGTATTCCGGTGGCCTTAACGATTGGCTTTCGGGTGTCTTTTATCAGTTTGTCATCATCCCCTGAAAGGTCCTCCGCAAATACAAGCTTTGCTGGGCGCAAATTGTTGGCAGCTTCGGTAACGGCGGCAACGGTTTGGGATTTTACGTATTCCATCATTTCGGGATTAACTCCGGAATTGAAAATGTTTTCTCCCCAGATTCCTACCAGGTCATTGCTCTCGTGGGTATGGGTAGAGGATAACAGGGTGTAATCTATTCCCAGCTCTGCAGGTATTCGTTTTCTAATGTCTATTACATCGCCATGCAAAAAACCAATGGCATCCATAGAAATCATAGCGATCCTGGTTTTACCGTCGTCGATCACCATTACCCTGGACCAAACATCATCATGGACACCCTGGGCAGGTTTGGCATTGCTCATCCCTGCTATCCAATACGCATCGAATTTTCCATTGTTGTTATTGTCATTGTAGCTGTCGCCTTCATGCTCACTGTATTTGTTGTTTCCATTGGCATCGTTCCATGTATCCACAATGGTGGGGGTTATGGGCTTTTTGGAAAATCCGGCCGTTATGGGTCGCGGAGTATTGTTTTCGATTTTAAGATCGATTGAATAATCTGGATGGCGATCGCGCCAATTATAAATTACCACAGACGCTCCGACCAATATTAGTAGAAGAAGCAATACCCCCAATAGTTTTAAAGCTTTTTTTATTGTTTTCATATCCTGTTGTATTATAGCTTGGTATGGGTTAATTCATTGGCCATTTTAAAATTGAGCTCCATTAAATAATCGCCCATGCTGGGACCGTACCATCCCATTAATCTGGCTTCATAGGTGTCAAAATAGTAATATTTTTGAGGAACGATATAGCCCAAATACTGGCCGTTAAAACTGCTGAGTACTGAGTTATACCCCTGCAGTTCCAAGGCATTTTTTAAATCCAAACCATATTCCCCACTTAATTCATAAGGCAGGGCAAGCCAAATAAGGTTGTTAAGTTTAAGGCCTTGTACGTGGATCGGGTTTACCTCTGGCATCAGTTTACTTCCTAAGTAAGGGGAGAGGCGTAGGCGATCTGATATGTAAAGGAACTGCAACTTTGGGATTTCAATTTCCGAGGAAATCGCTGTTAAATCTATGGTTGATAAATGCTCCATTTTGTTCAAGGCAGAACGGGCCGAGTCGGCAAGGGTCTCCCCTATGTATTTGGCTTTTTCAAATTTCTCGCCAATGCCTTTGTTGCTATGGCTGCCGACGGTGCCGGCAAAGAACAGGGCCAGGTCAACCCCATTTTCTTCCAAATGACGTTGAAAGTACCCTGGATAGTCCCCGGTATATTGTTCGTTGTCCGTACCAATAACGGTGGCATGGGCAGAAAACGCACCAATGGTAGCCCTTTTGCCGTTGTCTTGGATAAAAGATAAGAGATCCAGTTTGTCGTTGAGTCTACCGGATTCACCTATGATTCTATTTCGCACCAAATTGGGGACTTTTACGTACCCGGATGAAAACTGGGCGGGCTGTTTGTCGGCCAAAGCCTGTAATATGAGGGCGGAAAATTTTTGCCCAAGCCATTCCACCACCTCTGGTCGATACTCCCCACCAAAACTTTTGCCTACATATCCGGGCATACAATTACCAACACTGGAATGGGTGTGGGTAGCCCCAAAAAAAAGCTGTTTTCTGGATATTTTTCCCTTTAGATTGTCAGTGACCTTGGTGACAACATTTTCAGGTATTGCCACTAGATCAGCATTGATCAGAACAACGGATTCATTATTGACTTCAACAGCAATAGCTTTGGCAAAAATGGAATCGTGAACACCGGTCGCAATTTTACCACTACCATAACCGGCCATTTTTATATTGTTGAATTCACCTTTGGTGGGATCCGGAGTTCCGCTCACGATTTTTGGGGTAATACTTGTCCTTGCAAAACCGGCAAGCAACTGGCCGTTGGTCTCGGTCTTGTCCTTAACGGCTTCCTCTATATTTTCAATTGTATTTTTATAATACTGTGTTTCAAAATATGGTGTGGTATCTATAGTACTGGTGGCTAAAAAGAAAAGAATAATCAGAACCAGTACAAGTGCTCCAAAAATTTTCGCCAAGATTCTTAACCATTTCTTCATTACTGTTTTAATTAAGTTTTTGTGGATCCAAAACGATATACTTCACTGTTTTTCTGTTCCAGGTATATACAATATGCACTTTCCCATCGGGAGCTTGTATCATCGTAGGATAGGAATATTCTTCCCCTTCCTTATCGGTATTTTCCCTTAAGGGCTCCAAGTCCAAAACGCGTTTCCAATTAGTACCGTCGTTGGATAGGGCCAGGCTTAAAGGAACCCTGTCGCCCCAATTTTTACCGGTAGGATTGTAGACCAGTAATTGTCGCCCATCCTTTAAGGATACCCCGTCAATGCCGGAGTTTGGATTGGGTAATGCTGTAGCCTTCATTTTGCTCCAGGTACTTCCATAGTCGTTAGACCAATTCTCTGCGATAACCTCATTTTCGGTTCTGCTCAAAAGCTGTAATTTCCCATTTCCATAATTCAGGACCACGGGCTGAATGGCCCCTAGTTCTTTGCCATCGTTAAGGGCTTGGGTTTTGGACCAGGTTTTGCCGTTATCCGTGCTAAGTTCCAAGTGTATCTTCCATCCCTCGATATCATCTTCAGTGCTTGAAGGAGAGAGTATTTCTCCGCTGGCCAATTGTATGGGCTGATTTTTTATAGGTCCTAAAATTCCATCAGGAAGTGGTACTGGTGCGGACCAGGTTTTTCCGTCATCGGTAGAGGTCATATAAAGTCCCCACCATTCGGTTGGATTTGGTCCTACCTTGTAGAATAAAATTAGCGGCTGGTCTTTAGGTTTAAACAATACCGGGTTCCAGCATGGGTATCTGCTGCCATCTTCCTGTACGCCATTGACTACCTCTATGGGGGTAGACCAAGATCCACCTGTCTTTCGGGATACCCAGATGCCTACATCATCATTTTTTTCTTCGGTACCACCAAACCAAGAGGCTACAACGGTACCATTACTGACTTCAACCGTAGAAGCATGACATTCAGGGGTGAGCGCATCCTTCATTTCATAAATAAACTCCTGTTCCAATATGGCAGGATGATCTAATGCGACCACATCAGGTAATTTATCCATTTTTCCTTTACACGATACTACTAACAAGGTACATAATAAAAATAAAAGTCTCATAAGCTCAGTTTAGATGATTGTTCATTGATTTTTTCTTGCGGCTCTTTAGCCATTATAAAAATTATTTCACCCCCATTGGCAATTTCTTTATGCTGTATCCAAGTGCGGTTCAAGCTCCTGTTGTTGAGCAGTATCTTTTTCACGTAGATATGCTCTGGGGCATAGTTTTCTGTTTTTATCACCAATTGGTCCTCGCCTATATTAAGGGTTGCACTTTTGAACAGTGGTGCTCCCAGCTGATATATGTCCGTTCCCGCAATAGGGTAGAATCCAAGGGAGCTAAAAATATACCACGCAGATAGTGTGCCAGCATCGTCGTTACCGTCTATACCTACATAGGAATTATCGTATTTATTATCCAAGATCCAACGCACCCATTTTTGGGTCAGGTCCGGTCTTTGAACCGCGTTGAATAAATAGGCGGCATGAATATCCGGTTCGTTTCCATGCCAGTAGTAGGAGCCTGGGCTCCAGGTAGCCTTTTTTGGGTCTGCTTTGGCAAAAAAGTTGTTCAGTTGGCTCACAAAATAATCTTTGTTTTTAAAAAGTGATACAAGTCCATCCGCATCAAAAGGTACTGCCCACCGCCATTGAAGGGCGCTGCCTTCGGTATAATCCTTGGTAAACTCATCGTCCCAATCTGTATAGGTAAGTTGCAAAGGCTTAAATTTTTCTACAAATCGCCCATCCTTATGTCTGGGTTGAAAATATTGGGTATCAGGATTCCAAACATTTTTATAGAATTTGGAATGTTTTTGAAATAACTTTTGGTCATCGGGCAATTGCAGTTCATTGGCCAATAGGCTTATGGAATGATCGGCCCAGGCGTACTCCAAGGTCTTGCTTACCGCTTCATCCCCAAATTCTGTGGGACAATATCCGTAGGTAAGGTAACCGTTTATTTCTTCCCGGCCCGCAGCGGAACTGTCTTTGGGTATCGGCTCCAGGGCCACTTGTCTCATTTTTTTATAGGCAAGTTCCACATCAAAATTGCGGATACCTTTAAGATAGGATTCGGCAATGACCATGTCGGCAGGAGATCCCAGCATAGAATTGCTATATCCGTATCCTGATGGCCAACGCGGTAAACTACCTCCTTGTTTGGCCATTTCCACTAGTGAGACCAGCATGTCCCTTTGTTCGTCCTTTGCTATTAGATTGAATAGTGGATGTACCGTACGGAAAGTGTCCCACAAGGAAAGATCTGTATAGTAAGTGAAGTCGGTTGCCAGATGCACTTTCTTGTCGAATCCCATATATTCGCCATTAACATCATTGAAGGTAGTAGGCATTTGAAAACTTCGATATAGAGCGCTGTAAAAAACATTTCTTTCCTCAGCAGAACCGCCTTCAATCTCAATTAATTTAAGTTTGCTTTCCCATTTGTCTTTGGCAATTTGGAGTATATCCCCAAAATTTAGATCGCCATCTTCGGTCTCTAGGTTTAAACGAGCATTTTCAATACTTATATGGGAAATCCCTACCTTGACCGTTATGTTTTCTTTAGAGAACCCTAAAAATACCTTCAGACTATCGCTTTCTTTGGAGATTGTATTCGCACTAAATTTATGTCCGTCCCAAATGCCATAGTCGGAAAATGGATGATCGAATTTAGCTACGAAGTATACTTTTATTCCCCCAAAACGACCTGCAAAGCTACCGAAGGTTTTAACGGATCCTTCCAGTTCATTTTTTTTGGGAAGTATTTTGATTACACCATCCTGTGCTTTGTGGTTACCTGTAGTATTGGTGATATGAATGAGTATGTTTTTATGGCCATCTTTGGGAAAGGTATATCTATGTAGCCCCGTTCTTTCTGTTGCTGTAAGTTCAGAAATAATTTGCTCTTTCTTTAATTGTACGCGGTAATACCCTGGAAAAGCAGTTTCATTGGCATGCGAAAATTTATGGGCATAATCCAAATTGAAATCAATTTTATCAGTGGGGGTAGTTGTTGGGGTAAACAAAAAATGACCTCCATCGGTTGCACCTGTACCAGCCAATCGGGTATGGCTAAAGCCTAATATTTTGTTGTCCCCATAGTAATACCCAGAAGTGCTAAAATCTTTGGTGTTATTGTAGAAAGACATGGTTTCAGGACTTAGGCGGACCATTCCAAAGGGAACTGTAGCGCCCGGAAAGTTAAATCCACATACCCAATACGGAAAGCCTCCGGTACCTATAAAGGTATTTACATATTTGCCCAATTCTCCCGGGCTTAAGTTTTCTGTTTGATTTTTTGGAGTTGCCTTTACAATATTATTGTATTTATAGCTGGCTGTAAAAATAGCAAGAAGCACTAGGCCTATGACCATTCCAATGGCATAGGCTGTGATTTTCGCTATTCTTTGAAGCAACTTCATTGGGATTCCTAATATTTTAGTTTAATGGGATGTATTTTTCAAAAAATCGGTCCATGTGATATTGGCAATAGGCATTGACTTTTACCGAGGCATCCATGGTATGCGGCCACCCTTTTAGTTTGTGATAATACGAAATGGCACCGGCCTTTTGTAGGGTAGCATGTAAAATGTCCGATTGTTCATAGGGAACCAACTCGTCCAAAGTGCCTTGGAATGTAAGGGTCGGGGGCACGTCTTTGGAGATTAGAAACAAGGGGGAGGCCTTTTTATACATTTCTGGAGCCTCTTCATAGGATTTACCTATCAGATATTGAACCGAGGATGCATTTATGGCCGTTTCATCGGTAAGGTTGGAGGGGCCATAAAAATTTACGAGGGCCTGTACATTTGCAGAAATTCCTTTGGTATCCACATCATCAGGGGTATTGGAGTAGGCATTCATCATTGCTAAATGGCCGCCTGCCGATCCCCCTACCAGCGCTACTTTACTGGCATCTATATGATAATCGGTCGCATTGAGTTTAAGCCATCTTACGGCGTCTTCCACATCATGCAGCTGGGCGGGATATTTTGCAACATCCGTTAATCTATATTGAATGGTAGCCGTGACGTAACCTTTTTTTGCATAACTGCTTAAATACACCAAATAATCATGTTTGTTCCCTTTTTTCCATGCACCACCATGGATGAAAATTATCAAGGGGGCATTTTCTTTAATATCCTTTGCATGATATATGTCCAATTTAAGTTGGATGGAGTCCATTGTTTTATAGACTATATCCTTGTATTCCTTTATGTCATCTGGAATAGGGAAATCCATTTCAATTAACTTTAAAGCCCCAGTAGCGTAGGCTATCTTTAAAGTGGTATTATTGGAGTATCCCTTTGGAGGTTCGGATACATCGTACTGCTTAGCTTTGCAGCCTAGTAACAAGGCTAGTGTAAATAAGGGAATGAATATGTTTTTTATCATGCTTTTAAATGTTTTTCCAGAAATATATCCGTGTGATATTGAATATAGGAGAATACCTTTGCGGAAAGGTCCATGGAATGGGGCCAACCCTTTAATTCGTGATAGTAATTGGGCACTCCATATGTCTTTAAGGTTTCATGTAGTTTTTTGGACTGTCTGTAGGGGACCAGTTCATCCAAAGTACCGTGAAAGGAAATAGTAGGAGGGGAGTTTTTATTTACAAATAGAATGGGGGAAGCTTTTCTGTACATTTCAGGGACTTCTTCATATTTTTTTCCAATTAAGCGATGTACCCGTTCTTCCTTTTTTGCAATCTCGGTTGTTAAATCTGAAGGACCGTAGATATTTATTACGGCCTGAACATTGGTGGGTATACCATTGCTGTCCACTTTGTTGTAAGAATGGGAATAGGCGTATTGCATGGCCAAATGTCCCCCTGCGGAACCACCGGCCAGGGCTACCTTTTGTGCATTTATGTTATAATCCTTTGCGTGGAATTTCAGCCATTTTACCGCGTCTTCTACATCTAGGAGTTGGGCAGGGTACTTTGCCACGCCGCTTAATCTGTATTGTATGGTTGCTGTTACATATCCCTTTTGGGCATAGCTGACCAAATAGTGCAACACATTGCTTTTCTTTCCTTTTTCCCAAGCACCACCATGTATAAAAACAATTAGGGGGGCATCTTTTTTTAAATCGTATAGATGATAAATATCGAGCTTTAATGTGGTTGAGTCAATGGATTTATAAATCAAATCCTTATGTTCTTTTATACTCTCAGGTACTTCTACATTGGTAATGGTGGGCTCAATAGCGCCTAGGGTATAGGCTATTTTAAGGGTAGTGTTGTTAGCAAACCCTTCGGGCGGTTGCGAAGGGTCATAATCATTGGTTTTGCAGCCAACAAATAATAAAATCATCCAAAAAGTAAGTACTATTTTATTGACCATAATTTGGTAAGCTTAAGGTTTGGATATTTTATTATTGCCGAAAAAGTCTTTAAGTTTCATTGTTTTATTGTTGACGAAGGGGGTGACCCAAAATCCGATCTTAAAAATGAAACCTATAATAAGTGGATCTTTGGCTCCTTCTAAAATCCTTGAAAATGATACATCTGAGAGGGCACAGTGGTTATCTTTCGCAAGGTTTAAGGACAACGAAATAATGACGGAGCACATGACATAAGTAAAAACAATGAACTTATTCAAATTAGCCCTGAAATCCGGGATCGGGGGGTCCAAAATATTGGATAGAAAGGAAGTGACAAAAAAGATGAATATAATAAGGGTAACAATAAATCGATTTTTTCCCATCTTATGTTTGTAAGGATTAATTGGCCGGGTCTTTTTCCAGGCTTAATCCATCTTTCACGCCAAGTGGTTTACGGATAAAAATAATTACTGTAGCCGTTATAAACATTAACAAGCCATAAATAGCAGGAACTATAGAGTATTCGGCATTGTTCAAGGCAATTGTTGCCAAGGTAATTGCCAAGGTTCCATTTTGGATCCCCGTTTCTATAGATATGCTTATGGCCTGTGGCCTGGTTAATTTGAAAACTACTGCCATCAAAAACCCTATGGTCATGGTACTCACATTTAGCAGAATGGCCGGTAGGCCAGCTTCGCTTAGATAGCTCATAAAAACATCCTTTACGCTAATGGTCACACCAATAATTACTAAAACAAATATTATGGCAGAAGCTATTTTTACAGGCTTTTCCATCTTGTTGGCAAAGGTTTCGAATTTACTTTTTATGAGCATGCCAATTCCTACGGGAATGATTACGATTACCATTAGTTGTTTCACCATTGTTATGGCATCGACCGTAATGGCCATTGTCTCATTGGAAAATTCTTTTAACGCAAATTGAATAATAAAAGGAATGGTCAAAATAGAAATAATACTGGATACGGCAGTCAGGGAAACGGATAGTGCCAAATCGCCTTTGGCCATATAGGTTAGCATGTTGGATGTTGGCCCTCCAGGGCAAGCTGACAATAACATAATGCCTATGGCAGTCGTCGGGGACAAACTTAGGGAAACGGCAATAAAATATCCTATCATTGGTAACAACAGCATTTGGCAGACAAGACCTATGATCATGGCCTTAGGATAGGTTACCACCCTCTTAAAATCGGAAAGGGTCAATGATAGGCCCATCCCGAACATAATTATGATCAAAGAAATGGCAAGGATAATTCCAGAGGTAGAATTCATGATGAATAGGTTTTAAAGTAAATCACTATTATTTTTTCATAATCAGGGGTATACACAAATAAAACTTTTTAAAAATTATTTTGCTTATTATATTTTATTGGATTTGCATTATAATTTACCAAAAATCGGACATCTGTTACTTTTTATGTTAAATGGGCTGGAATATTCAAAGTCCCGATCGAAATATATATAAGCCTCTTTGTCTCGGTATTATTTATGGTACCCCAGTGGTCAATGAATGGAGTGTCCTTTTGTATTTTACTTCTTAAATTTTTCTTATCCTATTAAATCTATAGATTTTATTTATGTATTTTTGCGCCTCATTTGAATAGTCTAAAATTATGCTAGGCGCGAAATTTATAAATTATAACCATTTATGGACATATTAATCAAGGACCTGATGAGGACAAATGCGAAAAGCAGAGTATTTTTTCTTGTATTATTTTTACTGATGTTGAGTACAGCTACAAAAGCACAGGTAGGCCATGTACTTCAGGGGGTAGGAAGTGTAAACATGTCGATGGGCGGGGCTGCAACGGCTCAGCCTCTAGATATTAACGGAGCGTTATTGTGGAATCCCGCCTCGCTGTCTACTTTTGACGGACAGATACTGTCCTTTAATGCCGGCTTGTTTTTTTCAGATCCTTCAATTTCATCGACTGTGCCAACCCAAAACGGGCCTTTTAGCGGGACAACGGGTGATGATAGGGGAGTATCCGTACTCCCGGCCCTGGCTTATGTCTGGGGAAATGATGAAAGTAAACATACCTTTGGAATTTCGGCCTTCGGGGTCTCTGGTTTCGGGGTTACTTTCCCTGAAAGTCAAAACAATCCCATAACCATGCCGCAGAGTTCAGGTGGCTTTGGACATATAGAATCGGATTACGCCCTTTTGCAGCTTAGTTTTGCCTATTCCTATCAGTTAACGGAAAAGATTTCCTTGGGGATACAACCGAATTTTAATTATGCTACCTTGGAAATTGGGCCCAATCCATTGGCAGCACCTAGTCAGACTCTAGGTTATCCCAACAGTGATAAGGCTACGGCTTTTGGAATAGGAGCCCAGGTTGGACTTTTTTACGACTCGGGAAGCGGATTAAAGATAGGTGCTTCCTATAAATCCAAACAGATTTTCAGTGATTTTAGTTTTAATAATACTTATTTGGATGGCAGTGAGGCCCCAAGTGTGGATTTCAATATGGATTACCCCGCCATCTACTCCGTGGGTCTAGGTTATTCTATGGGGGATTTCGATTATGCCTTGGATTACCGTTTTATAGACTATGAAAATACTGATGGATTCAGTAAATCGGGCTGGCAATTGGCGGAAAGTGGGGATTTCGCTGGGTTTCCTACCGGTGCTGTACAGGGGTTTGGGTGGCAAGGTATCTCTGTGGTCTCAACGGGGCTTCAATATAAAGGCATCCAAAATTTGCCTTTACGGATTGGATATACCTATAGTGAAAATCCTATTCAGGAAGAATTTGTTTTTATGTCCTCTCCCGCCACGGCAGTTATTAAAAATGCGTTTCAGTTTGGGTTTAGCTACAAGCTCAATACACGCTTTAGCCTAGATGTTGCCTATCACCACGGAACTAGCAGTGGTTCCACTAGTGGCCCCTTGTCAAATCCGACACCAGATAGCGCTGGCGGTCCGTGGAATGCGGATACCAATCCTACGGGAGCTATCCCGGGTAGTGAAGTGGCGTATGATATGACCACCGACCTTGTGATAGTAGGGTTTAGCTACATTTTGGGCCGATAGTCACAAGATGTAAAAGGGCCAAAACAATTTTCAATGTGACATGGTAGGAGGTATTTAGCACTTATTTTATTAGTGAAAGTCAATTTTGAGAAGTCAGTAAGACGCACTGAAAATTGTAAGTTGAACTAATCCCGCCTTTTTCGGCGGGATCTAGGTTCAATACCTCGACCCTTGGGTCGATTCCTATTATTGGGTTCAGGGCTTGCCCTGAGGTTTAATACCTTTTATTTAGCCGTGACCGCCTTTACATCACGAGACGGAGTATATTTTGATTGAAAACTCCTTTTATTTCATGGCATTGAACCTAGTCATTATTTCTTTCCAATTGGTGAAAATTATTCCCTCCTCCTTGAAGAAATTGACTAGATCTGGATCGGCAAAAATCTGTGATTCCCAGACCCTTTGTTGCCATGATCCCGTAATGCCCCTTAGGTTGTCTGTTTCTACGGATGGGTGAAAAATGATTTCAGTAAGACCAGGGGGTAGCGAATTAATCAATGTTTTAAATACTTCCACTTTTTCTTCATAGGAATCCGCCTTGGGTGCACTGGAAAAAAAGTCTAATTTGGGCAAGGTGTATTCGGCGGACATTTTCACTACCGAATCATCCATAGGATACCCCTGTTTCCTAAATTCGGCCAAAACCTCTGGTACGGATATGTCAATAATATTTGCAGGAATGCCATATTCTTGGGCTACCTTCATATAAACCTTTACATAACTGGGATCACCGAACAAGGTGCCCATATGGGTGTCTATGTGGTCTGGTTTATAGCCCCAAGCTAAAGATTGTTCAATTTGTGCGCGTATTTCTTTTTCCACTTCCTCGGCTGAGGCATGTTGTACAACTTCCGGTACACTTCTCCATAGTTTGTCTTCCGGGTCCAGCAATCCAGGGACTTCGTTATCCGGGGTAATTGGGCCCCAACGATGTTTTTTCCATTCGCTGGTGAGGGTAAGGTGCAAGCCTACATCCATAGCAGGATTTTCCTTGGCCCAAATAATGAATTCTTCCGCATTGGGACAGGGTATCATCACGGCAGCGGATTGTATTTCTCCCTTGGTCAATTGTTCCTTGGCAGCGATGTTGGCCTCCGGACACATCCCAATGTCATCTGCATGTAACATGATTACCTTTTTTCCGGCAGGCCATCCCAATTTTTCTGCCCAATTTTTGGCCTCTAAGGTTGTTTCTAGTTCCGTAGAGCCATTGTTTAGGGCTTCATCGGCGTTTTTTTTCTTTTCCCCACAACCACTAAGAAAGAGGGTTATGCAAAAGCTCAACGACAAGGTAAATAGATATGATTTTTTCATTTTTTTGATGTTTTAATTTATAAATATTTTTTAAACCAGTTGAGCCCGTCTCCATAAATGATGTCCAGAGGTGCATCCCTATGTTTGGCATCGTACCATATAATCTCTTTGGGTTCTTCTGCTGCGCTGAAAAGCAGTTTGCTCATTAGTGGAGGTACTATTTCATCATTTTGTGCATTTAACATCAGGAACGGACGTGGAGCAATCTGCTTTACAAAGTTTAATGGTTCAATGGTACTTACAAAATCTTTGGCCTTCTCGGTCAGGGCTTCTTTTTCGTACAACAAATTTAATTGTCCACCCGCTAGGGCAACAATTGGAACCTTTATACGATTATCTATTCCGCAAAAAATAGTGCCTGTAATTCCACCCAAACTTATGCCGTAATATCCAATTCTTCGGGCATCCAATTCTTCCCTTGTTTCAATAAAATCGACCGCTCGCCTTAGGTCGAATACTGTCTGACTAATAATGTCCCGACTCCAATGTTTGTATTTCCCAGTAAGGTTAAAATCATAAACATCTTTTTTTCGCTCCCCGTGATTACTGAAATCTATCCGGAACACGGCATACCCATTTTTGAGTAATAGGTCGTTACCATAGGATACGTAATCCACATTCTTGTTGTCCCCAAGACCGTGCATTAAGATGATCACAGGAAGGGGAGTGGAACTGTTTTTTGGCAAACTCAACAGACCGGTAACTTTTTTGTCATGTACACTATTGTAGGAGACATGGTAAAGTATATGGTCTGTGGTATCCTCTATAATCTTGATGGAATCCTTCAGGGGTATTGCCTTATCATAAGCGTAATATTCGCTTACAGGAAAAGTCTCGCTGGTATCACTCGCGTAAATAATGGTAAATGCCAACAACAAAAGCAGGGCTATACTTCCAAGAAACCAATATATCCGTTTTTTACTATAGGACTTCATCGTCATCCGCTAAGTACATTCTTGTGCTCTTGGTATATTTTCCCCCATTTGGGTCTGCATACTCCAAATCGATATAAAATGCCTTATACCCACTTTTCGGGAATTTTACCTGCTGAAAAATATGGTTATGGTCTTTGGAGTCTATTTTTTTAGAAGTCCATTCTTCATCCCTAAAGTCCCTGTCCGATGAATCGGCAGACCATAAATAGGCATTCTGAAGCTCATCGGAAGTGGTTTTGACCGTTAGGGTCGCCGATGTTTGGTCTGCCTTTAGGTCGTAGGATAAGGAGGTCTGAGGCGTTTTTGACAACGATTTCCCCCAAAAGGCACTTAAGGCCCTCATAGCCTGTTCTCCATTACCTAAATCGTGACCGGCATTGGGTACATAGTGAACGTAATTTTCACCTGGGATATCGTTAATGTAATTCTTAATAGCATCCACTGGCCAATATTCGTCATTGGTGCCGATAAATATTAGTTTTGGCATGCTTAGATTAGCCCTATAGGAATAGGGATCCACCATTTGGGTAATGGCCTTGCCATCCTCAGTCCCAACAGTTTGCGGGATTTCCAATTTTATATAATCATTGATCTGTATACTATATTCGTTCCAGGCCGTAATTTGATAATCCAAACTTACAGGCATGTTTAAAACGTCTATTACCATTGGAGCTATAGTCTCGACCCTCTTGTCGTTTGCCCCGGTGAGCCATGTGGTCCACCCTCTCTTGGAAGCTCCGGTAACTGTAAAGCGACTTATCTCTTTTTGGAGATTTTTGCTGGAGAATTCCTGTACGGCATCCATAGCCCTTACAGCGCTCTTTACCATAGGGAATAGTAAGGGCCATGTTGGGTCCTTGTCGTTTTTATAATTGTGAAGGGTAAAGGAAATGAGTTCGTCTTCGGTAAGGCCATCATAAAGCGGTTGGTTGGGGACCTGTCGCACTATAGCTACTATGGCCTTGTTCTTTTCGGCTACTTGGGCAAAACTGATCGATTTTTTGTCATCTTCATTGGAAGACCAATTAGGTATTCCCTCTTTTATGCTCCCGCCTGTAATCAAGAGGAGAGCCCCGTCATGGACAACTTCTTTGGGGACCAATATGGTAAGTTCATGGGTCCAGACGTGTTCGCGCCATTTTTGGGAAGTGAGCATGAGCTCATAGGCTGTTACCTCGCCAATGGAATAATTTTCTTTTAACTCCCATTTATAGGTTTGGTCCTCATTGTTTAGGTAACTCTGCAAGGCCGTAGATGGAGTTACTTTCTCTGCGGGAGGGGCAACGTTTTCCACCAGCTTTTTCTGATTGTCCTTGCAAGATGAAGTTACTATTAAGGATATCATCAGGGAAAGGGAAAGCAATTTTTTCATAAATATTTTTGTTAAGATGTTAGAAATTATTTTATTGGTACAGGACTGTTTTTGATCAGGGTCAATAAATTATTGATCAGGATTTCTCCTGTTTTTTCCCCTAAGCTAGTGCGACTTATATACATATATCTTTTAAAACTGTTGAAATCTTCTTTGGTCAGAATATATCCAAAGGCATCATTGGTGAGCCCAAAAAGAAAAGGATGATCCGTGGGCATATTTCTTTTTAAATAGTACCCTATGTTGGGAAGGGCTTCACCTGGTATGGTCAGGATTTGGGCCGATCCAATATTTAATAGGTTAAGGGTGGTGCTAATTCTATTATCGGAGTTGCCCATTTTTAGGGGCGAATTGTTAAAAATATATCGCATCATTTCCGAATCTATTGGGAATTCGGTCTGTGTGGAGGTACAATAGAGTTGTGGATCCTCCTGGATTTGGGCATCGGATAAAATCCTTAGGGCCTCATCTGCCAATAGGTTCCCTATTCGCTTGCATTCTTCCCAATCATTGGCTTCCTTATTATTGTCCTGTCTATTGTCTGCTGTGACCATTCCTCCTTGGGCACCGTTCATAAACAGCGCCATCCCACCAGCCTTGGCTTCAATCCTATCGTATAATGGTCCTATTAGATCCGGACTCAATATTCCTTGGTCACTGCCAAGGATCTCAGGATGAATGGCATAGTTTACCAGAGTAACAATGGGTTGGTCCTTATTCTTGCCTTTGGTGCCTAAGGCCTGTATTACGCCGCATCTTGGGTCGTACAATTCTGGGGCGTAGTAATTATAGGCTATTTTTCCCTTGGCTTCACCCACCGCAATTTTAAGTTTGGCGGGTTCCAGATTTTTTGAAGCTTCGTTCACCGCATCCGCAATTTGGGTTACACACCAATCGAGATATTTTAAATCGGCTGAAAAATTGCCTTTTTCATCAGGGAAGGCATAGGCATCGGGAGCACTATGGGTGTGTGTGGCCCCTATAAGAATGTTGTTGAATGGAATATCCTTGATCAATTTTCTTGCTTTATTGCCTAGCGCAGCAGGCCAACCCAAATTGTCTATGTTAACAATGGCAACTTTTTCCCCACCTTTTTCCAAGACCATTGCCCTAACATATAGATCTCCTTTTTTTACTGTAGCGGGTTTGGGAGTTCCCACACCGCCAGAAACCGGAATTAACGGCTCAGGGGTAATTATTCGTTTGGCTGCGCCAGCCTTTAGTTGTTGGGGGAAGACATTTAGTGAAGCTAAAAGGACAATGAACAGTAGTGTAAATTTTAACTTACATGATTGGTAGGAATTAATTTTCATAAATCTTCACATTTAAATGTTAAAAATGCTCCTGTTATGCATGCATAAAACTTAATAAGAATATTGACTTATTTGACAAAAATATATTTATTTTCTTAAATCGAGGGTTAATATATAATGCATATTTAATAATATATCTGAATTGTATTGAAGAATTTAGATATATTTTTGATAAAAGTGTAATCGAACGATCCTAATATTAACATATCGTTAACTAGAGGTTATCAAGGCGAAAACAAGATTTTGGCAATTGGTAATTTTTGATCTTTGGCTGCAAAAAAAAAACTAACTAAAAACTGTTATTTATGACTAAAAAAAATCTAATACTGCTGTATGGAATTTTATTTTCGATGACACTATCCCTGTCTTCTTGTAGCTCGGATGATAGTAGCAGTTCGACAGATATTCCTTTTACCGCTGATATTTTTCAGAGTACAGTTGGAAAGAAAGTAGCTTTCCAGGGGTTGACCAACAATGCCGTATCATGGATGTGGGATTTTGGGGATGGCACTACCAGCACAGAAAAGAACCCCGTTCACATTTATGAGGATGGTGGGTATTACGATGCAACCCTAACCGCAACAGATGAGTCCGGGGCTTCAATTACTAAAGAAGTGAAATTGGCCTTGGATATTACACCTTATGTATTGTTGACAGGAGGTGCCACAGCGGAAAGTGGTAAAACCTGGAGGATTTCTTCCGGAAGTTCCGCAAATGATTACTTTGCCTATGCTAACGCCGAGCTCACTCCGTTTCCGGGTGCTCCAAATCCCTTGCCAGCCGGTATTTTTGGATCTGGATTGGGTATGGGCGAGATTTATGAGGACGAGTTTACTTTTTATTTTGATGGCGGCTACGCACACGATGTAAAAGCGGATGGTGCAGCTTTTAGTGGGTTGCTTTATCAGTTTGTAACCACTGGGGGTGCGGGTATCGTAAATGATGGTGGAGCTGATTTTGGACTCTGTACGGGTGTTTTTACACCTGAATCGGATGCTACTTTCACATATGTAGAAAGTGAGAATTTTGAAACTTCTTCAGCGTTGGACCCAAGTGGTAAGGTGACATTTAGCGGAGTGAGTACCCTTAGTTTTTCTGGGACTGAATTTATCGGCCTATTGGATTTTGAACGCCGAGTCATCATTCAGAATATCACCGACAAATCCATGCGGCTGGTCATGTTTTTGGCCGCCTCCCAGGATGCAATTGGGGTAAATACAAATGCTGTTATATTGACCTTTGAAGCCGTTGAATAATTATTAATAAATTACTAGTAAGTAGATAACCAATTATATACATTGAATATGGAGATACACTATTCTATAAAAGACCATGTAAGGAAATTTATTTGTTCCTTACTTTTTATGACCTTGCTTTTAGCTGGTCGCGCCGTATCGGCCCAGAATACCTTCTTAAAGGTTTCGGGTACGGTTACTTCTTCAGAAGATGGTATGCCCTTGCCCGGGGTAAGTATTGTTTTAAAGGGAACCAATGCAGGTAACATAACCGATTTTGATGGTAATTACAATTTGGATGTGCCCAACGGTACCGGTAACCTTGTTTTTTCTTATTTGGGATTCGAGACCCAAGAGATTGGTGTTAATGGGCAGGCGACAATCAATGTTGTCATGAATCCTGGAACACAGGCGCTTGATGAGGTGGTGGTTACTGCCTTGGGAATAAAGCGAGAGGATAAATCGTTGGGGTATTCCGTAGAAAAGGTTGTTGGTCAAGAGTTGACCCGTGTTGCGAACCCTAATGTAGTGAATTCCTTGTCAGGTAAAGTGTCAGGGGTCACTATTAACAGTACAGGAGGTACGGGGTCTTCGGTAAGTATGGTAATTAGGGGTGCAATTTCCCTAAGTTCCGATAACCAGCCATTGTTTGTAATTGATGGTGTTCCGGTAGAGAATTCCCTCAATAACATAGGAGGCTTTGGCGATAGAAACCCAGTTGATTACGGAAATGCCATTTCCGATCTTGATCCTGAAAGCGTAGCAAATGTAACTATATTAAAAGGAGCCAGTGCTGCGGCACTTTATGGTACTCGTGCGGGTAACGGTGTTGTGCTGATTACCACAAAAAGAGCCAAAGCGGGTGAAAAGATGAAGATTGAATTAACATCTAATACAGTTTTTGACATACCTTACAAATTTATTGATACGCAATCCCGTTTTGCAACTGGTTATTTATCATATTCACCTGAATCTGAAGGAGGGAGTATGATAATGCCGGATGCAATACCTGCTGGTGGAAACGGTGGGCCGGAATTGGATAAGGGTTATTTTGCGGTACAATGGAATTCCCCGTTGGACGCGAATGGGGTTCCCATCCCAACGGAATTAAAATCATATCCAAATAACATTGAGAATTTTGTCAACACGGGGATCACAACTACCAATAGCCTGGCAATTACTAATAGCTCGCAGTGGTTAAATCTTAGGTTTGGGGTCTCTAATATGGACAATACAGGAATTATTCCTAATTCCGATATGCAGCGGAATAGTTATACTTTATCCGCAACTTCTAATTTGAACAATAAACTTACATTTAGTACCAATGTGAATTTTGTACATAGCTATGCCAAAAATAGGCCTGCTTCCAATAGGGGCACCAACCCTCTGGAGAATGCGTATTATGTGCCGCCCAGCATTGACATAATGGCGATAAAAGACTATAAACTTCCAGGTAACGAAGTATACAATTTTTCCGATGATTACCCTAATCCATGGTTTATGGCCAATGAGATTAACAATGGATATTCCAGGTACAGACTCTACGGAAATATGGCATTGGAATGGAAATTAACACCGGAATTTACCGTTAAGAGTAGCTATAATATAAACAATTTCAATCAGACCCAAGATACAAAAATGGCTCCAGGTTATAGTAGGGAACCAAACAATGGAACCTATGGTATCGCCAAATCCGATGGTCTGGAGACGAACGTAGATTTGTTGGCAACCTATGCCAAAAAATTTAATGGCTTTGATTTGTCTGTCTCGGGAGGAGGAAACCTAATGTATCAGAAACAAACGGGTGTCAGTAATTCATCAGCTAACCAGGCGGGACTTATAGTCCCTAACTTATTCACTATAGATAACATTGCCCCAACATCTTTACGATATTCCAGCTATGCGCACGAACGGGGGATAAACAGTGTTTATGGATTGGCCAATTTCGGATTCTGGGATATGTTGTATTTGGATATTACCGCTAGGAATGATTGGTCCAGTACATTGCCCGTAGAAAATAGATCTTATTTTTACCCTTCTGGATCCCTGAGTTTTTTGCTCAGCGAGGTGGTAGATATTCCAAAAGTCGATCTTTTGAAACTTAGGGGTGGTTATGCCGAGGTTGGAAACGATACAGATCCTTATGAATTGGATACCTATTACAATAATGGCGGTTATTGGGGAGATGCTATTATGTACGGGGCAGGTTCCCTGAATACACCTAACCTTGAGCCGGAAAGAGCCCGTTCCTGGGAATACGGTATGGATATGGCTCTGTTTCAAAATAGGATTCGCTTTTCTGGAACTTATTACATTGTTGAAAATAAGAACCAGATTATTCGTGTTCCTATATCGCCTTCTTCAGGAAGTTCTGGTGTGGGCATCAATGCAGGTACCTTGGAAAGCAAGGGATATGAACTTTCCCTTGGCCTGACACCTATAAGAACTGAGGACTGGAATCTGGATCTAAACTTCAATTTCACTACTAACGAATCTAAAATTACTGCATTGGCGGATGGGGTGGATTATATAGAGTTTTGGAGCGAGAATAAGAGTGTTTCCAGGGGGTATGTGGCCGATCCGGCAACCGGTGAAGATGGATTGGTGGGTAATATCTATTCCCCTATGATCAGAAGGGTGACCGATGTAAATTCTCCTTATTATAATTATCCAATTCTCGGAAGTGGGGAAGATGCAGAGTGGACGGCTTCAGAAGAAAGGGTGAAGGTGGGCAACTATAACCCAGATTTTATCATGGGGTTGCAAACTACACTTTCTTATAAGAATTTTACACTTAACATGACCTTCGACTGGCGTTCAGGCGGCCAATATATGTCTCAAACCTCTAGATATTTAGGCGATGATGGCTATATTAATAGGACTCTGAACAGTTTGGTGAATCCCGGGATTTCAGAACCTGGACCCGAACTAAAACAGTGGGTCCTAGATCATGCGGATGAATTAATTTTTGGTGAAAATTTTCTATCTGTAGGAGGAACTCCAGGGAATGGTGGATTCGCCGAAACTTTAAGTGGACGCACTGTTTATGATGGTATTTTTAGTCCTGGTGTTCAAGGGACCTACGATGCTTCAGGCAATTTTATATTGGAAAATGAAAACCTTGGGGATGTGGGCACCTCGTTTATACCATTCTCCGTTCAGAATCCATGGGATTTGGGGACCCCAAATATGTTCGATGCGGATTATATAAAGCTACGAGAGGTTTCATTAAGCTACAATGTGCCCAATAAATTTGTAGATAGAATTGGGTTAAGTAGCATGAACTTTTCACTCTACAGTAGAAATATAATGCTCTGGACCAAGGATTCTGCCTTTGGTATAGATCCGGAAAGGGCATTTCAGGCTGAAACGGGTACGGACAGCAGAGGTACTCAATTTAAACAGGGTGTCGAACGTTACAACGTGGAGCCTTGGTTAGTTCCTGTCGGAATCAAAATTGGAGTGACATTTTAATAAAAATTTAAACTGAAATTGAGATGTATCAAATAAAAAGCAAACTTACAATACTGATATTGGGTGTCATATTAAATGTATCATGTCATGGTCTGGAAGATTTGAATGTAAATCCGGACAAGATTGGCGGGGAAAACGTTGATCCCAATCTCTTAGTGCCTACCGTTATCAATGGGGTAGGAAAGACTGTTGTTAATTTAGGTTTTGGGGATTTGGCAGGGGTCATGCAGCACACCCAAAAGGATGGTTGGTCTAGTGGCCATAATGCTTATGATTGGAACAATCGTTCCCAGAGTTGGGCAGGATATTACCGGATTATGTATAATGACAAAACTCTTATCCAAAAGGCAGAGGACAGTAACTTGGACTTTCATCGTGCAGTGGGGCTAATAATGAAATCCTATATGTTCGGACTTATCACCGACCTATGGGGAGATGCTCCTTACACGGACGCACTGCGTGGTGACGAAGGACCAGAGTACTTTGATTCTGATTTGGATGATCAGCAGACAATTTATGAGGGAATTCAATCCGACTTAAAAACTGCAAACACCTTGTTGTCTGGAAGTCAAGGTTCTTATGCTGGTATAGACGCAAGCCAAGATATACTGTATGGCGGAGATGTTGCCAAATGGCGAAAATTTGCCAATTCCATTTCCCTACGCTATTACATGCGTCTTTCGGCTAAAAATCCTTCCTGGGCTGAGCAAGGGATCAAAGACATAGTTAACAATCCTCAGCAATTTCCACTGATATTGCAGGCCTCGGATGATGCTAATATGGCCTATATAGGTAATACCAGTGCTGATGCATGGCCTTCGAACGTTAATTTTGATGCAAGTCCACAAGGAAGCTATTTTAGACTAAAAATGGGAAAACCTTTAGTAGATAAATTACAGGAGTTAAATGACCCAAGATTGGATGTTTGGGCGGCTAAAATTGCTGTTCCCATTGTATTGGTACCGGATGCCCCGGATGGAACCGACAATACGGTGGATGGAATAAGATATGTTTCCCAAGATATTGTGGATACATATGAGTCTCCTGACGATGGGGTAGGGTATCCGGTAGATTATGACATGGAATACGTAGGTTACCCTCCGGGTATGACCTTTGGTATGGCCTATAATTTAAGCAAAAACACCAATCAAGGGGCTACCAACTTGCACGCTTCCCAATTAAACGAAATATATAAGGAAGCAAGTGGTCCGTTACTTCAGTCCCGATTAATGTCAGCTGCGGAGGTTAATCTTATCCTAGCAGAAGCGGCATTTAAAGGTTGGATAGGCGGAACTGCAATACAATATTATAATGAAGGTGTAAAGCAATCACTTACTGCCTGGGGTGTGGAAGGTGATTACGGTTCATATATTTCCGGTCCTGCTGCCTTTACCGGTTATGCCGATATTATTAATCAAAAATGGATTGCCAGTTGGACTGCTGCATCCGAGTCTTGGTTCGATTATAGGAGAACAGGTCTTCCTGACCTACAATCTGGGCCTGCATCCAAACGACAAGCTTTGCCGTTGCGTTTTTATTACAATATTGATGAGATAGATAACAATCCAAACGTTGAGACCGCAATAGACAAATTGGAACCTACTTCCTTTAAGGGAGATGATGCCAGTAACAATAGTGCCTGGTCCAAAATGTGGTTGTTGCAGGGTACTGGAAAACCATATTAATTTTTTTATTTGAATTAGTTTAGCAACTATTTAAAAGGAGGCACTCCGCAAGGGCTGCCTCTTTTTATTCGAGAGGCCTGTATTTTAAATACCAGAGGGCGCTAATATTGGTTGAATACTATAGATTTCAAAACCATGAAAAGAGTATTATTCCTGTCCCTCCTATTTGTCAGTATCATCAATATAGCTTAAGATAGGCAAAAGGTTGCCTATGGTTCTTAAATAGTGCAGAAGGGAACTAGGGATGCCGTCTTAGGTTACACCACATGGGAGAGTGCCCAAACCTATTTACATCGGTGATAAACATCGATGATAAATTAAAACGAAGAAAATAATTTTTGGTAAGGATATGAAAATCAGTAAAATAGGAATACAAATATTGATAGTAGCTATGGCATTGGCCACAGCTTGGGCCATTCGGGGTCAGTTTGGTCACGAACAAGGAGCTGCTTGGGCAGGAGCCATAGGAGGTCTGGCTCTGGTTCTGGTTTCTGGCAGAAAGGATTGGTACAACAAAATGATGCTTGTTGCATTGGCATCGGCCGTTGGTTGGGGAGCAGGAGGAATGATCAGTTATGGCAAGGTGGTAGGCTACGGTTTTGCGGATAACTTTGTGAATGCCTATTATGGTCTGGGAATGCTCTTCGTTATTGGCGGGCTATTTGGCTTATTGGGCGGTGGCCTAGTGGGTTTAACTTTGGATTCCACAAAGGAAAACAGGGTAAGATGGGGTGCGCTGATATCTGAAATGACGGTTGGAGGAATTATTAGTTATTATTTTCTTATTGAACAGATCGGTTTTAAAATGACCCCTCCTAGATCAGAGGCTTGGGCGGTTTGTTTTGGGGCAGGATTGGCTATGTTGTGGTTTATGGCTAGGGAACGGAGAAATTCTGCCATTAGGGTAGCTTTTTACGCTATGTTGGGTGGTGGTATTGGTTTTAGCTTTGGTAATTTTTTGCATGTATTAGGAAATACATGGGAGGTTGCGTTTAACATGTGGAACGTAATGGAGTATAGCATCGGATTTTTTGGAGGATCAGGGATGGCTTATGGCGTATTCAGTTCCAAATGGCCCAAGGAAATTCCAAATGCTACAAAATGGGAAAACTGGTCTGCCCTAATTATTGTGGTGATTTTTATTCCGCTGATCGTTTATAGGGAATCTTTAACCTACGTTCATATTGCCCGGCGTTTGGAGAGTTTGCCCAATATAGAATCCATTGCCACAACGAGTACTATAATGGTCCTTTTAGTGTTATTGGCAATGGTGATATCCATCTTTTGGAGATTTAAAAAAGATCAATTTTTACAGAAAGATGTTTTGTTTACCTTTTTTATAATGCTAATAGCTTACACATTTATGAGCTATGCGGTAACAGGAATTTTTGGGGGCGAAATGCACCTGAACCATCATCTTTATATTGTGAACATAATATTGATTTTTGCTTTGCTAAGATCCAATAATTTGCAGTTAAATTATACGGAAATAGATAAGGTAGACCTCAAAAAATGGTTCTTTTATTTATTGATCGTACTTGGAGTACTGGCAATTTTAGCTTTGATAGCCATAAGCATACATGGTGACATGGGCGACAGGGATAGATTTCCCATGAATTAAGTTGAGGCTTGGATTTTATGGAGGTAAACGAACAAAGAAAATATCTGAGGATTATTTGTAGCGTTTTATTATTTCAATGGCCTATGCGGTTCTAAGATGCAATGTGGTGGGAACTGTTGCCAGGAAAGACTTATCAATATTTGTTAGTGAAACTCAATTTTGAGAAGTCAGTAAGACGCACTGAAAATTGAACTAATCCCGCCTTTTTCGGCGGGATCTAGGTTCAATACCTCGCTCCTTGGGTCGATTCCTAATTATTGGGTTGAGGGCTTGCCCTGAGGTTTAATACCTTTTATTCTGAACAAAGGGGTGTCCTTGGCTGCAATAGTATTGATTACTTCTAGTTTTTCCATTAGGCCCCTGATCAATTTGGGAAAATCGGCATTATTCTTTGGTTTGGAATGCAGGAAAATATTGGGGATATCAGGGCTATTGTTGACCATATTTCATGTACTCCTTAGTTTTCTGATTTTTAATCCTCAATACTATCCCAAGTTTTTTAATGCGGATAATAGTTTGTCCATTATAGGGAATTATAGCTTGCTCGCCGGTATGGCCAGTTTCATGATATTGGGGCTATATTACTGGTGTTTTAGAAATCGCTCCAAAAATAAAGAAATGCTTATAAATATAACTACATCAAAGGAATTCCGGTTGGGGCTACTATTCCTGTTGGGAATGCATCTTTTTTTTATGGGTTATACTACCTGGACTATCCCCTCTAGGTGGCAGGGAGGCCTTCCTCCAATAAGTTTAGTTTTATTTATTGTGGTGCTTTTCGGATTTGTAATTAATGGAATTGGGCGTAGTTCGAGCAGAAAAATCTAGGTCGTTTACTCTCTTGGCAGACTATTTCCCGCTAAATGATTAAACCCATAAAATGACAAATAACGGCTTGGCCAACTGTAAATTTACCTAAAGGTCTTCCTATAGTCAGAGGGTGTTTTACCCATAATATGCTTAAAGTAATGATTAAAATTGGCCAGATTGTTGTACCCACTTTCAAAACAGATCTGTGTTATCTGCTTGTCGGTTTCCGCTAGCAATTTGGCTGCTATGCCAACCCTAACACTTTTTACATATTCCATAAAGGTAAGATCTGTCTTCTTTTTAAAGTACCTACAGAATGAACTGGGGGCCATATTCAATACCGCAGCGGCCTCTTCCAATTTTACGCCTTCTTGGATATTTTGAAAAACATATTCGTAAACCTTATTTATTTTATCCAGATTCTTGGAGAAAACCGCAGAACTGTTATTGGGGTTGGATAGGTTTTCCCTTTCGTCTACCTGTAAAAGGAAATTAAATATTTTAAGCATTTCAATATAGTACTCCAAGCCCTCCAATTGTGTCATGCGTTCAAGGCTCTGCCTAATGTGGCTGTCATTATTCAATTTAAAGCGGAGTCCTGTGCTCGACTGCTTTAAAAGATCCACCACCTGTTCTAGCTCTGGCATCCGAAAAAAGTCGGAATTAATGATATCTTCCGAAAAGTGGGTAACAATACAAAAGGGGTCATTCCCTTTTTCAAAATCCAAGGCTTCCCAGCAATGGGGCAAATTAGGCCCAAGAAGAACCAGATCACCTTTTTCAAATCCAGAAATGTTGTCGCCCACGATTCTCCTTCCCGATCCAGAGGTGATGAAGTTTAATTCAAAATTTCTATGGGAATGTATTCTTGCATTTGATGCCAAGGGTAATTTTCTAGAGATAAATGAATGCTTGTTGGGTACAAAAATTTTTTCAAAAATAAATTCCATGGCTTGGTATATTGACAATATTCATCTAATATAATTAAATTATTCAGAAATAAGGTTAAAATATAATGCAATTAAAACAATATTATAGTGGCGAGAGGATTTAAATTGAACTTATTTTGTTAAAGCAACAAATCATGTATTTTGTTATTCATAGCAGTAGGTTCAATTATGCAATTAAAGGCTTTCACTGATTGAATATAAATTCATGAACAACCTAAACAACCAACCATTATGAAATTGATAATTACAACTTTTTGTCTTTCAGTAGGTATTGCCATTATTCAATCCCAATCTTCTAAATAATCAATCATGAAATTGGACATAAAAGGAATAATACCTCCCATGGTTACCCCTTTACTAGAGAATAAGGAGTTAGACCTGTTAGGATTGGAAAATTTATTAAAACATTTGATAAATGGCGGTGTCCATGGTATATTTATCTTAGGGACCACAGGGGAGGGGCCTAGTCTTAGTTATGCCGTTAGGAAACAGCTTATAACGGAAACCTGTAGAATTGTAAATAAAAGAGTCCCGGTTTTGGTCGGGATTACCGACACCTCTTTTGATGGTACCTTGGAGATAGCAAATCATGCCAAGAAAGTTGGTGCAGATGCCCTGGTCGTGGCGCCTCCCTACTATTTCCCTATTTCCCAAGAAGAAATGGGGGATTATCTGGATAGTTTAGTGCCGGCGCTACCATTACCTTTTATGTTGTACAATATGCCCAGCTGTACAAAACTTCATTTATCCATTGAGATTGTAAAGAAGGCAAAGGAATTGGGTGCCATTGGTATTAAGGATAGTTCAGGGAATCTTACCTATTTATATACGCTGATTGAAGAATTTAAAAGCGATCCTTCTTTTTCCATAATTGCGGGAACCGAGCTGTTTTTACCTGAGACCATTATAAACGGTGGTCATGGTTCCGTTGCAGGGGGTGCAAATTTCTTCCCAAGGCTCTTTGTAGACTTATATGAGGCCGCAATGGATAGGAATTTGGAAAGAATAAGATCATTGCGGGAAAAAGTCCTTTTGGTCCACAGTACAATTTATGAGGTAGGGGAATATTCCTCACGACACATAAAGGGTACCAAAGCAGCTTTGACGGTAATGGGCATTTGTCAAGATCATATTGCCGAACCCTTGGACCGATTCTCAGATGAACAACGAAATAGTATTAAGAAGTATATTGCTCAATTCAATTATAAGAATGAGCATGATCCGGTACATTAAAAAGTCCACTATGGAGCTTTTATAATGCCCCTGGATTATGTTTATTTGCTGGGTAAAAGAGGATTATCTTGAGGCCCTTGGGTAATGGATAATAATAAAATGTTGAAAAAGTCATTTGTTGCAATTCCTATATTTTTTATCACAGTCCTAGCGCTTTTTTTTCACTTGGACATACTTATTATTGATGCCCTTACTCTAGATGCCGTTCCTGGATACGCAATCCATATTCCAGTATTGAGGATTCTTTTTGAACCCATATTGGGGTTGCTACTTTATTTAAATCGATCTATTTATCCCTTAGAGGAATTGCCGATTAGCTTACTGTGGATTTTGGTTTTTTATATAGGTCTGAGCCTGACCAAGGTTTTTACTGTTGCTGCAGATGCCTACAGAAAGCAAACACTATTGAGGTTTTTGGGAAACTTACCTTTGCTGATCGGAATTTGCTTTTCAGTCTTTGTGGTTATTCTTTTTCTGGCCTTACCCAATAATACCATAGTAAATAATACGGCGGATGAGGTCTTGGTTACTACACATGCCCATACCGAGTATAGTCATGATGGGTTGATATCCCAGGAAAAAATGTGGGCATGGCATAAAAGAAATGGTTTCGATGCCCTTTTTATTACAGATCATGCCAACCATAAAAAAACATTGGAGTTCTCAACCAATCAAAGAAATGATCAACTTCCCATTGCCCCATTGATTATGGTTGGCCAAGAACATTCGGGTTCCAATCACATGAGTTTATTGGGGTTGAACGGAAAATTTGATACCAAGGGAAAACCAGATTCCCTTATAGTGAATTTGGTGCATAAACATGGAGGGGCTGTTATGATAAACCATTGGTTTGACGGTAAGGGAAATAGTAAGGAGTTTTATAAGGACCTTGGTGCTGATGGTTTTGAAATTGAAAATGTGGGCAAGGAGTTGTATTATGACCGATCCATTTTTCTGGATGTTAAAAAGTTCTGTGAAGACAATAAGCTTCTCATGATCGGCGGATTGGATTTTCATGGTTACGGTAGAGCCTGTGGTATTTGGAACGCATTTAAAATTCCTAAGTGGCATCAAATGGATCCGGATAAAAAGGAAAAATCTATTTTGGAAATATTAAGGAGTAGGGATCAAAGTAGGGTAAAGGTGCTGATGTATCAAGATCGGCCTTTTTATAGTGGAGAAAATTTATTGTTCCAACCTTTTATAACCTTGATAAATTATTTTAGGACACTGAATATCTGGCAAGTTATTTCCTGGACTATTTGGTTGGTATTGTTCCAGTTGCTATGGAATTACAGGAGGGAACATTTTATTCCAATGCACAAAATAATGGCCTTGACAGGAATGCTAAGTGCCCTGTTTTTAATTGTCTTGGGACTGTACTATATGGTTCGGGGAAATGCAATAAAGGGCTATAGTGAAGTGTTTTCCGAGTACAGTTCCTTGCTGTTGACCACAGGATCTGTCTTTATGATCTATTCCCTTTTGATCATTTATTTTAGAGTTTTTAAAAAAGTAAAAAATAAAAATTGAAAAGAAAAGCTTTAAAGATTGGCGTTTGGGTTTTGGCGATTTTAAGTGTCGCTTCTTATTTTTATTGGATTTACCCTGTCTGGGGAATGCCATTCAATAAACAGCGACATGGAAACCCTCCCTTGACCCCTCCCTGGGCTTTGGAATGTTGGCTTTGGGAAGATGATGTCAATACTTCCGACTATGTGGACGAATTGTTGACAGGGTATAAGGAAAATGATATTCCGGTTAGAACCATTATTTTGGATAGTCCCTGGTCTTTGCGCTATAATGATTTTGAAATTGATACAAGTCTTTATAAAAATCCCGACCAATGGTTCAAAGGGCTTCAGGACAATGACTATAGGGTTGTGCTTTGGATGACTTCCATGGTAAATAGTTATAGTAAGGATGCCAATATCAAGGATTCCAAGGATTGGTATCAAAGGGCAATGGATAACGGTTTTTTGGTTAAATCCCGTAACCCCAATAAATGGTGGAAAGGTAAAGGGGGATTTATAGATTATACCAATGATAACGCAATGGAATGGTGGCGAGGGTTGCAACAACACGTTTTTGATTTAGGTATAGACGGATGGAAGTTGGACGGCACGGCAACCTTGTTCTGGAGCCAACTGGGGCCTATACCAATATTTTACAAGCGGACATCCAAATGGATTATGACCACTAGAACTTATATGGACCATTATTATAGGGACGAATACGTGCATGGCCTTACCCAAAACCCAGAGTTTGTTACTCTTTCCCGATCCATAGACCGTGGCTTTCACCCTGAAGGTTTTTCGCCCATTGATGCCTCCCCGGTAAATTGGGTGGGCGATCAGGAACACAAATGGGTTACCGATGAAATGATATCGGAAACCGGGGATGAAAAAGTGGATATTGCCTTAGAGGGGATTCAAGGTTTTGAGTCGGCCATTGAAAGTGTTCTAAAGAGTGCTGAGCTTGGATATAATATTGTGGGGTCTGATGTAGCAGGATTTTCGGGAAAAACAATTCCTCCAAGACTTTATATGCGGTGGACTCAATTCTCTACCTTTTGTGGCTTGTTCATGAATGGCGGGCATGGCGAAAGGCGACTTTGGAAAAGGACGGAAGAGGAGCTGCAGGTAATACGAAAGTTTTCCTGGCTACATACGGAGTTGGTACCCTATATGTACCATTATGTGGTAACCGCCCATGAGGGAGGGCGAAGGTTGCAGATGCCATTAAAAGAAGGTAAATACCAATATATCTTCGGGGACGACTTTCTGGTGGCCCCGATTTACATGGACTCCAAAAAAAGGAAGGTTTCTTTGCCAAGGGGCCAATGGAGATATTTTTTTAACGATAAAGAACTCATTGATGGCGGAGTGGATATTGAAAGGGAATTTCCCATGGACGAATTTCCAGTCTATATAAAGGAAGGGGCCATTGTTCCCATGGATATTAAGAGATCCTATACCGGATTGGGAAATGAGGATTCAGAAGGCTTTACTACCGTCTTGGTGTATCCCCAAAGTGAAAATAGTTTTGATTATTTTCATACTGACACCGAAGGGATAACTACAATTTCTTATGAAGCAAAAGCCGGTGCCCTGAAACTTTCCCTGAAAGGAACAAAATTTTCCCATATTTTACGGATACATTCCAATAGCATTCCGCAATCGGTCACACTGGACGGCAAGCTTCTGGAAAAGGAGGTGATATGGAATTACGACGACCAAGACCATAAACTTGTTATCAGGAATGGTACGGAATATGGGAAAGGGATATATGATATTCAATTTTGATCCGTCCCTTCATAGTTTTGATTGTTTGAGACTGTAAGTGTTATCGGTGCAGGTTTTTAGATCTGAGATAGCTTAAAAGTTTTTCCGGTAAATCGGTTTGAATTACGTTTACGTATTTTCGTGTCAAAAGTGCATCAAAACCTGAATCTTTCACTTGGTTTTCCATCCTATCATACTTGCCCAAAGCATTGATCCATATCCTGTATCCAGAATTTATCAGTCGGCGCATAGTACCATTTCTGTAATAGCTCTCATCAATATGAATAATGGAAATGTCCTCTAATTTCTTAATGGCCCTAATATCCTTTCTGGAATAGGACCTGGGCATTATTTTAATGTCCTTGTTTAATTTTTGGTACTGGGTGGTTTCGGGAAAGTCATACAGGAAAAATAATATCTGTTTTTCCATACCGTATTTTTCTATCATATCGAAAGTTTGTCTTACGGCCGCCTCTCCCTCCAGCTTAAAATCCACATCCAATAGTATCTTGCCCTTGGTTAATTGTAGTACCTCTTCAAAGGTTGGTATCTGCTCATCGGTTATATCATCTCCGAACTTAAGTTTAAACTCCTTTAGTTCGGCCAGGCTAAAATCATCTACTTTTCCCTTTCCATTGGTGGTTCTGTCAATGGTTTTGTCGTGCATTATCACAAGAACACCATCCTTACTTTTTCTAATATCGATCTCAACAATATCGACGCCGATTCTTATACTTTCTTCAATGGCTGCCAAAGAGTTTTCAGGGTAATTGGGATTGGTAGCTCTATGGGCTGCAACGAGGACCTGTTCCGGGTGGTTGTGGTAATCGTTAAGAATGCTGTCCAGTTTGGTTTCTTGCGCTAAGGAACTTAGGCTTAAGAAAAGAAGTAGGGTAAAAATGATTTTGTTCGAAATTGGGTAAAGGCCGCTGTTCATAATTAATTATGCGTTGTGGAATGTGTTGTAATTCCGGTAATTATTGTGGTGCAATATAACAAGACTTTTTGTTTACACGTTTAAGCTACTGTTAATATCTTGTCTGGGGCTTCTTAATTTGTTGCTGTCGTTTTTATAGGCCTATATATCGTTAGTGTCTTAAGGCCACTTGGACAAATGCCGTATTGAAAAAGCCTATTCAAAAATATTGTTAATTGGTTATGGAACGGGAATTTGCAGAGCCTACTCCAATAACGCTGTCGTATATATCGCCAAAATTTCTATAATAGACCAGGATGAGGTAGTTATTTTCAGTAAAGTGAAAATTTCCAGATATAGTGTTCATATCAATATCACCTTCCTCGTTTTTCATTACGTATTTGTAGTTGTAAAATCCCTGTTTCATTTTTATAACCGCCTCCATATTGCCGGTTTCCTCATTATAGGTCATTTTATTTTCTTCCTCGAGGGCGTAATTATTGTATTTTCCAAATACATATACATCGTTCAGACCAATTAATCCGGTGTAGGGTAGGGTAAAATGAATGTAGCTGTATTCAGACTCCCTGGAGCTGTCGTCTCCCTGTAAGGTCCTGACTACAAAATCTCCATTAACGTCAGGATAGTAGGTGTAGGGCCGGTCGTACCTGTAATAATCCGAAAATAGATAATGGTTGTAAAGATTTGTAAGTTCTATTCGGGAAATGGAAGAACTGGGCGCTCTTAAATCTTTGGTATCGAAATTAAAATATTCATTTCCGCCAAAAAAACTGGTTTCTTGGTCATATTTATATACCAGTTCCGTCCCAAGTATAAATTGAGGGCTTATATTGGTAATCGTGGTGGGCCAAAGGTTGTTTTGAATTATGGCGACTTTTACCTCCTTCTTGGGGTTCACCAATTTTATTTGATTGGCATTGATGGTAAACTGTACAACCTGTTTTTCATTTAAATACTTGAAATCCCTTGAACGTTTAACAACGCCACCAACAGTTACCTGGTCTAGATATACTACAAATCTTCTAGAAAATTGAAGCTCATTATAACTATTGTAAATTTCCAAAACGTAATTACCACTAACTTTTAATGCTGTGTTATCATTGGGTATGGTAAGCTTGTAATTGGAATAGGACTGCAATGTGGAGTAGCTATTTTCGTAATTTACTATCCGCTCGTTGTCCATTCCATTTAAATATTGAGATTTTAAAAGGGAAGACGGCGTCCAATCGTAATCGCAATGTACAATCTTATAATAGTAATCCTGTTCATTGGCAAGAAGGTCGTCGAACTCTAGATAAATCGGGTCGCCCAAATTTACGACAGGAAATTGGTCGTCGGTACCACCTTTAAATACAATGGTTTTGATGTTTGTTGGAGGGTTAATTTCCACCTGCACCTGAGCAAAAGCAAAATTGTTGGTAAGGAACAGTAAAAGCGCAAAAAGATTCAATCTCATTTGGTGTTATTTTCACGTAAAGGTAAGCAAAAAGCAAGCCTAAATAGATTAGCCAGGTTTAATCTCTAAATTTATAAGTAATAATTATGAAAACTTTTTATTAAGTATTAAATTTGCTCGAAATTTTGATAACCTAAGGTCTACTAAATATGTCTAAAGACATCCGAATTAAAAAAGGCTTGAACATTAATCTTATTGGTGATGCGGAAAAGACCACTTCCAAAGCTGTTTTAAGTAATGTTTATGCGATTAATCTTCAGGATTTTCACGGAATTACACCTAAATTATTAGTTAAGCAGGGCGCCGAAGTAAAGGCGGGAGAACCACTTTTTTACAATAAAAATGTGGAGGATATGCTTTTTGTTTCCCCAGTAAGCGGGGAACTGATAGAGGTAGTGAGAGGAGCAAGAAGAAAAATTTTAACCTTGAAAATACTGGCCGATAAAAGCCAGGAATTTGTGTCGCACGCACCTTTGTCTCCTGAAAGCGCTAAGGCTGAGGAGGTTAAATCATTGCTATTGAAATCTGGGTGTTGGCCTTTTATTAAGCAAAGACCTTATGATATTATTGCCAATCCAAGCGCAACCCCAAAAGCGATATTCATCTCCGCTTATGTTACCAGTCCTATGGCGGCCGATTTGGATTATGCTTTAAAGGGTAAGGAAAAGGAAGTGCAGGCTGCATTGACAGCCTTGGGGAAATTAACTCCCGGTAAGGTGCATGTTTCAGTAGGTAAAGGTGGGCAGTCTATTTTTTCAAATATGGAAGGTATTGAAATACATAATGTATCCGGTCCACATCCTGCTGGTCTGGTAGGTACCCAGATAAATAAAATAGATCCCATTAATAAGGGCGAAGTAGTTTGGACAATTACTCCTCAGGACCTTGTTATTATAGGGGAGCTATTGCTTTCAGGAAGGTTTAACGCCGAAAGGGTCGTGGCTCTGGTCGGATCCAGCGTAAAGGCTCCAAAATATTACACTACCAAAATTGGTTCTGAAATAGCTACCTTTTTATATGCCAGTGGTGTTAATACAGAGAATTTTAGGTTGATCAATGGAGATGTTCTAACTGGAACCAAGACCAAGCCGGACGGATATTTAGGGTTTTATAACAATACCGTAACCGCTATTCCCGAAGGTGATGATTATGAGTTTTTTGGATGGAACAAGCCGGTTTTTAATAAAATTTCCTCTACAAGGGCATTGACCTTCTCATGGTTGCAGCCCAAAAAGAAATACGATTTGGATACCAATACGAATGGCGAACATAGGGCATTTGTAGTTACTGGATTGTATGAAGAGGTTTTTCCAATGGACATCTATCCCTTACAGCTTCTTAAAGCTTGTATGGTGAAGGACTTGGATGAAATGGAACAGTTGGGGCTGTATGAAGTTGCTCCGGAAGATTTCTCACTTACTGAATTTATTTGCATCTCTAAACAGCCCCATCAACAAATTATTAGGGAAGGGTTGGATTTATTATATAAAGAAATAGGATAAAAGATGAGCTTAAAAAATAATTTACATAATTTAAAGGAGAAGTACAAGGGCAAGAAAATGGCCCCTGCATTCAATGCAATCCATACTTTTTTGTATGCTCCTAACGAGACAACTCATTCTGGTTCCCATGTACGTGCAGTGGATGATTTAAAACGTACGATGAATACAGTGATCATGGCTTTGGTGCCTGTGCTTATTTTTGGGATTTTCAATGCTGGTTATCAGCACTATGCAGCTGTAGATGCGGCCAATGGGGCTGTTAGGCAAGCTTCTCTTTTTGGGAACTTTCTAACTTGGGAAAACTTTATCATGGGAGCATGGACCGTGCTGCCGTTGGTAATCGTTTCTTATGCGGTTGGACTTGCAGTGGAATTTTTATTTGCTGTAATAAAGGGACATGAGGTTGAGGAAGGTTATTTGGTTACCGGTATGTTGGTTCCCTTGATAGTCCCAATTGATACCCCATTGTGGATGTTGGCTGTTGCCGTTATCTTTGGGGTTGTCATTGGCAAGGAAGTTTTTGGAGGTACCGGAATGAATATTTTGAATCCCGCACTTACCATAAGGGCGTTTTTATTCTTTGCCTATCCTACCTGGATGAGTGGGGATAAGGTTTGGGTGCACCAAGCGGTTGACTTGGCCGGTGGTCCGGACGCTATCTCTGGAGAAACCATTTTGGGTTATTTGGCCCAAAATAAGGCGGCGGAAATGACTTACTCTGTGTCAGACATGTTTTTTGGCTTTATTCCTGGATCTGTTGGAGAAACTTCTACAATATTAATATTGCTGGGCGGACTTTTCTTGATTTATAGTAAGATTGCCAGTTGGAGGATCATGGTGAGCGCCGTATTGGGGGCTTTGGTCATGGGAGTTATCTTTAACGGGGTAGTTGATGCCGGTTGGATAACGGAAACTAGTAAATTCTACGGATTAATGAGTTTTGACTTTTGGCAACATTTGATCGTAGGTGGTTTGGCCTTTGGTATTGTGTATATGGCTACCGATCCGGTTACTGGAGCCCAGACCAATAGGGGTAAATGGATTTACGGATTCTTTATAGGGTTTATTTCAGTATTGATAAGAGTGTTCAACCCTGCATATCCTGAAGGCGTGTTCTTGGCTATTTTGTTGATGAACGTTTTTGCTCCAACAATTGATCATTATGTGATTAGGGGTAATGTAAATAGAAGAATGAAGCGTGCTAAAAACGCTACTATTTTGCCTGGGGATGGAGAAGGAAAAGCACAGGAATTAAAAGCAGAAACAGTATAATCATGGCAGTTAACACAGATAAAAATAGTTACACCGTTATTTTCGCCGCCGTTATGGTGGTCATTGTAGGGTCTCTTTTGGCATTTTTTGCCTCCTCCTTAAGTGAAAAGATTAAGGAGAACGAAAGACTGGAAAAACAACAGAATATTCTTTATGCCATGGGCGTAAACGAAAATGAAGATGAAGGAAGTGTCAATTTCGTTTCTACGGATCGGGTTGCAGGTGAATTTCAAAAATATATCACGGAGCAACTAGTAATTGAAGGAGATCAGATTACAAAGGACGACAACGCATACCTTATCGATCTAAAGAAACAGGAAACTGTGGCCAAAGCTGGCAAAACTAGAAAGTTGCCTCTTTTTATCGGTGAAAAGGATGGGTCAAAATATTATATCATTCCTATGAGGGGCAAAGGTCTTTGGGATGCTATTTGGGGCTTCGTAGCCTTGGATAATAATTTGGTGGTACAAGGTGTGTATTTTGATCATAAAGGAGAAACCCCTGGTTTGGGAGCCAATATAAAGCAACGTTACTTCATGGACGATTTTACTGGAGAATCCATTTTAGATGGTACGGAATATGCCGGTATCGCAGTGGCCAAGGGAAATAACGATCCTACCAACGAAATTAAGGACGATAATGAAGTTGACGCATTGGCAGGAGCAACCATTACTGGTAACGGCCTGTCCGCAATGATCAAAGAAAGCGTAAACCTATATAAGTCCTACTTGGAATCAATAAGAGCTAAAAATTAAACTATGGCACTACTTTCAAAAAAAGATACGAGTCTAATATTAGACCCCTTAGCGGATAACAACCCGATTACCATCCAGGTTTTGGGTATTTGTTCGGCATTGGCAATTACAGCAGAGCTAAAGGCATCCATTGTAATGGCCTTATCGGTTGTATTTGTATTGGGTATAGGAAATGTTGTTATTTCCTTAATGCGAAACATTATCCCTTCCAAAATTAGAATTATTGTACAATTGGTAGTTGTGGCCGCCCTGGTGATCATGGTAGATCAGGTTTTAAAAGCCTTTGCCTATGAACTGAGCAAAACGCTTTCTGTTTTCGTGGGTCTTATCATAACCAACTGTATCATTATGGGACGTTTTGAGGCCTTTGCCTTGGCCAACGGACCTTGGAGGTCCTTCTTGGACGGTATTGGTAATGCAGCGGGTTACGGGCTTATACTTGTTATAATTGGGTTCTTTAGGGAACTTTTGGGTTCTGGTACCTTACTTGGTTTTAAGGTGTTGGGAGATCCCATAGAAAAAACAGGTTTATATGCAACGGGTTATGAGAACAACGGATTTATGTTATTGTCCCCAATGGCTCTGATCGTTGTTGGCCTCATTATATGGGTGCAACGTTCACGCAACAAAGCTTTAATAGAGGAAAACTAGTAGTCATCATAAGAATAGAATGTTATGTTAGAACATGTAGAATTATTTTTTAAATCCATATTTATAGATAATATGGTATTTGCCACGTTCTTAGGAATGTGTTCTTACCTTGCCGTTTCTAAAAAGGTGACTACCGCAGTTGGTCTTGGAGCCGCTGTGATATTTGTACTGGCGGTAACGGTACCCTTAAACTGGTTGTTGGATCAATATCTTTTAAGGGATGGGGCTTTGGCTTGGTTAGGACCTGAATATGCTGATTATAACCTAAGCTTTTTATCCTTTATCCTCTTTATAGCTACCATAGCAACTATGGTGCAATTGGTAGAGATCGTTGTAGAGAAATTTTCTCCTGCACTTTATAATTCGCTAGGAATATTTTTACCACTGATTGCTGTTAACTGTGCCATCTTGGGAGGTTCATTATTTATGCAGTCGAGAGATATCCAAACACTTGGATTGGCCTTTAATTATGGACTTAGTTCCGGAATAGGATGGTTTTTGGCTATTTTGGCCATTGCTGCCATACGTGAGAAAATTAGATACTCCAATGTTCCACCACCACTAAGGGGCCTTGGAATAACTTTTATAATTACTGGACTGATGGCTATTGGCTTTATGAGTTTTGGCGGTATGTTGACAGGCGGTGATGAAGCTCCAAAGGAAGTAGAGCAGAATACGGCCCAAAAAGTAGAGGAAGATAAAATAATTGAGGAGACCAAAGAAAATACGGTTTCTTATAACAACGCTATAATAAACGAGTAAAGATGATCTTAGCTACAAGTACAATTGGAACAATACTGATAACGGTAGTTGCTTTTTTAATACTACTGTTATTGTTGGTGGCACTATTACTGTTTACCAAGGAAAAATTATCCCCATCAGGGCCGGTAACCATAACTATCAATGGTGAAAAGAAAATTGAAGTAGGTTCAGGGGGGTCTTTATTGTCCACTTTGGGAAACCAGAAAATATTTCTTCCTTCTGCCTGTGGAGGTGGTGGCACCTGTATTCAGTGTGAATGTCATGTGCTGTCAGGTGGAGGGGAAGCCCTTCCAACAGAAACACCACATTTTTCCAAAAAGGAATTGAACCATGGAGCTCGTTTGGCTTGCCAGGTAAAGGTGAAGCAGGATATGGAAATTACCATTCCTGAGGAAGTATTCGGTATTAAAAAATGGCAGGGAACTGTTGTACGTAATTACAACGTGGCTTCATTTATTAAGGAATTTGTAGTTGAAATTCCTGAAGATATGGGGTATAAGGCCGGTGGGTATATTCAGATCGAGATTCCTCCATGTGAGGTGAAATTCTCAGAAATGGATATCACCGCGCATCCTGAAGAGCACGAAACCCCTGATAAGTTTCAGGCAGAATGGGATAAATTCAACCTGTGGCCCTTGGTTATGAAAAACCCTGAAACTGTGGAAAGAGCTTACTCTATGGCTTCCTATCCTGCTGAAGGAAGGGAAATTATGTTGAACGTTCGTATAGCCACTCCACCCTGGGATAGGGCCAAAAATGGTTGGATGGATGTTAATCCTGGAATTGCATCTTCCTATATTTTCAATTTGAAAAAAGGAGATCCTGTTACCATTTCTGGACCTTACGGTGAGTTCTTTATTAACGAATCGGATTCTGAAATGTTGTATGTAGGTGGTGGTGCCGGAATGGCTCCGATGCGTTCACATTTATATCACTTGTTCAACACTTTAAAGACGAACAGAAAAGTTACCTATTGGTATGGAGGTAGGTCTAAACGTGAATTGTTTTATTTGGAACATTTTTACAGACTTGAAAAGGAATTTCCAAACTTTAAATTCTATTTGGCATTATCCGAACCTTTACCAGAGGATAACTGGAAAGTAAAGGAGAATATTGATGCGCCAGGTGACGGTTTCGTAGGATTTATACACAATTGTGTAATTGAGAACTATTTGAACCATCACGAATCTCCTGAGGATATAGAACTATATTTCTGTGGACCGCCATTGATGAACAAGGCCGTTCAAAAAATGGGAGAAGATTTTGGTATCCCGGATGAGCATATTAGATTTGACGATTTTGGAGGTTAGTATATAATCTTTAAGATTTCCAAGACCTTGATGGTCTAATTATAGACCTGTCAGGTTTTCAAAACTTGACAGGTCTTTTTTTTTAATAGTTTTATGAAAATGCCCCTATTTCAGTTTGGCATAGGTCTTTAAATTTTAGATAATGGGTAAACCTTTAACGGAACAGGAATTGCATAATCTGGCGATGAATATTGTTGGAAAACAATTGGAGGCCGAGGGGTTCGAGTTTATGGGGGTTAATAGCAAACCGAAAAGGAACCCTCAATTTGTCTGTCTTAAGGATAAAAAATTATTTTTTATCGTGGTCCGGAGTGTATTGCATCCCCAAGATCCAAGAGAATACGACAAAACTTTGATGGAGAAAATTAAGGATCATGCCCTGACCCAAAACGGAGAGGCCTATTATGCCGGTGTTGGTCTCTACAATGCAGAGGATAGGAATCTGCCAGTTTATCTTAATGAAGCTTATATATTGGAATATGACGGACTTATTAAAATATAGTGGCATGCGTTTAGTGGTGATTTGTTTGATCCTGATTTTCGCAGGATGTAGGAATAGTGAGTCCAAATGGGTAAAGAATATAAGTTCTGGGTCAGCCTTGGGAACTTCCTATAACATTACTTATTTGGCTACGTCGGAATTGAATTTTGAAAGGGAAATCGATTCCCTTTTTCAAGTGTTAAATCAATCTATGTCCACTTATATACCTACTTCCGATATTTCAAGAATTAATAGAGGGGATTCTACCATTGTTGTGGACCAAATGTTTAGGGAGGTTTTTGAACTTTCGGGTAGAGTTTTTGATGTCACTGATGGCTATTTTGACCCCACCGTTGGTGTATTGGTGAATGCCTGGGGCTTTGGTCCGGGAACTGAGTTACAAATGGATAGTATGAAGGTGGATAGCCTTTTGGATTATGTAGGGTTTAACAAGGTGAGCATTAAGGCTAATGGTGAAATCAAAAAGGAGAATCCTGCGATCTATTTTGATTTTAATGCCATAGCAAAAGGATATGCGGTAGACCGTTTGGCCGTTTTGTTGAAGAATAAAGGTTTGACCGATTTTTTAATCGAAGTAGGAGGGGAGTTGGTCGCACAAGGGGAAAATAGGATCAAGGAGAAGAGATGGGTAGTGGCTATTGATGACCCTATGATGGAAGAAAGCAGAACTTACAAGAGGACCTTGTATATGAAGGACGCTGCCATGGCTTCCTCCGGCAATTATAGAAAATTTAAAATTGATCCGGAAACCGGTGCCAAGTACGTTCATACCATTGACCCTAAAACAGGCTATACCAAGAATTCCAATATCTTGGCGGTCAGTGTTATGGCCAATGACTGTGCCACTGCAGACGCATTTGCAACTTCTTTTATGGCCATGGATCTAGAGAAATCCAAAGCAATTTTGGCCCAGCATAAAGAATTGGAAGGCTATATTATTTATTTGGATCCGGAGGGAAATGTTTTGGAATATATGACCAATGGATTTAAGGAGAATGTCCGGGAGTAATTATTTGGACACCAAGGGGATGATTTCTCCTTTGGCCAAACGATAATTATCCACTTCCGCAGAAGAGAGCCTTTTGGAATAATCTACTTCCTCTACCTTAAAGCCTATAGCTCTAAGTTTATCAAAATAATCCCTTCCATAAATACGGACATGGTCGTACTGTCCAAATATTTTTGCCCTTTCCTTTTTATCCGTAATACTATTGTCCTCGTAGGTGTCGGCCCTGTTAAGGTCTTGAGGTATTTGAAAAACTCCCCATCCCCCAGGTTTTAGAACCCGATATAATTCTTCCATAGCTTTGGTGTCATCGGGAATATGTTCTAGAACGTGGTTGCATAATATGACGTCGAAGGAATTGTCAGTGAAGGGCAGGTTACATATATCCGCCTTCACATCTGCCAGGGGCGAATTTAGATCGGTAGTGGTATAGGATATATTTTCTAAATTTCTAAACCTTTTGTAGAAGGCTTGTTCAGGAGCAAAATGCAATACCTTAAGTTTGTCCGTAAAAAAATTGGTCTCATTATTTAAATAAAGCCACAAAAGTCGGTGCCGTTCCAAAGATAGGGTAGAGGGGGATAATACATTTTCCCTAGAATGTTCATAGCCGTATGGGAGAAAACTTTTAAATTTCTTACCGTCTATGGGATCGGTGTAACGATTTCCGCGCATGCCCAAAGCCATAAGCGGCCGCACCAAATAACTTAGTTTTATTAGGATAGGCCTCGGGATGGTATTTAGGATATATTTAAATAATTTCTTCAAATTGCTTTGGCGGGTTTACAATTGAAATAGCTTAGATTTAATGAGAAATTTTATCTTGCTTTAAAAGTATAGTGTCAGGGTGAAAACTTTGACTTAAACAGAAACAATGGTATAAATGCCCTAAGATAAGATCCAAGGGAAATTAATTAACCTACTCATTGTTAAAGCACCAACGCTTTTTGGCGAAACTCCGCTTCTTCGTCACTTTGTATTCCTAAAGCCTCATAAATGTAGGCAAAGGTGGAAAGTATTTCTGGTTTGCCGTCTATAATGGCTACATCGTGTTCAAAATGTGCACTGGGCTTATTGTCCGCGGTTAGAATGGTCCAGCCGTCCTTTAATTGTTTTATTCTTCGGGTGCCTAAATTTATCATGGGTTCTATGGCCACTACCATTCCCTCTACAAATTTCTTTCCCCTTCCGCGTTTTCCATAATTGGGCATTTCGGGATCCTCATGCATTTCCCTGCCCAATCCATGGCCGACAAGTTCCCTAACTACGCCGTAACCGTGACTTTCAGTATATTGTTGAATGGCATAACCAACATCACCTACGCGATTCCCTACTTTAAACTCACGAATTCCTACATAAAGGGATTCTTTGGTGATCTGTAACAATTTTTTTGTTTCCGGGTTAACTTCGCCAACCTCAAAAGTATAGGCGTGATCCCCGTGGAATCCATTTTTAAATGCACCACAGTCAATCGAAATAATATCGCCCTCTATCAAAGGGGTATTGTTTGGGATTCCATGAACAACCTGGGCATTGGGACTCATGCACAAGGAATTGGGAAAATCGTACAATCCCAAAAATCCGGGAACAGCACCGTGATCCCTAATAAATGCCTCGGCCAGAGTATCTAGCTGTAAGGTTGTTACCCCTGGCTTAACTTCACTGGCCAACATTCCCAAGGTCTTGCTCACGATCAATGCACTTTCGCGCATCAATTCTATCTCTTCTAAAGTCTTGATCTTTATCATAGAGTGCAAATGTAAAACAATACTTTTAAAACTGCACCTTACAAGGTATTTGCAAATACCTTGTAAGGTGACAAATTACTAAACTAAGGGCTTTCTGGTCATTAATTCTGGCTGAGGAACACCTATCAATTTAAGAATGGTAGGGGCAATATCGCCCAGTACACCATCTTTGATGCTCTTCAATTCACTATCTACCAAAATTAAGGGCACCGGATTTGTGGTATGGGCCGTATTGGGGCTACCGTCCGGATTTACCATAGTCTCACAATTTCCATGATCGGCAATGACCAAAGTGGTGTAACCATTTTCCAGGCCAGCAGTAATTACGGACTGTGCACAACTATCTACAGTTTCGCAGGCCTTTATTGCCGCTTGCATATCTCCGGTATGGCCTACCATATCCGGGTTGGCAAAATTGAGGCAAACAAAATCTACCTCTCCTTTTTTTAATTCTGGAATTATGGAATCCCTTATCTCGAAGGCGCTCATCTCCGGTTTTAGGTCGTAGGTAGCAACCTTGGGCGACGGACATAAAATGCGCTCTTCCCCTTCAAAGGGAATTTCCCTTCCGCCATTAAAGAAGAAAGTTACGTGTGGATATTTTTCAGTCTCCGCAATCCTTATCTGTTTTTTGTGGGCTTTGGACAATGTTTCTCCCAGGGTTTCGCTGATATTATCCTTGTCATAAACTACTTTCACTCCCTTAAAGGAATCATCGTAGTTGGTCATGGTTACATAATATAGGTCCAATTTGTGCATGTTGAGTTCGTGCATGTCTTCCTGACTTAGAACTTGGGTAAGTTCCCTACCACGGTCTGTTCTAAAATTGAAAAAGATAACGACATCGCCATTTTTTATTACCGATAGAGGTGCCCCTTGATCATCAGTGACCATTAAAGGCTTCAGGAATTCATCGGTAATGCCAGATTCGTAACTCGCCAATATGGACTCTTCTATATTTTTTGTTTTTTGGCCCTCACCGTTCACCAATAGGTCATAGGCCATTTTTACCCGTTCCCATCTTTTGTCCCTATCCATGGCATAATACCGGCCAATAACACTGGCCAGTTTTGCATTTTTATCGGAGCAATACTTATTCAGTGCTTCTACATATCCAATTCCGCTTTTAGGATCTACGTCCCTTCCATCGGTAAAGGCATGGATATAAGTCTTTTTAAGGCCATAGCTTTCACTGGCATCAATAAGTCCTCTTAGGTGCGAGGTGTGGCTATGTACACCCCCATCACTTAGTAATCCCAAAAAATGGACGGGTTTGTCGTTGTTTTTGGCATATGTGAGCGCATCCTTAAGTACTTGCTCATCCTTCAAGGTATCCTGGTCAATGGCCAAGTTTATTTTGGCCAAATCTTGGTATACGATACGGCCGGCTCCTAGGTTCATATGGCCTACTTCACTATTGCCCATTTGCCCTTCCGGCAATCCTACATTCATACCATCGGTCAATAGATTGGAATTGGCGTATTTGGTATAAAGGGAATCTATAAATGGAGTGTTGGCATTTTCTATAGCGGAGACTTTGGGGTCTGGGGATTTACCCCATCCGTCCAAAATCATTAAAATTACTTTCTTGTTCATGTTATGTTTCTTATTGATGTCAAAAATAAAACTATTGTCTATGGATTGCTAGAATTTAGGACACCTTTTTTAAAATTTATTAGCGAAACTCAATTTTGAGAAATCAGTAAGGCGTACTTAAAATTGGAAGTTGAACTAATCCCGCCTTTTTCGGCAGGATCGAGGGTCAATACCTCGACCCTTGGATCGATTCCTATAATAGGGTTCAGGGCTTGCCCTGAGGTTTAATACCTTTTATTTTCTAAGAAATGGATGTTTTACAGGAATGACCAAATGAAGGTTGTTTTGTTAAAATTTTGTTATTTAAGAGGGGAAAGTGAAACAAATTTAACGGAATGTAGTCTGTTATAGTAATCAATAATCACTAATTAATCTAATTCATCATGAGAAAAACAATTTTAACAGTCGCCATGGCATTATTGTTTATGGTAACCGGCGTATACGCCGAAAGTAACAACAACATGAACAGCCTTAATGAATCAACAATTGTGGGCAACCCTGAAGAATTAAGCTCCTTTTGCAAGGCTATTGTTCAAGGGGATGTGGAAACCGTTAAGCGGTTAATAGAACTAGGTGAAGATGTTAATCAAAAATCTTTGGGAAAAACACCTGCCATTTTTGCAGCGCGTTACAACAAGGTTGAAATTCTAAAACTCCTTATCGCCAATGGTGCCGATCTAAAAATTAAGTGTGATAATGGACGCAACGCAAAAAAGCATGCGGAACTATCAAATGCCACTGAAGCCTTGGCAGTAATCAACGCAAGTCTACAGAAGAAATAGTTGTTGGAAATCCGATTAATAAAAAAAACCTATCGATAATGTTCGATAGGTTTTTTTATTGCTTCAATTTGCTTTTATAGTGTTCAAGTAAAAGAGCAAATCTAATGTTCTAGAATTTAAATCCAGTAAAGGCTCTAAATAATAATGCATAAAGCGCCATGGATAACATTGCCAAGCAGAAAACAGAGTAAATTTTTAAGAATATTACTGCAATTTCTGGTTTACAATTCTCGAATGCCGCTAGGTAAATGTTCTTAAAGTGTAATAAAGTTCCCATATAGTTTCATTTAAGTGATTGTAAATCACAGCTATAAGGGTTAAATTTGAGCGGGTAATAAGATTTGGTTCTGGTGCAATATACTAAGAATCCGTTGAAATACTAATTTGGATATATAAAATTGGCTATTGTTGTCCTTTAATTCGTTCAATGGCTTCTTTTATCCGTTGAATCCTATTTTCTGGGTCTGGATGTGTGCTTTGAAATTCAGGAACTCTATTTGGCCCTGCCGCAGCCTTTAAAATTTCCATCACCTTGATCATCTCATAGGGATCGTAACCGGATTGTATCATGAAAAGAACCCCTAATTCATCACTTTCCAATTCATCGTCCCTACCATTGGTCAATAGGGTGTTTTGGCCAATGCTATTGACAATTCCACCGGCATCGGCACCAACGGAAGCGCCCATGCTTACCGTCTGCCAAAAGTTGCTGTCTGCAATCCTTTCCGCAGAGTGTCTGCCAATTACATGTCCAATCTCATGTCCCAATACTCCGGCTAGTTGAGCTTCGTTTAATTGGGAGAATAGGGCATAGGTCACAAATACAGGACCGCCGGGCAAAGCAAAGGCATTGATGGTCTGGTCATCTGCCAATAAATGAAAATCATATTTGTAGGGGGTTTCCCTGGCAATACTGTTGTTTACCAATTTATTTCCCAACTGATCCACAAATGATTGTAAACGTTCATCAGGATATAGTCCCCCATATTGTTGGGCTACCTCGGGAGCACTCTGCAGGCCAATGGCTACTTCTTGTTCCGTACTCATATTGATATTCTGGACCCGTCCGGTATAGGGGTTTTCCTCCGAGTTATTGCAGCGTTGGATAAAGGCAAAAGCCACTATGGCCAAGCCAATGAATATCCTAATTTTCCAACTGCCTCTTCTCATTTGTATTATTTATAGCTCCAATGTGAATTTACAAAACTGCTTATAGGAGATCAGGATTTATATCTAAAATATTATTCTGAATATAACCCTTAAGGAATCCGGAGGTAAAGTTTTCCTTACCTATTATGTCTTCTTCCAATAATAGCTTAAAAATATTCTTTCGTCTAAAGGCCTTCAGCATGGGAATGGAAATGGGGGCGTAGCTATAATGCCATGGTTCGTATTTAAATCCTTTTCTTTTTGGGTTATCGGTATAGACCAAATAGAAGCCGAATTTATTGGCATTGTTATCCATCCATTTTTTTAAAAGTGAGAAGGGGCCGCCTTCCCCAAATTTTTCGGGTACCAAAACATCTCCTGTGGTTTTTGGATATCCGTCAATGATGTCGATATCCGTTCCCCAATGATGCCTACTGGTTCCCGGTATAGTGGAGTATTCTATAATTTTTTCAATAGCATCCAATTTGGACATCCCTTTTTCTTCAGAGTATTGTAAATACTTGCGTTCCCAAATAGCATCCTGCCGATAAAAATTACGATAGCTCGATACAATCTTTAAGTCAATGCCATCACTATAAGCCGCTTTTTTCATCTCCAAAAAAGCGTCATGTGCCTCTTTTCTTAAGTTGATGTCCTTCCCAAATAATTCTATATCCACTTTGCCCATAAGCTCGGCAACGGAGTACACGGGATCTTGGGAAAGGGTGAGGCCTGGCAGCAAGGATAAGGCCAAACCGGTATAACTACTTTTTTTAATAAAGGATCTTCTTTGCATAAGGCAATAATTACAATATTATAACGCAATTCAATTCATCATGGTATCGCAAAAATACTGCCAGATTGTAAATAAGGAGGAACCACCTGCATTCAATCGGACTTAATTGAATTGATAATAAGCTATAAAGTTACTTATTTTCTGTAAGATTGACTCCCCTTGGCCACGGAATTACATTAGTGAATATGGTAGGTGGGGTTGACAGATTCCTACAATAATAAATCGATTTCAGTCGATAGCTTTTACAGACTATATTGAAAGATGGCCAAAAGACCAATTCCTTAAATTAATTTTTGGAATGATGTGACAGGTATAGATATCCCTGATGCTTAATTTTTAAGTCATTCAAAATGATGATGTAGAAATAAACACCTGAGGGAAGACCCATGCCTCCTTTTACCAGCATATTCCTGTTGGATATTCCTTCAAATTCATCATTATAGTTTTCTTTGTAGTAAACCAATACTCCGTATCTATTAAAGATTTGAAGAAGATTGTTTGGAGATTCGGCAATGCCATCAATTACAAGAAAATCATTGGTACCGTCCCCATTAGGTGTTAAGAAGTAATTGCCCAGGTCTATAGTGGTAAGGGTTTCATTTAAATCTACGGCACCACCTATGGTAATAATTTCGTAATCATTTGGAACAAAACTATCAGAAGTTATAGTTCCAAACGAGAATTCTCCTTCAAGGGCCGTATTCCCTAGATTCATCCATTTTTTTTGACTTTTGCTCCACCCAACAACAGTAAGGTCACTAATATATTCTCCAAGGGTACCAATATTACTGTAATTGTCCCAGGAGAGGGTAACCATTGATGTTACATCTCCTTCCAAACGCCAAAATTCCTGGTTGCTTACTGCAGCCACATTAAAATCCCTTTTGTCTGGATTGAAATTTTCATTAAAACTAGTTTGGTTGTCCGGGGCTACAAAAAAATAGGCACATTTGGCCAGGGCATTTACACTTTCTGAAGTTAGGGTCAAAGGTCTCATACGGTCACCATCTCCAACGGGGAAGGTAAAGGTATCCTTATTTGCTATAGCCCCATATCCATCAATTTTGGTATTGTTTCCCTCACCGACGTAAAATGAATCATCGGAAAAGTTAAGGAAAACATTGGAGCGATTCCTAGGGGTAAATACGTTGCCCTGTATAAAGTTGAAATTATTCCGTATCCCTATGCTTGTTTCCAGATAAAGTCCGTCATTTACTGCTATCTCGGAATCATAAAAAACAGGGGCAAAGGCCCCGGAAATGGTCAATGGGTCGTTATCGCCATAAAAACCTACCAAACCTAAATTCTCATCAAAGGTACCATCGTTAATGACGTCCATATGGAAACCTACCATGGCAGTTTCATGAATCTGAATAGTACCATAATTATGTACAGCATCTTGGCCAAAAAGGACATGCAAAGTAAAAAACAGTACTATAAAGGCCTTGATTCTCATTAACTTACTTTATTTTATTGATAATGAAACTGGAGGTGCCAGTTGCCGAAAGATGAATATCCCCATTATCACCTTCTCTTTCTACAATTATTGAAATAACATCGTTGGCACTTAATTGTAATATTTCGTTTAAGGCTATAGTGGGCATAAACTCATTTTTATATCTAAAATAACCAGTTGCCCCCATGGCACCAACAGCAGATCCGTTAACATGAATTCTAAAAGTTAGGCTAACCTTGTCATCGTCTGTCCATAGCATTATATTGGCTCTAATGTCGTATCTACCTGCTTCTTTGACCCTTAGGGTATTTCCGGAAACCTGGTATAAATTGTTGCCATCATCCTTATAATTTTCATTGCCAAAAAGAGGAACGGAAGTACCATCGTTATTTAAATCGGTGGAGGTATTGGTGTTTGTCCACCTAGCCCCTCTATTTATATTTAAATAAGCTCCACCGTCTGTTCCGGTTGATATAATATTATTGGCATCTGTAGATACTACAGTACCGGAGGAAGAGCTGGAGCCCGTTGCGGAAATTGAATTCCATGTGCTGCCATTGCTTTGTACCCAAAGTGTACTTTTGGCACTGATTTGGTTGGACGTACTGCCCGAAGCATCAAAGTAATTGCTAATAGTTATAGAACTGCTGGTGGTGTTTTTTAGGACGTAGATTCTGCCCGTTGCTCCGTTGGCTGCGGGTAGGGTAATGGAAATATTGGAATTTATTACCACGGTATAATGGCTTTCATCTAAGGTTAGATTGCTTCCGGCCGTAGTAATCGCAGTAGATAAGGAACCATTTATTTGTAAGGTTGAATTGGCCAGGCTACCCGTATTGATACCTACTCTGGGAAGTGCATTTTGGGAATCACTGCTACCCTGTACCCGCAGGAGCTCCTTAAGAAGGCCATCCCTGTAATCATATCTTTTAAAGATAAAGGGTTCTGAACCATCATCACCTATTATAAACTCTACCTGACCATTATTGGATGTTCCGGTAGATCCAATTTCAAAAAAATCTGTTCCGGCGGCACTGCCTTTAAGCCTAAAGTTACCATCGGTGTTGGTATAGAACATGGGTTTATAGAACGAAGCTGCATCCGCTTGGAATTGAAGTGCGGAAACACCGTTACCTCCTCCAACGTAGGTAATATATTGATTAGGATCCGTGTAATCCGGATAAGGTTGAACTAAACCAAGGGTTTGCCGCCTACCGAATTTCAGGATACTGGTATTGTTAGATCTAATGTCCATGGCAACATCGTTTTTAGTCCCTAAAAATGATGCTCCAGCTACAGCCGTATTCCCATCCAATAACCAGTTGTCATTGGAGGGGGTTACCCAATTGGTTCCATTGTAAAAATATATTTTTTTATCCGTGGTATTGTAAAGCATGGATCCTGTAATGGATCCACTTATTGCGTTCATCTCAGTAGTGGTCGCTGTATTAAGTCCCAATAAAAGCCCTGGGTCTATTTGGGCATGGGCCACAAATTGAGATGTAAAAAGGATAATAAAGAATAAATTAAGGGCCGCCTTGTTAAGGTGGAGCTTTCCTTTCTTAGTTTCTATTCTTTGCACTTTATATTTGCTGCTGTTGAACATTATATCTTTTTGCTTTTAATTATCTGATTAAATTGGAGACTTTATTTAATTGATGTTTTGGTTCCATATTATTTTAAAAATCCAAAATCATAAACATAAATTCAGAATTAAACCTTACCCTGTCTGATGCTCCATTGTCATTATCTCCAATGATTACTTCAAAACTGGAGGATGTTTGATTAATATATCCGATTCCAGGGTTATCGTTACCTGCTCCATTTCTATCAGGCTGCGTTAGTTGGATAATATAATTGGCGCTTGAAACCATACCTGAGGGCAGGTTTATTCTATAATGCCCGTTTCCGGATAATTTGGTTACCGTTATTCCAGAGGTCGCTTTTACAATTCCACCTGCTGCGGATATTTTTCCTATTGCTTTTATCATATTATCTCCTTGAGGTCCTGTATCACCTGTTGCACCCGTTGGGCCGGTAGCGCCGGTGGCTCCATTAGTTCCATTAGTACCTGCAGCACCGGTTGGACCAGTTGCACCTGTGTCGCCTTTTTCTCCTTTAGGTCCGATTGCACCATCAATACCATCCGATCCTGCGGGACCAGCTGATCCTGTTGCTCCAGTTTCACCTTTTGCTCCGGTTGCACCAGTAGCTCCGGTAACACCTTGGATACCTTGGGCACCTGTATCGCCTTTAGCTCCAGTATCACCTTTATCACCTTTCTCACCTTGTGCTCCAGTTGAGCCAGTATCTCCTTGATCTCCCTTGGCTCCGGTCGCACCAGTATCTCCTTGGTCTCCTTTAGCTCCAGTTGCTCCAGTTGCTCCAGTTGAACCAGTGGCTCCAGTGGAACCAGT
>NZ_JALKBD010000079.1 GCF_023015905.1 Arenibacter sp. F20364 | reverse complement strand
AATTACAGGCCCTCTCAATGAGGGTACTACTTTTTTTTCATAACTTTAAATTTTATGATTAAACCTATCCTAAAGGTAGTGAACGGTAAGGTAACTCTTGCTTGAAGCTACCTTTAGGTTTAGTTCAACACCGGCTATTATTTATTGCGTGGTAGTTTACCTTTTGGAATAACTACTAATAACTTGTTGTGCTAATTAATAATTTATTTTCTTTAGTTCTTGGCTAGCAACAAACAATAGCCAAGAAACGTTGTGCAACATATGAAAAAACTCATACTGACAATATTATTTCTTTATTCTATAATCGGATTTTCTCAAGAAAAAAAGGAAGTTTTGATTAAAGGAATTGTAATGTCTGAAGTCAACGGAAAACCTCTTGAGAATGCTTATGTAAGTTATAAATCGAGATATAGGTATTCAATGACAAACGAAAAAGGAGAATTTGAATATCGATACAAAATTCGAGAAAGAGACAGTTTGGAAACGATTGAATTAACAGCTTTAGGATATGAAAACCTTGATACAATAATCCGAGTTGACAAGCCAAAAGAATATGTGTTTGAATTTGTTATGAAACCAAGATTTGGACTTAACCAAGAAAAAGCACTTGCCGACATCAAAAATGGAGAAATAAATATATTGGAATCAAGTGGAATCGCACCTATATTTTATAAATCAGACTCAAAATTTGCGGAAAAATATAACGTCAATTTTGTTGAATATGGTTGTGAAGCAATTGCAGAGGAAAGTCTCTATGAATATAACAGAACAGTTTTTGAGTATTTGGATAAAAAATACGGAAAGAAATGGAGGAAAAAAATTCGAAAAGACATTGTTGGACTTAATGAGAAGAATGAATAAAATACGTTGCACAACAATGGTAACCGCTGCACAACCTTATAAATTAAAAATTATCTATGATAAAAGCGGCCTTTTAGAACCGTTTGGATATTCTGGTGCATGCTGACCCCTCAAAAGCTCTTTCGGTGGTCATTGCCACCCATTCCCCTTTAATCTATATATTAAACAAAAACAACTATATTGGTAAGAAGTAATCCTTGTTATAATTGTTCCCGTTGGCATAATTTTTTATGATTTTCTGCGGGAAAAAGATCGGGAAATATTAAAAATTGAAGACCACAAAAGAAAGAATATGATAAATCAGATTTTTTATAGCATTTAAGGAAGATTATAATGAGACTTACAATAAACAAAAAAGATAAATTAGACAAGATTAACAAGTGTTTTCTAAATATGGCCGAGGGTATAATAAAGGCAGGAGACTCTAAAGTCTATGAATTAGATTTTTACATTTTATCAATACTTAACAGGGCTATTTCCTTAAATAAGGCGTTTACCCATTTATTAAGGGATAGAAATTCACTAACTGCAATTTCTTTAGTAAGGATGCAGCTTGATAACGCTTTAAGGTTAAATGCAATTAAAATTGTTCAAAATAGGGATGATTTCTTGAGTCATTTTTTTCAGGGAAAAGGAATAAACAGTTACAAGGAAGGAAAAGAAAAGTTTAGTGATAAATTCTTAGCAAGTAAGTTAAACAAAGATGTACCCGGTACTCTAGATTTATATGAATATTTGTGCAAATTTGTTCATTTTAGCGAAAATCATTTTGAAGCAACAAAATCAGCTCCTCTTAATCAAAAGGCAAATTTTCGAATTGTTGTAGGAGATTCTGATATTTTAAATAAAGATGAAAAAAATGCATTTTATGAACGAATGACAGGCATTTCTAATACGATTATTAGAATCAGTAAGGAGTGGATAAATACAAAAAGCTCAATGGTATAAACTCGTAAATGATATAGTAAGGAGGTGTAGTTGAAATTTTTCCTTTTATTGGGAAAGCTACATAGTCATAACACCAAACCTTTACTATAACGTACTCATGTGGTACTTTCAAGTAAGCTTGCTGTAAGTTATCATCGCCAATTTAAAATTTAAACTATATTAGTAGTTAACGGTTGACAATCAATGTAATGAATAATATGTGGACTAAGGTTTCGAAAATATACCCTGGCTCTGAGCAAACTAAAAATGAATCATGAAGAAATATTATTTAATTCTTTTCATTTGTCTACTAACAATTAGGGTCTCATTTGGGCAGGAATTTAAGGTTGACCATCGTACCCAATTGGAGAAGGAAAACCCAATGAATAGATTTCATCCAGAAAAAACCTCTATGTTAGACCTGCTTGAGGTTATTGAAATTCAGGGCATAACTATAAATAAATTTGAATTTGGGAAATTCAACAAGCAATATAATATAATACTACTTTCGGATCAATATGAAAACGGAGATTTTATAAAAACAGATACATTAAGCCAATTTGAGAGTACCTATCACTACTACAAGAAGGGTAAGCCTTACTTTGACTTTATCGACAAAATAAAGATTATCACTAAAGATAACGATACTGAAAGCAAGTTGTTTATCAAATCATATTCCTTTAGCAGCGAGGCAAAAGTTGAATTGAAACGGACAAGCATAAATTCCTTTTTCAATTGGAGACGATACAAGAAGACGGAATGGGAATTGGATAAAAAAATTCCATTAATGGTATTTGCGTCCTCTTGGAAAGATGAAGAATATGGTTTTGATCGATTTTGTGGAGTTTTGTATCTAACGGACAATGGAAAGGATACCAATGAACTTTTGGCATTATCCCCTTCGTATGTGGTAATTTATTATCGAGTTGAAGAGAAATAGATTCTGTGATTTCATAAAAAAAATCTTGAAGAAAGGTATTGGATGGAATTCCCCTTGACTACTCGAAGCCGAAACCCCTAGTTGTAATTTAAAAATATCATTATAACAATGATTAGAATATACTTGGATTGGAATGTGGCTATTTCGGAGTTATGACGCCACCATTTTCGGTCAAATTGCGCCACTTTGAAAGATCTTACAATTATAAAAAAAATTTAGGTTTATATACTC
>NZ_JALKBD010000078.1 GCF_023015905.1 Arenibacter sp. F20364 | reverse complement strand
CATAGCAATCCCCATAGTAAGGGAAAACAGGACCCGGTTCAGTCAACACGGTCTTCATGTTTGGCCGTACCGACCACACGAAGTCTTAGTTATTGTGGTGCGTTATTTTTTCACGCGGACATTGGATGCACTTGGATTTGTCCTCCGATTGCTTTCAAAACTTTCATTATTGTCGCAAATTGAGGTTTAGCTCCGTCCGACAATGCTTTGTACAAACTTGGTCTACTTAATCCAGTTTCCTCTGCAATTTTGGTCATTCCTATCGCTTTTGCAATATGTCCAATCGCATTTATAACATCTGCGTTATCTCCTTCTTCTAAAACGGTATTGAGATATTCCGCAATCATCTCTTTGCTGTCCAAATAATCAGCTATGTCAAATTTTGAAGTTCCCATATTTTCTATTTCTTTAATTTTTTCCAGATTTCTTTTGCTTTCGCAATGTCTTTGTGCTGTGTTGACTTATCACCACCAATAAGCAGAAGAATAATTCTTCCATCTTTTTCTTTGAAGTAAACCCTATAGCCTTTGGCAAAATTCACCCGTAATTCCCTTATTCCCTCCCCAACAGGCTTACAATCCCCAAAATGTCCATCGTTTTCAATTTTCTGAATTCTAAACAAGATTTTGGCTTTGGCTTTCAAGTCCTTTAACTTTCTAAGCCATTTGTCAAATTCAGCCGTTTTCTCGATAAAGAACATAAATAATGTATCTACATGGATACAAAATTACATTTATTTTTTGAATTTAGTACTGTATTTTGAAATTTTTGGGAAGATTGGTATAGTGCACCACGCTTGAGCTATGAACAGTACGGGGCACGCCGTCTGCGCGAGCAGTGGGCGAGTTGGTGCGCTGTTATCGTAGACTTTTCCACTTATGAAATCGGGCCGGTTAATTGTTTCTATTATGGTTTTTTGCATACTGGCATAATGTATTATAGCCATTGTTGCCATTTCGTTGTTTTTTCAGGTAGTATTTTTGTCAGTGTATGCTTTATTGATACAAAACATATCTAGGAGGTTTTAATCCGTTCAGTCGCATATAAACAAGCATTTGTCCTCTGTGATGCGTTATGTGGTCGGCAAGTAATAACAAAATCTGTCTCTTTGTTCTGTCAGCCCCAAAATAGTCCAGTCTTTCTTCAAGTCTATTGGTGTCAAAATTTGAGATGAATTCTATCGTTTTGTCAAAAGTCTCACTGATTTTGGAAATCATTTCTTTTTTCGATTTATTGTCCACTTTGAGTTCCGTGTCGGTATCCCAATCTCTGGCATTACGTCCGCCCATTAGCGATTGACTATGCCAGTCCATTGCCCAACCAATGTGCATTAAGTTTTCCGCAAAACTCATCGATTCAGGTGTCGCTTTATAGTTGTATGCTTCCTCTGACATTGTTTCTGCTACAAGAATTAAGTATTCTTTTGATTTTTCTAATCGCTCCAAATATTCTTTGATGAAACCATTTTCTTGAGCGAATATTGGCTGTGTAACGGAAAACAACAAAATTATAGAAGTTAGGGTTATTATGTTTTTCATAGTATTCTATTTCTTTTTATCTTTTAATTCTCAAAAAGCCAAATTTAAAAATTTGGCAACCTCGTAAATACACCCGAACCTCTCGGAAATCCTGTAATAGCTATGTTTTATATATGTTGTTAGCTGCTGGCTTTTCTGTCCACTTGTTTAAATTCTGAACAAATATTTTCAATTCAGTTTCTGTTGTTTTATCTAATATTTTACCGTCTTTCCCTAATTTTCCCTTTACTCCTTGAATTAAAAGAGTTGTTGCGTCTGTAAATTTAGTTTGGATAGTTTCCATAATCAACTTCAGTTCCTCGTGTCCTTTTTCTCCACTTGCCGAAGCGGTTATAATTCCAATTGGTTTGTCAGAGAAAACAGTAGTTGACACACACCATTCAATCATATTTTTTAAACCACTTGGAATACTGAAAACATATTCAGGTGTACAAATTATGATTCCGTCAGCATTTTCAATTTTATTCCGAAAATCAACAATTTCTTCAGGTACATTTTTGTCAGTTAATTCCGTTTTAAAATGTGGTAATTCGGTCAAATCATCTATAATCTCCAAATTGAAATCAGATTTATCCGATTCCGCTATCCACTTGAGAATTGAAAGATTTGCAGAATTCCGACTGGCACTTCCGCAAATTCCAATTATTTTTTTCTTTTTTATCATTCAATTCGTATTCGAGGTGGTTTTTTTAGCTTGCAGGTAACGGTTTTGTATAAGATTAGTTGCAGGAAAATCCAGCAGGATTTTTCCGCCTGTACCAAATATAATTGATTGCAGGAATTTCCACATAGAAATTCCGCCCGCAATTGATTATACACCGTGTGTGCAGTATTTTTTTACTTTCTTACTGTTGAATGTAAAAAGTCCATTTTCCATTTTCCATCAATCTTTTTAAAAGTAGCACTTTCTAACCAGTCAAATTTAACTTTAGTTGTGTCATTAAAAACAAAGTTTGCGTGATTAAAATAATTGATATTACCAGAATTGTTATCCACGTTAATTTCCAGATTTTCAATTTTATATTCAGCTGTATATTTTGGAAAACTCTTCATCATTTTGAAAATACTGTCATTGTTAAAAACTACTCCATCTTCATATATAATAAAGTTGTCAGTTGTCAAATCTCGCATTTTTTTAAAATCCATAGTTTCAATTCCGTTAAAATATCCAATTAAAACGGACTTTAATTGTTCAGGATTATCAGTTTTTTCTTCTTGACAAGAACTAAATAGCAGAATCTGGGTCAGAAGTAAAATTGACAATTGTTTCATATGATTCATTTTTGGTGGGTTTGTTTATTCGTCTTGGCTTATTGCACCCAACGATTTGGCTAAACTGCGTTTTAATGCAGTTTAGGTTTTGTGTGTGCCCAGCATGGGCATCTTTATCATATCTAAGATATGGTATTAATCTAGAGGGTGCAAGTCCCTTATGGGCAGGGGTAACTCCTTGAACCATTAGTAAGTCGCAAGGGTGGTAACTGCGAGGTT
>NZ_JALKBD010000077.1 GCF_023015905.1 Arenibacter sp. F20364 | reverse complement strand
TTGGCTCCATCAGCACCAGTTGCGCCATTAAGTCCTATCGGACCCTGAGCACCGGTATCTCCTTTGTCTCCTTTGTCTCCCTGATCTCCCTTGGCTCCAGTTAGGCCGGTTGCTCCAGTAGCTCCATTGGTTCCGTCAATACCATTAATACCAGCAGGACCTCGTGGTCCTGTTAAGTTTGAAGTTGTAAATTTTGTTCCGTCTGTATAATTGAAAGTAAATGTCCCGTTACCGTTATTAACAGTAGACTGTATGCCGACACCTCCAGTGGCAGTTGAACTGCCTGTGCAAAGGCTATTCCATTGCGTTCCGTTGTAGAAGAAAACACATTGTGCATCCGTATTATAGACCATTGCCCCACGTAGTGGCTTAATACTTTGCATTTGGGTATTGGAAACCCGGGTAAGTACAAATGCTTTTGTGGTGCTTTCCAATTCAACAATGGAAGCCGCGTTTATGCTATTCGGATTTTCTCCAATTTTAACCTGGGCAGTTGCGTAACCGCTACCGATTAAAAATAAGAGAAGTAGTATTTTTTTAAAGTCCATTCAAGGGGAATTAGGGTACAACGACCTATATAAACCCAAAATTAGATGTCTAATTATGGAATGTTAAAAAAATGTTGTGAACCTGATAAAAGCTGTGGTGTACCTATGTTATTGAAAATTAGGGCTATAAAATATGCCTTTGGTCGAACGTTAAAATGAAAGAAGAGCCCTACAAAACTGTTGCCTTCAAGGGTATTGCCATTTTGAAATGTTAGCTATTTTAAGCAAAGAATTTTGATGATAATTCGTGGTCAATTAGCTAAAATGTCGATATAAATAGAGGGGCTAAAGTTGCGAATCCTAGGATTTAAGAAATAGGGGAGCAATTATAAGGGATAGATTCACTTGGCATTTTTGATGCTGGATGCTAGACATTAGATGCTAGATGTTAGTATTGAGATGCTGGATTCTAGACTTTTGTCTTTCGACCTGCCCACTGCCTCAAAAAGGTCTCGACTTCGCCCGTCTACCGCCGGGCAGGCCTGCCTAGCCGTCAGACAGGCTCGACCGGACAAAATAGTCTTGAACATTTAACCTAAAACTGGCATTGCCAACTGCCTACTGTTCACTGTCCCATCAGGAGTTCTCGATACAAAATGCCTACTGGCATTTCACTCGAACTGACGGTAGTAATTTGTTTTCAACTTGGAACCATGAACCTCGAACCCTTTTAGTGTTCCAAGTACAGGAATCCCTGATAATTAAGCTGAAGATCCTTCATGGCTATGATATAGAAATAGACTCCATTGGGCAATCCGGCTCCCCGGTTTATGACCAAATTGTCTACATTGGAGTAGCCGGTGAAACCGTTGGTGTAATTGTCCTCCTCATAAACTTTCTGTCCTTGGCGGTTATATATACTGATGGTATCGTCATCCGAGAGTTCCAATTCTTCTATATACAGGGCATCGTTTACCCCATCTCCGTTGGGAGTTATCAGGTAATTGTCCAGTGTAAGCAATTCCTTGGCCGTGGCTTCGGAGGCAAAGGTGATTATGGCATAATCGTCCGGGACAAAATTTTCCGAAATTAAAAACCCCTGTGTTAGGTCGCCCACTACCGAAGCTGCACCTAGATTCACCCAAGATCGGCCCCCAATACTCCAACCTACGGGGATGATCTTTTCCACCTCTTCGGTCAGGGCGGCCATATTACTACGGGCGTTCCAGCTGATCTGTATGTTGGAGGATACACTGCCCTCCAAATGCCAAAATTCCACTTGACTTATATCGCCCATGGTCCTGGGTTTTTTGGTGGGGTCAAAACTTTCCGGAAAGGTGGCCGGGTTGGTGGGATTTTCCAAATAATAGGCACATTTTGCAAAGCTATTGGTGCCACTGCTATTGAGGGTCAGGGATCGCAATTGTTCAGAATCGCCCACCGGAAAAATAAAATTCTGTTCGTTGTTGATGGTCACATAGCCGTCTACCTTGGAGGGGTCGCTTTCGCCCACATAAAAGGCATCCTGCAGAAAATTAAAATAGATGTCCTGTTGTTGCCTTGGGGTAATAAAATTGCCCGCTACAAAATTGGTGTTGGACTCCACACTCATGCCCGTGTTGAGCATTACTCCCTGGTCATTGGCAATTTCGGTATCGAAGAACACCGGCATAAAGGCACCGGAAACACTGATCATGCTACTGCCATAAAAACCGGCGAGGCCCAAATTCTGGTCAAAGGAGGCGTTGTTGATCAGATCGGTATGAAAGCCTATCTGTCCCTCATTGTGGATACGGATATTGCCACTATTATACAAGGCCGTTTGGGCCTGTATCCCTAGGGGAAGCAACAATACGAGGATGTAGATAGCGTTCTTCATTTTTTTTGGTCCAATACCCTTAGTTCTTATTTTGTATCAATGCCTTTATTTCGTCCATGTCCTTTCGGAGCGACTGCAGCTCTGCGGACAGGGATTTATTTTCGGTTTTAAGCTGGTCTATCTTTTTTTCCTGCTCTATAGTGTGGAGGAACAATTCCTCAATTTTTTCTAGGTTTATTCTTGAGGCTTCTCCAAGATTCCAAAATCCCTGTTCCTTGATTTCCTCGGCTGATTTTACGCCTGGTAAATGGTGTTTCTTTTTGATATGTTTTTCAATTTCAGTAAGGCTACTAAAGGTGTAATTTTTATTTAAGATTGAAGTTCCTAAATAATATTTTTGGAATACGTAGTCTGGAGTTCCAATTACATTATCGGTTGATAGAAAACTTCCATCAGCTCTAATATTTCCGTTTACATGCAATCTTTCGGCAGGATTGGTTGTAAAAATCCCCACAAATTGATCGTCGGCAATACGCATTGCTTCTGCTCCGCCTGTTGAAAATGCCAATTCGTCGGGACCAGCTCTGAACATACCGGTATTAAAATCATCGTTTGTGTAAAAGCTGTATCCAGGAAGTGCGGCAGTACCACTTGAAACGGCGAAACTGGTGGATCGGGTTTCACCCATTACATGTAACGCACGATCAGGTGAATTAGTTCCTATTCCCAAACGATCATTGGTATCATCCCAAAATAAATTAGTGGGGTTATCACTTAAGCCACCACTGCCATCAGAAAAAAAGATGGCCCCTGATGTTCCAGTAGGAATTGAAGAGGATGCAGGTGCTGCCCACACGACGTCTCCCGTTCCGTTAGTGGTCAATACCTGTCCGTTGGTCCCTTCTGCAATTTTTGCAGGTGTGACGTTGTTGTCGGC
>NZ_JALKBD010000075.1 GCF_023015905.1 Arenibacter sp. F20364 | reverse complement strand
TTTTTTTATTCTTATCATTTTTTCCATTTAAAAGACAACCCATTTTGACCCTCTACTAGACAAGGTATCCATTGGATATATGCAAAAAAAGGACATCGGTTCGAGCTAGCGTGTAACATGAACATTGGGATTCCGTAGTTGCGTAATTTTTCAGTAGTAAGGGGTCGCCTATGGGCGGAATCGCCCTAACATCAATATTTTATGGTTACAATTATTTCTATACCGATCTAACGGGGTTCATTTTAAAAGGGGATCGAACCCTTTGAAAATGATATGGGAGTTTCTTATTTATAAGGGTAGGTGCCAGCCTAAAAATTCATTTTTCATACTTATGCCGCAATTTAATCAAGCCGCATCTGCCCTGTCAATGTAGTATTTGAAAAAATGGGGTATCCCTCCTGTCGGGGGGAGCCCACCGCAATTTTTTAAAATCTCCACATGGACCTATCCCCACCGCTGCGCTCCTGTTGATTGTTTGCGCTTCATAATCTTAAAAACTTACTATTATGAAAGACATTCGAATTGCAACCTTTAAAGATTTCGTTGGAGAATTGACGGCCATTTACAGGAGAACAGAACTGCCCACTTTTCAAATAACATCCTCCAGTTCCGTGCGGGAGTTCATTTATCCCTTCTTTGACGAGGTAATGGACGATCACGAAGAAGTAAAGGTCATACATTTGAACCGTAAGAATCAGGTGGTGAATGTACACCATCTTACATCTGGCACCGATAACGGTTGTCTCATTTCGACAAAGGATGTACTGCGACAAGCAATCCTGATCAAAACAAACAGTCTCCTTTTGGTCCACAATCATCCGTCAGGAAATCTAAACCCCTCAGAAGCCGATAAGCAAATCTCCAACAAGTTGAGGGATGCCTCTAAGTTGCTGGATATAACAACCCTTGACAGTATCATAATCACCAGGGAGGGATATTTTTCTTTCGCTGATGAAGGGCTTTTTTAAGCCCTTTATTTTGATCAAACTATATTTTTTTATTTGTACGTTTTTAAGTACATTTGTAAACATCCCAAAAATCTATAATACTATGGATTATAAATATACTCCCCTACGGAATTGGCTCTTGGAACGGGATGCACTTTCTATCAGGAAATTGGAGGACAACTCTGAAATACCTAGGGACACCCTACGGCATTTTCTGAACGAGCGCAGGAACTTTCCGGAAAAACATTATGGACCATTGCTGAAAGAGTTGGTAAAGTATGGGTTCCAACAGGATTAAACCTGTTATTTTTAATTATCAAAAAATGATTATGAAAATAGAAGACTTTACATTACCAGAATTTGTTTTCGGAGAGTTTCCTATAAAGGACGACAGCTTTAATGATCAACGCCAATTTATTTTCCATAAGGGAATATCCCTTATCGAAGTGATAGCGCACGATGAATTTATCAATGTTGTTTTTGAGGATAAAACGAGCAAGCAATACTCTTATTTTGAGGAGGATTTTACTTTGGTCTACCATACCAACAATACCGAATATTGCATCCATAATGAAATGCAGGTTTTGGACCTTGCCTGGGAATGGTACCGGAAATATTTGTTATGGGAAGATATTCAATAATAAAAACTAATTCAACTATAGATTATGGACTACAAAATCATAGAAGTCAACGTTGCATTTAACCATCCGCATAATGACTATGTGGTATCGGTGGCCATAGAATCGGCACCCGGTTATTGGAAAGCTTATTATAAACAAGTAGCTGAAATTTCCGAAGAAAGTTTATTGGAAGTGGCAAGAACGGGGAGTAAGCTGTCCAAGGGAAGAGCCTTAGAAATGTTCGAAACCTGTAGGACCCTAGAAAGTCAAAAGAGACTTTCTTTTGAAGGATAAGGCCTAACATAATGGCAATATGAAAAATCCGGAGCTTCCAAAGCGAAAAAAGAAACTTCCGTATGCCTACCGATACGTTAGGTATATCTTAAAATGCATCTATTATACCTTGATCCCGATAGAACCGTTGCCCAAAGAAGATGAAAAAAATCGATTATAAATAACCTACAATATGGCGCATATACGTTATAGAGCAATAGTAAAGGTCCTCTGTGGAGAATGTCAGGCCAATGTCGATTTAAAGAGAAGGATCGATGTCAAGTGTCCGAACTGCTCCTATAAGAAATATCAAAACGTAAACAACCTTTTGACCTTTACTAGTTTTATCACGAAGGAATTCCCCAACTGGATCTGGCTCAATATCTATGAATATAAAAAAGGGGAATTGGGGGCGCTTTTACAAAGCTTCCAAAGGGGAAAGAACGAACCTACGTCGCATAGCCTTTAAAATAGATGCAATATAATATTGCATCTATTTTAAATATTGCACATAAAAAAACGGAACCACCGTTACAGTAATTCCGCTTTTGAATCAAACTTACGTTTGCTTCTTTCAAGGTAAAGATACTAAAATCATTTTACTTCTTTTGCTTTTTTGACCTTTCTTCATTTTAAATTTATAGTACTTGGCCGCTGGTGACAGTTACCCTGCCTCTGAGCTAGTTTGTAGTGTTGTGAAACGGTTACTATTGTATGTATTGCTTTAATTTTCCAAAATGTTGTTTAAATATGCTAATAACCAAATTGTTATTCCAGTTTTAACTTTTAGACTTTTCACTTGGTTTTCAGTAATACCAATATTTGGCTGATGTATATTACAAAGAACAGAATAGCAATCACAGACGTATTGTATCTCGTTTTTAGTAAAATTCTCCAACATCCCAAACTCGAATTTGGAAGTGAAAAATTCTATCTTATCAGCTCTTTTCACTTTAACGTATTCTAAACTTTGTTTTCCCTGATGGTATCTTTTGAATTCCTTTTTAAATCTAACATCATTTTTCAATTCCTCAATTGGCGCAAGTTTTTCGTCAATTAAATATTCTAGAATAGTTCTAAGTGAAATCAAACAATGCCTTAATTTATCTGGATTTTTTTCCGATTCTAAAACCTCATTTGCTCCTAACCAAAGTTTTTGAATTCCCAATTTCTTCAAGTAAGGAACTAAATTCTCATTTAAAAGTTCTTCTTTTTGTTTAATGTCGTCGTCGGTTAAGTCCGAAGTTAGAGATGATTTAAATTCCTCTGCTGACTTTAAGTTTAAAATTTCAAGGTCACTAATGAACGCAAAATGTAGTTCTGGATTGTTTTTTATCCGCTCTCCAATTTTTGAAAAGTTTTTTAAAGTTTCAAGTAATTTAGCGTTTACAAAATCAAATTTTGAGGCATTCAACTCTGGGATATTAAATTTAAGATGCTCAAAATTCGGAATGTAGAGTTTTGGAAAATCATATTTAGGGATGTCTATTTTGGGCAGATTAGACATAATCCGTTTTTGACTTTCAATCATTTTTCGAATATTATCAGGAACGAAACTCATCTTATCAGCAATTTTTGCTAATTCAGTTGTTTTAGAATTAATTCCTGCAATTTTTTCTATGTTTTCAAAATGTTTCATTTCCATTACATTCATCTTTATTGTAGTGCGTTTTTATTTTTTCCAGTCGTTCATGCAATCCCATTATCTTCGGATATAACTTACTATTCATATATTCATCAAATCCTCGGTCAAATCCGTGCTTGATTAAGATTTTATAAAATTGAGAGTTCAAAACATCTAAAAGTTTTTCTTTCCTTTTAGTTTTGATAGTTCCGTTGTTCAAAATCTTTTTTTGATAACCAGTTTGAAAAATATGCGAAGAACTATGTCTTTTGTACTCAATAAATTCAAATTCAGATTCAGAAAATTCGGATTTTATATCCTTTAGCCCACTAATAAGTTCTTTGTAAAAGTCATTTTTTTCCATATTTTGGCTATTCTTTAAATTTCCTAAAACACTTTTTGAATAGTCCAGTCCGACCGTGACTAATTCATAAAATACAATGTAAAACGAGTTTTGATATATTGCATCGTATTCCTTACGAAGTTCGCTATTTAAATAAAAAAAATTCCTTAACCATTGATCAAACAATTCCTTGTCTGCAAATGTTTGTAAAATATAGTCAAGTTTTAGTTTTTCATATTGAATTTTGTCCATTCCTAAATGTTTCTTAAATACTAACATAATGAATTTAACTATTTGTCAATCAGCATTATGGTATTTTATTGATATGAATTCTTTTTCTGAAGTAGGTAAACCACAACATTACTTTTTGCTTTTTTGACCTTTCTTCATTTTTTCATCCGTAAATATTGGATAGTACTATACAGTTAATATCCATCCGCAATCGGTTAGTATAGCTGATTATTGGAGTATCCGAATTCCATCCGCAAAGCGTTAGAATAGGGGCGACCCCCTTGTTTTAGGGTTTTTTTATCCCCAATCGGTTAGTGTAGACATTAATTCCTTTTGAATTAGGAATGGGGGCTGAGTTCCGGTCGTCCCTGATCGGTTAGAATAGGCGCAGGCCCCTTGTTCTCAGGGCGTTTGCCCATCCCC
>NZ_JALKBD010000074.1 GCF_023015905.1 Arenibacter sp. F20364 | reverse complement strand
TTTCCTTGCATACATTAAGTTACGAAATCGACCTCTTTTTAATATTAAGCCAATATTAATTTTTCATAACTTGTGCAACAGGCACAATGGCTATACGTAATGCGGGCGAAAGTGCTAATATGAAAGTAATTACATTAAATAAACTAACAGCTAAACGGAAAGTAAAGTGCCTTGAAATCCCGCACTACGCATAGCCTAGACCGTTGGGCTTAATATTGAAAAACCAAATATGACGACAGAAATAATACTACTCATAATACTGATAATCTTACTTGCAGTAAATCTGATTGTAACTTTAGTCAAAAAGATAAAACTTGATTTTGACATTGAAGGGAATTTTAATGAAACCAAAAATTCATTAGTCAAATTTGATTCAACTTTGGAAAGAACCGACAAGTCAATGAAAGATGAATTTCAGAGAAATAGAGAAGAAACAAGCTCATTATCAAAAAACCAAAGAGAAGAATTATCAAAATCTTTAGACAGTTTTAAAGAAGGTTTTGACACAAATACAAAAAGATTAAATGATTTACTAAAAGATAGATTTGACAGTTTTAGCAAACAACAAACTGAAATAAATAAAGAATCAGAAAAAAGAATAAAAGAAGTAAAAGAAACTGTTGAAAATCAGCTTAAGGAAATCAGAGAGGATAATACAAAACAACTGAATGAGGTTAGAAAAACAGTTGATGAAAAATTACAAAAAACACTAAATGAACGTTTAACTCAATCCTTTGAAACAGTTGGAAAACAATTGAAATCAGTTCAAGAAGGTTTGGGAGAAATGAAGAATTTAGCTACTGATGTTGGTGGCTTAAAAAAAGTTCTCAGTAACGTCAAAATGCGTGGTGGAATTGGAGAAGTTCAACTTGCAATGCTATTGGAACAAATACTTGCACCTGAGCAGTACGAAGCTAATGTTAAAACAAAAAAAGGTAGTTCAGCTACAGTTGAATTTGCTATTAAACTACCAGGAAAAAATGATGATAACTCTGTAGTTTGGCTTCCAGTTGATGCTAAGTTCCCAAAAGATGTTTACGAAAAACTTCAAGTAGCTTATGATGATGGCGATTTAGATAAAATTCAATTCGCTCAAAAAGAACTAGACAACACCATTAAAAAAATGGCTAAAGATATAAGCGAGAAATATATTGACCCACCAAATACGACTGATTTTGGAATAATGTTTTTACCGTTCGAAGGCATTTATGCTGAAGTTGTAAGAAAAGCATCTTTACTTGAAACTTTACAAAAAGATTATAAGATAATTGTAACAGGTCCAACAACATTAGCTGCCATTTTGAATAGTTTACAAATGGGCTTCAAAACCTTAGCTATTCAAAAGAGAAGTGGCGAAGTTTGGCAAGTTTTAGGAGCCGTTAAAAAGGAATTTGAAAACTTTGGAGGAATGATGCAAAAAGCTCAAAAAAATATCCAAACAGGATTGAATCAACTAGATGATGTAATGGGTAAAAGAACAAGAGCTATTCAAAGAAAATTAAAAAACGTTGAAACACTAGACGAGGGACAAGCGAAAGCAATATTACCTGAAATAACAGATAATTTATTAGACTTAGAAGAAGATAATGGATAGTATTCAGAAGCTAAAAGAAAATTTGAACGAACAACAGTTGAAAGCTGTAACAGAAACCGAAGGTTTTGTCAGAGTAATCGCAGGTGCAGGTTCGGGAAAAACAAAAGCTCTGACTCAAAGATATGCCTACATTGTTGAAGCGTTAGGAATTAATTCTTCTAATATCCTCTGTGTGACCTTTACCAACAAGGCTGCACAAGAAATGCGAAAAAGAGTAAAACGTTTAGTTGGAGAAAATTCAGATTTAAGTTACATAACCACTTATCACGGATTTTGTGTTCGAGTATTAAGAGAGGACATAAACAAAATCAAATACCCAAAAAACTTTATAATTATGGACGTTGAAGACCAAAAAACTGTTCTTCGACAAGTTTATAATGAATTGGGTCTAACATCAAAAGTATTCACTTTTAAACAAGTTTTAAGATATATAAGTAAACAAAAAACTTCACAGGAATATCTACAATACATCCTTGAATCAAAGAAAAAAGAAACTGATAATGAAATAGAAAAAGTCTTTATTAGGTATTTAGAAAAGCAACAAAGAAATTTCGCTTTAGACTTTGATGATTTACTCAATTTTGCTCTTTACATATTTGTTAATAATCCTGATGTTCTTGAAAAGTGGCAAAAGAGACTACACTACATACAAGTTGACGAAACTCAAGATAGTTCGCAAAAACAATTTATGCTAATTGAGATGCTTTCTCAGTTCCATAAAAATCTTTTCGTTGTTGGCGACCCAGACCAAACCATTTATGAATGGAGAGGAGCAAAACCTGAAATTTTGGTTGATTTTGACAAACAATTTATTGATTCAAAAACGATAATTATGAATCAAAATTATCGTTCAACACCGAATATTTTAAGTCTCGGCAATCACATAATTAAAAACAACAAAATTCGAGTAGACAAGGATATGTTTACTCAAAATCCCGAAGGTGTTGAGGTTGTTCATTTTCACGGAGAGAATGATTACGAAGAAGGGTTATGGGTTGCAAATGAAATCAAAAGACTTGTAAATGATGAAAATTGTAAATATTCAGATTTTGCAATTCTATATAGAGCAAATCATATTTCACGTAGTATTGAACAATCGTTAATCAGAGAAAATATTCCTTATTCAGTTTTTGGAGGTATTCGATTCTTTGAGCGTAAAGAAATTAAAGATGTCTTAGCATATTTACGATTGATTGAATTTGAAGATGATTTTTCCTTCTTGAGAGTTGTAAATACACCAAGCAGAGGTTTAGGAAAAAAATTCATTGAAAATGTCGCAAAAATTGCTGAAAAAGAAAGCATTTCCCTTTATTCAGCTTTACAACAAAACATAACGCAAAAAGATTTAAGTCGTAAAGGAGCGGTTGAATTTATTGAACTTATAGAAAAGTATAAAAAATCAAAAGCAGATTTAATTATTTCGGATTTAGTAAAAGAAATAATGGACGAAAGCGGTTTATCTGCTTATTACAGGACTGATGGAGACACAGATAGATTAGATAATATCAAAGAACTTCAGAACTCTATAATTTTATTAGAAACCCAAGATGAAGAACCAATAAACCTTACTGAATATTTGCAAGAAATTGCTCTATACACAGATATGGATATTGAAGATGATAGAAATGACCGAATTAAATTAATGACTATTCACACTTCCAAAGGTTTAGAGTTTCCTTACGTTTTTCTTTGTGGCTTCACAGAAGGTGTATTACCAAGTGCAATGTCAATTAAAGAAAGAAGAGCAAAAGCAATTGAAGAAGAAAGACGTTTAACTTATGTTGCAATTACAAGAGCAGAAAAAGCATTTTATATGACTGAATCAGAAGGATTCAATTTCAGTACAGGTTTAAATAAGTATCCTTCTCGTTTTTTATTTGAAATAAGCGACAATTATTTTGTGCGAAAAGGAGAATTAAGTCAAGAAATCATAAATGAAGCTAAAGAACAACTTAAACTTGATGCAAGTCGACAATTAATTCAAAAGAAATTTGACGTTGGAGATTTGGTAAATCACTTGATTTGGAAACAAGGTAAAGTAATTGAGGTAAATGAAGAAAAAGGAGAATATCAAATCGAGTTTATCGAAACAGGAAAAACTAAACCAATAAATTTTGAATTTAGAGGTTTAACAAAAATCGAAAAACCAACTGAACTCAAAGAAGAAGAAAAGATTGAAAAATCTAAATCAGATGATGATTCGAATTCATTTGCAGAAAACGAAATTCAAATTAAAGAAAGCAATAAAACAGAAATAGTTATAAATAAAAGCGAAAAGAAACCAGAAAAAAATAAGGAGATTAAATTAGATAAGAAAATCCAAGCAAAAATCAAACGATTTGCGAAAAAGGAATACCCTGATGATAAGGAAATGAGAGATTATGTATACAAAAATCAAGTTGAAGCATTTTTGTATATGACAGCCGTAACAGATAATGAATTAGAGGAATTTGCAATAAAACAATACAAAAATGATTATTGTATGCAACAACATATCTATGATAAAAATGTAGTTGCTAAAAAATATATGGCTTCTGTTAAAGATTCAGAAATTGAGATTTTAGCAAAAAAGGATTATCCTCTCGATTACGAAATGCAACAATATGTTTATGACAAACAACTTGATGCAAAACAAAAAATGTCAAAATTTGAAGATAGTCATATTAGAAAAAAAGCTATTGCAGAATATCCTAATGACTATGAAATGCAAGTTTATTCTTATGAAAAATTCATATCTGAAAGAAAAGAAAAAAAAGATACTAGTAAAGAGCTAATTGATTTTGAACAAAAGAAAAAAGAAGCCCGAAAAAGAATAGCTGATTTAAAAGAAGAAAAGGCAGAACTTGAGAAAATAAAAGTCGAAAATTCTAAATCGGAACTTTTATCTGAACCAAAAAAATCGGACAAAGAAATAGCTAAAGAACAAGAAACTGAGGAAAAAATACTAAGCCCAATAACTAAGACTTCGTGTGGTCGGTACGGCCAAACATGAAGACCGTGTTGACTGAACCGGGTCCTGTTTTCCCTTACTATGGGGATTGCTA
>NZ_JALKBD010000073.1 GCF_023015905.1 Arenibacter sp. F20364 | reverse complement strand
GGCTAGGGGTGGGTTTTTGCGGGAGGTTAGCCTGCCTGCCGTAGGCAGGGGGTGTGTTTCTCCCCAAAGGCCCGGGCTTTCAATCCCTTCCGTCTTTGCTCTATCAAGATTAAGTAGCCTTTAATCTTCCCTCTGCAATCTTTCCTAAAAGCTTCTTGACTCCTATTAAAAAATTACTTGGATTCGTAAAATTGAATTATTATCTTGGTTCAAGCTTTAATTGAATACATCCTTTCTGAAATCAGTCTAATGCTGTTTAGGGTCTTGATTTCACATAAGTCAAACAATATTCATGAATCCTTCCCCTCCTTGGAGGGGATTGAGGGGTGGGTAATCTGATGAAAAAAATTATACCTTATAATCCAGATCTAGTTCCTTTTGCGAAAAAACTTCGCAACAACATGACTATGGGGGAAATTGCCTTGTAGCGCGAATTAAAAAATAAAAAACTAGGAGTCAGGTTTAGCCGGCAAATACCGATAGACAATTATAAAGTGGACTTCTATTGTAAAGAACTTCAACTTGCCATAGAGGTGGATGGTTCGGTCCACTTTTTGGAGGGGCATCCCGAAAAAGATACCATTCGCCAAAATCGTCTGGAATATTTGGGAATATACTTTATTTGATTCAGTGATTTGGATACGAAGAACAATTTGAACTGGGTATTGGAAGAGATTAAAAAAATGGTTTTGTTTTTAAAACCCACCCCTAACCCCTCCCAAGAGGGGAAAAATTAATACCTAAATGAAGAGCCTAAATTTCCCATCATCCTTTTGACTTAGGGCTCACGGATTATAACTTTTTAACACCATAACCTCAAAATCAAACTTTCAACTTTGAACTTTATAACCTTATGACTATAAAACAACACCTAACCTTCCCTTAAACTTCCTGAACTCAAAAAAAAGTATATTTGACCTTAATACAATAACCAACCCACTACCCTATGGCCCTACTACAAAAGACCATTACCGCCTTGTTCATCACCACCCTTATTGGCTGTGGATCCAAGAAAACCAAACCAGATTCCAAACAAGACCTGGCCATTGGCATCATTGCCGACTGCCAATATTGCCATTGCGAAGCCACCCCCTCACGATTTTATAAGAACTCGCCCGCAAAACTGCAAAACGCGGTAGATAGCCTTAACAGCTCTCCCTTGGATTATGCCATTCATCTGGGCGACTTTATCGATCGGGATTTTAGCAGTTTTGATACCGTTGGCCCTATCTGGAACACCTTAAAAACCAAAAAATACCAAGTATTGGGCAATCACGATTTCAGTGTGGCCGACTCCCTTAAACCCTTAGTGCCCCAGAAAATGAACCTAAAACAACGGTATTACAGTTTTGTAGAACAAGATTGGCGATTCATTGTCCTGGACGGCAACGATCTAAGTTATCAGGGCGCCATTACGCCGGAAAAGATCGCTCAAACCGACTCCCTATTTACACTACTCTCAAAATCCAATCCGCCCAACCTACAGACCTGGAACGGAGGCCTAAGCCAAGAACAACTTGAATGGGTGGAAAGCGAATTAAAACTGGCCCTAGAGAACAATGAAAATGTTGGATTCTATTGCCATTTTCCCGTGCTCGGGGAGGATAAGGTGCATAGATTATGGAACAGTCCCCAATTTCTTTCCCTTATCGACCAATACTCCAATGTGAAATTCTATTTCAACGGGCACAACCACAATGGGGATTATGCCGAACGCCATGGGGTACATTACCTCACCTTTAAGGGAATGGTAGATACAGAAAGTACTTCCGCCTTCGCCAAGGTCCGCATTACAACAGACTCCATTCTTGTTCATGGTCATGGGCGGGAACCTTCCAGAGGCCTGAAGATCAGTGTTCGGTGAACAGTGGGGAGTGAACAGTGAACAGTCGACAGTGAACAGTGTTCGGTTTAATGTTCAAAGCCGTCACTTCGAGTTTACCCGACCGTCAAGGCGGGTGATCCGACGCAGGAGGATTGTATCGAGAAGTAGACGGTAAGCACCAAACCGGTTCTCGATACAAAAAGCTTAACGCCCGTCACTTCGAGCCCGCCAGCCGGTCGGGCAGGTAGTTTTGCATAACGAAGTGGAGCAAAATTGGTTTGAGAAGCACTCGAACTTACGCTAGAGTTTATAATCTTGGTACCGACCATATTCCCCTCTTGGGAGGGGCTAGGGGTGGGTTTTTGCGGGAGGTTAGCCTGCCTTTCGGTAGATAGGGGGCGTGTTTCTCCCCAAAGGCCCGGGCTTTCAATCCCTTCCGTCTCCCTCGCTTATCAGCGATGAATCCACCTTCCCTTATACTTCGGCTCCGCTCAGTACAGGCCAAGGGGAGGAGCCTTTTTTATCATCATTGCGAGCCTGCCGTTAGGTAAGCAAAGCGCGGCAATCTGCTTGTTACAGTTGAAAGTTAGAATGTTGAAAGTTAAAAGTTGGAATCTAATAGTGAGTAGGGAGAATTGAGATTCCAAATTCTAGAAACTGGACTAAAGACTTAAGTTGTTGGTCGCACTAACAATATGCTCCTTCCCCTAAAGAGGGGAAGGTGGCTTCGACGCAGGAGAAGACGGAAGGGGTGCCCTTGGAGGCAATCTGCCTGTTCCCTTGCAGAGATTGCTTCGTTGCCTCGTCGCCTCGCAATGACGAATACCCTTTAAACTCCAACTCATTTCCAAATTCCCAAATTAACTCATTATCAAATTGATACATTGTTACATTAAACCATTGTTACATTTCCTCATTAACTCATTGGTACATTTCCCAAGAGATAATCCTATATTTACCCTAATAATTTAATCTACTTGGAAAATGGAATGCATTAGTGTTTTCGATATGCTAAAAATTGGCATTGGTCCTTCCAGCTCCCATACTTTGGGACCTTGGCGTGCCGCAGAACGTTTTATCGGTGAACTGTTGGAAAAGAAGGTATTCCAAAACATTACCCATATACAGGTGGATGTGTATGGCTCCCTCTCCCTCACGGGCAAGGGACACGCCACCGATCTGGCCATTATGCTCGGACTTACAGGGGCAGATCCGGTCACCATTCCCATAGAAAATATAAGCGGTATCGTACAGGGAATTCAGGAAAGTAAAAAGCTACTTCTAAACAATTCCTTGGAAATCTCCTTCGATCCAAAATTGGATATCCAATTTAAAAGGGAATTTTTGCCTTTCCATGCCAACGGACTCACTTTTACCGCTTCCCAATCCAATGGTAAGCAAATAAAAGAAACCTACTACTCCATTGGCGGTGGCTTTGTCGTAAAAGAAGAACTTAAACGTTCCAAAAAGAAAATGGAAGTCTTTAAATCCTTCCCCTTTCCTATAGAAAATGGGACCGACCTCTTGGCTACCTGTAAAAAAGAAAATAAATCCATTTCAGAATTGGTCTTGATAAATGAGCGATCCCTGCGTTCCGATTCGGAAATAGACAAAGGCCTACAACATATTTGGGATACGATGTTGGAGTGTATGTACATAGGTTGTCATACCGAAGGGAATCTTCCCGGCGGATTGAACGTGAGAAGAAGAGCTTACGATTCCCACCAAAAATTAAAAGGGAACCTCCCCTATTCCACCCCTCAGGAATGGCTGCAGACCATTAGACAAACCGAGGTTAAATTCAGATCCATTCTAAAATGGGTAAGTTGCTTTGCCCTGAGCGTCAATGAGGTAAATGCCTCCTTGGGAAGAGTGGTCACCGCCCCCACCAATGGCAGCGCTGGGGTAATCCCGGCCGTGCTCATGTACTATATGGTCATAGAAAATCACGAGGCCAGTTTTCAACACGTCAAACAGTTTTTGCTGGTAGCGGGAGAAATTGGCAGTATTTTTAAAAAGGGAGCTACCATTTCCGCGGCCATGGGAGGCTGTCAGGCCGAAATTGGGGTTTCCTCCGCCATGGCCGCCGCAGCCCTGACAGAGCTTTTGGGCGGCAGCCCGGAACAAGTCCTCATGGCAGCCGAAATCGCTATGGAACACCATTTGGGCCTTACCTGCGATCCCATTGGCGGATTGGTTCAGATTCCGTGTATAGAAAGGAACTGCATGGGGGCCATAAAAGCCATCAACGCTGCGGAACTGGCGCTGGACTCCGACCCTGCCAATGCAAAAGTACCCCTAGATAAAGTGGTCAATACCATGTGGGAAACCGCCAAGGACATGAACACCAAATACAAGGAAACCTCGGAAGGCGGACTGGCCGTGGGCGTATACCTCAGTGATTGTTAGTACACAGTGGTCCTTAGGCAAAAGCCATTAGCCAATGGGCAATAGTTTGTGTCTTCAACGTTGTCAACTGTCGTCATTGCGAGTTTACCTACCGATAGGTAGGCCTGCCTTGCCGTTTGGCAGGCGCAGCGCGGCAATCTGCTTCTTACAGTGTACAATGCTTATGTTTGAAGTATAATTGGGAATCTAGAGCCTAGATGTTAGAGCCTTGACTTATGAATTATGTTGAAAGTTGTTTAACTAAGTGCTCCTTCCCCTGGCTAGGGGAAGGTGGATTCGACGTAGGAGAAGACGGAAGGGGTGCCCTTGGAGGCAATCTGCTTGTTCCCTTGCAGAGATTGCCTCGTCGTCTCGGCTCCCTGTCTGTCCGCCAGGCAGGCCTGTCTGCCGCCAAGCAGGCTCGCAATGACGAATCTTATCACAACGTAACCAATTCCCCTCTTGGGAGGGGCTAGGGGTGGGTTTTTGCGGGAGGTTAGCCTGCCTGCCGTAGGCAGGGGGTGTGTTTCTCCCCAAAGGCCCGGGCT
>NZ_JALKBD010000072.1 GCF_023015905.1 Arenibacter sp. F20364 | reverse complement strand
TTTTTTTTTCAGGGATAAGCTTGGGTGCCAATTTCCAAGTAAAGAAAAGGACCCCTGTGGAAAATAGGGCGGGCAACTGATAGAAAATGAAAAAATCCATAAAATTCAGACCGCTGAATTTTTCTACAAAGAAAAAGAGCGACGCAATGGCGATAATAGCAATCCCAAATACCGCAATTTTGTTTTTTATGGAAATCGTGAACAGATAATAAAGCAAGAAAAGGATATTGGCACCAACGATGATCGTTTGTGTCATTTTCGAAGCTTTTATAAATTGATCTATATATTCCATATTAGATACTTGCTGCCCTTGATATTTGTTTACCTACCTGGCTTATCACCTTCTTGGTGATATTGATCCCTGCCGTTACTGGATTGGTGTATGCCCCTTTTTCAAAGCTTTGTAAAATCGCCTTCACCGCTTTTTTCTCTATCTCGTTCACCACTTTTTTCGGCAAATATTTGGGATGGCCCAGAGCTACCCCGGTAGCTTTCTGCAGGGATTTGTCCTTTATGCTTTCCAAAATGGCGCGTTTGGCGATCATCTTGGCCAAGGATTTTGGATTGGTGGCCCCTATGATCATTCCATAGTTCAAGCGGTAATTATAACTGTCCCTTATTTCTCTGGAATACCCGAATTTCTTATCGAACAAGGCTTCCCCCGTGGCTACAAAATTATCCCTGTTAAAACCTTTGGAATGCTCCTTCCCGTCCAATATTCCCTTGCCCCCCCTTTGGTTGGCCAATGGGGAAAGTTTGAATTTCTGTTGGTAATCGTACCGGCTTACCACAATATGCACGTGCAGGTTGTTCCCGTCTTTTTTGGCTCCCTCCAATATTGGGGTCCCTTCCGGATTCCTTATATATTGTTTCTCCAGTTCCCTAACTTTTTGTTTATCGCCCGAATGCTTGACGATCTCTTTTCGGATCGCCGTATTGTAGCGCAGTTCCTTGGCAAACCTTTTGTCCCCGAATTTATAGGTACGTTCATGTTCTACCTTGGCAAAATACATGATATCCTTTCCCGATAATTTGGTGCCGTCCTTGTATTCCCTATTGAAATTATCCGCGTATTTATCCATAAGGTCGTTGACATAGGACTTCAATTTATCCTGGTCCCCCTGGATATGCCTGATTTCTTTTTCGCTCGGGTTTACCGTCATCATATAAAATTTGGTCTCGTCCTTTCCCAATCTTCCCTTATTGCCGTCCAACATACGTTCTGCCGTAACGGCATTGATCGAATCCTTATGGTTGTTGAAAAAATATTCATGTTCCAATATGTCCTTATCCCGGTTCTCCTTTTCCAGGTACTCTATCAAATTGGAAGAGCTGCCCGTGTTGGAACTTATGGCACTGGTCTTATGTATCTTAATTATCATGTAATATTTTCTCGATCCTGTCATAATCCCTTTGATTGATGTTGGCGGTAAATTTACCGCCGGTCATCGCACCGGATTTTGCCAAGCGTTTAAATAAAAAATCCAACTGTTCCCTAAAAATAAGACGTTGTGCCTCTGATTTTTCCAACTGTCCCTTTAGGTCTCCATAGGCTTCATTTTTGGCAATTTGCACTCTTTCAAGTGTGGTCGTTTCCTCAGCGACCTTGGGGAGCGGTTCCCCTTCCGTAACAATATATTTATCCTCCTTTTTATCCGCTTCCTTGTCTGCCTGTTCCATCGCAAAATTGATGACATCGAAAGCTTCCAATTGATCGGTCAACTTCATATGGTGTTCCACCAGGGAATGCACTCTTTTATTCATCGGAACAAAAAAATCCTGTTCCCTTTTCTTCATAAACCCGATGATCCTGTTCTCCAGGTTTTTGATCAGGTCGGGAACATTGGGAAGTGTTTTCGCATACACGTCTATTCCGCTCTGATAAATGAAATCAATGCCTTTGCTCAAATAGTCGATTTCACTTTTTCCACTCCTTTTGGCCAGTATGGCAAGGTTGTTTTTCGCATCGGAATAGATTTTTACACTTGCCCTTTCATTGCTCATTGGATTGTAAATTAATTGATTTTGTCCCTATTTATGTCTACCAAATACCTCTGTATAGCACTATACAATAATGATTTATATTATTATGTCTACTCATAATAGTCTTAAATGTATACATTATTTTTTAAAGTAGACCTAGTAAAGTCAATATTTCTGGGAAAGTAGCGACTTTTCGTGGACAAGCGTATCGGGGGTTCCCCGATTCCATCTCGCTTTCCTATTTCGAGCTGACGCTCTCATTGGAAATGAAAAAAAATCCCTGGTCTATAATAGTATGATGGGCCCACTTTTGTTTTACCCCGGTCCCGGGTCGTCCTGGCCTATTTGAAAATGTTTTTTTGAAATTTTTGTTCAAAAAAAAAGCGCAACGGAAAATCAAAATATTTTTTGGATCTGATCCTTGAGAACGTTAAACAAAACAGCTTCTAATATAAATAAAATCTATGGCGAAAATTTTTTGCGGTTGCTTTTTTGACCTTTTTCATTACCATTCGTCATTTTGCGGAGCAAAAGTGAAATGATGAAAAAAAGGCGTGATTTTTGAAAAATCATGACGGTTTTGAAACCTTATCAACAGGTTAACAGTGCTAATCAAAATTGATTTTTCAATATTATAAGACTAAATATAATAAACAGAATAACTAAACTAAATTACAGGGTCCCGTTATTCCCTATAGAATAGTGGTTTGGAAGAGTTTACTCTAACTGATTGGGGATGGTTAGCTAACTGATTGGGGATACAAACTAACCGATTGGGGATGGAACTCTAACTAAATTGTATATATTTGAAGGGCCAACTCTAACTGATTGGGGATAACAGTATTGGATATGAACGACTTTACCAACAAAAAAATAAAACTTCCCGAGGTTGTGAGGCAACCGTATCAATTGACCGCTAATTTCGTGAAATTCAACTTTTCAGCAGGTGAAAACAGGGTACTGGTACGTATACTTCAAAGGATAAAGGTACACCAAGAGATTAATTATAGCCCCCAAATCGATTTAAATGGCAATATTTCCCTTCAATATCACTACCGGGACTTAATCTTGGACTCTACAAATACTAAGGAAAGATTGGATGATGCTTTGACCAAGTTAAGGGAAAAAACCTTGCCGATCACTAGTAAAATGGTCGTGGACGGAAAAGAAGAAGAGTCCATAAAATTGGTCGGGGTCATCGAAAAACCGGAATGGACCAAGAGCAGGTCCCACGTAAAAATTGATCTGGATGCCGGATTTTACGGTTTCCTGACGGATCTCAGCAAGGGGTATACGGAATTTTTAGCAGACAGTAGTTTTAACCTGACAGGAACCTATAACATCAAGTTTTATTACTATGCTCGTCAATGGCTTAAGACCGGGGGGCGCAAAGTCACTTTGGACCAGTTCCGGAAGGAACTCGAAATTCCTAAAGATAACTATACGACAAATACCTCCAGCGCATTCAAGCAAAAAATCATAGATCCCGCAAAAAAAATGCTGGACGAGATAGCGGATGTTAGCTTTAACTATTCCGATGTTAAGGAAGGGAGAAGAACCGTAGGTTTCAGTTTCAAATTCTACAAGACCAACAATAAGGCCCCGGTACGGCACAATGTAGAAAGGGTCGAGGAAATATTTGAATTGTTGGAAGGTAATTTCAAGCTCTCTAAAGCGGACAAGAGCAGGTTGATAGGGATTATGAACAAATACCAGTTTACCTTCCTTAAATCCATTATAAACACCCACTACTTTGACATTAAGGACATTTACGATCGTGGCCGTGATCTTCCCAATGCCATAAGCAAGGTCATCCTCGATAATTATGAGTATCTGTTCGAAAAGGAGTCCTAATCTAACCGATTGCGGATAAAGAAACATCCTATAGAATGATTAGAACTTATTAATTTTTAACACCAAAATTGTAATAGATGTCTAACTTTAGACCATTAGTGGGAATAGGGGTAATTGTAGAAAATACTAAAGGTGAAATTTTAGTTGGAAAAAGAAAAGGTTCGCATTCTCCGTATTATTCGATTCCCGGAGGCCATTTAGAAATTGGGGAAACCTTTGAAGAAGCAGCACAAAAAGAGGTCTTCGAAGAAACTGGCCTAAAAATCAAGGGGTTAAAGGTTGTTTCAATAACAAACAATCTAGAGACATATAGGGAAGAAGGTTTGCACCACGTTTCTATTATATTGCATACTAATGAATATATTGGCATTCCAAAAGTGATTGAGAAGGATAAGTGTGAGGAATGGCTTTGGGTTAGCCCAAAAAAATTACCTGATCCTCATTTTGAACCCAGCCGTTTAGGGGTTAGATGTTTTCTTGAAAAAACATTTTATATTAGTGTTTTTACTCAAGATTAGAGCCCGATTAATTGTAAATTTGGTTCTCCTGCTCCGATACTCTTATGAAAATAGTATTATCAGGCAAATCTTTCAGTTCTCTGGCACCCACATAATTACAGCAGCTTCTTAGTCCACCAGTAATATTTTGTAAGGTATTTGAAATCATTCCCTGAATACAAGGGGTCTGACCCTATTCTAACCCTTTGCGGATGGGTGCCGGTTACTGCAATAAGCCACTACTCTAACCCATTGCGGACGAAAAAAGCCCTGAAAACAGGGGGTCCAACCCTATTCTAACTCTTTGCGGATAGGATTTGGCATTCCCAAAAATGGACTACTCTAACCAATTGGGGATGGGCAAACGCCCTGAGAACAAGGGGCCTCCGCCTATTCTAACCGATCGGGGATGCCAATGGCCCGCACACCCAA
>NZ_JALKBD010000071.1 GCF_023015905.1 Arenibacter sp. F20364 | reverse complement strand
CGACCACACAGAACACTAACCTGTTCACAGGTCTCACCGCAGGTAACTACGACATAACCGTAACCTCCGATAGGGGATGCTTTACCATGCAGACCGTTACCATCGGTGAACCTACTACAGTGGACGTATCCGCTACCGCTACCAGTTTTGCATGTAATGCCAATAACCAGGCATCGCAAGCAGTGATAAACGCAGTCGGATCAGGAGGCACAGCACCATATACCTATAGCATAAATGGTGTGAACTTCTTTACATCTAATACCTTCAATATAACCGATAATGGATCCGATAGGATTATTACAGTTACCATTAAGGATGATAACGGCTGTACCGATGTTACCACAGTGAACATTAGCGCTCTGAACAAATTTACGGCTACATTGGCCCAGGATGCTGCAATATCTTGTGCAGCACCAGAAGAAGTAACCATAACAGTAAACGACAATGGCAATGCGGCCAATGTTTATAGCTATCAGTTGTTACCTGTTGGCAATACCAATGCTATACAAACAGGAACTCCAACCTATAACAGTGCCACATTTAATCTGACCGCTGTAGGAAGTTATACCTTTAGGGTTACCGATACCGCAACAGGATGTTATATGGATACCGCAACTTACACGATCGCTCCTTATGATTTGATCAAAGTGACTGCTACGGCGATTACACCTGTGACCTGTTTTGGGGATAATAATGGTGCTTTGCAGATTAATGTTAGTGGTTATTCGGGTCCATATAATTACACTGTTTATACCAGTGCAGGTGTAGCCACCGCAATTACCGGATCGGCCAATACATCCACCAACCCATTGACCATTAATGGGCTTACGGGAGGTAACTACTACGTAAGGGTTACCGAGACCAATGTTCCATTGTGTTTTGAGAATTCCAATACAGTAAGAATAATTTCTCCGGATAGGGCACTGACCGCTATTGTAGATCCAATAGCCAACGTAACCTGTTCCAATGATGAAGGTGAAATAATAGTAGACCCTAGTGGAGGTTATGGTCCATATGATATTGTACTTACCAATACCACCACCTCAGAGGTATACAATGCCACCGATGTTAACGTAATGGTATTTGGAAATCTATCAGCAGGGAACTACACAGTACAGATTACAGATGCCAATGGCTGTATCCTTAACGATACCGAAACCTTGGTACAACCTGCACCGATTACTGCAGATATCACTCCTTTATCCACAACATTGGATTGTTACGGGGATAGTGATGGTGCATTGACCGCTATAAATATGGCTGGCGGTGAAGGTATATACCAATATCAATTAAATGTGTACGACGCAACAGGTAGTAACATTGTTTACACCTCTGGCGGACAGGTTAGTCCTATTTTCAACAACCTAAAATCAGGTATTTATACAATTACAGTATCCGATGGTTGGGGATGTGATGTTGAAACCGTACAGGCCACTATAATCGATCCTACAGAAGTTTATGCCTCATTGATAAGGACAAGTCCATTAACTTGCTTAAACGACGCAGAATTGCTCTTAAATGCATATGGCGGAACTGGTCCTTATGAATATAGTGAAGACGGCATCAATTATTTCCCAATGAGCGGTGGTGATACCCACAGCTTCACTGTTACTGCAGGAACCTATAGATATTATGTAAGGGATTCCTTTGGATGTTCGTCAATTTTATCAAACCAAATAAAAGAAGATGTCATTGAACCCTTAACGGTGACTATGGATACTTCCGCAGCGGTCATCAACTGTAATGGTGATAATACCGCTATATTGATCGCCAAAGCAGATGGTGGTCTGGGTAATTACCGCTATGAACTGTTTACCGATGCCGCCTTGACAAACAGCATTGCCGGACCTCAAACAAGCGGTCAGTTCGGAAACCTAACAGTGGGCAGCTACTGGGTTAGGGTTACCAGCGATGATTGTGTAGTGGTGTCCAACGAAAACAGAATAACAGAACCAACACCCTTGGTTGTGGACGATTCCTTTATGAACGTCACCTGTAATGGTGCCAATGACGGTAGTATAACCGTTACCTTGAGTGGTGGTTCAGGTGGATATCAATATGCCATTTCACCCAACTTGGACAAATTTGATACGGTAAATACGTTTACCGATCTAGCTCCTGGTAACTATACCGTAATAGCACAGGATATAAATGGATGTTTTGAACAATTGAGATATACCATAACAGAACCGGCAATCATAACCGCAGTACCGACCACTACACCCGAAATATGTATTGGCAGTGAGGATGGAAGCATTTCTTTGACCATTTCTGGTGGAACTGCACCTTATAGAACAAGTATAAACTCTACTACTGATAGTGATTTTGTCTTGGATAGAACCATGTTTACCAATCTGGCCGCTGGAACTTATGCCATATTTGTAAAGGATTCACAGGACTGTATGATCAACATGGCGGTAACCATTGATCCGGGAGTAATCTTGAATGCTACGGTAACCCCTATGTATGAATGTACCGGTAACATCCCTAACAATTCAATTGATCTGGTACTGGAAGACCCAACCGTTGCCCCAGATGTAATGTATGCTCTGGACTCCACTGATCCAAATGATATGGTCTTGGAACCCAATTTTACCAATATTGCTCCTGGGAACCACTACATCGCCATAGCCCATGCCAATGGTTGTGTACTGACCATAGATTTTGAAATAGAGAATTTTGAACCACTGGTTCTAACCTTGGAACCAGGAAACATCAATGAAATTAAGGCTGTTGCCACAGGTGGCCAAGAGGAATATACCTTCTATTTTAATGATAAGGACAATGGTACGGATAATACGCATTACATAACAGAAACAAAAACCCACATAGTTAGGGTTGTGGATGAGAACGGATGTGAAGCAATTGCAGAAATATTCATGGAATTCATCGACATAGAAATCCCCAATTTCTTTACCCCTGACGGTGATGGACAAAATGATTTCTGGAGACCTAAGAATCAAGAAGGCTTCCCAAAAATACTAACCATAATATTTGACCGTTATGGTAGGGAGGTTTACAGAATGGGTCTCAATGACCAAGGATGGGATGGACTATACCACCAAACCGAGTTACCAACCGGCGATTACTGGTATGTCATAAAACTTAAAGGAGAAGAAGATGACAGGGAATTTGTTGGACATTTCACACTTTATAGATAAAGAACTTAACCAAATCTACAATGCGCAGTAAACTATTAATCTTTGTGTTACTTTTAAGTACCTTGATCACTCGTGCCCAAGAACTTAATTCGCCCCAGCTTTCACAATATTTGGCAGACAATCCTTTTGTACTTTCCCCAACGTACGCAGGTATTGGTGACCATGTGAAAATTAGGTTGAACGGACTTGCACAGTGGGTTGGAATTAAGGATGCGCCAAGAACCCAATCCTTGGCAGCCGATATGAGGTTAGGGGAAAAATCAGGAATAGGATTATTTCTTTACAACGATACCAACGGTTATACAAAACAACAAGGTGCACGGATATCCTTTGCGCACCATTTGACTTTGAACCGCTATGAGGACGAATTTTTATCCTTTGGTATTTCATATAATTTTAATCAATTTAGATTGGATGTAGAGGAATTTATAGATGCCGGTTTTGATCCAGGGGTAACCGATGATAGATCCACATCCAACCACAACTTTGACGTAGGACTTCTGTACCGAAAAAATTCCTTTTATTTCAGTGTAAACGCCTCTAATGTTATCAATAAGGATGTATATATATTCGATCCCATCTATGAACCCAACAAACTGAGAAACTTTTATGCCTATACTGGATACAGATATAAAAAATCCAGAAGCAGTAATATGGAAATAGAACCTTCCATTTTGTACAAAATTTTCGAAAGTGATGGTAGGTCCGAGGCAGATCTAAACCTAAAATTCCGATGGTATGATTTTGAGGATTACTACTACGCCGGGGTTACCTATCGTTTTTTAAATGATCAAATAGGTCGGCCACTGTACATAGCTCCTTTGGCCGGACTTAAGAAAAGTAATTTCTACTTTGGGTATTCCTACCAGATCATTCTTAATGAAATATTAGGCTATAGCACCGGTACCCATGTGGTAACCATTGGATTAGACCTATTCCAAGGTATTAGTAATTGTAGATGTACCTATTAACACCATGCCTTTGGCAATTGCAACCCTAAAATATTTATAAAATCCATTCTTTTAAGTTTGGATTGATTTAATTTTGTACAAATTATTAATGTGTTGGGGAAAGTAAGGGTAAGCAATATAAAAGTATATGCCAATCATGGTTGTCTTAAGGAGGAGACTATTATTGGAAGCGATTATCAAGTAAATGTTGAAGTAGGTGCCGATTTAAAAAAGGCATCACAAACCGATGAGCTTTCGGAAACGGTTGATTACGTTCATATAAACCATATTGTAAAAGAAGAGATGTCCATTCCTTCCAAACTATTGGAACATGTGGCACAGCGCATTCTAAACAGAATTTTTGCGGAAATACCCATAGCGAAAAAAGTGAAAGTTGCAGTCTCAAAAATCAACCCCCCTATTGGAGGGGATGTACAAGAAGTGACCATAATACTTAAATCCAAAAGATAAAGCTTTTAGTTTTTGAAACATAAAAAAAGTATTACCTTTGCACTGCAAAAAGGCATTGTGGCCGAGTGGCTAGGCAGAGCTCTGCAAAAGCTTGTACAGCGGTTCGAATCCGCTCGATGCCTCCAAAACCTTCATCTTAACAGATGGAGGTTTTTTTCTTTTGCCGGGTTGGCCATTGACGTAAAATATCCTTGGCTAACCCTCTGTTCATCTAAACTTAACCAATATTTTACGCCATCCAACGGTTCTATCAATGAAGATTTTTCCCGCTGCCTTTGCAATTTTGACTAAGTAACCACTAAATTGGAATCATTAGAGGGTTCCTCCATAATTGCAAAATTTGGGACCAATTGCTCCAAGATTACCTTGTTCCTCTGTCCTTGGATTTTAAAAAGTTGCATCTTGAGACCCGAGAAATTTTATTTTTCAAGCGCATAAAATGACATTATTTTAAAAATTTGATTTTGGGGTAAATATCAAATATGATACAGGTAGAGAGACAGTTAAAGGTATGAGTTATAAACTGAAG
>NZ_JALKBD010000070.1 GCF_023015905.1 Arenibacter sp. F20364 | reverse complement strand
ATGGCCGTAAAGAATTATTGAAGCCTTGGAAATAATTTAGGCCATGGCATCGGTCCTTAAAATCCCGAGATTTTAGGGACCACATAGTGAAGAAGGGTCTTTTCTCCCGCCTGCCGGCGAGGCAGGTTTGTTTCGTTTTATTCATTGTCTGTCTAATTTGGAATAAGGTATTCATGAACCTCCTGCGTCGGTTTCCTTGGACAGCAAAGAAATTGGAGATTCACGAAAACAGATAAAAAACAATAGAAATCACTTGAGTAAAATGAAAGAATATTTATAACCTAAGTTTTATTCGATTCCTCCAAATAAATAGAACCGATAATAAAAAAAGAAAACAATTCTTCCTTTGTATATAGATTGACAACAATCTTTGCAAAAACACAACAATTGTTCCTGATCCCAAAAGACAGTTATATGACACCCATCAAAAATTGACTACGGCAATTGGATATTTTCATCTAAAACAAAAATCCCAATACATTTGCATTGGGATTTTACTTCTAAACTTTAAGTTGGCCTACTAGGACTCGAACTTTTACACTTTTAAACCAATATATTCCTATATGACTAATAACGTGATAGTTATATGAATACAAAAATCAAATAAGACCATAAAAAACCAAGTAAAACCATCATTTGTTGTACCTATGTTGTACCTAGATTTTGTATCTTTACCATATACGCGAGAGAAACATGGCAACTATCAATACGATATTAAGAAAAAAAAGCAACAAAAAAGGACTTTTACCCATAGCAGTGCGCGTCACCAAAGATAGAAAATCAACTTTTCTATACACAGGTCAATATCTTGATCCCAAATTTTGGGATGAGATAAAACAGAAAGTCAAAAAATCGCACCCCAATTCGGCACGTTTAAATAACTTAATTGCGATTAAGCAGGCAGAGGCCAATGCTATTTTATTAGATACCGCGGCAAAGGATGGTGACCATTTTTCTGTTCAAGAACTGAAATCGCAATTGACGACAACGCTAACTGGACATTCTTTTTTTGAATACGCCGAAAAACACTTTAAGCAGTTAAAGGAAAGCAAAAAACTTTCGCGAATCGATAGTGAACGCCCATTACTTAAGCACATTAAAGATTATATGGGTGGCAGAACCTTGAATTTTGACCAGATTACTGTACCGTTTTTGAGGGGGCTTGATAGTTATCTTAGAACACGTGGCACACTTGGAGACAGAAGTATTGCCAATATTCTTATGTTCATCCGGACTCTATACAATAGGGCAATACAAGAAAAATTGGCAAAGAAAGAGTCCTATCCGTTTGGGAATGAAAAGGGCAAGATTAGAATCAAAATTCCTCAATCTGTTAAAATTGGGCTAACAAAGGAAGAAATCACCCGTATCGAAAATCTGGACCTAACCGAACATGGACCACAAAATCATGCACGAAATGTTTGGTTGTTTAGCTTTTATTTGGCGGGAATGCGGATTGCAGATGTCTTAAAAATTCGGTGGAGCGATATTCATGAGGAACGACTTTATTATCGAATGAACAAAAACAGCAAAACAATCTCATTGAAGATATCGGCTAAACTCCAAAATATTATCGATCAATATGCTGACCTTGACCCTGGAACGAAAGAGTATATCTTTCCCGAATTAAGAGGTATTGACCATAACAATGCGGACCGTATGTTGAGAAGCACAAAAAATGCCACCTTAAAATTCAATAAACATTTAAAGAAAATAACTGTAAAGGCCGGAATCAGCAAAAAAATAACCATGCACATTGCCCGTCATTCGTTTGGCAATATTGCAGGAGATAAGATTCATCCATTGATGTTACAAAAGCTATATCGACATAGCGATTTAAAAACAACTATAAACTACCAAGCTAATTTCATACATAAGGAAGCTGACGAGGCTTTAGATGCGGTTATCAACTTTTAATTTTTTACTTATCTATCCGAACTTTTTCCGGCTTTAAAGAACCAAAGTAATCTCCAGTTCTTTCAAACCATCATTATACCGTCGTATTGGTAGTATTGAATTATAGAAACCAAAAAAATATTTACTCCCCCTATCCACTATAAAGCACTCATAGGATGCCAGATAATATAACCCAACACTTTTACAAAACACTAAATCGACATCCCCCTACCCTTGTACTTTGACCAATCCGTGAATTCATCCTTGAACCCGTTATAGACATCTTCTTGCCCTTTGCCCCTATTGCCCAACAATGAACTTATGGCATAGACGCCTTTCCGCAATAAGCGGTTCTGTTGGATATTTGATTGTCTTTTGATCGCTTCGCCTACACTTTTTCGAAGCCCGTTGTCCATGTGGTGCTGCACCATCTCCGGATGCAGGTTGGGGTAGCTTTTTTCATATGTAAGCATAAAGGCCACCTTGTCGTACCTGCCCCTTTCCATTAGATGACCCGCCCATAGGTTCTTCAGATGGTCCCTGCCGTCTTTAACAAGTCCGTCGATTATGGACTGTTGGTCCTTTAATGTTTTAGACAGATCGGGAATGGAATTCAGATAACTGCCCGTCCTTATAGAGAGCGTGCAACCTGTTCCTTTCTTCGCATAAATGGATTTGACCTCGAATCCCTTTTCCGTTCTGGTAAAATGGAACCCTTTGGCGTTGAAAAATGCAATGTAGTCCTTTGGGGATTTTTCATATGGGGCGTGCATCCGTTCGGCATATTTCACATAGGAACCCAAGGCGACACTTTCATATTGCTTTTGGTATACAGGATCCATTTTTTCATAAAGCTTTGGAAAGATCATGGGCAGGAAAAAAGCGGATGCCGCCAGCTTCGGGCCGTTCTCCGAATTCTTTTCGGCCAATAGTTCCAGCACCGAATGATTTTGACGTACGAATCCTGTGGATACATATTCCTCCATGGTCTTGGGGAAAGGTAAATTTCCCAAACGGACTGGGACCGTATGCCTGTTCGAATTGGCAAAGGACAACTGGTTGTCGTGATACTTTACCCCCAAAGCCTGGAACAATAGCCGGACGCTTCCCTTTTCCATCCCGACATCGAATATGCCCTTTTCCAACACCTTGCCGATAAGGTTGAACTTACCTTTTAAGGTTTCCATTTCCTTCTTGGTCTCCAATTGGAACAATCCATCCCTGACCGTTGGGAATTCCCGTTCAAGAGCTTCCCTCAACAATTCTTTTTGATTACCTGGTAAATGGCGTTCAAGGAAAATGTAGCTTTTTGAGGTTGCTATATATGGAAGGATATCCGATAAGCTTTTGGTCATGATGTTTTCCGAGAGCAATCCGTTCCTTTCTGGGGATTTAATATGGGATGTTCGGAATGCCTCCTTTATCAGTTTTTGGATCTCTATTGCGAACTGCTTGCTGTCGGTATCGATTTCCGTGGGTCCGTCGCCGTTTCCAAAAATATCCACTTGATTCTCTATTCGGATATTTTGGCCCAGTTCTCTTTCGGTGAAAACATATCCCGATCTGTCATGGATGGTATATCCCTTGATGGCATCCCCTTTTTTGTCCAGTTTGATATCGATGTCCTGATATTCCTTGAGCACTGCTGCCAGTTCCTTAGGCCGAATTGTTTTGAAAAGTCCATAGGTAGTTTCTATTTGTTTCAACAAACGCTTGCGGTGCATCGGAAGTAGCTTCGACTTTGAATTGGCCTCGAAGACCTTCTGCAGTTTCGGGCCGCTCAAGCTTCGGTGTACGGTGGAGCCGTTGATGAACCGGGTCCTATAGCCCTTTTGATTGTCCAGGCCATAGGCCACCCCTATCCTTCCCGATATGTTTTTTGTTTGCCTTACCTGTATGTGATAGGGCTTTACGAGTTTGGCCAGTTCCCCAAAACTCCGCACTTTGTGTTTTTGCAGGATGCCGTTGAGCACATCCTGCAAATAGAACTTCGTCCCTTGGGCAGGGTCCTTGCCGAATTGTAGTTCTGGCGACCTGAGGATCGGTAGTTCCCTCTGCTGTTTGGTACGTGGCGAGGGCGATAGGTTAAACTTTTTTTCAAGGTACCTTTGGGTGGCCACGTTCCTTCTGTAACTATTGAAAATTCCGAGGACCTTTCCATCATCGTCCACATTGGTTGTAATGATATGGACATGCTCGTGCCCGGTATCGGTGTGCCTTACCATTGCATAGGGCTGTCCACCATAGCCCATTTGCGCCATGTATTCCCGTGATACTGCTTGGAAAGTCCAGTCATCCAGGTGTTCCCCCAGGGGAAGGTTCAGGGTAATATGGACATAGCGGTTCTTGGTGGCATTTCGCTGTCCCTGAAAGTGGAGTACCCTTCCGAAGAATTTTTGCGATATGTCCTGGGAGTACATGTTCCCATAGCCGAGTATGCACATGCCCTCCTTGCCGAAGACATACTTCAGCATTCCCTGACAGCTTTCCCCATATCCTATCCTTCCTATCATCCCAATTGTTCTTCCAATGTGATTTCGATAAGTGCGCCCAGCAGTTCATTGATGCTTCGTACCTCATCCATCAAACCACTGTTGGGACTTCTCTGGTTCTTGAAGTGTGCGAGTTTTACCAATTGGTTGATGTTGCTGCCTACCCTGTTGATATGGTGGGCAAGGTCAAAGGAGTTCGGTAGCCTTTCCTTTTCCTCCGATTCCCGATCCAATACGAGCCTTCTCAAAAAGGGGGCAATTACACCCCTTTCGGAAATATCCAAGTGATAAGATTCGCAGATCCGCCTTAATCTATCATATTCCGTATCGTTGAACCGGAGCATTACGTTATGGTACCGCTTCCTGTTTCCCAATCGTTTCCGTCCTCTTTTCCGTTGTTCCATTTCCTTTGATCTTTAGGTAAACACTTCGTCAGAAGTAGACAATTCTAAGTTACTTAGAATACAACTTGCTATCTTTTTCAAAGATAAATATAATTGATTAATTTGTAATGTAACTATCTTATAATCATTATTTTAACCTCTTAAAACATATGGAACCATATCAATATAAATGGGTACAGACAGAAAATTTATATGGTCCAATATGGGGTTGAAAAAATTAAAGAATAATGGAAATGTTCAAATTTTTTGTGGGCAGGGGGAAGAAAGGGCAAGGAGTTTTTTTCCCTTGTGCTTTCATGCGCCACGAGGGGGTTGAAAAAGCAAACTTAGAAATATGACCCAAAACTTATGGACGAAGTTGTCCGCCCTAGTGTTTGGAGCTGAAGGTTTTTTAACTTCCGCAGGGGCTTGGGGTTAAATAACGTTATTGACATTGTTAAACAGAAAAATCAATGTCTTTATTGTATTGTTGAACTAAACCTTCGGTAACCTTTTCAGCTAGATTTCGTAAATTATATGGATTAATCTAAATCTAAAATTTATGTATCAAAAAAAAGTGTGC
>NZ_JALKBD010000006.1 GCF_023015905.1 Arenibacter sp. F20364 | reverse complement strand
GATACAGGTAGAGAGACAGTTAAAGGTATGAGTTATAAACTGAAGGTTTCCAGATCGTCATTTCGAATGCATATGAGAAATCGCACATCCAGCTCTAGGCCAGTATGTGTGACTTCTCGTCGTCCCGAAAAGGGACTCTGTCGAAGTGACTATCGTTACCAATTCATATTATTCATATTGAGACTATTAATAAAGACGTCAATGGTAGCCCCACTGCATCAAAACATCGAGAAAAAAAGGACTGTACAAAGTAGCAATACTTTGGGTTACTTAAACCATTTCATTAAAACACGGTAAAGGAGATAAACAATACCAAGTAATAATAAGATTATAAAAATTTGCCAGTACATGATTTTCATAACTTTTTTTATAGGTTATGAGAGCAATTTACATTTGCTTGACAAAAAACAGTTTATCTTAACGTAGCGTCTATGTAAACAAATTTCTATGATTTTTTATAGGCTATCTGCACTAATACAAAGGACCAATTTATTGTGGAACTTTCTATGTTTCAGACCCTAGATACTCATATCTTACTGCTAAATACTTTTTTTTCACTACTTTATAAGTTCAATTCCCTTTTCTATATTCAATTGATCTTTAGGGAGAAAACCTTTTATTATTAGAACCAATCCACAAATAACAAGGACTATCCCAATGCCTTTTTTAACCATAAGAATTCGTCGTTTGGTCAATTTTTTGCGCAATTGTTTGGCCAATAATATTTTAAAGATATCAGTAACAAAATAGGCCCCGATCATAGCGGAGAAGAAAAGGATTATTCTATTGGAATCATTATCCAAACTAGGTCCTACGACAATAATAATACCCAGCCAAAAAACCAAAACACCAATATTGATAAAATTCAATAAAAAACCTTTGACGCACAAACTAAAATAATCTCCCTTGGTAATCCTTATTTTGTTTTCTTGTTTAACGGACTCTTTCTTAAATACATTGGTGAGCCCATAAACCAATAAAATGGTCCCTCCAAATACATAGAGGCCTGGATGATTGCTCAGGTTTTCCAACAACTGAAAACTACTAAAATAGGCTAAGGAAATAAAAATAACATCGGCAACAATAACACCAATATCAAAACATAGTGCAGCTCTAAACCCTTTAATGGCACTGGTTTCAAGAAGTACAAAAAAAACAGGCCCTATCATAAAGCTTAATAAAAAGCCCAATGGAATTGCTGCCTGTATATCCTCCATCATAAAATTCTATTACTTACATTCTCGTAATTTTTCCTCCAAAGACCGTTTTTTCCTCCATTTTGGCCGGATTACCATAAACCATAACCTCCCCACCAGCCTTTACTGCCGCCTTTACATAATCACTTGCAAACACCTCTGCCCTAGATCCGGCATTTACATTGATGGTGCTGAATTTAGTTTTAAAATCCTTTCCCTTATAAACGCCTCCGGTATTTATTTGAACATCTTGTATGTTGGAAGTACCTGAGGCAGAAATAATACCTCCAGTTACACTTTTTATAAGCATTTGATCTACTTGCGCACTAATAATCAATTCTCCACCCTCCTGGGCCTTCAATTCCAAAATATCTTGCTTTATAGACTCTTTGGATGAAATCCTGGCATCCTCATTGGTATCTATAACAACAAGTTTTTCCGTGTAATGGAGGTCTATAAAAGTTCTATAGCCACTAAATAACTTAGTCACTTCCATTCTAATCTTAAGAACGCCATCGTTATTAACAATAGCAACATTGCTAGTATTGGCACCGGTAATTATAGCCTTGTTGACATCGGATTTTATCAGGTTCACGGATAATCCATCAAAAGCCTTAATCTCTTTGAACGGCTGTAAATTCTGAGTTACCTTTTCGTTTTGCGACCTTAATGTTTGGGTGGCAAGCAGTAACAAAAATATCACTATTAATTTTTGATCCATTATCTTAGAGCTATAGTTTTTAGGCTAATTATAATTAACCAAAAAACATTTTTTCCGGACAAATTCCGTAACACATATTTATGCAATGGCAACAATTCCTTTAACTTTATGGAGTTACCCCATTGAATTAAACAAATTCCGTTCCAAAACAAAAATTTAGTTGTTTTTTCCGATTAAGGAAAAATCCAAATGGCGCTTAATCAAATCTGTACTCTTTACCATCACTACAACTTCATCACCCAATTGATAGGTTTTCTTGGTTTTTTCACCCACTATAGCGTACTCCTTTTCGTCAAAGGTATAATAATCATCCCTTATATCCCTAATTCTCACCATTCCTTCGCACTTATTCTCGATAATCTCTACATAGAGACCCCATTCTGTAACCCCAGAAATTACACCCACAAACTCTTGATCTTGGTGATCTTCCATAAATTTGATCTGCATATATTTTATGGAATCGCGCTCAGCATTTGCCGCCAAACTTTCCATATCCGAGGAATGCTTACATTTTACTTCGTAGGGTTCTGTCTTTGGAGTATCCCCACCATCCAGATAATGTTGTAATAAACGGTGTACCATTACATCCGGATACCTTCTAATAGGAGAGGTAAAATGTGTATAGTAATCAAAAGCCAACCCATAATGTCCAATATTATCCACAGTATAAATTGCCTTGCTCATACTTCTTATGGCCAAAGTGTCTACCAAGTTCTGTTCCTTTTTCCCTTTTACATTTTCCAAAAGTTGATTCAAGGAATTACTTATAGATTTTTTATCCTTAAAATTTAGCTTGTGCCCGAATCGTGATATAATACCATTAAGAGCCATTAATTTATCCTCGTCAGGTTCATCATGGACCCTATAGACAAAAGTTTTAACGGGCTTTTGCTTTCCAATAAACTGGGCAACCCTTCTATTGGCCAACAACATAAATTCCTCTATTAGCTTATTGGCATCCTTGGATTCCTTAAAATAAACCCCTTCAGGTTCCATTTTTTCGTTGAGGTTAAAACGAACCTCTAATTTATCAAAAGAAATTGCCCCTTCTTGCATACGTTGACTACGCATAATCTTGGCAAGTCGGTCCATTGTCAAGGTAGCATCAACTACCTCATTTCCAACTGTATAAGCACCATCCCTTATGGATATTTCCATAGGAATTGATCCCTTCCCGGTCTCTATAATATGTTGTGCCTCTTCATAGGCAAATCTTTGATCGGAATTAATTACGGTACGCCCAAACCATTCATTCTTTATAACAGCATTCCCATCAATTTCAAAAATTGCAGAAAAGGTATATTTTTCTTCATTAGGACGAAGGGAACAGGCATTATTTGATAATACCTCCGGTAACATAGGCACCACCCGGTCCACCAAATAAACAGAAGTTGCCCTATCATAGGCCTCATCATCCAAGATGGTATCAGGAATTAAATAATGGGATACATCTGCAATGTGGACTCCTATCTCATAATTGCCATTTTCTAATATCTTAAAAGATAGGGCATCATCGAAATCTTTGGCATCCTTGGGATCTATGGTAAAAGTCAAAGTTTCCCTTAGGTCCCTTCTTTTTGCTATTTCATCCTCTTTTATACTGGTATCCAATGTATTGGCAAACATATCTACCTCCACCGGAAACTCGTACGGTAAACCATATTGGGCCAAAATGGAATGAATTTCGGTATTATGTTCCCCAGGTTTCCCCAATACTTGAGTAATGGTTCCAAAAGGGGAATCTACATTATCTGGCCATTCATTTATTTCTACAATTACCTTGTCACCATCCTCGGCTGAGGAAATATTATTCTTAGGAACAAAAATATCTGTATACATTCTATAATCTGTTGGGCGTACAAAAGCAAAATCCTTTTGCATATCAACGATACCAACAAAAGATGTCTTATCCCTGGAAACTACTTTGGTAATTTCCCCCTCCAATTTTTTTCCTTTTCTTCTAGGAAAAATATATACTTCTACAACATCTCTATGAAAAGCTTTTTTTAACTTATTGAACGGAACAAAAACATCATCATCCAACCCTTCAACTACGATATAGGCATTTCCCCTTCCAGTTATATCAACGGTTCCTGTATGGTACGTTTTGGTAGAAGCCACAGCTTTGTATGAACCCCTTTCCTCTTCCAAAATTCGTTTTTTTTCCTTTAGTTCAACCAATCTTTTGATTAGGGTGTTCCTATCATTGGAATCTACAACACCAATCTTGGCAGCAATTTGTTTATAATTAAAAGATTTCTCCGGTTCCTTTTCAAGAACGGTGAAAATACCTCTGGTTATTTCGTTTTTTCTTTGATTTTTGTTTCTCTTATTCTTCTTTGACATTAATACTTTTATTTTTGGAAAATTACGAATTATAATCCATTGTCCTTTGATTCTAATTTTAAGTTTCCTTCTTCTTAAATAAATCTTGTTATCAACATTTATATTATATATATGTTTTCTTTTTTCTAAAATTTTAAATAAAATGGTGATTATGATGGCTTGTTTATAGTGGATATAAAAATTTACCTTTTAACTTGTTTTAAACCATTAAATAAGTTTATTGACAATTTATACAGCTAGTAAATATTATAAATCAAGCTTTTAAATGGGTTATCAATATTTGTTTACAACCCATATGAACATAAAATTATTGAAAAGTTAATGTTACGGGAATGTTAATTACTACTCTTATTTATTTAATATCTTTCTATAAGAATCTAAGAAGTAAATTATTCATTTACGATAACATTTTGTAAAGCAAAATTAAGGTGGAAAATAAAAATTTAATATTTACTTTTTATGAGGAGTTTGTTAACAATGAGTTATTATTATTAAACGACTAAATAACAATGGTTTTCTGTTTTTATTAAATTTTTGTTGTTAATAACCTAGTTTCTGTGGTGAAACCATTGGTATTTGTACATTTGTGTGAATACGATTACTGAGATTATTAAATTTTAATTTATTTTATTCAATAATAATTATCCTTAAAAAATGAAAATAGCTATAGGTAATGATCATGCAGGTACAGAATATAAACTTGCCATTATTGGATTGCTGAAATCTAGGGGTATAGAAGTAATGAATCATGGTACCGACGGGTCCGATAGTGTTGATTATGCTGATTTTGTTCATCCTGTAGCCAAGGAAGTAGAGTACGGAAATGTGGATTTGGGTATTATTATTTGTGGGAGTGGCAATGGAGTTTCAATGACGGCCAACAAATATCAAAAAATAAGGGCTGCTTTATGCTGGACAACCGAAATTGTACAACTGGCCAAGGAACACAATGATGCCAACATATTAAGTTTACCAGCCAGATTTATTTCTTTACCACAGGCCTTGGAAATGGTGAAAACATTTTTGGATACTTCTTTTGAAGGTGGCCGTCATGAAAGAAGAATAGAGAAAATACCCTGTAAATAAAATAATTGCTTAAAAACCAATGGTTTCCGGGAATATCAAATAAGATCCTGTTTTTACTCGATTATCGAGATTAAAACCTGCCTGCCCGTATCCATTCAGGAGGGCCTGCCTATGTCGGCCAGACAGGCTAGCCCCGAGGAGTTTACCATAATTTATTTATCAGTTGATGTAGCTTTCTTATGTAATCTTGATTTTTTAAAAGTATCCAGTCTGTGGTATTTTGACAAGTTGAAAACTATTTTAATTATTGCACTGGGCTAAATTATGAACGTAGAAATAAAGAACTTCCAAGAACTTGATGCACAGGAATTGTATGATATTTTGCAATTGCGAAGCGAAGTATTCGTAGTTGAACAAGATTGTGTATACCAGGATATGGATTATAAAGATCAGCTGGCCCTTCATATAATTGGTTATAAGAAAAAAAGAATTGTTGCTTACACCCGAGTATTTAAACCGGGATATTATTTTAAGGAAGCAAGTATTGGTAGGGTAGTGGTTCGGAAATCTGAACGTCAGTATGGCTATGGATTGGAAATAATGAAGGTTTCCATCGAAACAATACATATAAATTTTGGTCCTACACCTATATATATTTCTGCTCAGAAATATTTGACAAAGTTCTACACTTCCCTTGGTTTTAATATTGTTGGTGAGGAGTATTTGGAGGATGGTATTCCCCATGTTGGTATGATCAGGGAATAGCCTTGTTGAAATTCATTCCATAAAAAAAGAGCTGTAAACTACAGCTCCCAATGTATAAGATATTGTTGTTCCAATTTATATTTTAATAGGTGTTTTATCACTTAAATTAATATCCTCCAACATATTATCGGTAAACTTATAGTGACCTTTAGTGGTGATTATTTTAAAACGATTGGAATTCATTCGGCTTAGTGTATCCAAAAACAACCATTTGGATTTCAATAATAATGGCCTATCCGATTTTAAACTAATCTCGAAATAGTATTTTTTGCCATTCTTTAAGGCCACAATATCCGGGGTAATTTTGGTGTCGCTACCTCTTTTTAAATAGGATTTTGGACAATCATAACCTTCAATATCCGCCTTGATTTTTTCAAAACCGTGCGCTTCCAAGTGGGAAATGGACTTCTTTATGAACTCCTCGTTTGCTGATTTTTCAATTTTTATCATAATCGTAATTTAAGAAAAAATTCGATTAAAAGCAAATAAATACGCTGATTAACAGTTATTTAAATAGATTTTAACAGATTAACTGATGTTGGGGAAACTATTCTAATTTAGATGACCATAATGGCAATTAAACGTATATGGTGATTTTGCATATAACTCCCCTTGGTTGGACTAAATTATGATGTATTTTGTAGTTTCATCGGATCGGGTAGATAATACTCTTACCTCGCTTAAAATGGGGCAAAATTTTGGCTTATAAATTATTTTTTAGGAATTGGATTACCTCGCAATCCTTAAATTTTTATAATTTTCCAGATTCCTAATGAATTTTCGTTTTACAACCCTAAATTAGTTGACATGAATTACGGCCGAAATGGAATAATTTTTCTATTGATTACAGGAATTTTTCTATTCCTTTCCTGTGACCAAAAAGTTGACCAAAATGAGCTAACCATCAAAGTGATGGTGGAAGATATAAAACAGGAATTTGCTCCGGATAAGCGGGTTGCTCTTTTTAATATGGAATTTGCAAAAGAAGGTAATGAAACCATAATAAAGGGAGAGTCGAACCTTCCTGATGCCGTAGCCAGTTTTAAGCAAAAACTGGCAAAAGAAAATATTAACTATATAGATAGTATTCAATTATTGCCTTCATCGAATTTAAATGGTTATACCCAAGGTCTCATTACAATATCTGTGGCCAACTTGCGCAGCAAACCATCACATTCCTCAGAATTGGTTACCCAGGCTACCTTGGGTACCCCTGTTAAAATTTTAAAGGAGGAGGATAATTGGTATTTGATCCAGACGCCGGACAAATATTTATCCTGGGTAGATAGGGGAGGTATAATGCCTTTGACGGTAGGAGAATATTCGGAGTGGAAATCATCTCCAAAGGTAATTTACACTAATACTATAGGGCATTCTTATACTGATTCCAATAAAGGGACACAAGTCGTTTCCGATATGGTTGCAGGAGGAGTTTTGGAGCGATTAGGGGTGGAAAAGGAGTTCTATTATGTGTCCTTTCCCGATGGCAGAAAGGCTTATGTCCACAAAACTGAGGCAATGGATTATGACTCTTGGTTGGCTGCATTGGACCCTAGCCAGGAATCTTTGGTAAGTACTTCCAAAACTTTAATGGGCGTCCCTTATCTATGGGGCGGTACATCGACTAAAGGAGTAGACTGTAGTGGATTTACTAAAACCATTTATTTTCTAAATGGGATTGTCTTGCCAAGGGATGCTTCCCAGCAAATACATACAGGGAAAGAGATAGATGCGGTTAAGGATTTTGATAAGTTGGAGCCGGGAGATTTGTTGTTTTTTGGGAAACCGGCGACAGATACCACTAAGGAAAGAGTCATACATGTGGGGATGTGGATCGGCAACAATGAATTTATCCACTCTGCCGGACGGGTTCATATAAGCAGTATGGACAAAGATGCCCCTAACTATGATGAGTATAACCTAAATAGATATTTGCGCTCCAATCGCTACCTTAAGGAACCTAAGGACGGATTGATAGAACTTGCCAAAACCCCTGTTTTTAAGGACTGACCAAAGCTTATTTTAGATCCACAGCCATTATATAGTCATCCGCAGTGATATATAGCCTTTTTTCTTCGGTATCAAATGCACAATTGGCCGTAGCCTGTCCCGTATGGATTCTGGCCAAGGCTTTTCCTTTGGGATTAAAGATCCATACCCCGCCTGGTCCTGTGGCAAATAAGGTACCCTTACTATTTATTTTTAGGCCATCGGGCAAACCTTGTTGACCTTCTTTACCAATTAGTTCTGTTACCTCATAAAAAAGTTTTTTATCGGTTACCTTTCCAGGTTCCGAAATCTTATACTGGTACCAAGCAGCATGTTCCGGATCTGAATTTGCTACGTAAAGGACATTACCATCCGGAGATATTCCTATTCCGTTAGGGCGTGAAAGGGAGTCGAGCATTATTAATTCCCCATTAGCCTTAAGGCAATAAATTCCTTGAAAATCCAATTCCTTGGTCTCATCATCCATTCTTTTTGGCAATCCATAGGGAGGATCGGTAAAATAGAGGTTGTCGTTATTATCAAAGGTACCGTCATTGGGACTGTTCAATTTCTTCCCTAAATAGGAAGAAACCAAGGTAGTAAAGTCAGCTTTGGGCGAGCTAATAGGGGTATTCATTTTAGCAACCTGGCGATTGCCGTGTTGCATGAGTACCAATTCCCCTTCTTTATTGAGCAAAAGACCATTGGATCCTGGTTCTTCTCCCGTAAAGTCGGTTCCTGAAAAGCCAGAGGGATGCAAGTAGGTAAGCGTATCGTTATTTTTGGGATCCAATTTATATACTCTATTGTTGGGGATGTCTGAAAACAACAAATAATTGCCGTCTTTTATCCATAGGGGTCCCTCGGTCCAAGTAAATCCGCTCGCAAGAATTTCAATTTTAGATTTTGGATCAATAACCTGCAGTGCCTCATCATCCAAAATCTCAATGGACAAGGGAGAAGATATAGTTTCAGCTGGGATTGATTTCTTATTTGATTCCCTGCATGCGCCCAGAAGAAGAGCAGAGCCAATTATAATGGATGTTATTTTTTTCATTTTAGTGCATTATTTTAACGATAATAGTGATGACGGCCATGGCAGTACCTCCGAGTACAAACGTTCCTGCCGATTGGATCTGATAACCTTGTTTTACATTCATTCCAGTGAGTTGGGTAAGTACCCAAAAGAAACTGTCGTTTACGTGCGAAACTACAGAAGCTCCTGCACCTATAGACAAAACGGTCATAGTAGCCATAAAGGGATCGCTAAGACCCAATGCGGGCATTAACGGGGCTATGATGGAGGCTGTGGTTACCAAAGCCACCGTTGATGAACCCTGGGTAGTTTTAAGACAGGCTGCTAATAGAAAGGGTAGGAACAGACCTAATTCCATCCCCGTGAATTCTGAGGTAATGGTATCTGCAATGCCCGAATTTTGCAACATCTTTCCAAAAATGCCGCCTGCACCGGTTATAAAAATTATAGGGGCCGCCTCCCTTAGCGATTCTCCAAACCAACCTGTGGAAGAGAAAATCTTTTCGTCCAATTTTTTGGGTAAAACGAGTGATAGCAGTACCCCAACCAAAAGGGCAATTACAGGTGTACCCAAAAAGGATATTATTGTCTTAAAAGGTGAAGGTTGAAAGGTGAATTCTGGGTAATCCATTACGGATTTGGATATGATGAGTAAAATGGGTATTAAAATTGCCAATAGGGATTTCCATAGTGCGGGTTGTTCCTGTTGTGTTGTCACGGCTTCGAGTGTTATAGGGACATTGATACGCGATGCCAATTTGGTGGCAAAGAAATAACAGGCAACAAGGGAAATACTACTGATCAATAATCCCCATATCATAACACTTCCCAAATCTGCTCCTAAAATACCTGCCGCTGCAATAGGTCCGGGCGTTGGTGGTACCATGGTATGTGAGGCGGTTAATCCCAATGCCAGGGCCGCGGTGGTACCAGCAAAGGATACCCCAGCTTTATGGGAGAGTACCTTGTTCAAAGGGTTCATGATGAGCAGGGCGCTATCCGCAAATACGGGTATGGATAGGATATACCCAGTTAACAGCATAGCCAAATGAATAGATTTCGCTCCAATAAGCTTTAGTATTCTGGAGGCTATTACAAAAGCTCCGCCTGATTTTTCCAAAACTTTACCTATGGTAACACCGAACAAAATAATTAGCCCTATTTTGCCCATAATATCCCCAAATCCGTTGTTTATGGAGTCAATTATGGCTTCTATGCCCATTCCCGTCATAAACCCGTAGGTGATGGCTGAAAAAAGGAGTACAAAAAAGGGATGTACTTTAAATTTAATGATACCTACAATTAATAGGGCAAGGGAAAGTACTAAAGCGATAAGGTAACTCATGGTCTTTTTGGTTGTTGGTTTTATTTAAATTTGGTTGGTTATTGGTAATTTTTAGACATATAAACTTACCATTCGGTAAAGTTTCCATCGGGTCCCCGCCAAATGGGATTGGACCAGTTATGGCCAATTTTTTGACCTTCCCTTAATTTTTCTTCATTCATGTCAACACCTAGGCCAGGCTTTTGAAAAAGCTTTATATATCCATCCTTGATATCAAAAATTTCAGGGTTCAGCACGTAATCCAAGAGATCATACCCTTGATTATAATGGATACCTATACTATTTTCCTGAATAAAGGCATTGGCGGAAACAAAATCTACATGTAATGCTGAGGCCAAAGATATGGGCCCTAATGGGCAATGGGGGGCCAAGGCAACATCATAGGCTTCCGCCAAAGTTGCAATTCGCCTTACCTCGGATATTCCTCCGGCGTGACTAAGATCGGGTTGAATAATATCTACCACGCCTTCTTCCAAAATTTTCTTAAAATCCCAACGAGAGAACATACGCTCCCCAGTGGCGATGGGTATACTGGTGTAGGGGTAGATATGTTTTAGGGAATCATTATTTTCGCTAAGGACCGGTTCTTCAATAAACATGGGTTCAAAGGGAGCAAGTTCATCTATAAGTCGCTTTACCATGCCTTTGTGTACACGCCCATGAAAATCCAACCCTATGTCTAAATCGGTCCCAAATTCCTCTCTTAACAATCTAATGTTGTTGGATACCTGTTTTACATCTTTCAAGGTCGAAATCCAGTCCATACCACCGGTAGCGTTCATTTTTACAGCTTGGAAACCGGCCTTTACCTTTTCGTGGGCCTGTTCCAATAACACTTCCGGATGATCTCCTCCGATCCAGCAGTACATTTTCATTTTATGGCGCACTGCACCTCCCAATAAATCGTAGACAGGAACACCAAGAAATTTTCCCTTTATATCCCAAAGAGCCTGATCAATACCGGAAATGGCACTCATTAGGATGGGACCACCGCGGTAAAACCCTCCACGATAAAGTATTTGCCATATGTCTTCAATATTTGTGGCCGACTTTCCAATGATGTACTGTTGTAGTTCTTTCACGCAGGCGGCCACCGTATCTGCCTTGCCTTCCACAACCGGTTCGCCCCAGCCAATGATTCCTTCCTTAGTGGTTACCTTAAGAAATAGCCACCTTGGTGGGACTTTAAAAAGTTCAATTTTTTCAATAATAAGTTGTTCCTTCATAATGCTTTTAAAAATTCTTTGGTCCAATACAGGGTATTCAAAATATTTTTTCTTTTGGTTGGTATTAAGATTGATCAAAGTCTTTTCCCTAGGGACTGACCTTAAGGAAATAAATATAACTAAATGTTATGAATATATGGAATTTTGAAATTTTTAAACATTTAATACTAAAGAATAACAGTTTGTCCAGTTCGTACGGATTCATCGGCAGCAAGAACAATTTTTAGACTGTTGATGGCATCCGTTAAATGGGATGAAAGATCATGGTCATTTATAATTGCATTCAACAAAAACTCTTGTTCCAGTAGACAAAGTCCGTCGTGATCGGGCTCATCTTCGGTTATTATAAAGTCGTCCTTTTTTACAAAATTCCCTTCTTTGTTTAATTCGCTGTGATGAAGTTGTAAACTGCCCGTTTTTGTATGTCCCTCTATATCCTGTGAACTATCTTTAGCTTTGTCCGAAATGGAAACAGCTCCTTTTGGGCCTATAACATCCTTAATAAATACAGCGGTTTCGCTCATCATAGGTCCCCAACCGGCCTCGTACCAGCCAATGGACCCATCCTTAAAACGCACTTGTAATTGCCCATAATTGTACATTTTGGCATCAATTTCATTGGACAAATTAGCGCCAATGGCACTGACACTAATTGGGGTAGATTGGGTCATTAAACACATAATATCCACATAATGAACACCGCAATCTACTATAGGGGACATGGAATTCATTAGTTGCTTATGGGTATACCATTTATCACCAGAACTTTGTTGGTTTAGGTTCATTCTCATTACCAAGGGCTTGCCAAGGGTACGGGCAACCTCTACAAACTTTGTCCAAGAAGGATGTACCCTTAGGATATATCCGACTACCATTTTTTTGTTTTTTGCCATGGCCATGGCCACTAGTTCCTCAGCTTCCTTTACGGTTAGGGCAAGGGGTTTTTCCACGAATACATGTGCTCCCGCGTTTAAACTTTTTCTAATATAATCGGCATGGGTGTCCGGATAAGTGTTTATGGATACTACGTCTGGTTTTGATTCCTTAAGGGCGGTATCAAAATTATCATAGGTAGTTAATCCTCCCAATTCATTGGATAACTTTTCCCTACTTTCAGGTTTACGGCTTACCAGTCCAACTATTTCAAATTCGGGAAGTTGATGATAGGCTCTGGCATGGGAAACACCCATATTTCCACAGCCTACGACAAGGGTTTTTAGTTTGTTCATTTTCCTAGTTTATAAGGTTTCTTTATTGTTTATTCAAGTGAAAAGGCGATAATCTTGTTTCCTTTATCGGTTCCTAATTTCTCCCCACCACAGGCAATGGTAATATACTGTTTGCCTTCTACTTCATACATGGCGGGAGTGGCAAAGGCCGCGGCAGGGAGTTGGTATTGCCAAAGTAATTTCCCATTCTTTTTATTAAACGCTCTAAAATAGCCATCTTTTGTGGCACCTATAAATAAAAGTCCATTTTCGGTAACTATGGCTCCTCCGTAATTTTCCGAACCTGTCTGTGGAAATCCCTTTTCTTTCAGGGTCATAGTTTCCCCAAACGGAATGGACCAAAGGTAATCTCCTGAATTTAGGTCTATAGCATGTAATGTACCCCATGGTGGGGATATGGCAGGTAGTCCGTTGCTGTCCAAGAATTTCTTATATCCGGTGTGTTTAAAAGAAGTTTCAATTGATTTTGCCTCATTTTTATTGTGATCTTCTAACGGCTCTTCTCCGTACAAAAACTTCAGCAAAGCGTCCATTTCGGCTTCTTTAATTTGTGGAAAACCGGTCATCATTCCTTTGCCCATTTTTATGGTCAGCGCAACGGCTTCCTTCCCATGGGTCGATTTTAAGTTTACAAGGGATGGATATCCACTTGCCACATTGCCTTTACGATTTTTTTGATGGCATACAACACAATATTTGTTATAGGTATATTTCCCTAAAGGCATGCTGGTATCCAGGGTATCTTTTTTCATTTGAAGGAACCAGGCCATTTCATTGGAATTCACGTACAAAATGCCTTCTTGTGGATCGGCGGCAGCCCCGCCCCATTCTGCAGCACCGTCATATCCAGGTAGAAGAAGTACTGGATCTAAACTAGGTGGGGCATAGATTCTTTTGTCCGCATTATTGAACTGGGCCAATAATTCTTCTTTGTTTTCGGCGTACGGACTAAGGTCTTTTTCGGTCAATAAATTTGATTGCCTTGCAAAAGGTTTCGGTTTAGAGGGAAAGGGTTGGGTTGCCCATGTTTTTTCTCCTTCCAAGGTTGATTGCGGTACCGATATCTCTTCAATTTGGAACAAAGGCTCTCCTTTATCCCTGTTGAAAAGAAATACATATCCCTGCTTGGTTACTTGAGCTACTGCAGGAATTTTTTGCCCAGCTCTATTTATGGTTAAAAGGTTGGGGGGAGCAGGTGGATCTCTATCCCAAAGGTCATGGTGGGTGAATTGATAATGCCAAAGGAGTTTTCCTGTTTGTGCGTTCAGAGCCAATAAACTATTGGCATAAAGGTTACTACCTTTTCTATCGCCACCATAAAAATCGGGAGCTGCGGATCCTGTTGGTACGTATAGGATTCCAGTTTCTTCATCCAAGGCCATACCGGCCCAATTGTTAGCGGCGCCTACAATATCGCTCTTATAACTGTCCGGGTCTTCCCATGTTTCGTTACCAGGCTCACCGGGATGTGGTATGGTATGGAAGGACCATTCCAATTGGCCCGTCAAAACATTAAATGCCATAATATCTCCTGGAGCCGCTCCGCGACCTTCAGAGAGCCGAATCGGCATTACAATTAAATCCTTATAAACCGTTCCAGGTGTGTTGGAACCTACATACTTATCTTTTGCGCTGGAGGGTAATCCTGAGTGAAGGTCAATTTTACCATTTTCCCCAAAGGATGAAATAGCCTCACCTGTTATGGCGTTCAAGGCAAAAAGATGTGTTCCTTGGGTAAATAGAATACGTTTATCATCATCCTTTTCCCAATAGGCCACTCCTCGGCTGGTAGCATTCTTAAGGTTTAAGGAATCCCCAAAACGCCATAATTCCGTTCCGTTCCGAGCATCTAATGCCACTACCCTTAGTGCCGCTGTAACCCCGTACAAAATGGTGTCGATTACAATAGGGTTCATTTGCATTTGACCACTATCGGGAGCCGAGTAGGACCACGCCACTTTAAGCTGGGTTACATTGTCCAAGTTAATTTGTGACAGGGTGGAATAATGGTTGCGATCTGGTCCACCTAAATAGGAGGCCCATTTAGTATACTTTTTGGAATCGGTTTGTGAGGTAGTTTCATCCAGGCAACTTATTGAACAAATTGCCGCTGTGGTCAAGAGCAACAAATGTTTGGCGATACTAAGCGACATAGGTGGTGGTTTTATCGCTTAAATTAATTAATTTTTAAAGAACATTGATATTATTTCTTTAATCTACCAAATACTTTAATAGTGAAACTATATTTTAAAAAGTTGCTTTGCAACGAATTTAAACAAGTTTGTATAGCTATTCCCGCGGAAAATCGGGATAAATAGGTCTAAACCTTATAAGCTTGTTTCGATAATTTAAATGTTCTTACGCTTGACTGAACGGAAGGGGTAGCCGGGCATCGAAATGTTGTCAGTAGATCCTCCCGATTCCTCATGGGATGGCTTCTGGTTTTTTCGTAGACTATAATTTCTTTATGTTTTTGTTGAGCAAAGGAACTATTAGTTCACTAAGATCTTTATATCCTTCTTTGTTATAATGAACATCATTATCACCCAAACCATTTTTACGATGTATGGCGATGGATTTTTTGTAGATATCATTGATAATAACGCCATTTTTTTTCATTACCGATTTCGCGACTGCATTGTACTTGACCACATCATCGGAAAATCTACCTGATTCATTATCTGGAACATAAGTTGTTGTTACAAATATCAATTTAGCTGAGGTATTGGATTTAAGGAAACCGACCAACTTTTCCAAGTTTTGTCCATAGGTTTGTAGATCGTGGGTTACGCTACCCTTAATTTTATCCCGATTTCCATACACTTTGGAATCTGGGTGGCGGTAACACAAATCCCATAATCCCCAATTAAATTGTATTATATCCCATTCTTCCTGACCTATCCAATCTTTTATTTTCTCCAGCCCGGTTCCAGTATGTTGGGCATTTCCCGGATTGTGCACTACAATTGCCTTTGTGGCCAGTGCTTCCTTAACCTTTGAGAAATAACCGATGGAAATGGAGTCGCCTATGATCAATATTTTAGGCTCTTTTGGTTGGTATCCCAGACACAGAAAAATACTAATGGACAATAGGAGTAAAAACTTGTTTTTCATGCTTTTATTCTTTTTAAAACGAAAAGTAATTAAAAAATCCAGATAGGGCATTCATGCTGTCGGAGAAAGCCAAAACTTATACTCGATAATCGGGATTAAAACCTGCCTGCCCGAATCCATTCAGGTGCGTTTCGAAATCTACAATAAGGGTTTTTTCAATGCTTGGCAGGCCTGCCTGCCGATAAAGGCAGGCTTGCCCCGAGGTAGTTTACGTTTTATACAAATAAAGCTTTTTGTAATTTTTGATAGACACAGCGTGGATTTAATTGTTGGGCGATAGTAATTTTTCCTACTGCTTTTTTTCTTCAATTTAATGGAAATAAACGGTTGAATTTGTAGCATATTAATAATATTTTATGAATGTCAATAGAAAATCACTACATTGTTGTTGCCAAATAATCAACCACATACAAAATGACAATCGAATCGACCAACCTTTCCAAGAGGTTATTTTCCCTGGACGTATTTCGCGGATTAACCATGTTTTTACTAATTGCAGAAGCTGCTGGGTTTCATGGGAGCTTTGGGGACTATACGGAGAATAATGCCGTTTTGCACCCGTTGGCGGAACAGTTGCACCACCATCCTTGGAACGGTTTGCGGTTTTGGGATCTTATTCAGCCTTTTTTTATGTTTATTGTGGGTGTGGCTATGCCATTTTCACTAAGAAAGCGTCTGGCCAGCGGAACCCGTAAGGCCGCTACCCAACATATTTTGAGAAGATGTTTTTTACTTTTTGGTTTTGGGGTATTGTTGCACTGTGTGTATAGTCATGCATTGGTTTGGGAATTATGGAACGTTTTGGTGCAATTGGCCTTTACTATTCTTATAGCTTACGCAATCATGAATCTTCCGCACCGAACCCAGATTTTTATATGCCTTGGAATTTTGGTACTTACCGAAATTCTATATCGCGTCTATAATCCACAGGACCCATACAATCAAGGGCAGAGTTTTGGGTCTTGGGTAGATATGTTGGTGATGGGAAAAATTAACGGCGGGGGCTGGGTTTTCATAAACTTTTTACCTACTGCGGTCCATACGGTAATGGGGGTAATTTGTGGTCAATTGTTACTTTTCAATAAATCTGCCAAGGAGAAATTAAATCCTTTATTAATGTGGGGATCGGCTTTACTTTTATTGGGCTACGGGATGGATCTGTTGGGAATAACGCCCATTATTAAAAGAATAGCCACCACCTCTTTTACCTTGGCTTCCGGGGGTTGGGCCTTGTTGGCCTTGGCCTTGTTTTATTGGTGGATAGACATTAAGGACCATAAGAACAAATGGCTGAAGATTTTTTCTGTGGTAGGGACCAACTCCATATTTATTTATTTGTTCGCTGAAACCGTAGGGGCTCAGTGGTTTAGGAGTTTTGGGCTTATTTTTACCGAAGGAATATTGGCTCCCATGGGCGTGGAGGAAGGTTTAATATTGGTAATAAATTCCTTGTTTGTCCTCTTTATGTTTTGGTATATCACCTACTTTTTGGATCAAAAGAAGGTTTACTTTAAGATTTAAAGGTTCAATATCCTTGGTATTATTGGACATAGATCTTCTTATTTTAGAATATTCATGTATTTGCCATTGTCATTTAATAGGACGGTAGCGGTCATAATAGCCTCGTCATTTTGTAAATGGTAGTCATAAAGACCTTCCCTGTAGAAATAGCGTTTAAGAATTTCATCTTCCAAATTCTTTTGGATTTCCTCTTTGTATTTATCCAATGCCATTAGTTTGCTTTTATCCATCTCCAATAACAGTGCCTTATACTGTTCCGTAACCCCATTGCCAAATAAGGCGCTTTCCTCGCCGGACATGGCCTCTTTCAGGGCCTTTTCGGCCTTGGTTTCAAAATCAAAATTACTTTTGGAAACATAATTTTTAAAAGACTCAAAATCACTATCCTTATAACTGAAGTCCAATACATTTTCCACCTTGTTGCTATAATAGAAATCCGTAGCGTAGTCGAAAATAACATTGCCGGATAGTAGGGCTTGGGTTAGGGTATTTGTTTTGGCTGCGGCAATTTCTATATCTGGCAAAACACCGCCCCCATCTTGGACTTTTCGCCCATTTTTGGTTTTGAAATCCCTAAACTGGGTGTTTTTCACCGCATTTCCTTTCTCATCCCTATTCCAATAATCCAAAGACTGAATACATCTGCCGGATGCCGTGTAATATCTAGAGATGGTTACCTTTAGCTGTGTACCATAAGTAAGTTTTAAAGGGCGTTGTACCAATCCTTTGCCAAAACTTCTTGCACCTACTATAACGGCACGGTCCAAATCCTGTAGACTTCCGGAGACAATTTCACTGGCCGAGGCACTTCTGCCATTGACCAAGACAACCAATGGTATTTCTGTATCCACGGGTTGGTTTGTAGTTTTGTACTCCCTATTGAATTTCTTGACCTTGGATTTGGTGGTTACTACAAGTTCGCCTTTTGGAATAAAAAGATTGGTTACATTAATGGCTTCAGTCAAAAGGCCCCCAGGATTATCCCTAAGGTCCAGAATAATTTTTTGGGCACCATCGTTTTTTAGGTTAAGAAGAGCTTCCTTTGTTTGTTCTGAAGCCTTTTTATTAAATTTTGACAAAACAATATAACCAGTGTTTTCCTTAATCATCTTATAATAGGGTACCGCATCTACTTCTATAGATTCCCTGTTCACGGTGGTAGACTTGGTTTCTCCCTGCCTAAGGTAGGTGATGCCTACACTGGTGTTGTTGGCTCCTTTTAAAAGCTCGTCGGCGTCATCCTTAATGTCGGCTATGGCAATATCACCTATCTTAATGATTTCATCCCCGGCCTTTAACCCTGCCTTGTCTGCTGGATAACCTTTGTAAGGTTCAATAATAACTACTTTATCTTTGTAACTTCGTACTACGGCCCCTATACCGGAATATTCGCCTGCATTGTTTATTTTAAACGACTCTACGTCTTGCTCGTTGAGGAACTTGGTATAGGGATCCAGATCTTCCAACATATTCTTTATGGCCGTATCCATTAATTCCGCAGGATTGGTTTCATCCACGTAGTTCATGTTCAATTCTTTGAACAGGGTTGTAAAAATTTCGATCTGTTTGGCAATCTCAAAAAAATCGCCCTTAAAACTACTACCTGCAATCAATAAGGCTATAGCTATAATGGGAATAAGTACCCGCTTTTTTAATATCTCTTTCATCAGTTCATAAGTTATTTGCTACCCTTTGCAATTTCATTTACAAATTTCCGCATCAAAGGAATCATGGCATCTGTTATTCTGGATTGCGAGGGCATCTCCTTACCAAGGTATAAAAACATAAACGCAAACTCGCCCTCTATGTTGTTAAAAATTAAGTGTTTGTTTAACCTATAGCTTTCCCGCAACAGTCTTTTGATACGATTTCTTTTTACGGCACTTTTAAAATTTCTTTTGGACGCGGTTACCCCAACCTTGCATTTGGAATCATCTTCATGTCTGGTTTTAAGATAAACAAGTTTAATAGGGTAACTGGTAATACCAATTCCTTCTGCAAACAACTGTTCAATTAGTTTTTTGCTCTTTAGTTTTTCTTTTTTTGGGAACCTAAATGACATGCTGGCGTAAATGTAAAATAAAAACCACAGTTATCGGATATGACAATCATCATAGTTCAAAATCCACTTAGACCTTATCTTAGGTCATATTTTTTACAAAACTATTAATAAGGGATTTATGGGAGAATTGCATGTTGATAAATTGAGGAACAACCCGCACAAGGCAAAATATATTAAACAGTTGTTGGCGGATATAGAAGCCTTGGGGCAAATTCTTGATAATAAGATGTTCGAGCTCAGTCCGATTAGGATTGGGGCAGAACAGGAATTTTGTTTGGTAGATGAATCATGGCAACCGTCCAATAAGGCATTGGAAGTTCTGGGAAAAATAGATGATCCCCATTTCACCACCGAATTGGCATTATATAACCTCGAAATTAATTTAGATCCAATTCCATTATCGGGGAACTGCTTTTCGGAAATGCACTTACAGTTAGACCATTTATTGGCAAAAGCGAATAAGGTGGCCGAGGAATATGCCAACAAAATTATTCTGTGCGGAATTTTACCCACTATTTCCAATAAGCATCTGAATATTGAATATTTGACTCCTATACCACGATATAAGATTTTGAACGAGGTAATAAAGGAAATAAGAAATAATGATATAGAAATTCATATAAAGGGAGTTGATGAGTTGAATATTCGCCACGATTCCGTATTGTACGAAGGGTGTAATACCAGTTTTCAATTGCATCTTCAAATTGATCCATATGATTTTGAGGATACCTATAATTGGTCCCAGGCCATAGCCGGGCCCATCCTGTCCATTTGTACCAACTCCCCTATGCTCTTTGGGCGGGAATTGTGGGAGGAGACTAGAATTGCCCTATTTACGCAAAGTGTGGATACCAGGGCCAGTAACTTTTTATTGAATGAAAGTGAGCCCAGGGTTAACTTTGGAAATAACTGGGCAAAGGGAACGGTTGTGGATTATTTTAAAGAATCCATTACTGGCTTTAGAAGTCTACTAACTTCCAATGCCGTTGTGGATAGTTTGAACGAATTGAAACAGGGAAAAATACCAAAATTGAAGGCACTTTCACTGCATAACGGAACAGTATATACCTGGAATCGTGTCTGCTATGGTCTTTCCAATGACAGACCCCATATTAGAATTGAGAACAGGTATATCCCATCCGGACCTACTACAGAGGACGAAATTGCGAATATGATGCTATGGGTAGGAGTAATGATGGGAAGGCCCAGGAAATTTAATGCCATTCATACCAAGATGGATTTTAAGGATGCAAAAAGTAATTTTTTCAATGCCGCCAGATATGGTATGGCCGCCCAATTTTATTGGGATGGACAACTGCTTTCCAGTCAGCAGTTACTGCTGGATCACTTTTTGCCAATGGCATATAAGGGACTTTACAGTATGGGTGTGGCCCCTAAAGATGCCGAGCATTATTTAAAAATTATAGAAAATAGGATTGCGACTTCCAATGGTTCTAGATGGACGATTAATAGCTATAGAAAACTTAGAAAGGCATTTAAGGTTCCGGACGCCCTGAGCGTATTAACGGCGAAAATGTACCAAGGCCAACAAAAGGGATATTCCGTGGATGCTTGGCAATTGCCAAGAGGGGATGAATTTACAATAAACAAAAAGGAAAGGAAAGTATACCAGATTATGAACGTACGAACCATTACGGCACAGGATAGTGATAGTTCGGAATTGGTGTTGAAAATGATGCAGTGGAAAAATATTCACCACGTACCTATTCTAAATGATGATTTAAATTTGGTTGGATTGTTGACTTGGACCGACCTTCAAGAGTATTTGAAGCATCCGGACAAATTTGAAGGGCCTATAAAGGATTTTATGAAAACAGAACTTATTACTATAACCGAGGAGGAAAGCATGAACAGGGCAAAGACCCTAATGGAATCTAAAGGTATAAATTGCCTGCCTGTGGTAAACGGCAAAAAATTGATCGGGATTATTACAACTAAGGACTTATGATTGGAATGGACCAGCATCTAGGCAATAGTCGTATCATTGGTCATGTAAAAGGTAGTGAAGAAGGACCTACCATGATATTCTTTGGGGGTATTCATGGCAACGAGCCTTCAGGGGAGAAGGCAATACAAGAGGTTTTTATTAGGATAAAGGAAGAAGGGATTTCTGTAAATGGTAGTATTTATGGCATACGCGGTAACGTTTCTGCATTATTGGCTGGGAAAAGATTTTTGGATCTTGACCTTAACAGATTATGGACCGACGAAAAAATAGAGAAAATTAATAGCAAAGCCAAAGATAAACTCCTTAATGAGGACAAGGAGTTGTTATCCATCCATAAGGTCCTGTCGGTTATTCTTGACACAGAATCGGGGCCATTTTATTTTATTGATTTCCATACCACCTCCAGTAAGACCCTGCCATTTATTACCATTAATGATGCCATGATCAATCGGAAGTTTTCCAAGCTTTTTCCTGTGCCTATCATTTTGGGGATAGAAGAGTATTTAGAGGGCCCTCTACTAAGCTATATCAATCAACAGGGCTACTTGTCCGTTGGTTTTGAATCTGGTCAGCACACGGCTCAGGAAGCGATCGACAATAGTATAGCTTTTATGTGGTTGGCGCTGGTTTATGGTGAGGCAATTAAAAGATCGGATATTAATGGTTTTGAAGAATATTACCTTCAACTACAAAATTCGGCCATGAAGAATGCCAGCTTTTTTGAGATAATTTACAGACATCCCCTCGGTTCCGGGGATGAATTTCATATGTTGCCCGGATTCCAGAGTTTTGAAACTGTACCTAAAGGAAAAGTATTGGCAGAGCACAACAAAAAAGCGGTATTGGCACTACAAGAATCCGGGATTTTTATGCCATTGTACCAAAGTCAGGGAGAGGATGGGTTTTTTCTGATAAGGAAGATACCTACACTTGCCTTATGGTTATCTGCCGGATTGCGAAAAATAAGAATGCCCGCTTTGTTACCCCTTTTACCGGGGGTTTCCTGGGCAGACAAGAAAAAAGGCACCTTATTGGTGAATGAAAGGACTGCCAGATTTATGGCAAAACCTCTTTTCCACCTGTTGGGTTATCGTAATAGGGTAATTAATAAAAGTGAAATTTTAATGACCAGTAGGGAAGCTACAGCTAAGAACGCCATGTATAGTGGAAAGTGGTGGTATCGAAATAAAAAATCCGTTGAAAATGGATTTTAAATGCCATCTTAAACGGATTTAATAATTTTCTATTTCTTACTCTTGGGCTTGCCAAACATTGTTTTCTTCATTCACATCCGCCATTAACTGGGATGGATCCAATACGATAGCCTTTACGTTGCTAAGCTGTTTATCCACAATAAAGTCGTAGTTGGAATATGCCCAGGGCCAATCTGGTAAAAGGGTTCGTTTTAAATTGGGGTATGGATTCTCTTTTTCTCCATACATCATACGCAAGGGGGCATAAAATGTTTCTTGCGTACCATCATTGTACAATACCAAAATGTCTATGGGCATGGGCATAAGGCCTATACGCTCCATGCTAACCTTGGTTTTTTGTCCATCTGCCTCCACCGCCTTAATGCCATAATCTATGGTGTTGGTCGTTTGGGTCCAATCTGTCAGGTACCAGTCCAACTCCATTCCGGAGACCTTTTCGGCGGTTCTTTTTATATCGTTTGGGGTGGGGTGTTTAAATTTAAAGTCTTGATAATATTTTCTCAAGGTTTCCATAAGTTTATCCTGGCCTATGATATAGCCCAATTGCGATAAGAAGATAGCTCCTTTACTGTAGGCAGCAACCCCGTAGGCAAAATTTAATGCGTATCTATCGGCATGTGTCGTTTGGGGTTGTTCCTTGCCGGATGCCACCAAATTATAATATCCTTGATAGGAACTTGCAAAGGGATTATCCTTTTTTTGGTTCATGATTTGGTCCATACATAAACTCGAAATAAAGGTGGTAAAACCTTCATCCATCCATTCGTGTTTGGATTCATTGGTGGCCAAAAGGTGTTGAAACCAGGAATGGGCCATTTCATGCACCATAACACCTACCAGGCTTCCAAAATTTCGACCTCCGGTGATAAGGGTACTCATGGCGTATTCCATGCCACCATCACCTCCATGTATCACCGAATATTGTTCATAGGGATACTCCCCAATATTTTTATTGAAGAACTGCATGGCCTCCGCTGTTTTTGGCTGAAGTTTTTTCCAATTTTCTATAATTTCCTTATCGTTCCTATAGAAAAAATGTAGCATTGGACCATTTTCCACTTGAAGGGTATCGTGTATATAGTCTGGATCTGCGGCCCACATAAAATCGTGCACCATGGGGGCCTTAAAATGCCAAGTAAGTGTTTTGCCCTTGGTCTTTTTTATTTTTGATCCCGGAGTTTCATAACCATGCCCTATTTCTTCAGGGTTTTGTAAATAACCGGTACCCCCTACCACATATTTTTTATCCAAGGTAAGCTTTACATCAAAATTGCCCCATACCCCATGAAATTCACGGGCTATATAGGGATCTGCATGCCAGCCTTCAAAATCGTATTCTGCTATTTTTGGGTACCATTGGCTCATGGACAACGCCACGCCTTCACTACTGTTTCTACCACTCCGCCTTATTTGCAAAGGTATTTGCCCGTTGAAGGTCATTTCAAAAGTAGTTTGTCCACCAGCAGGAATAGGCTTATTTAACTCAACAACTAATATTGTACCTTCTTCCACATAGGAAACCGCTTGGTTGTCCTGTTTCAGGGAAGTAACACGGAGAAAGCCAATTTCTTCTGGGCTAAGGCTTGCAATTCTGCTTTTTCCGTCTGTCATCATTCTACCATCTGGATCAGCAATACTTTGTAAACGCATGTCCATTTCGCTGCCAGGTTGAAAGGCATTGAAAAAAAGGTGATAATACACCCGGCTTAGCGCATCGGGAGAGTTATTGGTATAGACCAATTTTTGGGTTCCTTTATATTGATAATTTTCAACGTCCACGTTTACATCCATGGAATAATCTACATTTTGTTGCCAATAGGAGGTATTGTTTTGTGCCTCAAGGGTTGCTGTTACCCATAGAACGGCAACAACTAAACCAATAAAAAGTCCTTTGTTATGTCTCATACATTCAATCTATATAGTTTGTAATGGGTCAAAGACGGCCAATGGTTTTAAGCTGTCCCTTAAATATCATTTATCCATTAAAGTTTTACTTTCCCTCTAGACACCGCATCTGCCATTATTAAGGCATTGTATGCGTTGACCATTTTACCTGATTTGGAGATTTTTTGAAAATCCATGGCCATGGAGGTATCTCCTGAAACCACTACTTTGGATTTTGTTGTAAGTCCTGAATTTAGCAAAATTGCCTTTACTTGGGATGCTGTTAATTTTGGATAATAAGATCTAACCAGGGCAGCAACTCCTGCAACCGCTGGTGCGGCCATTGAAGTACCTCCCTGAAAATCGTATTCATCGTTGGGCATGGTAGAATATATATCATCACCAGGGGCAAAGACATCTACGTTTATAATGCCATAATTAGAAAATGTGGCTACCATTTCTGAACCATATTTGCTTGTTAAAGCACCTACAGTAATCACATTATCTGCCATTTCAGGTCCGTTATTGATTTGGTCGTTGGGGAAATTTGGGTTATTTGGGTCATCAAGATCGTCGCCTGAATTTCCTGCCGCATGTACAAAAAGGACATCATTGTCAGCTGCGTATTTTATGGCGTCATATACCCATTCAGCATTTGGGGAATAGGCTTTTCCAAAACTTCCGTTAATAATTTTGGCTCCGTTATCCACGGCATAACGTATTCCCAAAGCAATATCCTTATCGTATTCATCACCATTGGGAACGGCCCTGATACTCATAATTTCAACATTGTTCGCCACCCCGTTGGCACCAAGGCCATTATTTCTTTTTGCTGCAATAATACCGGCAACGTGGGTTCCATGACTTTCATCATCAACCCTGTTTTTGGGATTTCCGTTGCCGTAGCCCCTATCGTCATAATTATAAGGATCATCCCCTACCATTTTTCTACCATCAAAATCTACATTGAGATTATAGTTTAGCTGATCGGTAAAATGTTTAATGCCATCTTTAAGTTCTGAAAGTACCTCTGGAATAGTATCCTTTATGCTCAACATTTGCATTAAAATACTAACGTTTCTCTGCATGGTCTCGTCTTCAGATTTAATTTCTGTCAAGTCTTTTTTGGTATAGCTATCCTTTCCAAGAAGCTCTTTTACCTCTTCATCCGCATTTTGTACTGCTTGCAGTATTTGTTCGTACTGCCCTTTGTTTTGAAGGGCTTTTTGATAATCCTTGTCCAGGTCGCTTTTGGCCTTGGCCTGAAGGGTTGCATCCCCTAATTTTTTGCCCACAATTCTGGCCATTTCCAATTGTTCGTTGTAGGACTCACCCAGAAAGTTGTAGCCGTGTATGTCGTCTACATAGCCATTATTGTCATCGTCCTTATTGTTTCCTGCAATTTCTGCCTTATTTACCCAAAGGACATCTACCAAATCCTCATGGGTAAGGTCCATCCCTGAATCCAGCACAGCGACTATTACCTTTTCCCCTTTTTTATTCCCGATTATTTCGGCGTATGCCTTATCTACGCTCATCCCTGGAATAGTATCGGTAAGTAGGTCTGTATGTCCCCAATTCTTTTTTTCCGCTTCGGTTAATTCCGATATTTTTAGAGGTAGGGTATCAATATTTTCAATGGGTGTGGAAACTAGGGCAGTGCTACCACAGCCATAAAGTAAAATAGAGGCCGATACGGCCAAAATAGTTCTATTCAATGTTAGTGTCATTTATTTATAGTGTTTAATTAGAATGTCTTATTAAGTGGATATTTAGCTAAAAAGCTTTTTATGCAGCCTTGGTCTGCCATGTAAAGGAGTCTACTATTGATCATATTATTCAAAAAGCTGGGCAAAGGTATGTATTTCTTTTAAACGTATTCCCTTTTCCGTTGTTTGTAGGGTACAGATTTGGTTGTGGGCATCGTGTTCCAAAAATAGATAGTAATTGTCTTTTACGGCCATTTCCAAGAACAGGGCTTTTTCTGAAAGTGTTAATAATGGCCTGGTATCATAGCCCATAACATATGGCAGTGGAATATGCCCAGCAGTGGGGAGTAGGTCTGCAGCAAAGACAAGGGTTTTGTCTTTATATCGAATATGGGGTATCATTTGTTTTTCGGTATGTCCGTCCACAAACAAAATTCCAAAGTCCAATTCTGTTTTGTCCAAGAATGATCCGCCATTTCTGGTAATAAATCGCAACTGACCACTTTCTTGCATGGGCAATAAGTTTTCCGTTAGAAAGGAAGCCTTTTCCCTTGGATTGGGTTCCGTAGCCCATTTCCAATGGGCCTCATTGGTCCAAAAAACGGCATTTTTAAAAGCTGGTTCATAACCGGTTCTATCTTTGTTCCATTGTATGCTTCCTCCGCAGTGGTCAAAATGTAAATGGGTCAGGAAAACATCTGTAATATCATCTCTGTGAAAGCCGTATTTTTTTAATGATTTGTCCAATGAATGGTCTCCCCATCTGTAATAATACCCAAAGAATTTATCGGATTGTTTATTGCCCATCCCAGTATCTATTAGGGTAAGCCGATCGCCATTTTCTACCAGGAGACATCTGGCCGCCATATCGATCATATTATTCGAATCTGCAGGATTGGTCCTGTTCCATATCGATTTTGGTACCACACCGAACATGGCCCCTCCATCCAATTTAAAATTTCCAGATTCAATAGGGTATAATTTCATAGATAGCCTAGTGTAAAGAAGGTGCAAATTAACAAAAGCACTAAGTTTATTTCTTGAAACCCTTGTTTATTAGAGGTTTTTTAACACTTTGTCAATAATTTTATTCGATAATCGAGATTAAAACCTGCCTGTCAGTATCCATTCAGGCGGGCGTCGGAATCAAACTTAAATTTCCTTTCAAGGCCCCGTGGGCCTGCCTTTGATGGCAGACAGGCTTGCCTCGAGGTAGTTTACTATTCAAGGTATACAACACTTTCTTTAGGATTTATGATGTCCTTATAATGAAATGGTCGCTTTTGGCCATTTTCATCTAGAATTAATATGGGTAGTATGTCCTTATTTTTGGCATTGTTTTTAAACCAATTTCTGGTGGAAATTTCCTTAGCTATTTTTTCTGTCCGTTGCTCAAAATTATTGGTGGTAATTTTGTAAGACCATGGTACCATATCGGTTTTGTTTGCAAACAAGGAAGAGGCATCCATATGCTCCAATAGGTTTAGACCTACCCCATTTTCAACTGGGGAAACAAGAACTATCCTGTTGGGGATATAGAATGAGTTGTAGGCCAATTGTGCTGAAAGAAGATTAATTTCACTATTGCCCGTTAGTGCTATAAAGGTATTTTTATTTATGGCGTTCGCCGCTTCAAACGCGTCTTCCCTCAGTCCGTTCCCATAGATTGCTTTTACTCCTTGCGCATTGGCTTCGTTCACTAAGTCCTTATTGTAGTCAATAAGTATTACTTCGTTTTGTTCGGCCAGTTGTTTGGCGATGTACAGCCCCAATGGGTTTGCACCAAGTATAAGGTAACCATTTCGAGCGTCTTGTTTTACCAGTTCCCCGCGCTTTTTGAGCCAATTGGTGGTCCACGTTAGGAACACGGGCACCGTAAGGGTGGTAGAAATGGCCATAAATACCAAGATTGAAAAAATTTCCTGTGAAATAATGTTCATCTGAAGGCCTATTCCTGCGATAATTATCTCTACGGCTCCTCTTCCGTTCATACCAGTGCCAATCGTGAACCCTTCTCGCCAACCGTTACCACTGGGCAAGTAGAAGAGTGTGGTTCCTAGTATTTTTCCTACCACGGCACCTGTAATGACACATATCAAAAGGGCCAGGTCTGTTTGAAAGATATCCAAAGTAACATGAAAGCCGGCGGTAACAAAAAAAATGGGGGCTAGAAAACCGATGGAGATATCGTGAAAGACCGCTGAAATATCTTTGAGTATTTGTCTGGAAAACACGTTATCCTTTATAAAAAGTCCGGCCAAAAAGCTTCCCAAAATACCATGTAATCCGGCAAGTTCGGCCAATTCTGAAAAACCAAGCACCATTATTATCAAAATGGTAAAGAGCAGTGTCCGGCTTGTTAGCTTGGCCTTTGTTAGTAATTTTCCCAAAAGAGGAAATAGATAAATGCCGATTAGCAGTGCAAAGGAGAAAAATAGAATTGCTTTCCCTGCGACCCAGACGAGCCCTGCCGTATCAATACTTCCAGCTTCTACATAGCCAATAATTCCAGCAAAAATAATAAGCGCCAAGGTGTCGGATATTAGTGCTCCGGCCATTAGTACATAGGCTATTCGGGTATCAAGAAGTTTAAGGTCTACAAGAATTCTACTCTTTGTGGCCAAGGAAGTTACCCCAACGGCAATACCCACGAATAATCCGGCTATATGGGTACCCCCAAAATGCAGTATGGTATAATAACCAAGGGCAAAAGGCACTACGAATCCCCCTATGGCGGCAAGTAGGCCTGCCCACGAGGCTTTGCCCAAATCCTTAAAGTTGATTTCCATGCCAATATAGGCCATTAGGAATAGTATACCTACTTCCGCCAAAATGTGTAGGTCGTCTGAATTTTCCAGTACGGCCAATAAAGCAGGACCCAAAATTATTCCAATCAAAAGCTCGCCTAAAATGGCGGGAAAGCCCATGCGTTTGGCCAAAACCCCCCCAAGCCAAGCAGCGGCCATTACCAGCAACAAGTTAACTATATTCAATTCTACCATAGGATTAAATTGTGGGTTCGAAATATGATGAGAAATTACCTAATTATTCGATATGCGGCAAGAGGGACCTATAAATATTTTGCAACATAAAAACCTAGGGTAGCCTATGAATAGTGTGATTAATTAAATTTGTGGGCAATGGACAAAATATAAAATTTTTTAAGCCGAGTCCGAGGTTTTTTTGTGATAGATGGCTTTTTTCTATATTAAAAGTTATCTTGCTTCAAATTTTTTTATGGTAGAACTAGCGGGAATAATCGTTCTTGGGATCATTGCACAGTGGGTGGCGTGGCGCTTTAAATTACCAGCCATTTTGCCCCTGATCCTTATAGGACTATTGGTAGGACCTATATCCACATTGTTGACAGAAGACGGCACTAAATTGATAAGACCTATCTGGAATGAGAAAGAGGGCTTATTTTTAGGGGAAAGCCTTTACCATTTTGTTTCCTTGGCCATTGGTGTCATCCTATTTGAAGGTGGACTTACCTTGAAACGTTCCGAAGTAACTAGAGTAGGTCCTGTAATTACCAAATTGATTACCGTGGGCAGTGCAGTTACCTTTTTTTTAGCGGGTGCTGCAGCACATTTTATTTTTGGACTATCCTGGCAAATTTCCTTTTTGTTTTCAGCTCTCATCATCGTGACAGGGCCAACGGTTATTACCCCTATTCTTAGGAATATTCCCTTGAAAAAAGATTTATCGGCGGTATTGAAATGGGAGGGTATATTGATAGATCCTATTGGTGCACTTGTAGCGGTATTGGTTTTTGAGTTCATAAGTATAGGGGAAGGACAGGGGTATACCCAAACTGGACTCTTGGAGTTTGTAAAGGTCTTGTTGTTGGGTTTTACTTTTGGTTTTAGCTTTGCCCATGCTTTGACTCAGGCAATAAAAAGAAATTATGTGCCACATTATTTATTAAATGTGGTATCCTTGTCGGTAGTACTTTCGGTTTTTGTCATCTCCGAACTTTTTGCCCATGAATCGGGTTTATTGGCCGTGGTGGTAATGGGTATGGTCATGGGAAATACCCAGTTGCCCAATATAAAGGAGTTGCTCTACTTTAAAGAGTCCCTTAGCATACTTTTAATTTCTATGCTTTTCATTTTACTTGCGGCAAGTATGAATATACCGGAACTGGAATTGCTTTACAGTCCCAATACATTAATACTTTTTGCCATAGTAGTTTTTGTGGTAAGACCCTTGGGGGTGTTTTTGAGTACCATGCGCTCCAATCTTAACTTTAGGGAAAAATTATTTATTAGTTGGGTAGGGCCAAGGGGTATAGTTGCCGCTGGTATCGCTTCACTTTTTGGTTCCAAATTAATTTTAAGAGGAGAACCGGGAGCAGAGTATATTACACCTTTGGTTTTTATGATTGTTTTGGGGACAGTGCTACTCAACGCATCTACCGCCAGGTTTATGGCTAAATTACTTGGGGTGTTCTTGGAAAAGTCCGAAGGCATTCTAATTGTGGGGGCTTCAAAGGTGCCTAGACTAATTGCCAGTTATTTAAAAAAGAACAATAGGCACGTAGTTTTGATAGACAATAACCAAAACAATATTGAAAAGGCCAAAAACCTTGGTCTGGAGGCCTTTGTTGCCAATATATATTCTGACACCCTTACGGACAATATAGAACTTAACGACGTTGGTTACCTAATGGCATTGACGGGCAACTCCGATATTAACGAATACGCAATTGATACCTTCAAGAAACAATTTGGCGAACAGGGTTCATTTCGACTTGTTAATTCTGAGGAGATGAACGACCCGAACAATAGTCCGCAGGAAGGTCTTTTTTCTCATACTGACGATTTTATTACACTTACCGAAGCTGCCAGAAATAATCCTGTTATTCATGAAATAGATTTAAAGAGCAAAGAACACTATGAGGCACTCATAGAAATTACCAAGGCTGATAAGGATATTGTTCCCATTTTTGTAAAGACTATGGATGGAGATCTAAAAATAATTTCATCATTTAGCAAGAATTTTGAAGATATTAAAGAAGGTTGTAAGTTGGTGTATCTTGGAAAGTTGTTGGAGGCGGATAGGCCTAATAAAAAAACTAAATAAAGGTTTTCCCAGTCGACAATTGTATGAGCATTATGTTGAAGCCTATCTAAATATTGGCCTAAAATAGTATCAATAGACCCAGTACTTAAAGTTAAAATAAAATATATCTGCCTTGAATCCACTTTTAGTTTTAGCCATCATTTCCATTTATTTCGTCCTGTTGATGACCATTTCTTATTTCACCTCAAGAAATAGAAGTGATGAGTCCTATTTTACTGGAGACCGGCAATCTCCTTGGTTTTTGGTTGCCTTTGGAATGGTGGGCGCCGGACTTTCTGGAGTAACTTTTGTTTCCCTGCCCGGAATGGTAGGCAATAACAATTTCTATTTCTACCAATTTATTCTTGGGAATGTAGTGGGCTATTTGTTCATAACCTTTGTCTTGATCCCGTTATACTATAGATTAAGGTTAGTGTCCATTTATGGATACTTAGATCAAAGGTATGGTGTTAAGACCTATAAGACAGGATCATTGTTTTTTTTGGTATCACAATCATTTGGTGCTGCACTTAGGCTATTATTGGCCTCAAAAATTCTACAATTCGCCCTTTTTGATAAGCTTAATATCCCCTTTCCCATTACGGTAATCATCATTTTGGTTTTGGTTTGGTTGTATACCAATAAATCGGGTATAAAGACCATTGTTTGGACAGATACTTTACAGACGACCTTTCTTGTTTTGGGCGCCATAATTACCATCTATACTATTACCACCTCCTTAAATCTGTCGTTTTCAGGGGCCATTAAGCATGTTACGGAGCATACGTATTTTGAGGTTTTCAATTGGGAAAGCAAATCCAGTAATAATTTTTTCAAACAGTTTATTGCGGGTATTCTTGTGGCCATTGCCATGATCGGGCTGGATCAGAATATGATGCAAAAAACGTTGACCTGTAAGAATCAATGGGATGCACAAAAGAACACCTTGACCTATAGCCTAATTTTGGCTTTGACCCAATTCTTGTTTTTGGGACTGGGGATTTTGTTATATAGCTATGCGGAGAATAATGGAATAACTTTGGCAGTGGGAGAAAATGGGGCCTTATTGGACACGGATAATCTGTTTCCGGATTTAGCGTTGAACCACCTTGGCATTTTTGCTGGGATTAGTTTTTTATTGGGAATCATTGCTGCATCATTCTCCAGTGTCGATTCCTCCCTTACCGCGCTAACCACCTCTTTTACCTATGATTTTCTGGATATTTCACATAAATCCAGTGCTAATAAAAAAAGACTTAAGAACTGGGTTTTACTTGGCTTTTCGGGTGTACTGTTTCTAATAATTATGTTATTTGCCAATAGTAGGGGAGATGTGGTATCCCTTATTTTCATGGTTGCAGGTTATACCTACGGTCCACTGTTGGGCCTATATATGTTGGGTATGTTTACCAAGATTGCCGTTAAGGATAAATGGGTGCCTCTTATTTGTGTATTGGCTCCGGTACTTACCTATGTACTGAGTATCTACTTTGCGCAAAACTTTAATTTCGACTTTGGCTTTATCAATATAGCGGTCAATGCCGGACTCACTATTTTAGGGTTGTTATTGGTAAAGCGAAAAGGGGAAACCGTTAAGTCGTCATAGGGTTTTACTTGATAATCTAGTTTAAAACCTGCTTGCCCGTATCCATTCAGGCGGGCGTCGAAATTTAAAATAAGGGTTCTTTCAATGCTACTCGGGCCAGCCTATGTCGGTCGGGCAGTCTTGCCCCGAGGTAGTTTACTTTCTTTAATCGTTGAGCTTAAGTACCGCCATAAAGGCCTGCTGTGGTATTTCTACATTACCCACCTGGCGCATACGTTTTTTACCCTTTTTTTGTTTTTCCAGCAATTTTCGCTTTCGCGAGATATCACCTCCATAACATTTGGCGGTTACATCCTTTCTTAGAGCTTTAATGGTTTCCCTGGAAATAATTTTGGCCCCGATTGCGGCTTGTATGGGAATATCAAATTGTTGCCTTGGAATCAGTTCGCGAAGCTTTTCGCACATTTTTTTTCCGATATTGGCCGCATTGTCCGCATGTATTAGGGCGGACAAGGCATCTACAGGTTGTGCATTGAGCAGAATATCTACCCTTACCAACTTAGAGGTGCGCATGCCTATAGGTGCATAATCGAAGGAGGCATATCCTTTGGAAACGGTTTTTAGCCTGTCGTAAAAGTCGAATACAATTTCTGCCAATGGCATATCAAAATTTAATTCTACCCTTTCTGTGGTCAAATAGGTTTGGTTGGTAATCTGCCCTCTTTTGTCGATACATAAAGACATAACATTACCCACAAAATCGGCTTTGGTAATAATCGTAGCCTTAATATATGGTTCCTCTACGTGATCCAAAGTTGATGGGTCTGGCAGATCCGATGGATTATTAACTATAATGGGTACCTCTGGATTCTTACGCGTAAAGGCATGGTAGCTTACGTTGGGCACGGTGGTGATTACCGTCATGTCGAATTCGCGCTCCAAACGTTCTTGGATAATCTCCATGTGAAGCATTCCCAAGAAACCGCAACGAAACCCAAAGCCAAGGGCAGCACTGCTTTCTGGTGTAAATACCAAGGAAGCATCGTTTAACTGTAACTTCTCCATAGAGGAGCGCAGTTCTTCATAATCTTCCGTATCAACCGGATAAATACCGGCAAATACCATAGGTTTAACATCTTCAAAACCACCAATTGGGTTTTTGGTAGGATTGGCAGCGTCTGTAATGGTATCCCCTACTTTTACTTCCCGGGCATCTTTTATTCCGGTAATTAGATAACCTACATCCCCGGCCTTTATACTTTGTTTGGGGTGCTGTACCAGCTTTAGGGTACCCACCTCATCAGCGAAATAGTTTTTGTCAGTGGCTACAAATTTAATTTTTTGACCTTTCTTTATTTCCCCATTAATAACCCTAAAATAGGTTTCTACCCCTCTGAACGGATTATATACCGAATCAAATACCAAGGCCTGGAGGGATTCATCCGGATTGCCCTTGGGGGCTGGTATACGTTCTATAATGGCAGTCAAAATTTCCTGGATGCCAAGACCCGATTTGGCGCTCGCCGGAATAACATCCTCTGGCTTACAACCCAATAAGTCAACTATATCATCGGTAACCTCTTCTGGGTTCGCACTGGGTAAGTCTACCTTGTTTAATACGGGAATTATCTCCAGATCGTTCTCCAAAGCCAAATAAAGGTTTGAAATGGTTTGCGCCTGTATGCTTTGTGCCGCATCCACGACCAATAAGGCACCCTCACAGGCCGCTATGGAACGGGATACTTCATAGGAAAAATCTACGTGTCCCGGAGTATCTATAAGATTGAGTACATATTTTTCGCCCTCATGCTCATAATCCATTTGTATGGCATGGCTCTTAATGGTGATACCACGCTCGCGTTCAAGATCCATACTGTCCAATAGCTGGTCCTGCTTTTCCCTTTCCGTTACCGAACCGGTAAAGTCCAACAACCTATCGGCCAAAGTACTCTTGCCGTGATCAATATGTGCTATAATGCAGAAATTCCTTATGTTATTCATCTATGCTTAGATTTACGTGTACTGAGTTTAACCTAGGAGTATTTGTTCCACACCAAGGCGCTTCAGTATTCCTTTTCCCATGATCGGCATTCTATTTAATGCTAATGCAAATCAAACCAAATGCAAAGATAGGCTTTATCCACGATTATTAATGTAAAAATCTCTTGGGCCTATTCCATCCAAAAGTATATTACAAAAATTAAAATTAATGGTGGTATTTAAATTGGGCAGAAGTTAAAATTGCGGTTTTTTACTACAAAAAGCAAAGAAAATATTGCTAGTAGTTAAGAAAAAGTTAACTTTAAAAATTTTTATAACGGATATGCCACTGTTTGTGACAATGTTAAAGGTTTCGACCCTATTCTTTCTCCTAGTTTGCATCCCGTTGGTGGGGCAGGAATACAAGGTTTCAGGCCATGTTAAGCAAACAGATGGTGCCGAGTTAGCTTTTGCAAATATACTACTTTATAAAGTATCCGATACCAGTTTTTTTAAAGGTGCTGCATCCGATGAAAAAGGCTTTTTTTCTTTTGATAATATAATCGGCAACCAATATTTAGTGCGTGCCAGTTATATAGGAAGCTATTCCAACTATAAATTGGTAGAGGTAAATTCCGATTTGGATATAGGGCCCCTCTTTATAGATGATAAAGGCCAGGAATTGAATGAGGTGGTCGTAGTCTCCCAAAAACCAACATTGGAACAAAAGGTAGATCGCTTGGTCTTTAATATTGAGAACACGGCGCTTTCAGATTCGGACTTATGGGATGTTCTCAAGAGTACTCCAACCGTATTTGTTATGAACGATGAGATTAAGGTGAAAGGGGAGAGCGGGGTTCAAATAATGATCAACGATAAGAAAGTGAACCTTCCGCCAGAAGATATTCTTAATCTATTAAGTGGTACTTCGGCAAAAGGGGTACAGTCTATCGAGGTGATAACAACACCCCCAGCGAAATATGATGCCGAAGGTGGGACCTTGATCAATATTAAAATGAAAAAGAATTTAATTGCCGGGTATAACGGCGCCATATACAACAGATATAGTCAGGGTGTTTTTCCCCGGCAAATGTTGGGTACCAGTCACTATTTTAAAGGGAGGCGGTTGGAGGCCTCATTTAATTATAGTTTTACACAGAACAAATTCTTAACTACCTATACAGATATCACCAATTTTATTGAGGATTCCCAAATTATCGATATCTGGACTTCCGATTTGGAGGTTATTTATAGAAGTAAGAAACACAATACTAGCGCTTTTTTGGATTATGTCATAAATGACAATAATACCCTTAGTTTTTCATCAATTGCCACCTTTACACCATCTTATTTAACTAGGGATTTTTCTGATACAAAAATACAGGATGCCAATAGCAGTGAAACCTCTGGGTTTTATACAGAGAACAATGCCAAGTTTAAATCTGTCAACTCGGCGTTTTATTTGGATTATGTGCACAAATTCAATGATTCGGGGTCTAGACTGGGCTTGAATTCGCATTATACTCATTATGCCTATGATAAAAATCAGGCATTGGAAACGGATTTTTATGACGGGAACGGGGTTACCGTAGGAGAGAACGATTTTAACACTTATAATAAACAGCATACCCATTTATACAGTGTTCAAGCTGATTATTCTACACCTCTTGGGAATAATGCCAATTTTGAATCGGGAATAAAGTATGCCCTAATAGATTCTGAAAGTTATATAGCCCAAGAAGGTTTTGACCGAAACCAGGAAGGCATTGAGCCAACGGAAGATGGTACATTTTTTTACGATGAAGAAATTTATTCGGGCTATGCCAGCTTTGATGCCAAATGGAACAATTGGACAATGAAATCTGGGCTTAGGGCTGAGTATACAGAAACCAAGGGGGATTTTAGTAATAGTACGGACAAGATTAAAAATCGGTATTTAGAATTGTTCCCTACCTTATTTTTCCAATATAACCCTAATAGAAAACATAGATTCGGGGCTAGCTATAAAAGAAGTATCATAAGGCCAAGTTATAATAAGATTAATCCTTTTCAAGTTTTTCAAAGTAATAATTCCGTGGTGGAGGGCAATGTAAATCTTCAGCCTTCCTTTAAGAATTCGGTAATCCTATCATACACCTACAATAAAGATTACACCTTTGAGCTTTTTTATAGATATCATAGGAATATTATAAGGTTGTTGACCTTTCAGGACAATGAAAGTAAATTTTTAAGATTTATATCGGATAATATAGATCGTGAATTGGCCTATGGATTGGATTTTATTTACAGGAAGGACATCGCCAATTTCTGGGACACCTATTTCCTTTCTTCCTATTATTATGGGACGGAGCGTTTTACAGATATTTTATCACAGCAAACCTTGGACCAGGGATTGTGGACACTCTTGTTACAATTCAATAATAATTTTACCATGCTGGAAGACAAATCGCTAACGGCCAGCCTAAATTATACCTATGTATCCCCTATCGTTCTTGGGAATTCGAGACAGGAATATTACAATGAATGGGGGATTTCCATTAAAAAGAATATTTGGGGAAAAAAAGCGAGCGTTACTATGGGTTTGACGGATATTTTTAAGCAGTTTAAATTAAAAAATACCCGTAAGTACGGCAATCAGGATAATATATCTATTTACAGGCCTAATGGGAGGATATTTTCAGTTGGATTTAGATATAATTTTGGCAATATGAAGATTCGCGACAACTATAAATCCAAAGATACGGACGAAAGGGACCGACTCTAAAAACCGCCCAACAAGGCCCCACAAACCCCTAGGCTTATCAGCATATACACCCCTGCCAGTATAAACAACACCTTACCGGCCTTTCTCTTTTGCTTGGACCTCAATATAAAGCCTATCACCATCAATAAGATTGCAGGTCCAAACATGATCAATAACAAGATCACGAAAAGGCCATCCAAGTTGCCTACTTCTAAAGGAAGGTGTAAATTGTACATAGCTAAATTGAAGATTAAATATACCATAATATACAATGTGCTTTTAATGTTTTAAGCTCAAATGACAAGACAGATCTTAGTTGTGTTCCACTTCCCCCTTTAGTTCGTTCAGACGTTTTATTTTATCGTCCCGGTAGAAGAGGTTCATAGTTTCGAAGGGTATAATTTTATAATCCTTGTTTACGATGTGAACACAGGACTTCTTAATGGCCCGAACGTCAAAATTATAGGCATCAATAAATTGCATAATTATGATTCTGAACAAATTGTCGTAGCCCATATTGGGAGCATCGATTTCCGGAAGGCAGCACATGATGGATTTTAAATTTTCGGAAGCTTTTTCAACCGATTTTCCCGTGCTGAAAAGCTGTATCATTTTTTCATGTAGTTGTTCGTCCTGCTCGTAGATAATGGTATTCTTACCACTATTAAGCAGGTCGTCGGGATTTATATACCGAGTTAATGGTGTTACTTCGTTCCCCATTTTTAAGGCATATCCCATGACCAGTGCATCAGGATTGCAGGGAACGGGAATAAGATCGTCCGGTTCAAAAATTGGGGATTGTTCCAAAATTTTACGTCTAACCTCGGTTAGGGTAATCCTATTTTCGTCAACCTGAAAATTCTCAAGCCTTCCTGCAATTTGGGTGGGCTGAAAAGTAACTCCCCGAACGCATTTTTGTTTAAGGGCAAAATCAATGGTGGAGCCCATTTCATGGTCGTTAAGACCTTTTTGCAAGGTAACTACCAAAGTTGTGGAAAGGTTTAAGGTATTAAGATGTTCTAAGGCCTTTAACCTTGTTTGTTTTAAATCTGCACCTCGCAGTGTGCGTGAAACCTGTTCATCCAGGGAGTCGAACTGTAGATAAATTTCAAAATCGGGGGCGTAAGTGGCCAGTCTTTCCGCAAAGGCAAAATCCTTGGCAATTTGAATGCCGTTGGTATTTACCATTAGGTGCCTAATGGGCAACGATTTGGCATAATCCAATATTTCAAAAAATTGTGGATGTATGGTAGGTTCACCACCACTGATCTGGACTACATCCGGCTCGCCTTCGTTTTTTACGATTACATCCAACATCTTTTTTATTTCTTCCAGGGTTCTATGTCTACCATTGTGGGGAGAAGAGGAAGCATAACAGGTAGGGCAGCTAAGGTTGCAGCGGTCAGTAACTTCCACCACCGTAAGGCAGGAGTGTTGCTCATGATCAGGACACAGTCCACAATCATATGGGCAGCCATAATGGGTTTTGGTGTTAAAGGTCTTAGGGTATTCGGAAGCCTTGTTGTAATTGCGTATATTTTTGTAATACGCAATATCGTCGGCAATAATTACTTTTGATTTTCCGTGCTCCCTGCAATTTTTGAGCATATAGACCTTTTCATCTTCAAAGACGATCTTGGCATCTATCCGTCTTAGGCATTCTGGGCAAAGACTTAGGGTAAAATCATAGTAGGTATAATTTCTTGTAGGCATATTTAATGGCTTCTCCGACGGATTTATAATAATACAACAAACAAAGTAAGCATAAATATTGAATGCTGCTCAGGCCAATTAGGAAATAGGTATTCGGCTTTAAAAATTCCAGTATAAACCTAAATGAAAAGTAACTTATCATAAAAATTTTGAAATAGCTGCCATTTTTAAAGGGCTGTGCGGATTTCTGAAGTTGTTGGATCAGGAAGAACAGGCCTATTAAAAAAAATATTTCATAAAGAGCGATGGGATGCCTGGAAAGTCCGTCGCCTAAGTCCATACCAAAATAAAAAGTAGTTTCTTTTCCGTAGGTAAATTCCTTTGTTCCAGCCAAAAAGCAACCCATCCTACCTATTGCGATTCCTAGAATTATGGGCAGGGTGAACAGATCTCCGGAAGACTGCTTTTCCCCAATTACTTTTTTTACCAACTCCACACCCAATAATCCGCCAAAGAGTCCGCCCATAATAGTTTTGTTGTTAAGGAGGGATATTATGCCTTGGGAGTAATGTAAGGGCGGATTTTCTAAAAAGGCAATTAATCGGGAAAAAAAAAGGGCACCAAAAACTGCTCCAATAATGATGGACAAACGGTTATTGGTAGAGATGGTGTCCGTTGTTCGTTTTCTTAAATAGAGATAATAACGAAACCCTAGAAAAAAGGCCAAATATTCCAGCACTAAATGCACATTGACTTTTATGCCGAACAAAATTGGCTCGTATGGCAGAGAGATAAGAGATAACATAGGGGCTAATGTACTTTATAATTAAATTTCCCAATGCAATATTAAGATCGAAATATATCTAAAATTGAATTTTGTTATTGGTTTCGTTTAGCTGTTATACTATTCTTATCCCTTGGAATTTAGGATTATAGAATTTTTCAGTAATTTTGCAGTCCCAAAATTTAAAGGATATCAGTTGTGCCTAAAATAGGAGACATTCAATTACCGGATTTCCCATTGTTGCTTGCACCAATGGAAGATGTTAGTGACCCGCCCTTCCGCGCCTTGTGCAAGGAGCAGGGAGCAGATGTGGTGTACACTGAATTTATTTCCTCGGAAGGACTAATTCGCGATGCCGCCAAAAGCGTCATGAAGTTGGATATTTACGAAAAGGAACGTCCTGTGGGGATACAGATTTTTGGTGCCAACTTGGACTCCATGCTTCAATCTGTGGAGATAGTGGAAAAGTCCGGGCCCGATATTATTGATATCAACTTTGGTTGTCCGGTTAAAAAAGTAGTAAGTAAAGGTGCAGGTGCCGGAATCCTTAAGGATATAGACTTAATGGTTTCTTTGACCAAGGCCATGGTAGAGCATACCAAACTACCCGTTACGGTAAAGACCCGCCTGGGATGGGATTCCGATTCCATTAAAATTGTTGAGGTTGCGGAGCGCCTTCAAGATGTTGGATGCAAGGCAATTTCCATTCACGGGAGAACACGGGTACAGATGTACAAGGGGGAAGCCGATTGGAGACCTATAGCGGAGGTAAAGAACAACCAGCGGATGCATATTCCTATTTTTGGAAATGGTGATGTAGATTCCCCTGAAATGGCTATGAAAATGAGGGCCGAATATGGCTTGGACGGAGCCATGATAGGCAGGGCCAGTATAGGCTATCCTTGGTTCTTTAAGGAAGTGAAGCACTTTTTTAAAACAGGGACCCATGCCACACCACCTACCATGGAGGAGCGTGTTGATGCTGCCCGCCGTCATTTACAAATGGCCATAGACTGGAAAGGGGAGCAGTTGGGCGTTTTTGAAACCCGGAGGCACTATACCAATTATTTCAAGGGAATACCCAATTTTAAGGAGTATAGAATGAAGATGGTCACCAGTGACCATTCTACAGATGTGTTTGATGCTTTTGATGAGGTAATGGAAAAATTCGGGGATTTCGAATTTGTGGGCTAATGCGCTATTAATTTTTTGTTGATCCTACTGCTGGCAATGAAGGAGGCAATTATGCCCAGCACAATGATGGTGGCCAATACTATCAAAACGTTGATCAAACTGTATTCTACAGGATAGGACAGGCTAGGAGTTATTTTTAGCCATCCAAAGGCCAATTGGGACCATATTAACAAGGAGCCCAAAAATACGCCGATCAAGCCGCCCATTCCCGTGACCAATATCCCTTGGACAAAGTAAATTTTTCGAAGTGCCTTAATGGTCGTACCCAAATTAAACAAGGTTTTGGAATTCTGCTGTTTGTCCAGGATCATCATGATAATGGCACCAACTACATTAAAAAGGGCAATGATAAGCACTAGGGTAAAAATAAGATAGGTGGCCAGGTTTTCCGTATTCAACATTCGGTACAGGGTACTGTTCAATTCTCTACGGTCCTTTAAAACGACCTGACCCGGAAAAATAGTTTCAATTTTGTTCCTAAGTTGAGGAACATTGACATCTTGCGTCAATTTAAAATTTATACCAGATATCTGGGTACTGTCTTTCTCCAGCATGGCTTGTACCATGGGTAGATCGGCAAAAATATATTTTCTGTCCAACTCCTCCTCAATTTGGTAAATACCACTAATGACCAAGGAGGTCTCATTATAGCTGTCCTTTAATAGCCGTTGGCCCAAGAGGCCTTTGCCCGGTTTAGGGACTCGGATAATTAACGGACTTCTAAAATTGTTGATGCTCAATCCCAATAGATTTACAATTCCCTGTCCAGCAACCCCTTGTAGGCCGTTTATGGCCCAATCGCCATAAAAATAAAGGCTACTATCAATAGGTGTAGTTTTTATAAAGGTAGAATCGATTCCTTTTATGTAGGCAATATGGGCTTTTTGGTCATGGGTCAGGTATACTTTTTCTTCAATTTCCTTGGAATAGGCCACTACGTCTTGTAGTTGTTGAAGTGCTTGGTCCTGGGATTCCGATACGCTAAAGAATTTCCCCGTTAGCGGTAAGGCCTTTAGGTCAGGGTCTACCATATTCGTATAGGCAAGGCTAAAGGTTTTTAGTCCCGCAAAACCGGAAAGCACAATAAAGAGCGCTGCCGATCCAATAACGATGACCAGAAAAGTAATAAAATTGATAATGTTTACCGCATTTTGGCTACTCTTGGAACGCAAGTACCGCTTTGCTATGTATAAAGGGAAGTTCAATCTTATGATTTTTTCCTTTTTTCCAGTAGATCAGGATTCTTAACAGGGTTTTCTTCGCCCTTAAGCGATTTTTCAATGCCGTCTATATATTCCAAGGAATCGTCCAAGAAGAACAATAGTTCAGGTACCCGTCTTAGCTGATTTTTGGTGCGCTGGGCTAGTTCGTGCTTTATCAGCGGCTGATTGGATTTAATTCCGTCCAATAATTCCTTTCCCTTGGTAGCAGGAAAAATGCTTACATAGATCTTGGCGATGGAAAGGTCTGTGGTGACCGACACTTTGGATACCGAAATTAGCGTACCTTTCAGTCCACCGTCGGTTGCAGCACGTTGTAAAATATCCGCGATATCTTTTTGTATGACCCCGCCTATTTTCTTCTGTCTTTGTGTCTCCATGGCACAAAAATACGATATATTTATATAGATTCTATGATTGGGTACGGATTAGCATCAGATTATTCGGAATGTAGTATTTTTGAAAGAAAGGGTTGCTAAGTCCTTTATGGAATCAAATTATTTGATGGGTGGTGGCTGGGACAAGATGGACACAAGGAAATTGACTTGGACCTAATATGGTAAATATGAAGAAAATTGAACATCTGGGAATAGCGGTACATGATTTGGAGGCTTCTAACACCTTGTTTGCAAAAATCTTGGGAGTACCCCATTATAAGATCGAGGAAGTGACTTCAGAAGGGGTAAAGACCTCCTTTTTTAAGGCAGGCCCCAACAAGATTGAGTTATTGCAGGCTTTGGATGACAATAGCCCTGTTGCCAAATTTTTGGCGAAGAGGGGAGAGGGGGTACATCATGTTGCCTTTGCGGTGGATGATATAGTGGCCGAAATGGAGCGTTTGACCCAAGAAGGGTTTACGGTCTTGAATAAAATTCCCAAAAGGGGTGCGGACAATAAATTGGTGGCTTTTTTACATCCCAAAGGGACCAATGGGGTGTTGATAGAGCTCTGTCAGGAAGACCCTTTATCAAAACTTGAAAGCAAGAAGGAATGATATTTGCAATCAATTGAATAAATACGCATTATTAAGCTTCCAATTTTGTTTGCAGTGTTGGAAAATAAGTAGTAATATTGCATCCGCAATTTGCGGTTCCCGATTGCTTTTTCAAATAAGCGTATTTGATACAAGAAGTAAAAAAGGAAACGGTCCTATAGCTCAGTTGGTTAGAGCACCTGACTCATAATCAGGTGGTCCCTGGTTCGAGCCCAGGTGGGACCACATAGAAATCAGACAGTTACATAAATTTGTAACTGTCTTTTTTGTTTTTCGGCGTGCTTTCGGCGTGCTTTTTTGGAAACCATTTCTCCCGTACTTAACATAAGCAAGTATATTAAAACACATTCCCTAAAGAATAATGGATCAAGTCAAAAATCTGGGTTTTTCCCATTTTAAGAATATAATTTAATCAAGCGATATAAGAAGTATTCGGTATTCCTGACTCCCCTAAATTGTGATCTAAAAGCCTTTACTTTTGCATTAAAGGATTCTGCTGAAGCATTTGTACTTCTGTTTAAAAAATAGTTGAGTACGGAGCGGTAATTTAAAGCAATACTATTGGCTACCGTTTGGAAGCTCTTAAATCCCGACTCCTCTACATCTTTGTACCAGTGGGCTAATTTGGTGTAAGCTATTTTAATATCTATGGCTTGGTTGAAAATATTCCTCAAGCCTTGAACAAGTCCATAGGCTTTCTTTAATTCCGGGTATTCGTCAAACAATATCCGTCCCCTCTCTTTCTGATTTGGAGTCCATTTATCCGGGGATTTATACAGTAGATATCTACTCCTGGCCAGGAGTTGTTTTGAGCTATCGCCATTGGAAAAAGTCACAGGTTTAAATTCTTTGTCGTCTGCTCTGGATAGCTTTATCCGTTCATTTTCTTGATCCAAAGCTTCCCATCGGTATTTGATACGAAGATCTTGGAGCGCCTCTATAGCGAGCTTCTGTACATGGAACCTGTCCGTTACCTGGATGGCTTTCGGGAAACATTTGGTGGAGATCGTTTTCATAGAGTTTGCCATGTCCAAGGTGATCTCTTTCACTTTAGCACGCCTCTTTGCCGGGATCTTCAAGAGTTGTTCGATAATAGGCTCCACTTTAGTTCCGTGGAATATCCCGACCAAAGCCCCTTTCTTTCCTTTGGCCTTCTTATTGGTAATGATGGTATAGAGCTCCCCCTTGGAGAGTGCCGTTTCGTCAATGGACAGATAGGGTCCTATATTCTCTGGGAATATAAGCCACTCTTTGGCATGGCTCTTATGCTCCCATTGCTTAAAATCACTTAAGTGATCCTTATAATGTCTTTGAAGCCTTTTCCCGGACATACCATACTGGTGCCCAAGTTGTTGGCTGCTCAGAGCAGTATTATCCGTCGATTTCTTTTAAAAAAGCAGCAAACTCTTTTGATATTCGAGTCCCCTGTGCAATAAATTCATCCCATTCACGACTTACTTTAATCCACTTTTCATCAAGTAGAACGTCCCAACGCCTTCGTTTAAGATTTAAGGACAGTAGATTGTCTCGAACGGGATAATCCTCGATTATTCGGGGCTCCATGAAGCCACTGGCTTTATACTTGCAATCCTTGTACTTGGATGGTATTTGTTTTTTCTCCTCCAAATATATCGTTAGACGGTTCTCGTACAAAACATGCTTTATAGGCTTCTTATCGAATCCAACAATATCAAAATACTCTAATATTCCTTCTGGTAATATTAAACTTAACAAGGATAACTCAGTGCCTTTATTCATCAATGTAATTTAAAGCACAAAGAAAATTATTTTTCTCTTCAGACCCAACTTTTGGGATTGATCCAGAATAATGCTCTACTCTTTAAAGAAGCTACCTTTATAATTGCAATTCCTTAAATTGTTAATCGTCGGAGCAAATGACGGAGCAATTGAAGGAGCAATTGAGGTAGTAAAAGAAAAACTAGTAATTCTTCTTACCGCTATAGCCGATGATGAAGGCAAAAGAGTTACTGATTATAGAGAAAAGACCAAACTTGCCGAAAGTTCAATAGAAAGATATATGCTCAATTACGTTCTGCTGGTCTAATTGAATTTAGAGGAGATGCTCCTCAAACAGGGGGGTACTATCTTACAGAGGTTTTAAATGACAAACTTAAGCTTTAAGCTACCTTGATATTCAAAATATCGTGAACACAAGAACCTTTATGTTTGAAGATTTCACAGGCAAAGAAGTAGAGAAAACTGTTTTGGCCTTTTTAATGAATGCAAATACAATAAAGCTAACTATGGTTAGTGGTAAGAAAGAATGATAAATTTTTCCCCTGATGTGAAACAGGTACATTTTGACACGTTCTGCGAGCCCATTGTTGTCCAAGCCCTGCGGAAGTTGAAAAACCTTAGTGTTTTTCAACCTCCTCAAGACCGCTCATGAAAACATGGGTCATAGAAAAAATGCCCCATGCTTTTATCTTCGCCAGCGCACGGTCATTTACTTTGGATGAAATTCGAAATAAAAAAATGACATAAGAAAGTGCGCCCTAATCCGATTTTATTTTACGCTTATCTTCCCGAACACTATAAAATCGAATTAGGATCCATGCGCAAAGTTTGCAGGTAAGGATTTGTGGTTAATAGGATCTCCATTGAAATAAAGGGTTGATTATAGGCAATCGGTTAATGTTAAGAATGAAAAATAAATGTTGAAAAAATATCTAGGTTTAAATATAAATTTGAACCTTTTTAGTAATAGATATTTCGGATAATATTTGTTAGTGTAAAAATGGGAATATTGAACCTTTAAACGGATTCACTTACTGTTCTAATGACAAAGTGAAATTTCGATTAATAACAATTATTCTAGTCCTTTATATATATTAAAATCACGATTTCGTACAAAAAGAGAAGGCATAGGTTTTAATTAGTTCTATTTTAGTATTAAAAGATTTATTAACATTTTATTAGATACTTAAAAACAAAATAGTGATAGTATACAGTTATAGCCATATTGGAAAAAAAAACAATAATGAGGATGCTCTGCGATATAATAAATGGTGCCTTTTGGTATGTGATGGTGTTGGAGGGGGAGTAAAAGGGGAATTGGCAAGTAAGGAAGTTTCGAATTATATTCTTCAAAACTTTGACCATGAGCCCTTAAATGAACTGAGGTTGATAGCATTGGCCCGGAAGGCCCAAAGTCGATTGAATAACTTAGTATCCAAGGAACCTAGTTTGGAAGGTATGGCGACAACCATAGCGGCAATTTTTTTGACAAAAACAGGACTTTTTACAATGCACGCCGGTGATAGTCGAGTGTTTTTTGTAAAATCTAAAAAGAAAAAATTTTGGCAAACCTGGGATCATTCTATAGTGTCTTCCTTGGTTAAAAATGGTGAAATTACACGTGAACAAGCTAGAAAACATCCGTTAAATAATCAAATTAATAGAGCATTTATTGGGAACTCAGAAAACAGCACCATTGAACCAGAGATTCATCTTATTTCAGATATTGAGGAAGGGGATATTTGTTTTATATGCTCCGATGGGGTACTAGAGGCATTTTCTGACTATGAGCTCTTAAGTTTATTAAGCGAAGAAAAGTTGAATTTGAATCAAAAACTGGTACATATACAGCAAAGGTGCAAAAAGGAGAGCAGGGATAATCATTCGGCTATAATTGCATTATTTGAAAAAAAAGACATAAACTTTTTTTCTCATTATCCAACAAATTGGTCTTTAATAGATTATCTAGCCACAAGTTAAGTTATAAAACCATTTTTTTTTATTTTGCTTAGCAAAATAATTATTAGGTGTGGTTAACAAGGAAACAATATTAGAATTTGAAAATTTTCCTGATTTAAAATCCGAAGAAAGTATAAAAAGACAATGGGCATTAAATAAAAATGCTTTTGTGGATAATGGCGAAAAACTGGTCTTTTTTTATCTTGAAGATAACCAGTTGGAAGATAGGATTAAATTGAGGGGTTTTTTAAGTTATTACAGAAATAATGAAAGGGAGCTTAACAAACAGAAAAACTTACATAATCATGCTAGAATAGTAGTTACGGTGAGGGAGGCTTCCCTTTTTTATAACTTTTATGGATGGGAAGAGGATATTTCATTTTGTTACAATTTGGATAAAGATGCCAGTGATGTAATGAAGAAATTGGTAAATAGGTTAATGTACTATCCTTTTGATAAAAATGCTCCCATAGAGAAAATGAAAATAAAATCAAAAGGAAGTTTTGATCTGGAATTCATTTCTGATATCTGTTATTGTGTTGCTTCACAAAACTATACAGAGATACATTTGGCCAATGGGAAAAAAAGATTGGAAAGCAAAGCCATTGCGTTTATTGAAAAAAGATTGAACAATGTTTCATGTATTCAAAAAGTTGGTAGGTCATATATGATCAATAGAAATAGAATTTTAAAGGTCGATGCAGAAAAAGTATGGTTTACGGCAAACCACGGTTGTCCTTCACGTATAGTAAGTCTAGGGCCGGAGTATATAAAAAGAATCCGAAAATTTGTTTATTGGTACTAATATGAAATTTACTATAGGAAGAAATGCTGATAACAATTATATAGTTGACAATGATACTGTAAGTGGCGATCATGCTGAAATTCTTGTTTCCGATGATTTTGAAACCTTTACCCTGGTGGATCTTGAATCAACAAATGGTACCTACGTTAACGAAATAGAGATTGTATCCAAAAAGATCACGGCAAAGGATGTAATCCGGTTTGGCAGCCATAGAACAGACCAGGGGAACTTATTCGATCAGTTAACAAAATATATAAAATCCCAAAGAACGGATTTTACCCAGGAGTTTGGCCAGCTCCTTAAGATAGAAGCTGCCTATAAGAACAAACGAAGGAGCCTTAATAAAAATTATAGGCTCATTGCCATGTTGCCAAGATTGGTCATAACGGTTTTGGTGGTAGTGGTAATTTACTTTTTCCCCAATATAAAATCGGAATTGAGGTATCCACTGATGATTGGCGCAACATTTTTAGGAAGTACCATTTCAACCTTGGGCATTTCAGAAAGAAAAAAAGAAGAACTTTTGGACGAACTGAAAACCGAGTTTCAACTAAATTTTGTATGCCCTAAATGCGGTTCCGAGTTATCGGGCAAGGAAGGTATTTTTTGGAAAGAGAAAAAAGCTTGTAGAAATAAACAATGTAATGCCACTTGGCAAATTAAATCGTAATTATGAAAGATCTTATCTATGAAATAGAAGTTGATGAACCTTCTATTATTGAGGAGCTTCATGTAAGTGAAAACAATTTCATTGAATTGGACTATAGTTATTTGGACGAAGAGATTGAAGGGGAGGTACAGATGGATGCTGATGTTGAAGATTCTCTTTATGATGATGAAATAAATGATGATAATGTAGCGGGAATGGACGATAATGACGATGACACCTACGACGATGATAATGAGGACCTAGAATTTTAGATATGCAGCATACGTGTAAATCTTGTGGAACTAGAGTTAAAATACCGGAGGAATGGATCCTGATAGGACTAGATCAAAGAATAAAATGTCAGGTATGCGGTAATCGGGTCAATCTCAAAATAAAGGAATTCGTCGATAAAAAAAATGCTTCGACGGCTAAGGGTAAAACCCCAAAAGGCACCATTATTATAGCCTCCAAAAAGGAAACAAATACAAGTTACCGCCTTTCCATTACCAATGGGAATACGAATACAACTCTTGCCATATTGGACATCTATACCCACAAGACCTATATTGTGGGCAGAAGTGTACAAAAAATAAAATTGATGGATCAAAGCGCTGAGCCTATTATAATACCTACCGAATTTGATTCAGCAGTCTCTCGAGTACATTTCGAACTAAAATTCAGCGCTATTAACGGCAGGTCAAAAATTGTGATCAAAGATTTAAACAGCCTGCATAAAACCCATTTGTTGAGGGATGGAAAACCTCAGACCTTGGGGGCTCAGGAACAGGTTTTTATTGATATATCGGATATCGTAAAAATAGGGCAGAATACTTTAATAGGTTTTTCGAAGAGTGACTTTTAGTCTTTGATATATCAAAAAGCCCATTTCGTGTAAAATTTGAATGGGTATAGCATTGGTGTTACTAATTTTAAATCAAAATAAGTCAATGAGTAGAGAAAATATAAAATTAAAGGTGAACCCCAACCAACGGAAAAAACTCACTTTTAGAGTTACACCTGAAGGAGCCCAGTTATTGAAAAATGGTAAAATGCCTTTGATAGTCTTGGCAGGATTGTTAGGGGGAATAGGAGGTGTCAAGGGGGTTGAGTATGCAAACGCCAGATATGCGGAAAGGGATGATTCTCCCGAAAGTGACGATATTGAGGATGCCGTTATTGAAGTAGATTCCAATGACCTATGCGAATATGAAGTGCCCACCTCTGTTGAGTTTTCGGAAAGTGTAACGGATGAAATGTCCTTTAACCAAGCTTTTCAAACGGCAAGGGAAGAATTGGGACAAGGAGGTTTTTTTACTTGGAGGGGGCAACATTACAATACCTATAATAAAGAGGAATGGGATTCCTTTTCTGAGGATGATAAAAAGGAATTTTTCAAAATGTTCCAGGAGAATACCGACTTTGAAAACGGAAATGACAACTCCAATGAAGAGACCGTAGTTCCAGATCACGGTGGGAGCGAACCGGAACCCAATAGGAACCAGGAAAAAGAACAGGAAGGCGATGACGGAAATAAAAGTCTTGAAAATGAAGAAGTAAGCCTGGAAGAAATTGGTTCGGATGAAGAAATTATAGAGGGTTTAAATGACGGGGAAGCATACACGGAAGAAGATAATTATGGAGAAGATATTACATAGAACAATGGATTGGAAAAGATTGTTCTTCATCTTTTTATGCGGGTTGGTGGCCTGTATTTCATGTACATCCACAAAGAAATTGGACGTTGGGGAAGAATTTAGAATTGTATTGGAGGGTGAGGGTGATGGAGGCTTTTCTTGGCGATATGTAGAAAACCCGGAAATTGTATTGACCGAAACTTTTAAAATAGACAAGGAAAAGGAAAATGGCCTTTCTGAATATTCCAAAGTTTTTGTGTTTAAAAGTATTAAATCGGGTTCATATAATTTACAGTTTAAAAAAATAAGAAGTTTTGATCCCGATTTAATTTTAGAGGGTCACTTAAAAGAAATAACAGTCAACATTAAGAAATAGATAAAATGAAAAAAGTAATTATTGGTTTACTTAGTTTAATGTTCTTTCAAATTGTAGTATCCCAAAACAAAGGTACTGGCTTAATTCCCTTGACCCCTGAGGAAATGTTAAAAATCCAGGAGGTGCACAGTGAATTTATTGGAGCAGGGGATTTGTTGTACGACAAATTATCAAGTTCCTACGGGGATGAGAATCAAGAACGTTTTGACTTGCGGTCGGTGAACGGAATATCCGAAGTTAAGGATCAATTCGAATGTGGGTCTTGCTGGGCTTTTTCCACCTTGGCAGCAATGGAATCGAGCAACCTGCTAATTAATCAAAAACAAATAGATCTAAGTGAACAGCAATTGGTCAATTGCATAGGACAAAGCAAAGGTTGTAATGGTGGTTACCCTGAAATGGCATTACAAGAGCTACTAAAAAGTGATAAAGGAGTAGTAAGTGAAAAGGAAATACCTTACCAAAATAAAAAAGGGTATTGTGCAATTGCCCAAAATTCACCTGTAAAAGTTTCCAATTGGGGACAATTGGATGATAATGCTTCCATAACTGAAATTAAGAGGGCTATTGTAAAACACGGGGCTGTCATAGCAGCTTTAAACGCCGGTAGTACCGCTTTTCAGTCCTACAATAGTAAATCTGGAATATTACAGGATAAAAATACAGGAAAGGTGAGTCATGCCGTGGTCCTGGCGGGCTGGGACGATGCCAAACAAGCTTGGCTCATAAAAAACTCTTGGGGAATAAAATGGGGGCATGAGGGCTATGGCTGGGTAAAATATGGTAAACAGGACCTTAAACGATTTTCATGGGTAGATGTTACACGGTTGGATGAAAGTTATCAGTTGCCAAAATTTACGGAAGCTGATAAGTATACTTTAAACATATCAAGTGTTTTGGGATCAATCCAAGATTATCAAATCCTTGGCTTATTTATAGATAGCGGTAAAAAGGTTTATAAATACGGTATGAATAAAAAAAATGTCAAATATAATAATAAGGTAAGATTAACCCCTGGAGCGCACAAAATTACGGTTGTTACATATTCGAAAGTTTCCAAGGATGGTAAAAAATCTACGATTTTGGGGGAAAGTATGGCCAAAACAATTGTGATGAACGCAGATAAATCGTTTAAATTATCGTACAAGAAACGTATAAAAAATCCAAATGTCTTTTCGTTAGAATTGGAGGAGGAAAAAGTAGAGCGGTAAGTGATTCTTTTAAGACGCCATTGGATTAGCGCAACGTTTCCTTTCCAATCAAGTATAACCAACTAATAACCAGTTAAGTGACCAGACAAGAGTTCCATATTAGATATAAATATAATAACAAGGACCATAAAATTGGTGGTGGCGCTTTTGGTACGGTGTATAAAGCGTATGATTGCACTTTGGACAGGGAGGTGGCTATAAAGGTACAGGAGATACAGGAAATTGAGGGCAAAGAGTTCTCCCTACAGATGGAGTACGATTCCATAAAGGCATTGGAAGATCATCCAAATATTGCCAATTATGAAAGTGTATATAGGTATGCGGACGGTCCGGGCCTTTATGATTATGCCATTATGCAGTTTTATCCCTTGGGGAACCTTTCAACTTATTTAAAAAACAATAAGATAGATAAGGGGGAAAGGAATAAAATTTTGGTTCAGATTTTACAAGGGATAGCTTACCTACATCACAATAGGGTGGTACATAGGGATATTAAACCAGGAAATATCCTGGTTGTGAACCGGCCTGAGGTAGGAATAATTCCCAAAATAACTGATTTTGGGCTGAGTAAGCTAGCGGATATCCAGGACGATTATTCACAATTTCAGAACAGTTTTGCAGGGGGTACTGTGGAGTATAGCTCCCCTGAGCAACTTAAGGGACTCCCCCTAAAATTCAATACGGATTTATGGAGTTTTGGCATTATCATATTTGAGGTTTTTACCGGACGCACACTTTTTGAGGTAGACGGATTTGGTGCCAGGAGTGCCGGGAAGCAAGGTGCAATTATGCAACAAATATTTAAGAAAGATTTACTTGAAGATTTGAAATTGCTTCCGGAAGATTGGCAACCCATTGCCAGGCTTTGCTTGGAAAGGGATCCGGAAAAAAGACCTTCTACCGGTAGGGAACTGTTGAAAAAATTACCGAAAAAATTCTTTTCCTTAGAGCGAGATTCCTTTCTAAGGGCAGAAAGCGCATTGAAATCCACTAGGAAGGAATTACATAGCCCTATGGACAATGGTGATGAGCGTACCACAATTTTAAAAAATGAGGTAGCGGATGATGACATGCCAACGGTCGTTAACCTTAAAAATCAGGAAGTCCCTGAGGGGCCCATACAGGAAAGCCCCAAACCCGTTGGGAACACCGGAAACAAGACCAAGAAACCGATGGTCTTGGCAGCTATTGTTTTGGTTTGTATCGGTTTATCGGCCTTCCTGATTTCACGGTTTTTGGGAGGAAGTACGGAACCTGAATTTTCCGCGATGGTGCAATTGAACGGCAAAACAGGATATATTGATTCCCAAGGCAATTCAATAATTGAGCCAACTTATAATGGGGGATTAAACTTCAGGGAAGGTGTTGCCCCTATTGCTACCGAAGAAGGGTGGAATTTTATTGACATTGACGGAAATATTGCGGTGAAGGGCGATTTTGATCTGGCTACTCCCTTTTCCGATGGGTTGGCACTTGTGAAAAATAACGAAGGGTGGTTTTTTATTGATAAGAATGGAAATAACGCCTTTGATCAATTTTATCAAGCTGCCAAGCTTTTTGGTGATGGACTTGCTCCCATAAGAATAAGTGAAGGTTGGGGTTTTATGGGCCAAGATGGAAAGAGGGCATTTTCTGGTATATATGACAATGTACATTCTTTTTCCAATGGTTTGGCAGGAGTAAATAAACAGGGAAAATGGGGCTTTATCGATTTAACTGGAGAACAAGTAATTAATTTTAATTACTTAGGGGTAGAAAATTATTCTGAAGGATTAATGGGGGTATTAATAGGCGAGAAAAAATGGCAATTTATTGACAAATTTGAAAACCTAGCTTTTAATGATACTTTCGAACAAGTGGGAATTTTTTCGGAGGGTATGGCAGCGGTAAAAAAAGGAAATAAATGGGGGTTTGTTGACAAAAAAGGAAAGCTAATAATTGACTTTATGTATGAAAATACTGGGAAATTTGTTAATGGGATTGCACCGGTAAAATTAAATTCCAAATGGACTTATATAGACAAAAATAACAAACAAATAATAGAGCAAAACTATGACCGTGTAGAGGATTTTGAACTCGTAAATTGAATTGGATAAATTATTGCAACATAAATTAAAATACCAAATGAAAATGAAATTACAAATTTTAAAAATGCAGCATACCGTACTTTTACTTATTTTAATATTGTGTATTTCCCCTGGGATATCCCAAAATTTAAAAAATAAGAAAACAACCATTGGTCTTACCACTTTTGAGGCATTGGACGAAAAAAATTATAGGGAGGCAGAACTGCTTACAGAAACGGTAAAGGAACTTTTTGTAGAATCTAAAAGATATATTCCCCTAGACAGGACCACCTATGCCGAAACGGCCAAGTATAAGGAAATAGAGGTTCAAAAGAATGTTAGTTTTATCAATGGAGTAGTGGCCAAACAAGGACTACAAAAGGGAGCAAAGTATTTAATTGGCGGTAAATTAACGGCTGTTGAATATGCGGACATGAAAAACGGTATTGATTGTAAGCTTAGTTTTAGCATCAATATCTCCAGTGTTGAGACAGGTGAGTTAATGGCTTCAGAAACATTTACCCCGGGGCCAATAGCCATTTCAGCGGATGGCATAGACGAAATTAGCGCTATGTCGACCCAAATAAACCTCTTAAGAAATAAAATAGGGAATTTCATTATTGCCAACACCCCATTTTCCGTAGAGATAATTCAATTGGAAAAAACCAAAAAAGGGGCCAATATTCTTATCAATGTAGGAGTTGATGAAGGTGTTGAAAAAGGAAACAGGTTTGCTATTTATAAGGTTTCCAGTATTGCAGGGCTTACCCGTAAACAAGAAATCATTAAGTTTTCCATAGACGAAGTCCAAGGGGGTATTTCAGTTGGTGGTATCAAAAAGAATATGGTAGACGAGTTGGATCAATTGATCAATGATCCAAATGTGGAGCTTAGTTGTGAAGAAATAGAATGTAAAATATGTTTTAATAATTTTAAAATATAATGAGGATCAAATTTACCATTATAGTATTATTGGTTGTTCTTGTAGTACGGGCGCAAGAACCCAATGAGCGATTGGTGCTACCAAGTATAATGATTGCTCCAGGAGAGAAGGCCTATAAGAATATTATCGATAACAAAATACCCTTTAATTTAAAGGCGGGAATGGCTACTGTAAATGATGCTTTTAAAAACTTCGGTTTTGATACTAAAGACTTTGAAGCGGCATTCAACAAACTCATGAGAGACGGTAAGTTGGATGAATGTAGTCAATGCGACCGAACAGAAATGTTATTTGAAGATGCGGTGGCCGATGTTTTGGTAGAATTGGAGCTAGAGTACGTAGAAACCCCAGGAGGTAATAAAGTGTCAGTAATCGTAGAAGCATTCCATTTTTCATCATCTTTATTTTGGGCAAGTGAGGTTTGTGAATCAAATCCCTATTATACCACAGATGTTACCGCCTTGACAAAGTCTGCCATTAATCAAATTGCTTATGAAGATAAGGAGGGTAATGATATGTCGTATATAGAAAATTTTATGCAGGAAATAGTTAATTCTTTGGAAAAATGTAGAGAAGATGGTGCTATTGCAGACATTAGATTTACTGTAAATGAAGATTCGGATTGTAATATGGATTGCAAACTGCCGCAGGCGGATAACACTAGGTTAAAGTACGTCTTGGAAGATTGGGTAGAGGAAACTTCCAAAAATGGATACTATAAATTAAAGAGCGATAGTGAAAACCAGCTAATTGTGGAAGTTTACAAGTATGAATGCAATTCTAGACCAAGTAAGGTTGCAAGACAACTTTCTAGATTTTTGGATGAATTGGAATTGGAATTTAAGATGAAGACAAGTAGGAATAGCATTTATGTGGAACTGTATTAAATAAATGGATATGAAGAAATTTATAGTTTTGGCTTTATTGTTTTTGGGGCCAACAATATATTCCCAAAACGATGATTTAGGCCAAATTAAACTGGCTGTAGTAACCCCTGATTTTCTACTGGAAGATTTAACCTTAAGCCATGTTTCCAAAATTCAGACCAAGATTCAAAGTATGGTCTCCAATTCTGGGATGTCCGGGACCGACTATATCAACGACTTTGTAATTTATCCCAAGTTTGAAATTTATGCCCAGGACATCATTCCCGGAACGTACGGGGATATCCATTCCATAGAGGCAGAACTGACCCTTTTGGTGGTCGATGCAAAAACAAAGAGCTTACTGGCGGCGGCTTTTCCTTTAAAACTTAAGGGAGAATCCAGAAGAAGCAGGGATGATGCCATTACAAAAAGTATAGGCCGAATAAAGACCAGGGGACAGGATATTGAAAAATTTATGGGGGTTATAAAACAAAAAATTATGGATTACTACCAGTCCAATTGCAATAGAATATATAATGAAGCCGATGCTATGCTGAACCATGGATTGGTTGCAGATGCCATTAATCTGTTATTGACCGTCCCCAATAGCCTATCCGGCGATTGCTATGCTAAGATCCAGTCCAAGCTGGTGGAAGCCTATGTAGTTTACAGCGACCTTAAGTGTAAAACATTGATCACGGAGGCCAAGACTGCCATTAATAAAAGTGAGTTGGATTATGCCCGAGGGCTACTGGAGCAAATTAGTAAAAATTCTAGCTGCTATTCCGAAGCGCAAAGCCTAATGAAAGGAATTGAAACGAATAAAAACAGTGAAAATTCTGAGAAGAACCAAGATGCCGAAGTTAAATTAGAGAAACGAAAAGAAACGGTACTTAAAAAGGCACAAAGGGAGGTGGCCCAAAAAGACGATAAGGAACAGCTTTGTGATCTGGGTATTGGAGTAGATTGTAATTGATAGGTTATCTCAATTTTAAAAAAAAGAACCTTTTTGGTTCTTTTTTTTGACACCAAAAGTTAGGTTTTATAAACTAATTAAAGTCAGTAAAGCGCAGTGTGAAGTCTCCCGCCTTCGCACTACCTGTCCGCCAGACAGGCCCATCGGTAGCTTAGGACTTTGTAAATAAATAAACTAGAGTGCTTATATAGGCTAGTATTAGCAAAATTAGCGTAAAAAACAGTAGTTGAAATTTGATTTTTTTCGATTGGATTTCTTCTTGGGAAAGTAGTTTGGAAAAATTGGAAAAATCCTTTAAATGGTTACCTCTGTACCAATATACATGATATCCTTTTTTATGCAATATTCTTTTCATGGTATACACTAAAATGACTATAAGTGCACCAACGATAATTAAAAGTTCAATAGGAAGGTTCTTCATGCTTCTGTATTACAATAAGGGTTTGTGAATGTTTATATATACTAAAATAACCATTTCAAATATAATTAAAAAGCTAATTGATTGTGTGGATTTAGTTTTAATGAATAATCAATTAAATAAAACTTAAAAATGATGAGAACAGTATTGATCACCATGGTGATAACAATGATTGCCATGAACAGTATTTGGGCAAGAAAAGGTGTTTTTGGGAAAATGGAATCCATTGAGGAAATTCAGGAATTGGATGTGTCTGGCCCAAAGGGAGAAGACCTTTATTTGGCTTACAGAACTTCTAGAAGGTTTTTTATAGCAGGTCTTTATTTTAAAGATCATGGTTATGTTCTTGGTATAAGGGGCCAGTATAATTCATATTATCCACTGGATACCACACGTATTGCGCAACTTCAAGAAGCAGGGCAATTGCCAAATCCAATGCCGGCGTATGATATTCCTTGGAAGGAATATGCTTTTGGCTATTCGGGATGGTTAATTTTACCGTTACTTTTTTGGAGATTGTTGCTCTTTTTTAAAAACTTGGGGGACGATACTACGGACAGGAAAAACCTAAATGATATTCCGGAATGGAATTATAATATGGGACTAAAGAACTATAACCCTAAAAAAGGACGGCCAGATTATAAAAGTGCCTTTAAATTATTTAAAAAGGCTGCCGAGCAAGGTCATATAGAAGCATTATATAATACCGGGATAATGTTGTGCAAAGGTCAGGGAATAGAACAAGATCTGGCTCTTGGTTATAAATATCTTACCATGGCGGAACAAAAAGGCCATAGGGAATCGGCTATTGTAATAAAAAAACTTCAGGAATTAAATTAAAATAGAACTAGTGAAAATAGAATTAAAACACATAATCGCACATTACGAAGCATTTATTCCTCTGTTGGATCTTATAAAACAAAATAATGGAACGGCAATGCTCATAGGTGGAGCTGTAATAGATGGTATTAATAAAATTGAAATTAAGGATGTAGATATTGAGGTTTACGGCCTGCAGTACGAAGAAATCCACAAGCTGCTGGCACAGCTAAATTTATCTTCAAATATAGTTGGTAAGGCTTTTGGCGTTTTAAAAACAGTGATTCAAGATATAGAAATAGATTTGTCCGTGCCCAGACGTGAAAATAAGGTAGGTATAGGGCATAAGGGTTTTGAGGTAGAATTGGATATGGCTATGACCCCACTAGAAGCAGGTAGACGTAGGGATCTCACTATAAATAGTATGTACTTAAACATGCATAATGGAGAATTGGTAGACCCATTTAATGGCTTGGATGACCTGCAGAACGGTATACTTAGGGCAACAGATTATAATACGTTTGTAGAAGATCCATTGCGCGTTTTGCGAATAATGCAATTATTACCCAGAAAAGGCACTAGCGTTGAAAAGGAGACCATTGCGTTGTGCCAGAAAATGACTGATGAATTTTATGAACTTCCTGCAGAACGCGTATTTTCGGAGTGGGAAAAATTATTGTTGAAAGCGGATAAACCTTCAATGGGATTGCAATTTTTGAGAGATTGTGGTTGGTTAAAACACTTTCCGGAGCTCAATGATTTAATAGGATGCCCTCAAAATCCAATTTGGCACCCGGAGGGAGATGTATGGGTACATACTTGTATGGTAATTGACCAAGCAGCTAAACTAAGGGACCAATTGCCCAATAGTGATTGGCGTCTCGCTTTTATGTTCGGGGCATTATTGCACGATGTGGGAAAACCATCTACAACTACTCCAGATTTAAGGGCATACGGGCACGATGCTGCAGGAGTTCCAATTGCTGAGGCTTTTATGAAGCGCATGACCAATAATAAAAGTTTAATAAAAAAAGTAATCACTATTGTTGGGCTTCATATGAGGCCGGGGCAATTATTCAATTCAGGTGCTAAAGAACCAGCTTGGAAAAGATTACATAACAAATGTAGACTTGATGTTTTGGGGTGGCAGAGTAAGGCAGATTCTGCCGGAAGAACAGGTAGGAACGTATTAAGTGATAAGCATGAAACTTCTGAGATGTGTTTCCAATTGTTTCAGAAATTTGGTGAAGAGGAAATCGCACCTTTGGTCCAAGGAAAAGATTTGATCGTGCTTGGGTTAAGACCATCCAAAGAATTTGGAATAATTTTAGCGAAAAGCTATGAACTACAACTGGAGGGGGAGAAAAAAGAAGCAATACTCTTAAAAATAAAGAATAACACTATTTAGATTGCCATATATATTCTATAAGAAGCGCAAAAGGGTGCTTTTTTACAGTAGAACAATAGCCCAACCTTAATCGAATACCTTAAAACCTGAATTCGACGTAAGAAAGTAATGTTTTCACAATAGAAATAGCGGAAAATTAAGTATATTTAAGTATCTGAAATTCAAATATTTAACCAACTTTCCGCTTATGATTTCCAAGTATAAAATTACTGAAATTTTCTGTTCCATAGATGAATTTTGCAAAGTTTTTGAGCCCGCCTTCCAGAAGAAGCTCATTTCCGATGGGAAAAAGCAAAGGAACAGTGCTTTTAAGATGTCACAGAGCGAAATCCTGACCATTACCGTGCTTTTCCATATGAGCGGTTACCGGACCTTCAAACATTTTTATCTTCACTTTGTCAAGGAGCATCTAAGGAGCGAGTTCCCTGTTACGGTCTCCTATAACCGGTTCACCGAACTGATGCAGTCCAACATGTTGCCCTTGGTGCTCTATATGAAGACATGTTGCCTTGGCAAGTGCACGGGGATATCCTTTGTGGACTCCACGCCACTTCGGGTATGCAAGAACAAACGCATCAATGCCAACAAAGTGTTCAAGGGTATCGCCAATGTGGGCAGATCGACAATGGGATGGTTCTACGGCTTTAAACTGCACATCGTGATCAACGATAAGGGGGAACTGCTGGACTTTGTGATTACCCAGGCAAACGAGGACGATAGGGCACCGCTGAAGGAGGGCAAGGTGCTCAAAAAAATCTTCGGCAGTTTATATGCCGACAAGGGGTATATCTCGAAGGACCTCCTGGAAATGCTCTTCGACCAAGGCCTGCACCTGGTCACCGGCATCAGGAACAATATGAAAAACATGCTGATGGACATGAGGGACAAGATCCTCCTGCGAAAAAGGTCTGTCATTGAAACGATAAACGACCAGCTAAAGAATATATGCCAGGCTGAACATTCACGCCACCCCAGCTTTGGAAACTTCTTGACCAACTTGGTGGCCAGCCTTATCGCCTACTCCTTTCAAGAAAAGAAGCCAGGAATCAAATTTGAAACAGAAAATACATCACAACTGACCTTATTTTATTAAAAACTTAGACCGAACTCAGGTTTAAAGAAAGAGTCCACATTTATGGGCTCTTTTTTGTTTCCTATACTAAATACTTGGTTTTATACAACAAAAAAGTATGGAGGCGCCAACTGAAAATATATTTGAGCCATCAAATAATATTAACAACATTCCAAAACTTGAAACCATGAAAAATTTTAAAAACCCATTGGCCCTTTTATTAGTATTTACGATCCTATTCGTTAGCTGTGATAACAAGAAGCAGAAAGAATTGGCCAGGCAAAAGAATTATGAAATAGGAATATTGCAATCCAAACTTATGGATTACCAATCTTATCGCAATTTATTGGATTCGGAGTTGATCAATCAACAGGCAAAATTAACAGACCATAGTCGCTCTAAATTTCAATTGGAATCCAAGTTAGCGGATTACGAAAATAGGGTTATGGCCTACCTAATGGATCATAAAATGGCGGTGGCCTGTATAGTTGGGGGTTTGGGAGGTGCCACTGTTTCTTTTGATACCACCAATGAGTTCTCCAGGGAGGTGAAGAATGTAGCAGGTGCGGTAACGGCGATCAGTGCCATTTACGCCATCTTAAACTACTCCGAGGTTTCAGAGGTAGCCGACGTTTTGGTTCAGGCAGATAGCCATGTAAAAAACATAAAGAAGGAGATTGGAAAAGTAGATGCGTTAATTAAGAACACCAAGTATGCTCTTGGCGACAAAGAGAGGAAGTTGATTGCTTTGAAGAAGAACATGGTTGCTACAAGAACCAGAATAGAGCAATTAAATATTTAAGATTCAATTCCTTGTTTTCCATTAAAACCCAAACCTGTATTTAAATGAAATCAATTATTCTATATTCAGATTCTTCCACAACTACTTCGGTCCAATTTTTTGAATCGGGCCAAGTTTTAATTTGCAATGAGGAACTGGCGGGAACATATCTTCTTAGGGTGCCTAAGGAGGAAAAGCAAGATTTTTTTTTTATTTTGTTTGAGGCATGGATCAATAATAAAAAAACCTACTTTCTTGGTTTTATAACTAGAAGATTTGGACTAAAGTTTCCTGAAAATCTAACAGATGATAAAATCAATGATAATATGATTCTTTGTTTAAAGAAATTGTTTTTAAACCGATTGGAAGACCCCTTTGAGGAAATTAAATCCTTTCTATTTAAAAAAGAAATTAAGTTTGGTTCAGAATATTGGACATCTCGCTGAGTAAACGGATTTTTTGGACACTAGATGTCTTAACATGAAATAATTAAAATAATGGTGCATGGTCTTTGTTGAACTAAATGTAAAAACTAATAAAGTAATCTTTACGGTTACACATGGTGAATATGAAGCCATCCTATTGCTTGGTAAATGTATTATTTATAAAAGTTAATTATGACAAATAAAGAAAGAGCCTTATTGGTTGCGGACAAAGCACACGCTAGCCAAACGTATGACATTTATCCCTATGGTTACCACATTAGGCAAGTGGTGAAAATAGCGGAAGAACTTGGATATGATGAAAGTATTATAGTAGCTTCTGCCTTGCACGATACTTTAGAAGATACTGAACTTTCATACAATGACTTGAAAAAGGCCTTTGGCGAAGAAGTTGCCGAAATAGTTTTTTGTGTTACTGACGAACTTGGGAGAAATAGAGAAGAAAGAAAAGCCAAGACTTACCCTAAAATACAAGGCAACTGGAAAGCAACCGTTGTAAAAATTTGTGATAGGATTGCCAATATGCAACAAAGCAAGGAATACAATAAAAGGCTTTTTGAAATGTACCAAAAAGAACACGAAGTTTTTTGCAGAAGTCTGATGAGCAAGGATCACCCAGAATCTGAGACTAAGAAAGCGTGGCTAAGACTTAATAAGTTGGCACTTGAAAATGTTTGTTAACGCAGCGCTAAGTGCGGGATCTGAGAAACCCTGGTGCAACTAATTGGAGGAGATGTAATCCAAACTTGGTTTAATACATAAAAGGGGCGAATATAATTGTGAAACTAGTACTCAACCTATAACAAAGAATAAAATGAAAAAATTATTTCTTGATGATGTAAGAACTTTATCGATGGTTTACCCAAATGACTTAGAATCTGATTGGGACATTGTTCGGAACTACCAAGATTTTGTGACCTATATTACAAGAAACGGACTACCCCCTTTCATTAGTTTTGATAATGATTTAGGGCTGGACCAAGAAGGTCAAGTAGCTCCTGATGGTTATGCCGCTTCAAAATGGTTGGTTTATGAATCTGGATTGGATTTAAGGGGATTAAGGTATCACGTGCACTCTGCAAATCCGGTGGCTGCCGAGCAAATTAGGGGATTATTGGATAATTATTTGAAATATCTGAAGGGTCAATAGGGAAGGATACAATTAGAACGGCAGAAAGGTTGGGCAATGATTTTCAAGATACTTTTTGGTCGTTCCCCTTTCTTGGATTAAAGGAAGTTCATAATGTTCGCCACCTTGGTCAAATGGGCGTTGATACCATTTTGAAATCCATTTAATATATCAAAATCCCTATTCCATACACTAAATACTTTTTCTCCTGACCATTGGAAATACATTTGGTTTAAATCTAAAAAACCAAAACCATGTATTTTAAAAACATCACCACAGCAATTTTTTTTATAGCCCAAATTGTATGGGCAAGTCCAAAGCCTTGTGGCTGCTCGGAAAGCGATTCGGAATCCTTTTTTACCAACGGTTGGTCTATTGTAGAGAATGACTATTCAAATTCTTTTAAAAAGGTGTTATGGAACAATTACGGTATAAAGGTCAACGAGGATTATGAAATTACGGGGCTTAGAAGGCACAATCTGGAATTTTACGACTACGGGTGGCTATATGAGTTTTCCGTTCTTGACCGAGGAACACAAAAAAAGATATATGTACTTAATGCGAATATGCAATCGGTACTGCTAACAGATTCCGAAAGGATTGCTGGATTCCTTTTAAAAAACCAACCAGACCTTAGCACCGATAAGGGTCTGCTGGAATATTGGGCTATGCTGACCCATATGGCAGAATTGGACAACGATCCAATACATGTACTATTCTCAAATGATAATCTCAACTCGTCTTGTTCAACTAATAATGTAAGTGTCCCAAGAGTGATCTACAAAGATGGGCATATGGCCAGAATACAAGCCTTGGTCAATATAGAAGGGCAGGTATTCTCTGCGATTTATGATTTGGATTTTAAAATAATGAACATTGTAATGAAAGATGCTATTCCGATCATCCCCGGCAATTCCAATACGGGTTGCAGGTCTTCATATAACAAAAGCGAGGTTTCATACAGTGAATGGAATCCAAATAGGAAATCCCAGGTATTTTTACCTCAGAAATAAAACATAAACCACTAAATACAGACAAAATGAAATCACTTATCTACATTATCGGCATCCTATTAATAACAATATCCGGGAACAAAACAAAGAGTACTTTTTTTAATTCTACGGTTTTGGTAGACGGTGTTGAGGAAACCACCTTTGGCAAGGTAACCCTGGCCACAGAGAAACCAAAAATGATACTTTTCTATAGCTCGCAAAATTGTGGTCCCTGTTTGGAGCAGATTGCAAATATGAAACCCCATCTTCGCGAATTGGATAAAAAATATCAGTTGATATTTATAGACGGTTGGACCATTGGCAAGGCCAAAAAGCATCAAAGTAGACAATTCGCCTTTGATTTTTACAAAGAACACCTCAAGACCAATACCTCACATTTCTTATTGGATCCTGAAGATGAGCTTTTGGCCTCGTTTCAAGAAAAGGAAAGTCTTAAAGGTGCCTTGCCCTTTTTCGTGGTACAGGACAAAGTAGGTTTGGAGATCTATCAGCAACTTGGCCAAACAAATTTTAGCGAGGCACCTGTTTATGCCAGTCTTTTTTAAAAAAAGGATCATTCGTTCACTTAGCAGGTATGGTATAGGGTATTTGGACGTAAGGTACACAGTTGTCCGGTAGAAAGCGATAGCCCCAAGGTAATACTAGAAAATTAATAGGGCCCCAGGGAGAATCTGGATGATTTTTTGATGGGGATATCCTATAAATTATAAACTAGGCCAGGGTCATTTAAATTATGGTAAATATGAAAGACATACTATTGAAGATTCCATTTCTAATACTTATGGGAACCTGTTTGCTAATAATTGGTTTTGGAGCCTATAAACAAAGCAATCTAATAGAAAGGCAACTGGCCATTTTCCAAAACAGCCATGAATCGGAATTTAGATTTTACGAACAATGGCTCCAATTTACTTGTACCTCAAAAAAGGACTTGACTTTTTTAATGAATACCGAGAGTTTTTATCGCTTGGATAGGCCAGTTGGGAACTATAAGGAATTAGGCAAGACGCTAGCAAAAATTTATAGGCAAAGCTTAAAAATACAACCTTATTCAATGGAGACAAGAAATTTGACCAATGAACTGCAATTAACACTTCAGAATGGCGTGAATGCATCATATGAATTGGCCAAATTGGTCACAGGTCCGAAAACCGTAAAACCGGACGATATGATGGTAGAGAGCATTCAATACTATAATTTTTTCACCCTGCTGCCTTCCAGTGCCTTGATTCCTAAAGAGGATCGGAAAAGATCTAACGATCTAACTAAAGTACTAGAGGAAGTAAGTAATAAACTGGGCGGATTTAGGGAGGTGACCCATACTGTCAAAGAAAGTATGGCCAAAGATGTCGATAACTTCATTATGAAGCTCGAACACTCCTTTGAGAGTCCATTGAATAACATTTTGGTAAGTACACAAAAGAAAGAACTTGGCTTGCTAAGGCTAAAGGAAATAATCAAAACGAGCCCGTCTTTTGTAGGGGATCCGGAGGGTTCATGTGATATTGTAAAGCCTGGTGATGATTCCCAGATTGGTTTGAAATTGGAATCTGCCTATAAAAGAGCCGTCAGGCTACATGAGTTTAATTGACCAAACCAAAGACCTTCATTAGGGTTTTATGAATCAAAACCGCGCTTTCATATATTGGTTTTCTTTGGACTTGGCTTGCCTAGCTACCTTTATTTCACAATTAAAACCTAATTAATTATGAGAACTAGAACATGTACAAACTGTCAAGGAAGAGGGGTAGAAACCGATTATAACACACGGATTGAGTCAACTAAAAATAGCTTTACCTATGGCGATAGGCCATGTATTGTATGCTCGGGCGCCGGGGTCATATACGACTATAGCCCGGACCGGGAGGTAGCAAAAAAATCGGTTGCAAAGGCGGCTCCAGTAAAACCGAATTCCACAAAGACATCGAGCGCCAAAAAAACATCCGGGAACGATTTTAGCATGAACGATTTTTTTATGCTGCTTGGATTTATTATTGGAGGGATTGTGGCCTATCAGTATACCTCTAATTGGATTGCCATAGGGGTAACAGCCCTAATTTCAGGTTTCATTTTAAGAATTACCTATAAACTGATCTTTGTTATTTTAATTATCCTTGCAGTGGTATATTTCTACAACCAGTAGCGTATTAACTTTTGTAAAAAAATTATTTCTCTTTAAATAACGGAGGATGACCTTTGGCCACTATGTTTGGCCAATTGGAAACTAAAAAAACAAGGGAACAGGATGGGCCCAACACTATAAATCAATAGTGTTGGGCTTTGTTATTTAAGAATGTTTAAGCAAACGATAGTGGCTGCAATAAGCACAAGGGTAAAAGGGCCCCTACTTTTTTTAGGAGGGACCCTTTCCTATAACAAAATGCCTGTTTCATACAGTAATAACCGCCCTTTCCTTTAAACAGACATAATATTGGATTATCAATAACATTTAAAACATTAATTATGAAAAAATCAATGGTATTTATGGCCCTGGTGGCCACAATGGTATTTACAAGTTGTACACCTGATACGGTACGGGATTCAGCAGAGACTTTTAACAGTTTGGAGTGTCTAAACAAATTACTCAAGTTAAGTGAAAACGAAGATGATTTAAGCTGTTCGGAATTGGTGTCGGCATTACAGGGTCTTAAGAAATCCTGTGGTGATGAAGATGGGGATATACAAGAGGCCATAGATGTAATTATAGCCAGTTGTGAAGATTAAATCAATTTGTAATAATTAAAGGAAGAGAACAATGAAAACGAATTTTTTAAGGCTAGTTGCCGTCACTGCAATTCTTGCTTTTGTTAGTTGCTCCAAGGAAGACGATTTGGGGAATATGGGTTTCGATGGATCTTTAAGCTCTATTGAAGATTTTTATACACCGGAATTGGTAAGGGCTTTGGATTCTTTGGGGTTCCAAATGAACCTAGGCAATAAGCCGCCAAAAATAGAAGGGACATATCATGTAAAGCCTATGCTCCTTAAGTCCAGCACAGTGCCAGGCGATGTTGTAGGCTCCCAATTTAATAACTACGAGCTTACGTTTTCCAATCAGGATAATGGAAAATTGACCATTGATTATTTTGGGGATCAAGGCGTAGAAATTGATGAAGGCTATGGTTCATTTATATCCGGGGAGAACGATAAATTTTCGGTATTCCTGATAACAACCTCGGACATTGGCTCCTTTACGGCCGATTCTGCTATCTCCCTATCGGGAAGAATAGTGGAGGGCGGAATTGAAAATGTCCAAATGGCATTTGTAATGCTGGATAATAAGGGAAATGAAGGAGGGGTGTTTATAGGGAACAATACGGGAAGGATTGTTTACGATTCCGATTACTTTTCTGAAAAGGTTGAAAATTCAGGGGAATTAAATTCAATAGTAAGCCACGGGGCATCTATGATGCAGATTACAGTACAATAACAAATAACAATTTAAAAAAAAAATAAGATGAGAGCTTTAAACAAAAAAACAACCACAATGAGAAAATCAATTATATATATCGCCATCGCTTTATTGGCTGGTCCAATGGTCATGGCCCAAGAATTTAATGTTGGCACCAATGTTGTAAATGGGGGTATTGGTTTTGGAGGTAGCTATGGAAACTACACAACCTCATCCCAAAGCCCGGGGTTCAGCATCAGTTATGAAAGAGGTATTTGGGATGTCCCAGGGCCTGGGGTCGTGAGTTTAGGAGGCTATGTAGGTACTAAAACCTATAAGTACAATTATTTGGGGGGGAATGACAAATGGTCCTACACCATTATTGGGGTTCGGGGGGCTTATCACTATACGGGCTTGAATGTAGACAATCTTGATGTCTATGGCGGCCTTATGGCTACGTATAATTTTCTGTCCTATAGTGGCGCGGGGAGTTATGGTGGAGGTTTAAGTGCAACGGCCTTCGCCGGTGGGCGGTGGTATTTTTCCAAAAACCTTGCAGTCTTTGCAGAGCTAGGCTATGGCGTAGCCTATCTAACCGTGGGGGCCTCGATTAGAATATAGTTGTTCAAAAAAAAGGAATTGCCCTTATAGTCTTTTACAAATAAGTACGCAGTAGAATTGCATAAAGGGCCCATCAAATTTTGGTTGGGCCCGTTATGCAATTGTAATAAAGAAATTTTAGTTGAAGAGCTTTTTTTAGGAGATGGTTTGACTATTATTTTTAGTGATGTCGGTCAATGCCAAGTATGTAGATCTTTTTATGCTGTGTAATTTTAGTTAATGACGTAATAATTATTATCGATTTTAGCCAATAAAGAGGTGGCTTAATTTGGCGAGTTAGTATATTAAAAAAAATACCTAAGCTGAATTGAAGTATTTATGCTAAAAGATAAAGTGTATATCTCAGTCTTCAATCCCTTAAAAAATATGACAACTATACTAATTATGATGATAAAATTACAGGAGGCTTTTTAAATTATATTTATTAAATCAACGTGAGAACCAAAAGGATTCGTAAGGACAGGTGAATGACACTTGAAAATTCTAGAATTAGCAAATTATACTTGGTTTGGAATGTCTACAAAAGAAGCTCACTCGCCTCATCCAAAACAGCGCTATCCAATTCTTTTAAATAGGCCTGTGTAACTGCCAAATTTTGATGCCCCATAGATTCACTGATAACATCGGTAGCAACTCCTTTTTGCTTTAAGCAGTTGGCATAACTATGTCGTGCAACGTAACTGCTCAAAGGTTTATCTATTCCACAGATTTTTGCAGTTTCTTTTAATTCCTTATTGTAACGTTGAAGAGTTTTGTGCTTTCTATTTTCGAGTTGTAATGGGGTTAATTCATCCTTTAACAGAATGGGGAATACATATTTCGTTCCCAAGGAATATTCTTGATAATAATCTAAAATTTCCCGAACAGGAGGTAATATCTTGATCATAAAATTTCCTTTGGTTTTTGAACGGGTATAGAAAATTTTGTTGTCATCAATTGTACTCCATTCCAGCTTCATCATGTCGGTAAAGTTCATTCCTCTTGTATATAAGCTAAAGACAAAATAATTTCTGGTATTGGCCAAAGAAGGATATTTCTTCAAGTCAAGGTCAACTATTTTCTTGACTTGCTCCATAGTCAATGCCTTTTTAGGACTCTTACCCTTCAATTTGGAAACCTTATATGTTTTGAATGGGTAGAACTCTTCCTTAACAAGGTTGCGTTCAAATGCTAGGTTGTAAAGTGCTCTAATAGCTCTCATTTTTATGCCAATTCCACCATCAGTACCAGATAACGTCCAATTTATTGAAGGAGCTACTTTTAAGACTATTATTCCTAGATCTATTCTTGGAGGCGCTGATGAAACAGATGTAGGAGCAAATGATGGAGCAATTGAGGGAGCAATTGAATGAGCAAATAGACCTATTCTTTGGTTAAACCTCTCTGTTCTTCTTAAAATTCTCGGCCTGTTCAAAAATTTCAGTATATACTTCGTCTCTTTCTACTGGTGGATAGCCGTATTCATCCAGTAATAAGATAAGGCCCACTTTGAGGGCAGATTTAATGTCGTTTCGCTTACTCCAATCAGGAAATTTTGCCTGTCCATCCACAAGATCCTTAACTGCTTTGGCAAGCTCTATCAATTTTTCTTCGGGATATCTAAAATCATACTTATTGCATAATTCCTTTAGTATATCATAAAATGCCTTTTCCTCAAAATCGATTCCTAAAACGTCCCCAGCTTTAAATTCCTTTTGTACCTCCCAAATGAGTTTGGTCAATTCTTCCGCCATCTCCTCATAAACTTCACTGCGTAGGACATCATTTTCCTTGCGTTCGTTATAACGGGCAACCAGGGATTCCATTTTCTTTGAAAAATCAACCCCCTTTACTTTATTGACTTTTCTCATTTCACCAATGGCTTTGGCAAGCAACTGTTGAAGTAATTTTATTTTGGTGTTGGGTAATTTAATCTTATCGATCTTGGCCATGTAAGCTTCATCAAAAATATCCTGTTCGCTTTCCTCTTCATTTCCCATCTTAAATATCTCTTCAACCCCTTCACTGGCAAGAGCATCCTTTATCATCTCTCGTACCCTCGCGTTCATTTGTGCGGTATCAGGAGCGTTTCCTTTGGTCAATTTAAAAACGATGGAACGTACCGCAAGATAAAAATGGGTGTAGTCTCGTTCTATCTGAGTCAATTTTTCACTTCCCGCACAAATATCGTAGGCAGCCTTCAACCGCTTCACCAAGCCCATAAACCGGGTCTCTGTTTCTTTAGTTGTTTGCACGTATTCCGATGCTTGATTTAAAGTGTTGAGTTGTTGTAAAGCAGTGCCATCAAAATAGGGGGTACTGTCAAACTTATGAAGAATTTTACCTAAAAGATCCAGATGGTTCCTAACCACAACCAATGATTCCCTAATGTCTTCAAAATTCTGCTGATCGCCCTTGTTGTATTTGGCCAAGGCCAAGTTCATTTGTTTTTTTATGCCTATATAATCAATCACCAGACCTTTATTCTTGCCAGCAAATTTTCTGTTGACACGGGATATGGTCTGGATAAGGTTGTGCTGTTGTATGGGCTTATCTATATAAATGCTATCTAGAAAAGGCACATCAAAGCCCGTGAGCCACATATCGACCACGATTGCGATTTTAAAGTTGGACTTTCCACTTTTAAATTGCCGATCCAGTTCTTTTCGATATTCCTTGGTGCCCAAAAGGTCATACATCGCTTTAGGGTCATCCTTTCCACGAGTCATTATCAATTTAATCCGTTCAATAGGTTTTATTTCACGCTTTTCCCTATCCGTAAGTTTTGTCCCTAAGGCTGCTTTTTTCACAACGGCCCATTCTGGTCTAAGGGCTATAATGTTTTTATAAATGTCATAGGCTATTTCACGGCTACTGCATACCAGCATTGCCTTACCTTCAACTGTGGCTCCTTCATCGACGCGTTTTTCATAATGCTTCACAAAATCTTCGGCAATGGCTTGGAGGCGGTCAGGGTCACCAAGTATGGCATTCATATTGGCCGATTGATTTTTACTTTCCTGAACTTGATATTCATTGGCACCATCTTCTTCGGCCACTTTGTAATATTCCTCTATTTTTTGCAGCTCACTATTTTGTAGTGCTACTTTTGCTGCACGACCCTCGTAAACAATTCGTACCGTGATTTCATCCTTGACCGATTCGGTCATCGTATATTCATCTACCACTCTTCCAAAAACATCAAGCGTAGCGTCTATGGGTGTTCCGGTAAAGCCGACATAGGTGGCATTGGGTAGGGAATCGTGCAAGTATTTGGCAAAGCCAAAGGATTTTTCAACGCCTTTCTCTGTAATTCTTATTTTTTGATCGAGGTTGGTTTGACTACGATGGGCCTCGTCCGAGATACAGATTACATTGGTTCTTTCAGTAAGGAGCTCTGTATCTTCCGTGAATTTGTGGATGGTGGTTAAAAAAACGCCACCACTTTCTCTTCCCTGAATGCGGTCCCTCAAATCTGCACGGCTTTCTACACTTACAATGGTATTATCACCAACATAGGTTTTGGCATTGGTAAATTGCCCGCTAAGCTGATCGTCCAAATCGGTACGGTCTGTAATTAAGATGATCGTAGGACTTTCAAAATGCTCGCTCTTCATCAATAAACGGGTAAGAAACAACATTGTAAAGCTTTTACCGCAGCCGGTTGCGCCAAAATAGGTGCCTCCCTTCCCGTCTCCCTGTGGTTTTTGGGCTTTTATAATATTATCATACAAAGCCCGGGCTGCGTAGTACTGTGGATACCTACACACTATTTTTTCATCCTTTTTGGAACTATCCGGTAAGAAGATAAAATTGCGGATTATGTCCTGGATTCTTTTGTGATGCAACATCCCTTGTATTAGGGTAAACATACTGTCTATACCGTCGACATCTTTGGCCAATCCTGCAATGCGCCTCCAGGCATAAAAGAATTCATAAGGGGCAAATAATGAACCTGCTTTGGTGTTTACACCATCGCTAACAACACAAAAAGCGTTGTATTTAAAAAGTTCGGGAATGTCCCGTTCATAGCGTACAGTTAATTGAACGTAGGCATTGTGGATGGTCGTGTTTTCCTGAATGGCCGTTTTAAACTCAAAAACAACTACAGGGATACCATTGATATAGATGATTCCATCTGGAATTCGTTTTTGATTACCTATTATTTCCAGTTGATTAACAAATTTATAGGTGTTCTGATTTTTAGGGGAATAATCGATTAAGTAAATCCAAATATCCTTTTGCTTATGATCTTCCCGCTTTAGAGAGAAACCGTCTGAAAGCCATCGCATAAACGTTTTGTTGCTTTCATAAAGATCCGAAGATGGAAGGGTTTTTAATCGAAGGATGATGGATTGCACCTCCATCTCGGTTATCCCTTCTTCATGATACTGTTGTAGCAGGAAATGGCGCAGGTCTTCCTCGATCAGTACTTCGTCCTCGTCCCTTGTTATGGCATTGCCCAAATGGTGCGGATACCCTTCCTGTTCCAGTTGGGTCGCAAATACGGTTTCTAATTGTGCTTCGGTAAACTTTTTCATTCTTGTTCAACGATTTGCCAATATCCGGTTTTTCTACCACCCACACGTTTCAATACATTTTTGTTTTTTAATATCTCAATATGGTTATCTATAGTAGTCGTACTGGTTCCTAACTTTTTTGCCATAGCACTTATGGTAATGTGTTTATCTTCACTTACCAGATTCAGTATCTTTATCTGCGTATCTGGAAGTTCTTTTACCAACTCTTTTACCAACTCTTTTACCAACCCATCTACCAACCCATCTTTTGGCTTCTCTTGTGCGGGTTCTTCATAAACAGGCACTGCCGAAGGGAATACCATTCTGAGGAAATTATCGGAGAAATGAAAACATGATTTACTGTACGATTCCAGTATTCTTGGAATGCCCGAACCCAGTTGTTCTACCAGATCCAGATCTTTGAAAATACGCATGAGTTCTTTGTTCCGCGGAATGGAAAAGCCTTCAAAGAATTCGCTTTCGCTCAGGCCTTCGGGCAAGGAACCTGCAGAAGTAATTTCGATTCGGTCATTAAAAATTTCGAACTTTGGTGCTATTTCCCGAGTGTAGTCGTTGTGCACAAAAGCGTTGATAATCGCTTCCCTAATGGCAATGGCGTTCCAAAGGCGTTTTTCCTTACGTTCCTTAGCGGTTATTTGGGTGCCTGTACGGTTCTCAATATCAATTTTATCCAGTACACTTTTAGTAGCCTTGATCAAGGAAACATAACCATACTCATTGCTCTCAGTTAAATCTACGCGCGTATCCCCTTTGTATTTGGCTACTTTTACCGAAATGTTGTTTACATCGGCTAGGAGGTAGGCTGCATAATTTAAATCACCTTGTGGGGTGATGAGTTCTAGGTTTTTTTGAAACTGTTTATTCAGTGGTTTTCGTTTCTCCTGATAATAAATAAGCAACTGTTCAAAGCTTAGATCCTGCCGATTGGATTTTATTTTGCCAATGGAATTGCGGGTACGGGTAGCAAATAATGTTTCGATTATTTTTTGGGGCATCGGCTCGGCAGCCGTACCAATACGTATGTAACACCCTTTCTCGGTCATCCCGTATTTTTTCTTGAAGTACGGTTTTTCACTACCACTTGCTACAATGATTTTAATGATAGTTTTACCGTCTTTATCTTCCGAAACCACATCGAACAAGCCCATGGCCGATGGCGAAATATTATGTTTGATACGGTCTTTTATTTTTAGCATATCGCCATCTGGGTCTGCCACACCAAGGATGGTCTCCGTTTTATCAATACCGATATAAATCAGACCGCCCTCGTGATAGTTTAAAAAGGCCACCACCTCTTTTTCCAAATCCAAGTCTTTGGTCAGTTCTGATTTAAATTCTATGCGGTTGGTTTCTGGCATTGTCTTTAATGGCTAATGTTAAGTTGATAACTATGAATTTTGAATGTTGGCTTTTTAAATTATTTATTTTCAGATCTATTGTTTTTAACTAAAAAGGATTTTCTTCCATTCCTCTATCGATTTCATATTCATTTATTAGGTCAATTAACCCTTTGCCATTATTTAAAAAATGTTCTGACAGAAACGTATCAAACCCAACATTAATATACCGAATTCGATCAGTACCCTTAATTTTTTGCATATTAAATTCTGGCATTTCACTATAAAATGTATTTTTTTGAATTTCTTCTATGTATTCCGACAAAACCCGACTTTCATCATCTTTTATATCTTCTGGTCCAAAAACAGGATTTACTATTATCAGTTTGCTGAATTCATTATAATTTAGGGCTTCAATGATAAGATTGTTGATGTATGGGTCAAAGAAACTATACCCTATGGCAAAAATATAAGGACGTTTTGATAGTGATTCTTTAAAATGATACATTAAACTTGAAAAAGGTTCAAAAGAAAAGGTTTTCAAACCGTGACCAAAAATTAGATATGGGTCGTGACGCTGATCTATGTCTTTTTCTTCTTCGTCTTGTAGATTTTCACGTATTTTAATGGTTCCCGAATCCATCAAGCGAACCCAATCAAGCGACCCGTGAAGTTTATACAAGTTTAATCTATCAAACCCTTCAATATCTTTTGTTTTTGGCCCTTTCCATTCTCCCGATACAAAACCACAATATGGGTGAACCTCGTGTTTGTTCTTAAGAAAAATTTCTATGGTTTGGTCATAGTTAAGCGAAAAGCATTCAATCGGGGATTCTAGAGATTGAGCACTCATAAGTTGTGCCAACGGTTCCAAATAACTCAAAGAATCAGGATTAATTTGAAGCCAACTTAGCAATAATTTTCTTTTGAGCTTATTTTCAAGGGATTCAAATAACGAATCGGCATCATTATTTTCACTATTGAATTTGCTTTCTAACTGAATAAGTTTATCGGCCCAATTTCCTGTAATCGGATAAGGTAGATAATTTTCTCGATTCTTTATCCGTCTGATTACTAGTGCCAACTCTTCTATATTTGGCTTAAATTCAAATTTTGAATTCTTTTCCAGACTACGCCAATTATTTTGGTAATGTAAGGTAGAAATCAAAAACCGAAACGCTTCTGCCTCAACATCTGTGATTTCATTTTTTTCAGGCTTGTTGAGTAAATTTTGTAATGCATCGAACATTTCCCCAGACATTTTGCAGCCGGTTCGTGTTTTTTTTGTACCATAGGAAGCACCAGCTCCTAAAAGGAAAACAGATTTTTGTATCGCCGTATTTAAGTCTATTGGTTCCATGCCTATATAACCCAAGGAGTTGTTTGTGTAATTTCATTTTCAGGGATTGGCCCGTTCACATGAGCTCTAAAACGTGCAATTTCGTGCGCATAAAAGCACGTTGCAGGCTGGCTTCTTTGCTTTAGCCCTTTCCAGATTAATCGGGAAAATTCATAAACCTGCTCTATTAACTCCTTATGCGAGAATCCAGATTCATCGGCAAAATGAACTTTAATCTTCAAGGGCAATTCATCTTTAACACCTACAGGTGCTTCCGCCTTAAACCTATTGTTATTAAATAAGAGATATTCTTTCTGGGATAACCTCACGAACGAACCACTAACAGGCATTTGATTGTTATGCATAGGGTCGAAGGCCAAATCAATTCTCGATTTTGTATCGTTGATCTCGACAACGGCATAAGGAACAGTAATATCAAATTCCTCTCTAAAAAGCCTTTCAATACTTCTTTTCTCCTTCTTAGAAAGGGTTTTATGGTAGTGAATAACAATTCTTTCTATTTCCTCGTTCTCTTCGAGAAATGCGTTTACTGCCTTTCTTAATTCCTTGATAATTGTGGTTGACAATTCTTCTTCTGGAAAGGCGAAGTTTCTTTTTAAGTTTCCATGGTTGTCAAAAAACACCGAACCGGCTATATATCGTTTTCTGTCCCTATTAAAATCTTGATTAAACCCAATGATCAGTTCCTTTTTTAAATTTGAATCAATTCGCCAGGGGATGCCTCCAAGCTTTGCGTGTATGCCAATGGCAATATTTGGCAAGTGGTAATTAAAAACGGATGATTTTCGAATGTTCAACTGATTGATAAATTGAGATGGAATTCCTTTAGCCAAGAGTGCCAATTTAAGATCGTAATATACCTGTTGTGGCTCATCTTTGCTGAAGCCTCCAATAACGATGGCAAAATGGTTTTCATAATAATCATCAGATAATTCGATATTTTCAAAATCTTGATATTCCTCGAACAGGGTTTCCAATGATTTGAATTGCAGTTGCTTATATTGATGTCCCTCTGTAAGCGAATCTGCAAGTACGATTGGAATACCCACGTAACGTTCCAAACCAGGAAAACCTTTGTAGCCATTTTTCAGGTACTTGTACAGCGTATTTGCATCATCATTATGTTGGAAAATAAATATAAACTTAGTTTCAGAAGCATTTGGTGCCGCTTTGTAAACCCCATAATTTCGCATTCCGGTTATTGGATTGATGTCTTTGTTTTCGTTTTTAAAGACCATTCTATTCCGATCGAATGACACATTTTGGGCCTTTCGGCTATCAAACCCCGTAGAAATGAATTTTAAAGTATCAAATTCTTTTGCCTTAATATGATGATTAAAGAAATTTAGAAGTTCTTTATATCGTCGACTATAATTTATTGGATGTCGTGCTGACTGCAAATTGTATTTATCTAATATTTCTCTATTTGCTATCAGTCGCGATGTTTTCTGTTCTAAATTACTGGACCTAGTGATCCTATTTCCATCCGTTACACATTTTACATTTTGGTATTCATCTAAAATTTCAATTTCGGCATTACTGATAAATGTTTGATGGCTTCCAATATTAAAAACAGCTTCGCCAATGTCATTGTTCTCATTGTAATTTAGAATGAAATCTATGCGCTTATATATACCCCATACTTCGTCAAACTCTTCTTTTTTAAGATAACAAGAAAGTGTAAGCGCTTTCGGGTGAAAATCGACAATCATTCCCTGGCTTAGTAAACTTTGCCCAATTTTAAAAAAGGTATATCGCCATTTAAACTTGGTTATGAGTGGTAAAGAAAAGTAAGGAGTACTCTCCTCTTTGCTAAATTCATAAGAAATTCTGCTTTCCGAATCTACTTCATTCTGTTTTGCCCAAGCAAGTAGTTGGCTCTTTTCAGTGAATTCATCTACGAAGTATTTCCATTGAATGGAATACGTTAAAGCATCACTTTCTTTAGAAACAATGATTTTAACATCATTAAATGCACATTTATATTGAAGGCGGTTTAAAATTAATTCCATATTTCGATTTCTTTTTCGGCTTCCACCGTTGCCATTTTGGATAGGAGAAGGGTTTTCATTTCTACAATTTTCTCATTCGTCTCGTCGATTTGTAGTTTTTTTAGAAATAGGGGAGAACATAAATCTCTAAAGTAATTGGAAATATTAATGTGTGGAACTATTAATAGTAATGGGTTAAGTATTTTCATCGTTAAGAACTTAGTTGCAGTTCCCGAAGAAGTTCCCTTAAAGCCTTCAAGTTGACCCAATACTTCATAATATCCCTGAAAGATACTTACTTCTTTGGATTTTGGTGTTATAACATAAGTCCTTTGATAAGCATCGAATTTTCCTTTATAATATTTAAAGGGATAAACTGCACTAGCATTATTTCCTGCAAGTAATAAAGCCTCACAATCAAATGAAAATGAATTGGTTAAGAATGTTTCTGATGAACATGTAAAAAAGGGATATTTACCATTCGGAATTGCTGCATTTGAATTTAACTTTCCCGTTTTAAAATTAAACACTTCCTCATAACTCTTAACCTCCCATCCCGCCGGAATCTCCTTATCCAACTCGTCATTATACAACATAGCACCCCCAGATGATTTGTACCCTTCGTGTCCACTCAGGGTACCGCTTAAATGCGCCGGAAACTCAAAATCAACAAACCAATGTTTATAAATTGCCTGTGCGGTTTCCTCCAGCTTTTGGTTCAGTTGGTCGTTCAACTTGATGCGATTGGCAATGATGTTGTATTCATTGACAATCTCTTGTTGTTTTTCAAGGGAGGGGATAGGGAGCTCCATTTCTAAAAAATCTTCCCATTCCAAGGTGCCCCGTACACCACCAACGGCTAAAAACTCCGCCTGTCTATCGAATTCTTCCCGAGAAAACCACATCATTAAATATTCAGGAAGCAATTTTTTTTCGTCACTGATTTCAAAAACTGGGTAGGCTTGTGAAATGATGGCCTCTTCAAAATCTTGTAATAAGGCCACCGGCATTTTCCGGTCTCTACGCACTTGCATGGTACTACATGCAAATTGGTTTTTACGAATAATTTTATAGGTGCGCATATTGGTACCAACAGTATTGGCAACCGAAGGGATGAATTGTTTGGATATGCTCAGCCCCAAAAGGGTTTTGATTCCTAGATCAACATTGCGTTCATCTACAAGTTGGATATAATCTCCTATGGGCCTATAATTCGATCTCATAGCCCAAGTCTTTAAATACCTCTAACAGTTCTTTTTTTGATTGTTCCTCGGCTCTTAGCAGTTCTGAAAGTTCGCTTTGCAAGGCCGTCATTTTGGTGTCAAAATCAATATTTTCATCCCGGTTTACAAACTCGATATATTTGCTGGGGACCAACGAAAAATCTCTTTTTTCAATATCCGCCTTGGTGGCACTGTAACAATATTCCGGTACATCTTTATAATCGCAATCCGTTTGTTGCCAATCGTGGTAGGTTTTTGCAATATCCCTAATATGTTGTGGGCCGAATTGGATAAACTTTTTCTCGAAAGGTTCGCCGATTTGTCGTAAATCTAAAAACAACACTTCTTCTTCCCGATCGCGATAGTTTCGTTTTTCGTCCCCTATGGTTCGGGTATGCGTTTTCTTGTTCTTATTGAGAATCCAGATAGTAACACTAATGTTTGTGGTATAAAACATGTTTTGGGGAAGAATCACAATGGCCTCTACCAAATTGTTCTCTACTAACTTCCTTCTAATTTTATACTCTTCCCCTCCACCTGAAAGCGCACCATTGGCCAAGATAAATCCTGCTACGCCATCGTCCGAAAGTTTCGACACCATATTTAGGATCCAACCGTAATTGGCGTTGCTTTTGGGCGGCACCTCGTAACCGCGCCAACGGGGGTCGTCCACTAATTCATTTTCGCCCCGCCAGTCCTTTTGGTTAAAGGGCGGGTTGGCCATGATATAATCGGCCTTTAAATCTTTGTGCTGGTCATTACCAAAAGTGTCCGCTGCCCTTTCACCCAAATTGGCTGAAATGCCACGGATGGCCAAATTCATTTTAGCCAGTTTATAGGTGGTATTGGTATATTCCTGTCCATAAATGGAAATCTCCTGTTTATTGCCGTGATGGTTTTCTATAAACTTGATGGACTGTACGAACATACCGCCAGAACCACAGGCAGGGTCATAGATAATGCCCTTGTAAGGTTCTATCATCTCCGCAATTAAGTTGACAATGCTCTTGGGGGTATAGAATTCACCTTTTCCTTTTCCTTCCGCCAAGGCGAATTTTGACAGGAAATATTCATAGACACGGCCCACGATATCCTGGGCTTTGTCTTTTTGGGTATCAATCTTATTAATGGTATCCAACAAGGAGGCCAGTTTACTTTTGTCCAATCCTAACCGTGAGAAATAATTGTCGGGCAAAGCTCCTTTAAGGGAAGGATTGTTCTTTTCTATTTGGTTGAGCGCGGTATCTATCTGTAAAGCAATATCATCCTGTTTTGCTTTTTTAATTATATAGCTCCATCGGGAAGTCTCGGCAAGGAAGAAGACATTCTTCATGTTATAGAATTCCATCATCTCTATATACTTTTCTTTGCCTTCGGCAATCAGTTCCTTTCGGCGATCTTCAAATTTGTCGCTAGCAAATTTCAGGAAAATAAGACCCAATACTACGTGCTTATATTCGGAAGGTTCAATGGATCCGCGAAGTTTGTTTGCGGCATCCCATAGGCTTTCTTCAATTGACTTTTCTTTGGTGGTTGTTTTTTTTGCCATTTATTCTTTCTTGTCTTTAGTGGTAACCAATAGCTCTTTGGCTTCAATATCTAAAATTTCTGCAATACGGTATAAATCTTCTATACTTGGCTGCCTTCTGTTTTGGGCATAGGAGTTGACCATGTTGTAGCTCTTTCCCATCTGCTCTGCCAACCACTTCTGTTTGATGCCCTTTTCTTCTAAAACAGCCTTAATCCTGTTCATTTTATTGAATGATTTCTTTCAGTTTACTAAAATAGACAAGTTTTTCAATATCTCTTGTAATGAGTATTAAAACAATCATATTGAATGTATGCCTTTTTTAATAAATCATTTTTCGACATACATGCCAAAGCCCCTGCGGAAGTCACACAACCCTTCCACTACAATCCTCCCCATGCGGACACGCTTTTGCCGGTCCGCTCGGGAAGTCTTTCCGTTTCAGTTTTGCACGACACCCTCGGAGCCTCTCAAAAGCACAAGCGGCGGAAATGCCGCTAGCCCTTTTCTCCCCCTGCCCACAAAAAATTTGAACATTTCCGTATTTCTATCCATTATTTCAACACCATATTAGACCAGACTAATCTATGAATTGTACCCATTTGAACTCATATGTATTGATATAATTTTATGAGTTAATATATTGACTATAAGGTAGTTATATTTAAATATGATTGTTTATATTTATCCGTGTAGACGGATAGCAAGTTATGTTTTAAGCATCTTAAAACGCCTACTTCTTACGAAGTGATAAACGATAAAATCGATTTAAAAAATGGTTGGAAACAAAGGCGGCAGAAAACAGTTGGGAGACAGGAAACGGGAGCATGCCATAACGCTTCGGTTCAATGGCAGGGAACTGGAAAAGGTAAAGGCCATCCTGCAGTCTTATAACCTCGATTTTCGGAAAAGGGGAACTGTTGGCCCTTTCCTAAGAAAGCTTATCCTTAACAGGGAAACCATAAAGGGGAAACGGGTTCCCGATAGTATTTCGAACCTCAGTTACCAATTGAACAAGATAGGCACCAACATCAATCAACTGGTCAAGGTGGCCAACTACAAGAACAGGCGGAGCCCAAATGCGAACCTAGATGGGGAGATGCAAAAGGCCAACGAACTGATGCTCGAACTGATAGAAACCATCAATACAAAGGATTAAATATGATAGCAAGGATACTTTATCGGAACAATGTGCAGGGAGTATTGAACTATGTCCTGGGTAAGGCAGATAACACCATACTCGGCTTCCAGAACACTTATTCTGATACAGACACCAATACGGAGTTTTTTGGAAGGGTCCTCTACTATCTCGGCAACCGGCACGATTCAGAAAAACGGTATGTACATGCCACTATCAATCTTCCCCGTGGCGAACAATTGGACGACAAGGACTTTTTTGAACTTTCCAAAGCTTACATGGAACATATGGGCTATGGGGAACAGCCCTTTATTGTAGTACGCCACTGTGATACCAAGCACGAACATGTCCATATCGTTTCGACCACCATAAAGGAGGATTGTCTGCAGATAAATCTTAACAACGATTTCAGAAGGAACGTGGCCACCCAGAAATACCTGGAAAAGCAGTTCGGGCTCTCCCCATCTCCTGATATGCGGCAAGAAAAGGAACTTCCGATATATGGAATGCCCCAATTCAAGAACGAGGACATCAGCGGAGTAAGGTTCTATATGCAAGATATTATAAACAACACCTTGCAGAAGTACAAGGTGCGAAGCTTTAAGGAACTTTCCGAATTTCTGAGGCCCCACCACATTCAGCTAAGGACCGTAAATCACAATGGTAGGATAGGCGTATCGTTCGGCATCGAAGTAAAGGACGGCTACAGGTCGAGATTTATCAACGGTTATACCGTCCACCCACAATTGAGCGGTCCAAAACTGCAAAAGGTCTTTGAGCTCAACCAAAAATCCAAGTTATTGCCCATGGTCAAAAAACGGCTGGAAAAACAACTGCGTACCACTTTTGGACTTTTCAGGACCATCGGCCCCGAACACCTTCCCGATATCCTGAGATCCCATCAAAAATTGGATTGTAGGCTAAACTATGACGGACAGGGAAAAGCAGTGGATTTCTCGATATATGACAAATCGGGATATGTCCTCAATAGCAAAGAAATGGAGAAGGATATAGGAATTCCAGAAAACCCGGGACTGTTCGAAAGTGAATATACCCAGATGTATGCGGAAAGCGGTCAGCTGCAATTGGAGCTCCAGCGGTGCATCAAGGAAGCCTATCGGAACACCTATCAAGATTCAAGGAGCAGGGCCCTTTTCTCGGAACATATCGATAGGATGCCCCTAAAGTCCATAGTAACGGAAATGGCCAAATCGGAACGCTTCAGGTTTCTCAGGAAATATCTGCATACAGACAACCGAAACCTGGGCGATCTGATACAAGCGCAATTCGGAATTGTAAAGGACAAGCTTTATGGTACGGAATCGGTAAGGGAGGAACGGGCATTGCAAACAAAAGCGGGACTGATAAAACAGGCAATCGACAAACAACTGTTTGAACCACCCAAGCAAAGGGAAGTCCTTTTTGAATTTATTCGCAGCCTGGGCACCAAATATGACAACGGCAACCTGACCTATGTCAACTCCGATCGACATAAGGTCAAGCTAGATCTGGCCGATGTCACAATACCGGACCAGATCGAATTTTATGCCTCCCCTGGCTTTATAGGGGAGAACGAAAAGGTATTGGACGGATTACTGAACGACAGAACGGAAAAGGAAATCAAACCTAGCCCGACCGCGATATTCCTTCCGTTGATATTCCCTAACTTCTACGGCGCCATGGCCTCGCCGTACAGGAAAAAATTTGAAAACTTGAGCCTAAGGACTTATTACAAATATGCAGAGCGCACACAAGTATCTTTTGAAAAATCCCCGAACGACTATATCCAGTTTTTCAATGCCAAAGGCTTTTATTTTGAGAAACGGGGAGAGAAAATATGCATCGGTTCTATATATTCCAAGTACCCGGTAAAAGTTTCTATAGCACCAAAAACACAAGCTTATCTGGAATCATCGATTAACTTGGACAATATCTTGGAGGGTCAAACAAAAATCTTGGAAGATATTGGAGCCAACGGGCGAGATAATCTAAAAAACCTCTGGTCCGGGTATCTGATGGAGAGAGGGCAATATAATAAAGTAGCCTATTTGTACGTGTTGGAAGGGGTAAGGCCAAACCTCCCCATTGATATATTGGAACACCATATGGAAAATGGCCTGAAGGAAGCCCTGTTTGCCGTTTCCAAACAACGGATCGCTGCCAAACGGGCCAGTCTCCTGCGACAGGGCATGTATACCCTGGGCAGTCTTTTGGGAGGCAAAAGTCTTAAAGAGGATGAAGTTTTCAACGGCTTTAAGGATGAGCTGACGGATTATTCCAAGTACAAGGGCAGGGGGCTTTCGATGTAGACTTCAAAAAAACATTTCCGTTATTGGAATTTGCACACTATGGGTGCTTTATTAGTGGTTAGGGGGAAGAGGATAAAGTGGTCAAAATACTTTGGATGTCCCATTGGGTTCTATCTATCTAAACGTTAATGAAATTCAATTGTTGGAGATACGATAGTTAGGTGTTGGGGCGATGTTTCCTCAAAGGCTTAAACAAGAAGCCGGATATTTAAGCTTTTATACAGAAATCTTAAATAAGAATATAGGTATTTAAGAAAAGCAATAATTTTGTTAATTAAGGATGATTTAGGTAAAGTAAAAAAATGAAAGAATTTAAAGCAGGGAAATCGATCAATCAGGGATATTATAAAGGTTTCCAACTTAATTTTATCAATAAGGAATTTGTTTAAGAATAATCATTGATCAACAGCATCTTATAGCAGTAACAAGTCAATAGCGACATCCAAAACATAACTGTCGAATAATTATTTGAAGATTTCATTGAACTTTTTTTCAATACGATGGATTTCTTCATCTTTTAGCTGATTAAACTCTTTTTTCCGTGCTCTTTGGGAAAGCTGGCCCTCGTTTTGTTCCAAAAAGCGAACCAATATTGCTATCATCTTATCTGGCATTTCATATTCATCTTCCAAGAACCTTTTGTAGGCGTCAAACTTTCTTAAATAGACCACTTCCTTGGGAATAACGTTCTCTATGGTGTCGTTCACACAATCAAACAATAACTCGGCCTGTTTGGTGGCATTATAGTAACGATAGTAATCTAGAGTTTCATTGATAACCTCTACATTATGGTCAGGTGTCTCTTTCCATTCAATAAAATCCAACAGCGGATGGGAATAGGCCTCCAGTACTTTTCTGTAATCGGTGATATGATCCAAAATAGAAGCGGATATTGGAAATATGATGCCTTGTTGCGAAAATTGTTTTTTTGCCAAGATATGATGAATAAGGTAGCGGTGTATCCGGCCATTGCCATCCTGTAAAGGGTGGATAAAAACAAAACCAAAGGCAATCGAAGCTGCAATCAATACCGCATCCATATTGGTACTCAACAGCAGTCGATTGGTTTCCAAAAGACCGTTGATCAATTTTTCTATATCCTGCCAGCGTGCAGAGAAATGATCTGGAATTGGTTCCCCAGTTGTGCGGTCATGCTCTCCCACAAATCCTCCCTTTTTTCGAAAACCAATATCTATAAACCTTGGATTCTCTATTACAATTTGTTGAAGACGGATGAATTCCTCTTTACTAAGATCACTATAGCCAGCTTGGCCTATGGCTTGTCCCCAGCGGGCAGCCCTTTTACTTCGAGGACTCTCCCCTTCGATTGTGAACGATGCTTTGGAATCCTTCAATAGTAGAAATGCCGCGGCACGTTGCAGAATGTCTTTGCGGATTCCTTTTAAGTACTCGTTTTCTCGTTCTGAAAGTTTAGAGGAAATGTAATTCTCTAACTTTTCAGTCTTGAATATGAGAGGACAGAAATCAGGTGTGCCTGGTAGATTGTTGATAATTAAATGCCGAGATGACCTTATACCTTCTATAGCGTATTGCAGATTTTCATCCAATAATGGCACATAACTTTTCTTGGTCAGATCTTCTTTTCCTGCCAAAGGTTTCTGCATAATCCATTCTAGCAAGAACCAAATACGTCTGCTGTACTGCCCGGTTGGTTCTATGCTTACCAAAATTGATAGTTGTTCCTCGTAATAGTGTTTGGCCAGAAAGCTAAAAAACAAAAGATTGATGCCTTCATATTTTAACGAAAATACCAAGTGTTTGTAAAGCGCTTCTATTTCTGTGAGATTTGCATTGTCATCCGGCAAGTAACTTTTTGGTAAAACGTTCCAATCTTCGGATTGATATTTTTTGTTTTGCTGGCAGACCAATGCGATTTGATTTGGCATAGGTACTTTTAACCCTAATTTTTGAATAATGGCAGCATATCCGACAATGACTCCTTCTTCAGGAACTTTTCTTCCTTGAAAAATGGGTGCATGAGTTGAAAAATGAGGGCTAGAAGACATAAAAAGTAGAATTTAGGCGCAATATATAAAAAATTCGAGTGCGTAAGATGAAATATGGGCGCAAATTATATTTTTTGAATTAAAACAGGGGCATTGTTCGATGATGGTTCATTTATGGACTTTGGATGAATGCTTAAGTTTTAACTTGTTTATTACTTGGCTTTCCAAAATTGAATTGTAGACGTAGAGGACTCAAATACCTGTCATTATAAAATTGCTTTTTATGCTCCAGTAATCTTGGCATTAATTTCATCGAGTATTTTTGCCGTAACGCTTTTGCCATAGTGCTTCTCGGTCACTTGAACACTCGAATGACCAAGTCCGGAAGATATTTTACGGATGTCTATTCCCATGTCAAGACCAATATTAGTCCAGGTGTCCCGAAGCGTGTATGTAGTAATCTTTTTTTCTATTCCCAACAAGGCGGCAATTCTCGCTGCATACTCATTGAAAATTTTTGCTTTTGCTTTGTTTACTTTATGCAAGCGTTCTGGTGAAGTATTTTCAGGTATGATAGGAAATAGGTATTCGTTATCTTTTTGACCGTTTAAATAATGATTTATGATTTTTAATGATTCATCACTTTGCAGTACACTAAAATAATCCCCTTCATAATGAGTTTTTTTTCGAAAATACTTGATTCGATTATCCTCAAACTGGAAACGTTTCAATATTGCCATATCAAAAAAATTCATTCCCATATTATTGAACATGAACAATAGATAATTGCGATTGTCCCAAATCGGGGTTTTAGGCTCTAATTCTAACATTCTAATTTTACGGATATCTTCCAAATCAAGTGGGGCAGGAGCATTCGCATGGCTCTTCTTTTTGATGTTCGATAATGGCTTATGGCCTCTTAGATCCTCAAATGTCTTTCCTGCATCGTTCATAATAGCCTGTAAACTTCTTAGGAATATTGCCGGCGTATTTTTTGATTTATAGCGATTACTTAAATAGGCTTTAAAGTCCTTCGCAAAACCATAGTCTATGGCCTTTATTTCCATATCTAGATTCTTGAATTCATCAAGAGGCACCATTTCGTCTTCCTTGATTTCATAAAGAGTTTTTATATTAGTGTCCGCCATTCCTTTTAAATGTCTCCTAAATTTAATCAAGGACTTTAATGCATCCTCGTAAGAACTGGCGGTGGAAAAGCGTTGTTCCAGACGCAAGCGAGAAAGATATTTCCCCCCATGGTTTAAGATGGTTCTAGATGGGGAAATATTAAAAAAGCGCTGTTCAATTTCTGATTTTAAACGATCCATTTCCCATTTCTTGATTTCGCCCTGGTTTTCATGGACCCATAAATCCACATCCGAATAGATTTTATGGGTTCGCTTGGTATGGCGCACGGCATTCAATATACCTGTTATTTTTCCAGTGTTAAAATTGTATTGATTTTCTTTTAAGTGTACATTGAATTGAATATCTCGTGTTTTTCCGGCGTGCCCTATGCGTAAAACCAACGGGTGTTTATTATCTTTGGTAGTGTGGTCTGCCCGTTTATCAAGGGCTATCTTAATAGTGGCCATAAAAAGTGAGTGTTTTTTTCGGCGTGCTTTCGGCGTGCTTTTTTTGATTTCAGATGGTTTAATGTGATATTGAAGATATGAAAAATACCCGTAAAATGGGCATTTCAAGCCATATTAAGTTATAAGAGACCATGTTTAGGCTGACTCATAATCAGGTGGTCCCTGGTTCGAGCCCAGGTGGGACCACAAGTAAAATCAAGCCTTCCCAGATGGGAGGGCTTTTTTGTTGGCATTGGGTAAAAATTGGTACAACATTTATTTTCCGTTCCATTTCTTCACTTTTGATTATATTTATTGGTAGGAAGATTGGATCTCAATGGAAAAATTCATCCAAAATGCCGGTAGGGCACTTGCCAGGGTACGGAACGCCACCAATGATTTTTTGAACGATCGGATCGGTGGCAATAGGAGGAACCTGATCTTTTTTCTAGTTTCCGTATATATCCTATTCATACTTCTTGTGTCGGCCGTCATCAATTTTATGTCGCTTATCGACCATTATCCCATGTATCTTGGACTATGGTTTGAATTGGTATTGGCCATACTTTTTTCATTTGCACGCAAAATGAGGGAAGATAGAGTTGACAAAACAAGATCCCAATGATCTTGGTTGAATATCCCTTTTATTACCGGCCTAAACAACTGGCCCATCGACTCTTATATGGCCGATTGGGCAATTTCTTTTTCGATATTGTCTGATTTTGGGAAATCGGTCAAGGTTTTCATAAAATCGATCAATTCTTGTTGTTCCTGTTCGGTAAGTTCCAGAGGTTCTGGTGGCAAGGTCTGATACTCAGCATCTATTCCTATACCGGTTCCTCCGCCCCTATTGTAGAAATCCACTACTTCTTCCAAGGTGTTGTAGACCCCATTATGCATATACGGCGCCGTTTTTTCTATATTACGAATTGTGGGCGTCTTAAAGAAGAACTTGCGCTGCTCGGTACCAAAGAGATTATAGGCCCCCAAGTCACCATCTATAGTTGCATTTAAGGTATCATTCGCCATCGGTACCCCAAGCAGCTCTATTTCAGTTTCGGCAAAGTTTGGGGGAACGGTGCCGTTAAATAGAGGCGCGAAATGACAGGTAGCACATTTTGCCTTCCCCATAAACAGGTTGAAACCATTCTTTTCACTTTGGGTCAGGGAGTTTTCGTAACCATTGATATTGTTATCGAATTTTGAATCGAAAGAAGAGAGACTACGAATATACTGTGCAATTGCGTTGCGAATATTGTAGTCAGTAGTTCCCTTGGTGTATAATTCTTGAAATTTATCGCTATAATCCGACCTAGCCTTGACCATTTCCGTCAAATTTTCAAGGTCTGAATGAAATTCGGATTCATTTTCAACCACAGAAACAATTTGACCCTCCAGGCTTCCAGCACGTCTATCGTAAAAAAAGCTTTGCTGTAGGCTGGAATAAGTTAAGGTGGGGCTATTACGGATTTGTCCGTCAGATATTTTTTTCCTATCCGTAAATGCTAAATCTGAATTATGGCAGGAGGCACAACTAATTTTTCCCGATCTGGACAGTCTAGTGTCATTAAAAAGTTCTTTTCCCAAACCTATCCGCTCTGCGGTCATGGTTGCTGAACCCCTGTCGGAAAAATAATCCTGATTGAATGTGCCATCGGAAAACAACGATGTCGCATCATTTGTAATCGCCATGGAAAAAGGAAAGGAGACTCCCCAATCTTCAACTGTTCTGTTAAAAAGACGCAATTGTTTTTGTGTATGTTCTTTAATGAAATCGTATCGGTCAAAATTTTTAAAATCCCCTTGGGATAGGGTGGAGATGGAAGTACTGATTTCAGTGCTCCATTCCTCATAAAGTTCAGTTTTTTCGAATTTAGATTTGTTGACTTGTAAAATATCTGCCAATGTTTCATAAACCATTACCGATTCGGAAAGTGAATTCTCCAAAACCGGAGAGTCGAACCCTGTGATTCCCGTAAGGGCGACCCTTAAAAATCCGTTTCGCAATATCCACAGTAAGTGATGGTCTCTTAAGTACCCAAAATCGGTGTTCTTTGCCAAAAGTGCCAGCCTATTTTTTAACAGATCTCCCGTTATATGAATACTGGCGACATCCAAAGTATCCGTGAAAATTGACTCTTCAAGTACTTGAAAACTCCTGGGTTGCCTAATCTTAATGTCAGTGGCATCCTCTTCTTCTACCTTGAGAATATTCGGGGCATTAAAGAACTTGTAATTTTCCAAATCCTGAAATGCCAAAAGAGGCTCTAGTCTTTTGAATACTTCCCGTGATTTCAAATAGAATTTCTCAAGCTCATCCCTGGTATTCGTCTTTGTAAGGCTATCAAGGTATTTTCCACACAATTCAAGCTTATCTACATAATCCTCCTCCAATGCCATATTCGAAGTAGCCGATCCTAAATCACCAATTCTGGAGTTCTCCGTCTTACAGGAATAATATAAAGCAAAGAGGCTTATGATAGCATAAACCCCTTTGTTACTCAATTGTTCTTTGAAGAATCTCATAAGCTTTAGTTCGGCAATCCTTTAAGAACGAATAATTGGCTACCTTCTTTTGTTGCATCTGCCGAAGAATTAGCCATAGGATCGGTAAAACCTGACCCGTCAGCTGGTACCCAACCGTGGTTTTGGGTGATCATTATAAAGGTGTTGTCGATACCTAGTTCTTTTGAAACATCGATCATTCCGGTAATTTCCCAATTATTATCTGTGGTTCCGATACCATTGGCAGCTGCAGCGTCTTGATCACACTCCAACACGGTCTTCAATTCACCATTGTTAAGGTTATATTGATAAAGTTGTGCGTAGTGAGCCTTATCTGGGGTGTCAGGATATCCGTTTGGATCCTCTTGAATGTAAGCATAATTCTCAGTTACCACAATGTTATCAGGGCTGTGGAATGCCTTTGCCTTACCGTCAAGCATATCGCCGTCCAGCACACAGGTAATAGTACCTTTAGTGGGGTCATTTTCACTAAGTACAAGTTTATAAACTCTTCCATAAAGCGATCCTTTACCAACTAGACCATCTTTCTTTCTTCCGGTAACGGCCATGTAAACTTCACGTTGGTTGGCAGGTATGCCTCTTCTCCAATCTATATCCTCTAATCTGGAGAAGCCCATCGCACCCTTTTCCTTGGCCTCAGCATCCAATAGGTCTATGGTTCTTTCTTGCATCTCTACAAACTCAACCTCGTAAGTTTCGCCTTCCTCCATATCCATTTCATAGGCAATCGTAGCATCACTTACTTTTAAGGTATATAATTTACCCCCGTTAAGATCTCCGTGATTTCCAACGTACATGCCCAACTGACCAGAGGGAACTTCATCGTCAGAATGGTCATCGCCAATAAAGGCAACTGTTTTGCCTGGAAAGGCATCCTTTCCGATTACAACGGCATTTTCGGTAGACCATTGTCCGAACGCAGGCAGCATTGTGGCAACAGCTGCATTGGATACACTTTTATACGGGTCGGTGGAGAATACACCTTTTGATGCCCCACCCCATTCACCGCCTGACAGGTACATTGGCCCAAAACCATGCTCCTCGGGAGTAATCAAACTTCCTGAACACTGAGCAGTACTGGCTGTTGCAATTGCATTCAATATATACTCCCCTTTCATTGGTTTAAAGGTTTCGTCAAAGGTGATTCGAGCAATCGAGTAATCTGCCTCCAAGTTATTGATTAAGGTAAAGGTTCCGTCGTCCTCTTTGATAAGTCCGGCACCATCGGCCATTGAACCATATACAAACTCAGGAGAACCCATAAGTACATCTCCAGAACTCAATAGAGAATAAACTTTCACGCTACTGAACGCAGGATCCAATTTGAAATAGGCAGGTACATCAGAATGATTTTTAAGGGCTACTTCCTTTTTATTGTCGTCACCACCTCCGTGGCCACCAACAAAATCGTCAAGTTTAGAGCATGAGGAAGCAGATGCCACCAAAAGGCTACCAAGTAATACATTTTTTAATGTTCTCATGATTAATTATTTAGGTTAATAATTTGGTTAAAGATACCCAGGGGTCTTTAACACAAGGTTATATCAATATTGTGCTTGGGAAAAAGCAAGGTTAAGCATGTTATCTAAGTGTTATTATTTAGATTGATTCTATACTAATTAACTCCTTCAATGAGCAAGAGAGAAGAAAGCCTATTGTAAAATGGCATAATTTAAAAAAAATTCAAGGGAGGTTTTAATGGACCACTATTAGTTTACTTTCTGTCATATGATTATCGAAAGGACTAACATTGGGTAATGTTGTATACTTGGAAGATTATAAATTTAACTAAATGGAGAGGAGTAAGTATATTATATAATGTGATCTAAAATGACTTGATTTTCAGGTATGGCTAGACGGCCCAAGCAATATATAGATCAGTTTGTCACTATTTGTAATTTCGACTTCATCTGAATCATATGATGGTACTTTATTGATTTCAGAAACTGTGACGTTTAAGATCAAACTGATGAATAGGTAAATGATAAGATTTGCTTTATTGTTTTTAAGATTCAAGTAATATTTTGATAAGAAAAATTTTTGACACTTTGAAATAAAATATATTTCAAGCTTTTTTTAAACCTATACATTTTTTAAAAAGCAGCTTAAAAAAATGCTTCTGTTAAAATTTATGCCTGTGTATCGATAAATTATGGATTATAGGTAATCCTGTATTTAAATTGACGGTGTGGTCAGTTCCTAATTGGAAGTGAATCAAGAATCGGAATCATTTAAATTAGAATTTCAATTATTCCCGATTTGAGTTATATAAGACAAACATTAAGGGCAATGCGGAATATCCAGGTAGACTGTAAGGAGTTGGACTTAAAACTCGGCATTGATTGCCAAATAGGGATCAATACTTCTTGGAATTTGAAATACGGGTCTTGTGAATATATTAGGCGGAATGACCCAACACATTTATATTTGCTTATATCAGTTGCTAAAAGATATTGTAGGCTAGTCTGCTACAAAGATTTAAGCATGGGAATGGGAAGATATTATAAGCATGTTACTTTACTGTTTTTCTGGGCAATCGCAATTTTTGCGCTTATCGCCCCATACTCCCTATATTCCCAAAAGTTTGAAAGGTTTTCCAACGAGCAGGGATTTAACCAGAATACCATTAATTCCATAGTACAGGACCGGTATGGATTTTTATGGTTTGGCACCCCTAACGGGCTCATTAGGCACGATGGTTACGAATTTAAAACCTATACTACCCAATCCAATAGCAACGGAAATATTCTTAGCAACGATATTAAACAATTATATACTGATAGTGAGGGATTATTATGGATCGGTACCACCTTGGGGCTTAACGTTTATATTCCGTCACTCGAAAAATTCCTGACGGTTCCCCTTGATCGCAGGCTTATTATTAGCAGGATCGGTTCCGGACCGGATGGCAGAATCTGGTTTTCCGGTGAAAATAGATTATATGTTTGCCAACTTACGGATGTGCACAAGGGCGTATTCCAGGTTTCCCAAAATGTCCTTGAACCACATCCTGAAGTTCCTTACCTAAACGATTTCAGTTTTAGGGATAAAAATTCCTTGGTCCTGGCTACCTCCAAAGGCTTGTGGAATTTAGTCCTAGGAACAGGGGTCTCCGATGGGGATATGGAAATTAAGGCCTTGGCCCAATTTAAGGCTATGGAAAATGAGGTTGTTACCACCCTTATCAATAGGAATAATATCTTTTGGATCGGCACTGAAAGAGGCTTGTACAAGGTATCTCTGGAAGGGGATAAGGCACATATTATCACTAATTTTAGTAAGGATAAAATCATAAATCCCACGAGCTCTACCATAATGGTAGACGTTATTTTTGAAGACCATTCCGGCAGTGTTTGGGTCGGCACAACAGATAACGGTCTCTTCAGATATACGGAAGAAGAGGACAGTTTTCAACACTTTGCTTTCGACCCCCGAAATTCTTTTGGTATAAGCAGTCAAAATATAAACGCCCTTTTTCAGGATGATTTTAATGTGTTGTGGGTGGGTACGGCCCAAGGAGGTATAAATAAGTTGGACCTTAGTCAGAAACATTTTATTAGTTATACCAACAACCCCTATGACAAGCAGTCCTTGACCGATAATCTATTGACGGCTATACTCGAAGACAGCAATGGAAGACTGTGGTTGTCTGGGTATAACACCCCACTTTTTAGAGGTACCACTACCGTCAATGCCAATGCTTCCAATTCGCTGCAGTTTGAGAATCTGGAAAAAAGATTTCCGATTTCCGATATGGATTATGTGCGCAGTATTTATGAGGATGATAAAGGATATTTATGGTTCGGCACAGACAATTCAGTAGTGGTGTACAACCCTTCAAAGGATCAATTTAAAAAGCTAAGCTTTACCAAGGATGGAATTCAAATTTACAATAAAGGAATTCGAAGTATTTCCCAGATTTCGGAAAATGACATTCTACTATTGGGGAGCCAGCTCACGGTAGTGCATAATCCATGGACAGTATTTGACAATAATAAAGACCCAGAACTGAAGGTTAAGGCCACTATTTCCTTGGAAAATGAAATTGGCCATACCTTCTTAAGGACCAGGGATGGTTCATTCTGGATCGGTACCAGAAAAGGCTTGATACATGCAACGTATAATGGTAAGGAAATTAAGATTCTTCATAAATACTCGGACAACAAGAATGACAAAATAAGATTAAGCTATGAGAATGTTTTCTCCCTATATGATGATAGTTCAGGGAATATCTGGGTAGGGACCTTTGGGGGAGGACTGAACAAAGTGACCATTGATAGTTCGGGGGAACCTTCCAACATAGAGTACTTCCGGAAAAATGATGTGTTACCGGACGACGCTATCTACGGTATTCTGCCGGAAGGGGACAACTATTTATGGTTAAGTTCCGATATGGGACTATTGAGATTTCATTTAAAGGACAACACTATAGATGTATTTGATGTGCGTGATGGCCTAGCCCAGAACAACTTTAGGCAAGGGGCTTTTTTTAAGGGCAGGTCCGGGTATTTTTATTTTGGCGGTTTAAATGGGCTAACCATGTTTAGGCCAGAGGATATTCAACTTAATGATCAACCTCCCAAGGTTTTGATTACCGACCTCCTGGTAAACAACGAGCGTGTAAGAATTGGGGAAAAACTTAATAACAGGGTAATATTGGAGCGGTCTATTTCAGAGACTACAGATATAGCCGTAAGTCAAAAAGAACAATTTATTGCTTTTGATCTGGCCGTGGAGCATACTTCAACACCTTCCAAAAATAAGGTAGCCTATAAATTGGAAGGTTTTAATGAGGATTGGGTAACCGTCAACGAAGGCAAGACTACCGTTACTTACACCAATTTGCCCGCCAGGAGTTATGTATTCAAGGTAAGGGCTGCCAATGGCGACGGTATCTGGACTATGGATACCAAGTCCTTGAACCTTAAAATATTGCCCCCTTGGTACCGGACATGGTGGAGCTATTTGTTGTTTACCTTGCTCACCGTGGGAATTGGCATCGGAATAGTCGTCTATTTTTCGCAACATGAGAAATTAAAACAACGGTTAAAGTTTGAAGAACTGGACAAGGAACGAGTGCATACCATCAATCAGGGCAAATTTCAGTATTTCACCAATATGTCCCATGAATTTAGAACGCCCTTGACATTGATTGCGGGTCCTTTGGAGCGCTTGCTCACCCGAAATGCAGATCCTGAAAACAACAAATATTTAGCTATAATCCAGAAAAATACCAAAAGACTTTTAAGCTTGGCAGACCAATTGATTACGTTTCAACAAGCGGAACAAGGAAGACTTAAATTAAATTTAAGGAAAGGGACCCTAGGTGCCTTTATTAACCCTACCATTGAGGCATTCGAAAATTACGCTATTGAGAAGGACATCAATTTTACTTATAAAATTAATTCCCCTGACGAAGAAATTATTATCGATGTAGAAAAGACCGAACGTATTATCTTTAACCTACTTTCCAACTCCTTTAAGAATACACCTCCCTTTGGCACTATTGGTATCGAATCAAAAATCGACTATACCTCAGGGCAGAAAATGATATATATAGATGTGGTAGACAGCGGTAAGGGAATTCCAGAAGAGGATTTGGAAAATATCTTCGAACGGTTCTATCAATTGGGAAATAGGACCGATAAGGTAAGTGGTGGTGGCATCGGCCTGTCATTTTGTAAATCCCTGGTCAATTTACTGGATGGCGCAATTTCTGCCAAGAGCAATCCTGGTGTAGAAACCCGCTTTTCGGTGGTATTGCCTTCCAAATCCCTAGCGGAATACAGGGAGGACGAAATTGATTCTTCCCAAAAGTCTTTTGTGGATGATTGGATTCCCCTGTCCTCCAAAATTACTGATGGAAATACAGCCTTGGCAAAGGATAATGGTACCAAAAAGAAGTATTCAATTTTGTTGGTTGAAAACGAAGTGGACGTACAGACCTTTTTAAAGGGTACTTTGTCCGAAAAATATAATATTGAAGTCGCAAACAATGGAATTGAAGGACTGGAAAAAATAAAAAGTAAAGAACCGGACCTGGTCATTAGCGATGTAATGATGCCGGGGATGGACGGATTTGAAATGTGCGAGAAAATAAAATCGGATCCAGATCTCAGCCATATCCACGTTTTACTCTTAACGGCATTGAACGAGAACGAAGATATGATCAAGGGGCTCGAATTTGGTGCCGATGAGTACATAGGCAAACCTTTTTCCTTGAGACACCTCGAATTAAGGATTGAAAAATTGATCGAGACCAGAGAACGTTTAAGGGAATATTTTTCAAAGAATAGCAAGCTTCCCAAGAATGCCGTCGGTATTTCGACCCGGGACAAGGAATTTTTGAGCAATACCATTGCCATAATGGAAAAAAACATTACCAATTCCAATTTTGGGGTCGAAGCGCTCGCCCGAGAAATTGGACTTAGTACCTCCCACTTTTACCGACGACTTAAACAGTTGACCGGTCAGGCCCCCAATGTCTATTTAAGAAATTTTAGATTGCAAAGGGCAGCGGAACTCTTGGGCCATAATGAAGGCTTTAATGTGGCCGAGGTGATGTATCAAATTGGTATCGAATCCAATTCCTATTTTTCCACAGCTTTTAAGAAACTCCACGGGGTTTCTCCTTCCGAATTTACCAAAACCAATTGAAGGCCCTATTAAATGATTGCCGTCAATAATTTATAACTATAACCTAGTTTTTAATGGTTGCTTTTTGTTATGGGATTATCCTGGCTTTCCAATTCAAGTGGATTGGTTGATATAAGCAAAGGATTGGTCGAAAAGAGAAGGCTTTCTCCCACTTCCCTAATTAAATTTGACCTAATAAAGAACCGTATCCCAAATCTATTGGATCACGGTTTTCAAAAGCTTTTAGATCGATAATGCAATATTTAAATTATTTGTTCCTTGTATTTTTTTTGGCCATTTGCAGCAATGCAGAAGGCCAAACAAATACTTTAAATAAATCAAGTATAAATCTTCAAGAGACGAGCGGACCAAGGTGGGTTAATGGTGAACTTGTAAAAGCAGGGGTGTTGAAAACACCAGATTTTAGTTTTACCAATGATTTTGAGGCATACCAAGAGTTTTCAAATATAAAAGGCTTGTTTTTTAATGGGTTGGATTACAACGGAAAACAGACCAAGGTGTTTTGTTGGTATGGGGTTCCCAATGGACTTTCACAAGGAGAAAAAAGGCCTGCTGTGGTTTTGGTTCATGGGGGTGGCGGTACCGTTTTTCCGGAATGGGTCAAAGAATGGACAGATAGGGGATATATCGCTATTTCAGTAGCTTTGGAAGGCCAGGTTCCTGGAGAAAAAGTTGAACATAGCAATGGGGAAAAACTCTGGCCAGATCATGGTTTTTCCGGTCCGCGAAGAATAGGATTTTTTGAGGATGTTGTTACTAAAGAGCTGCAGGATCAATGGTTTTATCACGCCGTTTCAGACGTGATGCTCGCCACCAGTTTGTTAAAAAGTTTTCCGGAAGTGGACGTTAATAGCATCGGTATCAGTGGAATTTCTTGGGGTGGTATTCTTACAAATGTGATTACGGGCATTGATGATCGCTATGCCTTCGCAATTCCGGTATATGGTTGTGGATTTTTGCATGAAACTCCACATTATAGTAGCCTCCTAACCCATTTGAACAAAGAACAACGACAATTCTATCTTCAAAATTGGGAACCTTCCTTGTACATCCCCCTGCAGGAGCAACCTACCTTGTTCGTGAATGGTACCAATGATTTTCATTTCACTATGAACAGCTTCACAAAAACGTCTGAAACTTCCAAAAACGAAAAGTATCTCTATGTTGAACATAATATGAAGCACGGGCATAGCCCTGGTTGGGAGCCCGAGGAAATTTACGCCTTTGCAGATTATGTTGTGAAAAAGGCTAGGCGGCCCTTAATACCTAAGTTCCAGAAGTTAAAGAGAAATAACGAATTGGTATATGGCTACAATGGAAAAGTAACAGAAGCTTTTCTTTATTATACTACCGATACAGCAGATTGGGGCAGGGATAATTATACATGGGAGCAGACCACCATGCATTTTTCCGATTCCAAGAAAATAATTTCGGGAAAATTGCCGGAAAATACACAGGCCTATTTTGTCAATATCATCGATTCCGAAGGGCTAATGTATAGTTCTCCTATGCGAATGGTCAAGAAAAATAGCCATTAGCCAGTTTGAATATATTAGAGAATGGACCTAATTAAATAAACATATAATAATAACAAACAATGAATTTAAAAATCGGGAAGAAGCAATTCATATTGCTATTGACGGCAGTGGTATTGCAAGTTGGTACTATTTTGGGACAAGAAAAGCAAAACGGTAAGTCAATGGACGAAATGTGGGGCGAACAGAACACTCTGGGAGCAGATGCCCCCGCTTCAAGGACTGCCCTATTTGATGATGGCAATTATGCCATGTTCATCCATTGGGGTATTTACTCCAATATTGGTAATAAATGGAAAGACAGTACCTATTATGGCATTAGCGAGTGGATCATGAATCCTAGGAGGGCCAATATTCCGGCAGATGAATATATGGCGGAGGCAAAAAATTTCAATCCGGTAAATTTTGATGCCAAGGCCATTGCGCAACTGGCAAAAGATGCCGGGATGAAATATGTTGTTGTTACCAGCAAGCACCATGACGGTTTTGCCATGTACAATTCCAAAAGCAATGATTTCAATATTGTAAAGGCCACTCCCTTTGCCAGAGATCCTATGAAAGAACTGTCAAAGGCCTGTAAAGAACTAGGGCTGGGATTTGGATTTTACTATTCCCACAATCAGGACTGGACCTTTCCGGGGGGCAATGGCGGACCCAAGGTCAATGAAAAAGGTAAAGAAGTAGACTTTGATTATTATTTTAGGAAAAAATGTCTTCCTCAGGTAAAGGAGATTGTAACAGAATATGGGGATATTGCCATGGTCTGGTTTGATACTCCCGGGAATATGGAGAAGAAATATGTAGCTGAATTGGTAGATGTGGTCCGTAAGCATCAACCCGACGCCATGATTTCAGGAAGGGCAGGCCACGGATTGGGAGATTATAAATCCTTGGGCGATATGAATATTCCCGTAGCCAATATAGGGGGGCTATGGGAAACGGTAGATGTTACCAACGACTCTTGGGGCTATGCCTGGTACGATCAGAATTGGAAGAGCCCCAAACGGATATTGAAGAGTATAATTTCTACGGTGGCCAGGGGAGGCACCTATATGTTGAATGTTGGGCCGGCACCGGATGGCAGTATTCCAACGGAGGCGCAGGAATCCTTACGGGCTTCAGGGGAATGGATCAACAAATACCCGCAGGTAGTATATAAGACCGGTTCTTCGCCATGGGGCCGAAAGTTGCCATGGGGAGATGTCACCATAGCCTCCGATGGCAAGTTGAACCTCTGTGTTTATGAATGGCCTTTGGATGGCAAATTGTGGCTTCCAGGCCTAAAAAATAATATTATCTTCGCAAAGCTTTGGGTAAATGGGCAAGCTTTAACACTGGAGACAGCCGAGGATGGGGATTGGGCCGTGTTAAGCCTTCCGGCCAAACGTCCAGAAAAGTTGATTTCTGTAATCGAGCTTAAGGTAGAGGGCAGTCCTGAGGTAGACACCAGACTTAGTTTGGACCCTGTTTTTGCTACAGAACTTCCAGTGGATTTTGCCACGGCGGAAGGTGCAGCCATCAACGAAAAAAGATGGATGGAAAAATTCGGGGAGTGGAAACACATTGAACAGGCCCAGGATTGGACAGACAAGGGAGAGGTGACCTGGAAGGTAATGGTTAAGGAGCCCGGTTATTATCAAACAGAACTGAATTATACGGGATCTGGCCGCTTGGTTTGGAGAATTACTTCAGACGAAGGGAACCTTGTACAGAACCAGCAGAACTCCTCAGAGGTCTATAATTATTATGAAATGGGGCTTTTGAAATTTGAAACAGCGGGAGAGCATACCATAACAGTTACTTTGGAAGACGGAAATAGGAAAAGTGCAAGCCTTAAAGAAATACGATTGACCCCAAAAGGAAGTATGGAATAAAACCAATAATTTAGCGGAATGACGAAAAAGCCATGCATCGCCCTACTATTTATTTTTCTATTTTTTTGTGCAGCAATTACATATTCCCAAGAACTAAAGCTATCCAATTTATTCTGCGATAATATGGTATTGCAACGTGGCACGGAAGTCCCTGTTTGGGGAGTTGCATCCCCTAAGGAAAAAATAAGGGTGAAATTTGCTGGCCAAAGTGTCACAACAAGAACTGGGAAAGATGGTAAATGGATGGTTGTATTAGCACCATTGGAGGCGTCGAAAACACCCAGGGAAATGACAATTACCGGAAATACGGAAATAGTATTATCCAATGTAGTAGTTGGTGAAGTATGGATATGCTCCGGACAATCCAATATGCAATTTGCCGTATCCAATGCACCGGAAGTTGACGCGCTGTTATCCTCCGCCAAAAACATTAAAAGTTTTGAAGTAAAAAGGACCGTTTCCTTTAAGGAGGAAGACAATGTAAGCGGAAAATGGGTAGATATACCTCCGAGCAGTGCGGTGGCATTTGGTTTTGCGTACTTCCTTGAAAAGGCAGAAGACATTCCTATTGGAATAATACATGCTTCCTGGGGCAGTTCTTCCCTTGAAGCTTGGATGCCACGTGATATGGCCGAAGAGTTTCCTTATTTTAAGGATATTATGAATGACTTGGATGCGGATACCGAAACTCGCAATAGAATCAACAAGGCCCTTTCCAGTGGCGAAGAGAGGACAACGAAAGAGGATATTTTTATGCGTAGGCAGCCCAATATACTTTATAATGCCATGATGAAGCCTTTGGCTCCTTATGCGTGTAGAGGCTTGGTTTGGTACCAAGGGGAACGAAATACACGTTACTATTCCGGAGTGCCTATGGTAAACGAGGACAATTGGTACCATAGGGTGATAGGGATGAAAGAATATGGCGATGTGCTTCAATCTTGGGTAAAGCGGTATAGAAAGGAATGGAAAAACAAGAAGATGCATTTCTCCGTAGTAATGCTTCCTGGTTATGGAAAAGGAACCAATAATAACCCGGATATCGATTCCAAGAGTCCTACTGCTATGTCTTGGGCTTGGATGCGGGAGTCGCAACAAAAAGTGCTGGACCTTCCTTACACCAGTGTTGTCAATACCATTGATCTTGGTGATGAAACAGACGTGCACCCCAAGGACAAACTTCCCATTGGCAAAAGATTGGCATTACTTGCCCAAAAACATACCCTTGATAAGGACATTGTTGCAGAAGGGCCAGTTTTAGATCAGGTAAAAGCAGAAGATAATGAGCTGGTAATTCATTTTAATAATGCCCAAGGTCTAAAGACTATTGATCAAAAAGACCCTAGAGGTTTTTGGATTGCGGACGAGTCTATGCAATGGCATAAGGCAGAATCAAAAATTGTTGGGGAAACGGTAGTGCTGTCCAATGATGCTATTAAGAATCCTGTATATGTTAGATATGCCTTTGCCGGAAAACCCGACGTAAATTTGGTCAATGCTGCGGACTTGCCTGCCTATCCCTTTAGAACGGATAATGAAATTCCTACCGATGAATAAATATTATAAGAATTAATCTAAAAAGAGATCATGAATTTATTCAAACTGAATCTTAGAGTTTTATTGCTGTTATTTTCAATAGCTACAGTAGCTCAGAGTATTCAAAAACCAAATATTGTTATCATTTATACCGATGACCAAGGTTATGGGGATGTGGCCGCACTAAACCCTGATGCTCAATTTAGAACTCCCAATATGGATAAATTGGCCAATGAGGGTATAATTTTTACGGACGGACATAGTAGTGATGCCGTATGTACCCCTTCTAGATACTCCTTGTTGACTGGGCGATATAGTTGGAGGACTTCCCTAAAAAAAGGAGTTCTTGTAGCCGATGGCCCCTGTTTGATAGAGAAGGATAGGATGTCAATTGCCTCTTTGTTAAGGGATAATGGCTATAAAACTGCCATGGTCGGCAAGTGGCATCTACAAATGGAGTTCGAAGGCAGTTTGGGCAAGGATCGTGACTGGTCCAAACCCTTTAGTGATGGCCCAATTGAAAAAGGGTTCGACTATTTTTTCGGTATTCCCGCCTCTATGAACTATGGTATTCTTACCTATTTGGAAAATGATAGGGTTTTGGATCCTCCGGTGTTATGGACAAAAAAGAAAGCGGATCCCAACCCAAGAACGTATAGCGATAGTATTAATCCTCAGCCCTATAGAATGACCCCTCCTTATGAAAAGGAAGGCGGAACTGGTTGGGTAGAGGTGGCTCCCTCCTTCAACGATGAACTGGTCCTCGAAACCTTGGCCAACAAGGCAGTGGAGTATATAGGTGAATCTGCCCAGGAGGCAAAAAATGGCAAGCCTTTCTTTTTGTACCTACCATTGAACAGTCCGCATTTACCACATTGTACGCATCCGGATTTTCAAGGCCGTAGCAATTGTGGCAATTACGGGGATTTTATGGAAGAAACCGACTATAGGGTGGGGCAGGTGCTGGATGCCCTAAAAGCCAATGGCATTGATGATAACACTTTAGTAATTTTTTCCTCAGATAATGGTGCCGAGACCAATTACGTATATCAACGCGATGTATATGGGCACTACAGCAGTTTAAATTTTAAGGGCGGAAAACGGGACATATACGAAGGCGGTCACCGTGTACCTTTCCTAATGCGCTGGCCCGCACTGATACAAGCAGGTTCGCAAACCAATGTGCCGGTCTGCCAAACCGATTATCTGGCGACCATTGCAGAAATTATTGGAGTTAGACTTCCGGATAATGCCGGGGAGGACAGTTACAGTCTGCTGCCTATTTTACAAGGAAAAGATTATGATAAAGCGGTTAGGGGACCGGTAATCCATCATTCCGTAACGGGTCATTTTGCCATTCGTGATGGAAAATGGAAATTGAATATGCTCCGTGGTTCAGGGGGATCCTTGGAACCAAGATTCATTCAGCTCAAAGAAGGGGAAGCCGTATTTGAACTTTATAATATGGATGTAGATCCAAGTGAAACTACCAACCTCTATTTTGCACAGCCCGAGGTGGTGAAAAGGCTTACCAAAAAAATAACCAAGATTATTAAGGACGGAAGAACAACACCCGGCATACCTCAGGAATATGTCAAGGAGAATTGGGATTTGCCCTCATGGGTGAAATCCTAAACATTTCGACTTCTCTCTATCTTGATCGAAATAAGCAAGAAAAAGATCAAAATGAGAAATCCTATTTTGAGCTTTGGCCTTAGGTTTGTCCAGGGAGCGGTTTTGGCACCTGCAAAGACCTATTTCCTGATCTGATTTTGAAACGGATACCTTAAAATAATTTTTAAAAAATGAAACTAAGATCTACAGTGCTTTACTTGTGCACCTTGCTTGTGCTATCATGCGGTGGTAAGCAAGAATCTAAAAAGGAAGCTATAGCCCAGGAAAAATCCAAACCGAACATCATATTTGTATTTGCCGATGATTGGGGATATGGCGATTTGGGCGTTCATGGAAGTACTTTTTGTAAAACGCCCAATCTGGACAAAATGGCTGCAGAGGGGATCGATTTTCAAAACTTCTCAGTTGTCAATCCTGTTTGTTCCCCAAGTAGGGCAGCGGTAATGACAGGGCAATACCCGGCGCGGCAAAGTGTACACGGGCATTTTGCTTCCGTAGAATCGCATATGCAAAGAAATATGCCAGATTGGTTGAACCCCCAGGCCCCCTTGCTTCCCAAAATGTTAAGGGAGGCTGGATATTCTACGGCCCACTTTGGTAAATGGCATCTTTCCAACACCCATGTGGAGGACGCCCCTTCACCCTTGGAATATGGATATGATGAGTACGGGGCATTTAATTTACCGAGTAGATTACATCAAATGCATGTAGATTCTACCTTGTATAAAACTATAGATTTTGTAAAGCGCCATAAGGACAAACCCTTTTTTGTTAATGCATGGATCCACGCTACCCATACCCCGCATTATCCAAAGGAGGAATACATGCAGCAATTTTCCAATTTAAACGAACAGGAACAGGTATATGCCGCCGTAGTGGCGGAATATGATGCCCGTATTGGAGAATTGTTTGCAACTCTAAAAGATTTAGGGATCGATGGGAATACCTTGGTGGTCTTCTCATCCGATAATGGGCCGGAAATAACAGGAAAAAATAAAATAACAGAGGATAATTCTACCGGCCCAGGTTTGGGAACCTATTATTCGGTAGGGGAAACAGGTGGACTCAAAGGTCGTAAGCGTGCCCTTTTTGCAGGTGGTGTGCGTATACCTTTCTTGGTTCGTTGGCCTGGCACTGTGCCCGCTGGACTGGTTGATAAAACTACTGAATTGGCCACTGTAGATTTGCTGCCAACATTTATGGAATTTGCTGGGGCAACCTTACCAGAGAATTACCAAGCCGATGGAGTAAGCATTGCGTCTGCCATTAGGGGCAAAGCCTTTGATAGACAAAAGCCCATCTATTGGGATTGGCGTTTTTCCAACGACCGACCCGATTTTTGGCCTAGTGCCGCCGTACAGGAGGGCAATTGGAAACTTTTGACCAATGATAAATTGGGAAGGGCCGAACTATACAATATTGCTAACGATTGGGCAGAACAGAAGGACTTGGCTGCTGAAAACCCTGAAAAGCTTAAGGAATTAACTTATAAGCTTCAGGCTTTTCAAGAAACCCTACCTGTTGCACCACCTGAAAATAGTTTTTCAATTGCGAGAAATAGCATTGGTACAGGAAAATAAGAACTATTCCCTGGTCGTTAATCGGTATACCTGAAAATTATCCACTGTCATATGGTTGTTTACCGTTCTAAAACCAAAATATCCGCTGTTATAAGGTTCGGGGTCATAAAAATCGATGATACATTGGCCATCGCGGTAATATTGAATTATGCCGTTAAAGGCTATGATCTTGATCTTTATGACCTTATTCGGTTTTAGGAGGTATTCGGGTTCCGAAAGGTCATGTTCTGGCAGCAAGGGCCGGTCACCTTTGCCCAGGTATCTTCTAAAGCGTGTTTTGCTATTGTCATGTCCGCCAACACCCATATAGTAAAGCCGTAGGCTGTCATAGTTGCTGAACTTACCTCCGCGCTTTTCAGAATTGGCAAATAGATCATCCGGATTTTCGGGGTCTTTTGCCATCCAAAAGCAATTGAGATCGGAAACCCGGTCTTGGGGTCCCCCTTGATCTATGACATAGGCATCATATTGGATCATATTGGGGCCTTCCAATTCTTTATTAAACCAAATGGTACAGCCGGCAACATCGGTAATTTCCAATTTTCCGTCCACAGTTTCTGCAGTACCGCCCGGCATCTGCTCAACCACCCAATTCTGAAGTCCGTCCTTAAAAGAATCACAATACATCCCGGTTTTTTGTACCGTCAGCGTATCATTGATCCGTTCCCTTGCTTCCTGCGCCAATACGGTTGTACCAATGCACAACACTATTGCAGTTAAAATGATTTTATTTCCCATAAGTATTCTGTTTTTCAGTTCTTGCATTTTTGAGGGCACATAACCCGAGCTGGGGCCATAATGTGCCGCTCTTCTTCACCACCAACAACCTGCTGTCTATTTAATGTGGTGTAGTTTAATTATTGGGTACTTGGCCCAAGGCTGCTACAATTATTTCTCGTTCGCCTTAAAAGCAATTTCCCCCATTTTGTTCAAAATCTTCTTTCTTAGCCCTGCTATCAATTCGGGATGTTGTTCCGCAATATTCAATTGTTCTTTTGCAGAAGAGTGGTGGTCATATAGCTCCACTTCGCCGCTACTGTGTTGTGTAAATCTATATTGGTCGGTACGGATGGTAGTGGCGTGACTTTTAATGGCGACGGCTTCGTGACCTTTAGCGTGAGGATCTGCCAAAATGGGCGCCAAGGAAGTACCCTGTGCAAAATCGGGAATCGGAAGTCCGGTTAAATCGCAAAGGGTGGGAAAAACATCTACCGATTCAACTACGGCATCGCTCATCTGCCCTTTGTGCTCCATTTCTGGGTTTTGGATAATCAATGGGGATCGCAACGATTCTTCAAATAGACTGTGCTTGCCCCAAATGGCATGTTCTCCCAGATGCCAACCGTGGTCGCCCCATAGTACTACCACGGTGTTCTTGTCCGCTCCCGTTTCCTTCAGTTTTTTCAGGATGTCGCCAACATGCTTGTCGGCATAGCTGACACAGGCGGCATAATATTTTTTGAGCTCAAGTGCATAGGCTTCGTCTTTCCTGGGATCCTTGCCTTGGCGGTTATAGTTCATAAATTCGCCTGAGCCGTGCCAAGTGGTGGTGCCCAAGGGTTTCTCGGGATGTGGTACTGGCGGAATGTCTACATTCTCATAAAGGTCCAAATAGCGCTTCGGCATTCCAAAAGGGAGGTGCGGTTTTATTAGCCCAATGGCTAGGAAAAAAGGTTTGTTTCCTTTGGCCAATTCATTTAGCTGATGCAATCCTTCTTCAGCGATATGGCCATCCGGATAACTTTTGTCGTCATCATCCACCGTTTCCATAACATCACGTTCTTTAGCGGTTCTAATCTTGCCATATGCCAATCCGTGCATGGCCCCTCTGGGATGCTGCCATTCGGCAACGGGCATCAAATGCCTGTCCCAGGCGTTGGGCATTTCGGGTATCCCATCCTCGTTCCAATCATCGCCTCCCCTGCCACCGGGGTGATGCGATACCTTTCCCACTGAAACCGTGGTGTACCCATTTTTCCGAAACCATTCGGGCATACTTGGCACAATGGGATCTTTTTTTTCGATGGCCGATGCACGTTCAAACAAGGACTGGTTGCTTTTGTCCCGGTACTCCACTCCGTAGAGCCCGGTTAAAAAGGCATATCTAGAAGGTCCGCAGCTAGGGGCATTCACATAATGTCGACTAAAAGCCCGGCTTACCGATGCAAGGCTGTCGATGTTGGGTGAGTGTATGTAGGTCTCGCCAAATGAAGCAAGCTCTGGCCTAAGGTCATCTATACAGATAATGAGCACGTTTTTTTGTTGGGCAAGAGCATAACCGGAAACAAAGAGGATAATGACCGAGAACAGGAGACTTTTATTAATAAAGGAAATCTCCCTGTTCATATGATTTATGAAATTGATTTTCATTGTAGTTTTTATTTTAAATGGTTTCTTCTTGCTTTTATTTTATAATTTTTGGAACTTTCAACAGAAATTCTTTGGAAGAATAGTCCCTTACAGCGGTGACGGTAACCGTTTCTTTTCCGGCAAATTTCTGTACCTCTTCCAGCGCCCTTGAAAAACTTGCAAATGGACTATCTTGAGAGCCCTTACCTTGGTCGCTCCCAGATGGGGGAACAAATATTTCTTTGGCTGTAAGTTGACTGGCCAGTAATAAAAAAATAACTGCAATTTTAAATCTCATAATAAGCTTATTGTTCTATTTAGCTTTTTGATCCCAGAGTCTATAGGGATCGTCATGGGTTACCATTTGTTCCAATAAAAGGGCTTCCATTTCCTTTAATTGAGCACTGTATTTGGGGTTGTTGGCCAGATTCGTTTGCATTTCTTCAGATTTATGATGCTCCGGTAAGTATTCGTGGGGGTTTTCAGCAAGGTTAAAAAGTTGGGTTTCCCTAACGGCCCCATCCATAACATCGTACTTGATCAGTTTCCAGTCCCCCTTTTTTACCGTACGCATACCAGGTTTTGTTCCTCCTGCGTAAACCCCGTACATGACCTCTCTAACCACCTCTTTTTCGCCTTTAAGGACCGGGACAAAACTTATTCCTTCAACTGTTTCCGGAGCGTCTATCCCTGCCAGTTCACAAAGGGTAGGGAGCAGGTCCAAAAGATAGATGTTTCCTTTAACGCGTTTGCCAGCTTCCAGTCCGGGGCCTTTAACAATCAAGGGTACGCGCCAGGTGTGCTCGTATAAATTTTGCTTTCCCATTAATCCATGTCGTCCAATAGACATACCATGGTCTGAAGTGTAGATAATATAAGTATTGTCCAACTCACCGGATGCCTCCAGTTTGGCGAGCACTTTGTTCAATTGAATATCTATATTTTCGGAGCAGGCATATTCACGTCCCAACTCATTGCGCACCGTTTGTTCATCCCTGTTTTTCCATACCCCACTTACACGTTCTTCATCCCTAAGTTCAGGGTGGCCATGAAAAAAAGGATGTGCGTTTAGGTAGTTTTCCTGCAGTGGTGGCTGTTTTGGGTTGGCAGGAGGTAGGCTATTTTGATCGGTATGGTTGGTGGCGCCATATTTTTCAAGTAGTTCAGGGGTACCATCTCGGATATCATGGGGATGGGAGAAACCAAAATAGATGAAAAAGGGATCTTTTTCCTGCGCTTGTTCCCTATCACTTAGATAGTTTAATACTTGATCAGCATGCCAGGCACTCCCGGATTCTTCCGTGCCTCCCCGCTTTGTAGCATCATGCACTACGGTAAACTGTTTATTGGCCGCGGCATAGGAGTTCCCTTTTTTACAGGTTCGCATGGTTTTGTACCCGGCCCTATTAAAAACTGCAGCTATGGATTGCTGCTCTAAACTATCGGGAGCCAAACTTTCTTTGTACCCAGCACTTTTGGGCAAATGCCATAAGGTTCTACCGGTCATGATCATATGTCTAGAAGGGGTGCACACAGCCCCGTTCATGGAACCCATATGGCGGGCACTTTCAAAGACCACCCCTTGCTTTGCCAGTTTGACTATGGTTGGGGTTTGAAGAATGGAATTGGGATCATAGGTCTGTAGATCAAAAGGCGATTGATCGTCGACCAATACGAAGAGGAAGTTGGGTTTTTTTTGGGTCTTGTTTTTTTTGGGGGCACAGCCCACAATAAGAATCGCGGCCATGGCTACCACAAAGGCAGTATATAATGGTTTTCTATTCATAATTATTGGATTGGATTATAATTTTTTTATTTCGTTTTGGTTACAAGGGATGCGGTCAAAGGAATTCCGGCCTTAAGCTTTTTTAACCTTAGCAATGCTTCCACGTAATAGTAATCTGCGTAGTTAATGGAGTAATCAATTTCGCTGCCATTGGGTTTATGGCCAGTGGAATGCAGTAAAAACGCTGAATTTTTATCTTTGCTTTGGTAGTTGTTAGATAGTTCTACAAGCATTTTTTCGGCTTTGTCCAAATAATTTTTGGCAAGAATTGAATCTTTGGTGAAGGTAGAAAGGTCTATAAGTGCTGATGAAACCAAGGCCGCTGCCGAGGCATCCCTTGGTTCATTGGGGATATTGGGAGCATCAAAATCCCAATAGGGGATCAGGTCATTGGGTAGGCGGTCCAGATAAGCTTTTGCGGTCTTTTGGGCAAGGTCGAGATACTGCTCCTCCCCTGTTTCCCTGTACACCATGGTATAGCCATAAATGGCCCAACCCTGTCCACGGGCCCACATACTATCGTTGGCATATCCTTGATGGGTAACCCCTTTAATTTTTTCCCCGGTTTCCCGGTTGTAGACCACTACATGATAGGAAGTATAATCTGGTCTAAAATGATTTTTCATGGTTACATCGGCATGGCTTACGGCAATATCATATAAGGATTTTTTACCGCCATTTTTTGAAGCCCAGAACAAAAGTTCCAAGTTGATCATGTTATCCATAATTGTATTGTGCTGCGGCCATTCCATATTGGGAACTTCTCGTGGCCATGAGAGAATAGTACCTACATTTGGATTGAACAATGTAGCTAAGGTATCCGCGGTTTTAAGTATGATTTCCTTGTATTCAGGATTTCCAGTTAGTCTATATCCATTTCCAAAACTGTTGAAGACCTGAAAACCAAGATCATGATCCAATGCCGGTGTAACCGAAAGAGGGGTGAGATACCTACTGTATGCGTCGGCTTGTTCCTTCCATTTTTGATCATTGGTATTTTCAAAGAGATACCACAGGATTCCTGGCCAAAATCCACTGGTCCAATCCTTGTAATTGATAAATCGCCATTTCTGGCTATCGGGGGCTATGTTTCTTGGAAGGCTCTTACCATCTTTGGGTATAAGAGTCAAGGTCTTGGTAGCTTGTTGCGCACAATAAGAAAGTTGCCTATCAATATCAAAGTTTTGGGCATTACTCTTTTTAGGTTTTTTATTACTGCAACCAATTGCAAGGGATAAGATAACTATGGAAGCCAGTATTTGTATTTTATTTGTCATTATTTAATGGTTAGTCATTTGTGATGTTAAGGTTATAATTGGTTTTTAATTGGCCATAATGATTGCACATGTGCGTAGGATCATTGCTCACAATTGATGTTTAAAAACTACTGGTCTAGGCCTATGAATTTGAGAAATCTTTATCGTAATTACCAGGAGGATACTACTAGTTCTTTAGGGTACAATATAAGCACAAATAAACAAACTTAAAACTCATCAACCTTCCTGTTTTTGAATATGGCGGTAGGGCTTAAGCAGAAAATCCAAAATATTACTTAAGCTTTTTTTAAGTCAAATAAGGTGAAGCACGATCTAAATTTAATATGTATATTTAAAAATAGTTTCTTAAGATCTATATGGTTTGTTTAAATCGCGGCCGGCAAGAGATCTGATCCTTTGGGCAAAAGATTATAGGCCTAGAGTAACAACTAATAATAGCAGCCATTATTTATTAAAATGCATATGAAATATAGATTAAGTTCTTTTATTAAATGTCAAATAAGTGGCTTATGTATAGTACTATTCATATTAGGGTGTAAGGAAAAGCAGGAAAAGGATGCAAAGATTGAATTGGAGCAAGGTGGTCTTGAGCAAAAACCAGAATTGTATCAAAGCAGGGAATTTACAAAACCAGCCCTCTTTCCCTCAGGAATTGAGGGACCTGCAGTGGATGCCAGCGGGGTACTGTACGCCGTTAATTTTGAAAAAGCCGGTACCATAGGTCAGGTGGATGCTAACGGAGAGGCGTCGCTATTTATAAACTTGCCTGAAGGCAGCATTGGCAACGGTATCCGTTTTAATAGCATGGGCCACATGTTCATAGCAGATTATACCAAGCACAATATCTTTAAGGTGGACATGGATTCTAAAGAGGTCACTGTTTTTGCCCACAATAATACTATGAACCAGCCAAATGATGTTGCAATAATGGACAATGATATACTCTTTGCCAGCGATCCGGATTGGAAGAATTCAAAAGGGCAGATATGGAGAATAGACACAGATGGAAGCATCGTGCTGTTGGAAGGGGATATGGGAACCACCAATGGAATAGAGGTTAGTCCCGACAACAAAACACTGTATGTAAACGAATCGGTACAGCGCAATGTTTGGGCCTACGACCTTTCTCCTACTGGGGATATAAGCAATAAACGGCTTCTTATCAGATTTGAAGATTTTGGAATGGATGGCATGCGCACCGATGTGAAGGGCAATCTGTACATCACTCGGCATGGCAAAGGAACTGTGGTCAAGGTGTCGCCCGAAGGCAAAATTCTACAGGAAATCGAACTGAAGGGCAAAACTCCTTCCAATATTGCCTTTGGAGGAAAGGACGGCACTAAGGCCTTTATAACCCTTCAGGACAACGGCAATTTTGAAACCTTTGATACGGAAGATCCAGGAAGGGAATTTGTAATGAAGAAGTAGTTTTTGAGTATCCATTTTAATAGTCTTTAAGACTAATCTAAAGTGATATTGGGCGTAACGGTTGAGGCTTGGAATTCTGGTTTCCACTAGGATTCAACAATTGAATCGGGAGCTATTTTAGGATGGATAAATTTTCATATATTCATGTTTCGGACAATAGATAATTTAAAAACCAGCGCTTGGCGGGTTTTAAAGTATCATTGACTGCAAAACAAAAATTTAATACAGAATACGGATAATCATAAATTTTAAACCATGGAAAACAAAACAACAAGAAGAGCATCTTTTAAAAAATTAGGAATGGGTTTGGCGGCTATGTTCGGAATAGGTGCTGCGGCTAGGGCAATGGACGGAGGTTCAAAACCAAAAAAGGAAGTTGTGGGAGACATCGTCATGGACCAGGATATACCTTTGTTTTCAGGAGGTGTAAAACATGGAAACACTCTTTATATAGCGGGTAAAGGGGCACACGTGGAACCTTATGAGATCAAGGCACATACGGAGATTGTTTTGCAGGAGTTGGAAAAGGAGCTCAAAAAGCATGGTTCTTCCATGGAAAAGGTTTTGAAAGTAAATGTGTATTTGGCCGATTTGGCGGATTATAAGGGAATGAACGAAGTGTTCAGGGGCCGTTTTGGACCAAATCCTCCAGTAAGGACCACAGTGGCCACCTACGGGGGCGTACCTGGAAATTCTTTGGTTGAAATGGACTGTATAGCTGCACTGGACTAAAAGATTTAAAAATTATGAGGGTCAATATTATTTTACAGTTCTTTTGCTTTTTTGTGTTGAATTCCGTCGTTTTTGGACAGACCATTCCCAAGGAGGAATTGATTTTTCTGACCTCTGAATGGAAAGGGGAACGCTTTGATGACGGCCGCCCTAAAATTCCGGACGATCTTTTGGAACGGGCAAAAAAAATTGGGATCGATGATGCATGGACCGTCCTGGAAAACGAAGGATATAAAAATCAGTTCGAAGGCAATTGGAAAATGGTACACGATGAGGTTCCAGTTGTAGGTAGGGCACTTACCGCCTTGTTTATGCCCAGTAGGCCCGATGTGGAGAAAAGCATTAAGGAAAGGGGTATTAATTCGCAGGGCAGGAAGGGCAATACCAATTCATGGCCCATAGAGGTGCTCAAAAAAGGTGATGTATATGTGGCCGATAGTTTTGGCAAGATAGATGCCGGTACCCTCATGGGAGCTACCTTGGCAACCTCTATTTATAGCAAGTCCGGAAACGGTGTAGTTTTTAATGGTAGTGCAAGGGATTTGGAGAGTATAAGCAAGATCGAAGGCTTTAATGCCTTTGTACGCGATTTTCACCCCTCCTTTTTGGAGGAAGAAGTACTTATGGGACTCAACACCCCCATAAGGATAGGGCAGGTAATGGTTTTGCCGGGAGATCTTGTCCTGGCAAAAAGGGAGGGAGTATTGTTCATTCCCGCACATTTGGCCGAACAGGTAGTGGGCACCGCAGAATTTGTAGCCCTTAAGGACCAGTTTGGTTTTGAAATGGTGAAGTCCAAGAAATATTCCACTGGAGAGATAGACAATGATTGGAACGAACAGCTAAAAAAGGAATTTTTTGCCTGGTTGGACAAACATCCGGAATTGGTAAAAATGTCCAAGGAGACTTTGAATAAGATTTTAAGCAAAAGGACATGGTAATCGGAGGAAATACATGGATAAAGCGTGTAAGTAGCAGCTGGATATTACCCATTTTTGCCTTGTTAATTTTGATGGGGTGCAAACAAAATGTTGATCCACCCAAGTCCCAAACAACAGCAGACATGATGGCGGAAGGACAAGATTTGATTACAATCGACGAAGTTCAGCGCGCCGTGTCCACCGTTAATGAAGCCATGGTAAATCCGAGCACAGAACTCATGGACAGCTTATGCGCTGATGAGCTCACCTATGGGCATTCCAGTGGGCTGATCCAGAACAAGGCAGCGTTTATAGATGATATAGTGAATGGGCCATTCGATTTTTTGTCTTTGGAAGCTGCTGATCAGACCATCACTATTTCTGGTAATACGGCAATAGTTCGCCATATTTTTTTGGCCAAGGGCACCAAGGCAGGCGAGCCTGCAGATGTCCGTATAGGAAATACGCAGGTTTACCAAAAAGCCCGCGATGGGGCACTTAAACTTTTGGCCAGACAGGCTTACAAGTTGCCCAATTAAAACTAAACCACCTAAACTGACCAATTTTGAAAAAACCAACTATTTATTCCATATGCCTTGGTATGGCCGCTATATTGCTGCTAGTAATTTTAGGCATGATCTTTTCACAAAATTTAGAAAGGGCAGGTCTTTTAATAATGGCCTTTTTTGCACTGCTGGCCCTTGGCTTCAGTGGGTATAAATCTTTGAACAGCTATGTTTTTACCGCCTCTATATTTGCCGGGGTAGCCCTAGCTCTTTATTATCCACAGTATTTTCTTCAGATAGGCGATTTTAAGCTTACTGGGCTGATCATACCCTTGATCCAACTTATTATGTTCGGTATGGGAACCTCTATGAGGATTAGTGATTTTGCCGAAGTTGTCAAGGCTCCTAAAGGAGTTATGGTCGGGGTCACTGCACAGTTGGGCATTATGCCTATCATGGGCTTTGTGCTGGCAAAATCTAGTAATTTCCCTCCAGAGATTGCTGCAGGAATCGTGCTGATAGGGTGTTCCCCCAGTGGGGTAGCATCCAATGTAATGGCATATTTGGCGAAGGCCAATCTGGCCCTCTCCATCACTATTACTTCTATATCAACACTTCTTGCACCCTTTGTAACACCATTGCTAATGAAGTTTTTGGCTGGGGAGTTTATAGAAATTGACGTATTGGACATGATGTGGAGTATAATAAAGATGATTATTCTGCCTCTTGGAGCCGGTATACTCTTAAACCGTTTGAGAGGGGACAAGGGAAAATGGTTGGACAAGGCACTTCCGGTAATTTCCATGTTCGGTATTGGGCTTATAATTGTGGTCATAACGGCCGCAGGGAGGGACAGCCTGTTGGATATTGGGGGAATCTTAATGCTATTGGTGCTGATCCATAACCTATTTGGGTATATGCTTGGATATTGGTATGCACGACTACTACGCTTAAACGAGCAGGATTCACGTACCATTGCCTTGGAAGTGGGGATGCAGAACGGGGGCCTTGCTTCGGGTATTGCAAATTCATTGGGCAAGATCGCGACCATGGGTCTGGCTCCGGCCGTATTTGGACCCTTGATGAACATAACGGGATCCATTCTTGCTTCCTATTGGCACAAAAGACCTCCAATAGAGGGTCGTTGATACAGATTTAAAAGTTAAATTTGAGCAAACCATAAACACCTAAACAGTAATAAATTGATTATGAATGGATTAAGAGTAGCTCTGCTTCTTCTGGTAATTGCAAGTTGTGGGAAAAAAGAATACAAGGATAAAATTTATGTAAAACCAGAAATTGTAAGGGAAGCTCCTTCAGATTTTCTTTCTCCTGAGGAAAGTCTGAAAAAGTTTTATCTGGCAGAGGGTTATAGGATAGAATTGGTAGCCTCTGAACCTATGGTAAATGAACCGGTAGCCATTGCTTGGGATGGGGATGGGAAGATGTATGTAGCCGAAATGGACACCTATATGCAAAATGTGGATGGCGATGGTGAAGACGAACCTATTAGTCAGATAAAACTCTTGGTAGATGTTGATGGGGATGGAAAAATGGACAAGAGTACGGTATTCATAGACAGCCTTCTTCTTCCTAGAATGATTTTGCCGCTTGATGACCGACTTATTGTAAATGAAACCTATTCGTATGATCTATGGAGCTATAGGGATACCGATAATGATGGTGTGGCCGACGAAAAGATCAGAGTTTACGAAAATCCAAAAAGAAGGGGAGGTAACCTTGAGCACCAACAAAGTGGTCTGGTATGGAACTTGGACAATTGGGTATATACCACCTATAACCCATTGCGGTTCAGGTTCAATAAGGACGGGATAAAAGTAGATTCCTTGGTAGATGGTTCCAGTGGGCAATGGGGCTTGACCCAAGATGATCTTGGAAATATGTATTATTCTTCTGCGGGTGGAGAAACAGCCGCTTATGGTTTTCAAGTTCCCCCTATCTATGGTGAAGTAAATTTGGAAGGGCAAATTTCAGAAGGTTTTATGGAGCCATGGCCAGTAGTTGGAACGCCTGATGTTCAGGGCGGTGCGGAATTAAGATTGAAGGAAGATGGTACCTTAAATAAATTTACTGGTGTAGCCGGCCAAGAAATATTTAGAGGTGATAAATTACCTCCATCCACTTATGGGGATCTGTTTATTCCAGAACCGGTGGGCAGATTGATACGCAGGGCAAAAATAAAAAATGAGAACGGAAAAAAAGTGTTGTACAATGCTTACGACCAAGCCGAGTTTTTGGCGTCTACAGATTTGAACTTTAGACCGGTCCAAGCGCAAACAGGACCAGATGGAAGTCTTTATATTGTAGATATGTACCGCGGTATCATTCAGGAGGGCAACTGGACCAGGGAAGGAAGTCACTTAAGACCTGTTATTCTTCGAAAAGGATTGGACAAGAATATTGGGAAAGGAAGGATTTATCGTATTGTCCATGAAGAGATCGAACCTAGTGGAAAGCCCCAACTTTTGAATAAATCGGCAGAGGAGCTAGTGGATTATTTAGGACACCCCAATGGTTGGTATAGGAATACGGCCCAAAAGCTGATCATTTTAAAAGGGGATATGGGTATTGTACCCAAGCTAAAGGCATTGGCAAGGGACAACGAGTCTTTTTGGACGGACAACTTTGGGGATAGGGACTATCCCATTGAAAGGATCCATGCACTTTGGACCTTAGAGGGACTTGGGGTTGTAGACAAGGAGTTGATACTTGAAAAGCTTAACGATGTTGATCCCAGGGTTCGTATTACGGCAATAAGATTGAGTGAGGAATTCTTAAAAAAAGAGGATCAAGAGGTTTTTACGGCCTTGGCCAAATTGCAGAAGGACAGCGATATCAATGTAGTCAATCAATTGACCCTTAGTTTAAGGTATTCCAGTAGCCCTGAGGCCTCCGATTTACTGAGTGTTATTTCAGGAGAATATGGAGACAATGAGCTGGTGGCTGCTTCCGTAACCTTGGGATTAAAGGCCAAGGATTCGGATTTGCTAAGATTAAAGCAAAGGCTGGCCAATAAGGGCAATGGTCACAAATGGAGGGCCTTGGATGGTTATGACATTTACAAACAGACCTGTGTTACCTGTCATGGTCAGGACCTAAAAGGGGTCCCTAATGGAGAAAATTCCCTAATCGCACCGCCTTTAATAGGTTCGCCTAGGGTTACCGGCGATAAGGAAGTGCTTGTAAATATCATTTTAAATGGACTAACGGGCCCTATAGATGGAAAGGAATACGGCATAATGTTGCCCATGGGAAGCAACGATGATGATTGGATAGGCCATGTGGCTACCTACATTCGTACCATGAACGATACTACCATGGTACATGAAAATGAGGTTAGGGATATCCGTGCCAAAAACAAGGATAGGAAAAACTACTGGACCTTAAAGGAATTAATGAAATAATATAAAATGGGGGCAAGAGGATAATTATAGAAATATTCGTTGCCCCCTTAAATTGCTTGTTTCCAATTTTTCTGTAACAATCATATTCTTTACGGCATCTTCCAAAGGAGTAGGAACCGTCGTATTATTTATTATGGCCAAGGTAAAAAGATCAGCTTGGATTGTGTATTGGTTACAGATGTCAAATTCAATGGTCTGGCACTCATCGTCTATGGTGACCCATATTTTGGCAGGTTTGTCTATTGGGGGATTAAAGGGCAGTTCCAATTTTATATTTCCTTTGGTTCCAAAAATCTGCGCCTGTTGATTTTCTGCCAATAGTGTGGAGCTGAAGAATACCGAAGTACCAGTTTCAAACTCCAGTATTCCTGAGGCTAATACATCTACCATAAAATCTGGATGGTAATCTATAACGGCGGAAATACTTTTAGGTTCCGCATTGAATAAAAAACGTGAAAGGGAAATGGGGTACCCACCAATATCCATTAGACTTCCACCGCCAAATTCTTTTTTATTTACTATACTATTGGGATCATCGTCATAAAAGGAGAAGGAAGATTGAATGGTTTTAATTTCACCAATTACCTTGTTATCCACTAATTCCTTAGCCTTTATCCATTGGGGGTGATGTCTAAACATATAGGCTTCCATTACCTTTAGGTGAGGGTATTTTTTGGAAGCCTTTAATAATTTTTCAGCTTCCTTACTGGATAGTCCAACGGGTTTTTCAACCAGAACATGCTTATCAGCCTGCAAAGCCTTAATGGCCCATTCTACATGTAGATGATTGGGCAGCGGAATGTATACGGCGTCAATATCTTCATCAGCCAATAATTCCTCGTAAGAACCATATGATTTTGGAATTTTGAATTGCGCGGATATATCTTTCGCCTTCTCCAAATTTCTGGAGGCAATAGCATGGACCGCGCCATGTAGGCACTTGAGCATTGCCGGAATTACGTGCTCCGTTGCAATATGGGCAGTGCCCAAAATTCCCCATTTTAGTTTTTTGTCCATCAATTTTTTAAATGACCTGTGTTCCTGCGAACTGGTCTAAATATTCTTTTACCTTTTCCCTTTCCCCGTTTTCAAATTTTCTCAATGGTAAGGCCATATGGTCCTCGCAAATGTCCATTACCGATAGGGCACATTTGATGCCCTTGGTTATTCTAGAAGCATTCTTGCCTACGCAATAAATACTGCTGTTTACAAAGGCCACCTTATTGCGAAGTATTTTTATATCCTCTAAATTATTCACCACAGAGGCGTTGTAAAGATCAACAAATAATTCTGGCAGGAAATTAGCACCCCCTGCAACGGCCCCATGACCACCATATAGTATAGTCTCCGGTAAAAACATTTCTGTTCCTACAATGATGGAAAATTCCGGAGTCTCCTTAAATGCTTCAATCAGCGAGTAGAAATAGGACATATCACCTGAGCTGTCCTTGATACCTATGGCACCCAATTCCTTAGCCTTTTTTACGGTCTCCAAGGAAAGGTGTAGTTTGGTACAGCTTGGCATATTGTACATCATAACAGGCAAGGACAATTGTGGAATTAAACGCTCCAAATAATCCATCATTTCTTCCTGCGATATTGGAAGATAATAAGGAGGGGCTACCACCACTGCATCTGCACCAACTTCTTTTGAGTGGGCTGCAATGTCCAAGGAACCGCTAAAGGAGGTATCGGTTATTCCTACCAATACGGGAACCCTTCCACGGATATATTTACAAGCCTTTGTTATAAGCTCTTTTCGTAATTCATAACTAAGACTGGGAGCTTCCCCATTGGTGCCCAAAAGGAAAATACCATGTACACCTCCAGTAATAAGATGCTCAATAAGTTTTTCCAATCCTTTTTCATCCAATCCACCGTCAGCGTTAAGGGGGGTAACCATTGGGGGAATAATCCCTTTTAATTCTAATGCCATATATTTTTTTTAGTTGGAACAAAGTAAATTTAAAAGGCAAGGGTGTACCACAACTATATTATTTAAAACAGATAATATATTGACCATTGTGCCATTTAACGCAAGGTTTTGTGGGAATTTATTTAGGCCTTATTTCTTAAGTGTATCTCCAATATTAGTATTTATTGGGCCTTTGGGCCATAAGTTGGTTTTCAAGATTAATGATCCTATCTATATGCTTGTTGGCCAATTTTTTATGTAGCGCATCAAAGGGAAGTATAGGATTACGAACATTTGGGGTTTTATAAATGCCTTGGCGATATAATAGACGTTTAAAAAAATGTATGGAAATGTCCAGGTGTTGGTTGGAAAAGGCCAACACTGGAATTATCTGCCCAAACAGAGCCTCTGCATCTTCCGTTTTACCTTCTGTGAACATACGGTATATGGAAGTGTAAATGAAGTGCATGCCAGTAGGCATAAAGGCATGTACACCTCTCTGTAGCCCTTCCATCATTTGGGTAACGGCCCAGCCCCCACTAACGTTCAATTGTCCCTTGGTCAGATCTAAAATTCTTGAATATTTGGGACCCGCTGGTACGGTTTCAATTTTTAAACATCGAAAGGCAGCCACTTTTTCGAATAATTCACATATAAGGTCGTCCGATAGGCCATAACCGGTAGCATCCCAATCTTGTAGCATAATCATTTCCGGATCAAGGGCCGCCAATTCCATAAAATGTTTTCTGAACTGTTGCTCCTCGATAAAAGGAATTTGGAATAGCACATTCTTACAACCTAGATTTATATAGGCCTTTAGAAGTTCCCTGCTTTTGGATAGATCATGTTCCCCTGCACCTCCAATTACGGGTATCTTGTCCCCTACAGTTTCTAAAACCGTCGATAGCATTTCCAATCTTTCCGAATGGGATAATTTATATACTTCCGCGGCCATGGCGGGCACCAAAATACCGGCAACCCCGGCCTTTAATGCTTCTTCTACATTGTTCTTTAAGGCAGCATGGTCAATGGTATCCACCTTGGTAAAGGGAGTGTTGAGCACGGTAACAATTCCCTTTAGGGGTAAGAGCTTTTTTTGGGTCAACATCTTATTATTGTTTAATAAGCCAGACATCGGTTACCCGTGATTGTTTTCTCCAGTTGAGGTGTTCCTCATCGGGCTTGTCAAAGCTTATTTTTAATTGGCCATCCTTGATCAAATCTTTTTGAAGCGGAAATTCTTTAAATTCCTCAAAACCCTTTTCATATTTGGTAGGTTTTAGGCGTTCTCCATTGGCTCTTAAAAGGGCCTCCCCATATCCTGAAACACGAATTAAATAATTGGAATTGAGATCCAAATCACGGTATTCCAAGGTAGGGGTAAATTGGAATAATTGGGTGGAGAGCCGCTTTCTACTTAAACCATCGTTCTCCCATAGGAAGTCTATGGCATCATCGGTTTTTGAGCTTACATGTTTGGCATCCGCACTGGAAATATTGTCGTAAAAACTGCCTTCTCCCGGAGATTCATAGTTTTTAATAAAATCCAATCGCGCCAGCTTTTCGGCTTCCGACTTTAATTCGTCAATTTTTTTAAATTCGTCTTCCAACCACCATCTATTGTTCAAAGGATAATCTATAAAATCTAAAATGGCCCCTCTTTCTGCACTACGTGCCTGATATTTTTCCACGCTGGTCTGCGCTCCTATGGATTGAAATAGCTTTTCCCCATATTCAAAAACCTTTTCCTTTAGGTCTTGTGATACTAATTCCGTATCTGTCTTCTTAATATGTTGTAGGGCATCGCTCATAGCTTTGTCGGCCCCAATGGTATTAGCCTGAGCCAGTATTTCATAAGCTTCGGCCTCCAACCTTTTTTCGTAGGCAAGTCGGTCCTGAATATAAGCATCGTAATAGGCCCGCATAATCAATTGTTGCCACCTCCAATTACTTGCCAGATCGGGATTGTTTTCTTCCAAGCCTTTCCACAATGTCAAAGTTTCTTTAATGGAATTGTTGTCCAAAATGGGTCCGTCCCAATTTTTTTCCAAATCAAATATGCCTTGTGCCGCTTCCTCGGCTACCTTTGGACCAAAGAAGAATTGGGTGTATTCATAGATGATATCTTGGGGATTTTTCTTGGAATCCCAACCCAATTGGCTCCATAATACTTTATTAACATCGTCATGGGAACCATCGGAATAGGTAATAAAGCCATCGGTATGTTTGGTATCCCTCCTAAAAAGTTGGGTGTACATGAGGGGTTGTGGATTAATAGGCTCCCTTCCCAGGGTCAATCCATAAGCCTGATCCCAATTATCTACTGGATAATGACATCTAACGGTGTGGGTGATATCGGGGTAAAAGCGATGCAGATATTTTTTTGGCAACATTTCCCGTTCCAAATCTATAGGCGGACTACTAGGGCCGTAAACAACCCCTTTAAGCCAATCAGGACTGTCAGATTTAAGGTAGTTAAAAAAATATTCTACTTTTTCTTTATTAAACCCTTGAAGTGAAACCCAAATACCGGCATTTGGATGGTATTTGTGCAAAATCTCCGACAAGTCGTTTAAATAAGGTATTAGTTGGGCAGGATGATTTTCCCCTGGATCTCCGCCAGGAACAAATACGCCGTCCAATCTTGGGCATTTTGCATAAAAGGCCTCTTGTTCTGCAAGTCCGTCCTGATGTGCATTTTTTATGGTGAGGTCATGGGGAGCTGGCGTCCAGACCCAATAATCGGCATCGTATTTCTCGCATATTTTGCTTAGTTCCACTTCCATGATCTGGGGATCTACCTTAAAGTGGGGACTTGAATCGGGCTCTTGAAAAGGGATGTTTTCAAAACTATTCGCCCCAAAAAGAACTTGTTCCCTAAAATGTTGATCAAACTGCTCCACAGTCCAGGCATCCCAGGAATTGGCGGTATTCCTGTAGCCGAACTGATGTCCGCGAAGGGCATATTCCGGGGATTCGGAGAAATCAATATTAGGGGTCAGTGTTATTATACCATTTTCCATTTTGGCCGTTCGCAAGAGTTTACCTATGCCGTAAAGGATGCCCCGTTTATCTGCAGCAATGACCCATAGGATATTTTTGTCGGCATCATTTTGATGTAAAATACGATAGCCTTCTTTTTTTAATTCGGGGGTATTTTCGCCATCACGGGCAGGTACTTTTATTCCATACAATTCCTTTTCATTGGCCAAGGCCAGGGCAATGGTAGTTTTGGAATCCCAATTATTGTTTAATCCGAGTTGAAGATCGGTTCGTTTTTTAATTTCTTCCAATAGAACGTTGGCGGCCGTTTCTTGGATCGGAGATTTAATCTGGGCCGATATTACAATGTTTGCTTGGGAAAGGTCCAAGGTTTTCTGCTGCTCTTTTTCGCAAAACAGCATACTGCCAATTCCAATAAATACCAGCCAAAATTTTAGTTGTCTTTTCATCTTGTTAGACATTTTTTATTATACTGTTTTTTGAGAGCGTTGTTTTAATCTATGTCCTTTACACATCGTATTCCAACCGGATATACGTGTATTTTTTCTGGCAACACATAATAGCGCTGTGAGGTACGAATAAAGGAGTGGTTGTTAAAATTGGATCCGCCCCGCATTACTTTGTAGGTTTCGCCATATTGTTCCATAGGTACTGTATTGCCGGGGTAGGGTTTATACCAGTCCGAGGTCCATTCCCACACACTCCCGGCCATATCATAGCAACCATAGGGGCTGGCAGGTTTGGCTATGGACGTTCCGCGTGTCTCTTTTTGGTCCCAAACAACGTAGGTGTTGTCATAGGTATCTCCCCATGGAAATACACGGCCGTCTATACCCCTTGCTGCCTTTTCCCATTCTTTTTCTGTAGGCAAACGTTTGCCTGCCCATTTAGCATAGGCGTCCGCTTTGGACCAGGTCACTACTGCGGCATTGTTCTTTTTTTCCGGGGGGAATTTAAAAGTGGGGTCAAATTTGGCAAACTCCGAATTGCTTACCTCATATTTATCTATAAAGAATGCCTTTGTACTTGCAATTTGCTGAGGTCGTTCATCCGGATCGCCATAGACGCTGCCCATAATGAATTCACCGGCAGGAACATAGACCATTCCCTCGGGAGGAGTCGGCTTTTCTTGCCCTACTACATAAAATATATGTACTAAAAAAGTGAGAAGTGTTAACCAAGATTTCATACGCTTCCTATTATTTGTGATTACCATTTTTCATCAATAATACCGTAATACCTACCAAACCAATAATTTCTGATCATGGCAGCGGCGGTGCGTTCTTCCTCGGAACGTACCATTTTAAAACTGCCATCTTTTTGGGGAATTTTAAATTCCTTGGTATTGCGTTCAAATCCCCACATGTCCTTAATGCCCTGATTTTTCTTTTCGGTAAAAATGTCCTCTCCTGTAAGTACTTTATAGACCATCAAAAACCAAATATTGCTTTCCCATGTAAACTCAATATCCTTCCAATCGTACCAATGTCTGTTTAAATTCATACGGTATTTATTTAGTAAGTTGGGGTCGTCCTCTAGGCGCATAATCATATAGAGGGAACGGGCCGCATGGTAGTCGTCCCCCACATTCCGCCATTCTTTGGGGAATAGTATTTTGGAATTAATTTGGTGGTCGTCGTAATGATAGCGGTCTATAAGCATGTGGTAGGCGGCATTGTACCGTTCCTTGCCTGTAATGTGATGTGTTACCTTAAGGGCGGCCAACATTTCCAATGAATTGAGTTCTTGGTGCGGAAGGTTAGGGCAGAAGTTGCCCCACAAGGTCATTTTTCCGTCCAGATCCGTAAGTTTAAAATTATTGTCCACCACCCTTCCTATAAATCGGTCGAGGAGGCCTGCTGCTTTCTCCTTGTATACCGCATCTGCACATAGTTCCCAGAAAGTTCCCACACCGTAAAATATGGAAGTAAACTTATCGGCGCTTAAATCGCCCAGCCAGCGGTAACCAGGCATGGAGGAGGATTGGTGCCATTCATGGTACCAAAAGACTTCTTCGTGCCAAAGGGGTTCGTTGGTCCTATTGAAACTCCGTGCCACCAATCCTTCAACGCCTGTAACTTTTTCCAGTTTTAATATAGCCTCGAAGATGTCATTGGCTATTTTCCTGTCCTTTGGGTCTCCTGTAATAGCGTACTTATGGGAGTAGGCGGCCAGCATTTCGGAAGTGGGATCAAGACAATCGGCCTGGGAACCAACTATTGGTTGTTCCAGTCCCGCAGGAGGAAAAATAACGTGTTGCATTATAGCGCCTTCGTTCCAATGGTTTCCTAGCATCAACTTGTCGAACATTTCCACCTTTTTGTATAGGGGGTCAGTTTTCTTTGGGAATTCATTTACTTTTTGGGCAAGCAGGCCATGGTTTATAAAAGTGAAAACCGAAACCAATGGCAATAAACAATATTTAAACATGGCTAGTTCCTATTTGTGTGCGTTTAAATTTTTCGTCAAAATGATTCTTCCTCTATTTCATTAATGCAATAATATTAACTCATTTTAATCAATAAAACCAATTAAATATTAGTTTGGGTTAATATATAATGTACAATAAGTAATATATATTATATGGCTATTGTAAAGTGTTCTTCTTTTATGGAGAGGATTGGGGAATTAAAGGAATTTGGGCTCCTATTTGCAGCTTACATTATGAATCCCATTGTTGTTTGCCGGCGGTATTATTTGCTTTTAAATTCTCTGGAAGTTAGTTGTTTGTAAGAGCATAACTTTTTTTCGGAAAGAGAGGGGAGTGTAACAAAAGTTGCTGTGGACATTAAATGCCTGGCCTATCTTTACACTATAAATAAATGTTTTGGTTGGTTGTAAAAGGAAACGGTCATTGTAAAAGGTGACGGTTTCCTTTTTTAAACAAGTACCTTAGTTTAACGCAAAAATGAAATAATATGTCTATTTTTAGTACACTTTTCGGAACAAGCAAAGAGAAATCGGATAAAATTGAAATTTTGAATCAGGCTGACTTTTCAGCCGCCATAGCGGGTAAAAAAGTACAACTTATAGATGTTCGTACACCTAATGAATATGGTGGCGGTCACATAAAAAATGCTGTAAATGTTGACTTTTTCAACGCCGCAGGCTTTGAAAGATACTGTGAAAAAATGTCCAAGGATAAGCCTGTGTACCTGTATTGTCGTTCCGGTGCAAGGAGTCAGAGAGCTGCGCATAAATTGATAGGTATGGGATTTGAAAAAGTATATGACCTGAGGGGTGGCTATATGTCCTGGAGATAATATCCTTTCTATCAAGAATTTATAAATTTGGCTTAAATTAACGCTATGAAATTAGCACTCAGTGTTCAAAATATAAAATGTGGGGGTTGTGCTAAAACAATTACCACCAAATTATCGGAATTGGAGAATATCTCGGAGGTTATGGTTGATGTAAACTCGGGAACGGTATCTTTTGAATCGAACAACGTTACGGCCACACAAAGGTTAAGGGATACCCTTAAAGTTTTGGGCTATCCTACACTGGATGCCAAAAACGGATTGGGAGATAAGGCCAAATCCTTTCTTAGCTGTGCGGCGGGAAGGATGATAAAGGGATAAATCCAAAAAAAAATTAGCTTTATGAAGTATCTATCTTTCTTGACAATCCTTTTAATCACCCTGGTTAGCTGTAAGGAGGCTAAAAAAACGGAAACTATGCCTGTGGAAACGATGGTAGAAAACTCATCGGCTGATCAGGCAAAGATGCATCCAGGTAAAAAGATTATTGAGACAGAGTGCTATTTATGTCACAATCCTAAAGCATCAGAGGTCAGCATGATTGCACCTCCCATGGTGGCTATTAAGAAGCATTATATTGATTCAACAACTACCAAGGAACAATTTACAAAAGCTATTGTGGGTTGGATCAATGATCCAAAGGAGGAAATATCCAAAATGCCAGGTGCCATAAATCGATTTGGGATAATGCCCTATCAACCCTATCCCGAAGAAACCATAAGTCTTATTGCCGAATATATGTACGACTATGAAATTGCACAACCTGAATGGTTCGATGAACATTTTCAGAGGGAGCATGGTAGAAGAATGGGCAAAGGAAAGGGAATGGGTAAAGGAATGGGCAAAGGAAAAGGAATGGGTAAAGGTATGGGAAATGGAATGGGCCCAGGTTCCAAACATAGAGTACAAAAGGATTATGGGGATATAGGCCTGGGTTATGCCTTGGCTACAAAGGCAGCACTGGGGAAAAACCTAATGAAGGCCATACAGGAAAAAGGTACGGATGGAGCGGTAGAATTTTGTAACCTTAGGGCCATAGAATTAACAGATAGTATTTCTGTTATGAACAATGCCCAGATTAAAAGGGTTTCGGATAAACCTAGAAACCCGGACAATAAAGCCAACAAAGAGGAATTGGGATATATCGCTACTTTTAAAGAACAGGTCGCCGCGGGTATCGAAGTGGATCCCGTAGTAGTTCCTGGTAATGAAGAAGTAACGGTATATTATCCTATAACTACAAACGCCATGTGCCTCCAATGCCATGGGAAACCCAACGAACAGGTCAAACCTTCTACTCTGGCCACTTTAAGTAGATTATACCCGGAAGATAAGGCCGTTGGCTATAATGTAAATGAGGTCCGTGGAATATGGAGTGTGGTTTTTGATAAAAATAAGTAGATATTTTTTTTGGCCTTATATAGGTTGAAAGTCCTTATTGCCTTGAGAAGAAAATATACCTAATATCGATATCGGGTGAAGTGATATTTAGGAAGAAATAAGAATTTTAGAGCATTTAATGTATAGAATTTGTTTCTTATATAGCCCTCACCATATCCCAAAATATATTTTATAAATGGTTGTAATTAAACTAAATAACAAAGAAATATTGTCATTGTCCTTTTTGAATTAAAAAAATTTGTACATTTGTTAACCATTTGGTTAAACTATTTAGTTAATGAAAGATCAGAGCACAGAAGAAAATATATTAAAGGCAGCCATAAGCGTCTTCCAAAAGAAAGGTATGGCAGGAGCCCGTATGCAGGAGATTGCGGATGAGGCAAAAATTAACAAGGCCATGCTGCACTACTATTACAAGAGTAAGCAAAAATTGTTCGAGGCGGTATTTAGGCAGGCCTTTGAAAAGTTTGCTCCCCATATCAACCAGGTCTTTAATTCCGATAAAAGCGTTTTTGAAAAAATAACTGAATTTACAGATAGCTATATTTCCTTTGTCATGGAGAATCCATACCTCCCCAACTTTCTTATTCAGGAAATAAATAACAATCCGGAGTTTGCGGATTTATTTTTTGGCTCCGAAATCGCACCCAACCCTTTGCGCTTTAAGAAGCAGATAGAGGATGAAATTGAGATGGGAATTTTAAAGCCCATAGACCCTAAACAATTGTTGCTAAACCTTTTTTCCTTGACCGCTTTTTCCTTTGTAGGTACTGGCCTGGTCCGTGGAATATTGAACTTGGATGAAAAAACATTTAAATCCATGATGGAGGAACGAAAAATTTTGATTCCAAAGCTTTTAATTAATTCTATTAAAAAATGAAACATACATGTTTAGTTTAAAACACACGGGGAAAATGATTATTTGGATGTTGCACCCGCAAGAAGGACTTTGTCGGGCTAGTGTTACTACTGAAAATCAATAAATAAAAACACATGAAAAGACTTTTTTTAATTTTAATTTTCACTATACCTCTTGGCGCCTTTGCCCAGCAGACCCTTAGGTTGGAGGAGTGTTTTGAACTTGTTACCAAGAATTATCCCTTGGCCAAACAAACTGGATTATTGGAAAACCAGGCACAATTGGATATTGAAGCCTTAAGAACGGGGTATTTGCCCAAACTGGATCTGAACGCTCAGGCCACGTACCAGTCCGATGTAACAAGTTTGCCGATCCAGATACCGAATGTAACGGTAGAACCTCCCAATAAGGACCAATATCGCGCCACCTTGGATGTAAACCAAATGATTTATAACGGGGGGTTGATCAATGCTTCCTCCAAGGTGAAGGAGGCAGCCTCAAGGGTAAACCAACAGCAGTTGGAAGTGAGCCTCTACGGATTAAAAAGCCAGGTCAATTCCATTTACTTATCAGTTTTATTGCTTCAGGAAAACCAGGCATTGCTCCAAGCCAAGGAAGAGCAATTAAAGGCTCGTTTAGAAGATGTTAAGGCTGGGGTAAAATATGGGACTTTGTTGGGGTCTTCTGAAAAAACACTGGAAGCGGAACTCCTAAAATTAAGACAACAGTTCACGGAGTTAAGGTATAATAAATTGGAGTTGTTACAACGCTTGTCCTTACTTATTGGCATGGAATTATCGTCCAATGTAAACCTTGAAAGACCTGCCGTTTTTATGTCGGAAACCCAATCCGAGCGACCAGAAATTCAGCTTTTCGACCTGCAAAAGGAACAGATAGATTTTTCCTCCAAACTAATTTCAAAGACCAATCTCCCAAAAATCAATGCTTTTGCCCAAGGGGGTTATGGCAATCCGGGGCTGAATATGTTGGACAATTCTTTTAAAACCTTTTATATGGCGGGTTTAAAATTGAATCTGAACATCTTTGATTGGAACAAGACCAGGACCGAGAAACAATCCCTTGAAATAAACAAGGAAATTATAGATACGCAAAAAGAGACCTTTGAACTGAACAACAATTTGGAATTGGTAAAACTCGAGTCTGAAATTGATAAGATCGATGCCTTGATTTTCACCGATAGGGAGATTATAGTACTACGCGAGGATATTCTAAAAACAGCGGAATCCCAATTGAACAACGGTGTAATTACAGCATCGGCCTATATTACCGAATTTACAAATTTATATGAGGCAAAAAGCAATTTAAATCTACACGAAACTCAATTGCTATTGCACAAAATTCAATACGAAATTACTAAAGGAAGCTATTACAATAACTGATATATAACAATACCTGAATAAAATGAAACATCCATATTTAATATTAACAAGTCTTCTCATAAGCCTTTTGGGTTCATGTACCGGCAATGGGGAAAAGGCCGATGGTTACGGTAATTTTGAAGCTACGGAAATAACTATTTCGGCAGAGGCCAATGGAAAAATTTTGTTCCTGGATGCGGAAGAAGGAAATGTACTGGCCCAAAATAAGGTTGTTGGCGTTATAGACACCGTTCAGCTTTCTTTAAAGCGCGACCAATTATTGGCTTCCAAAAACACCATTTTTTCAAAATCCAGGAACGTGCTATCACAAAGGGAAGTACTTAAGGAACAATTAAAAGTGGCCCAAAATGATAGGGCCAGGGTAGAGAACCTATTGCAGGCAAAAGCCGCAACTACTAAACAATTGGACGACATTAATGGACAGATCAACATTATCAAAGAACAGATTAAGAGTGTGGAAACTCAAAATTCTCCCATTATCAATGAGATAAAAAGTATAGAAATACAAATACGGCAAATTGAAGACCAGATCAATAAAAGTGTCATTCAGAACCCTGTGAAGGGCACGGTCCTGGTTAAATATGCCGAACCCAATGAAATTACTGCATTTGGGAAACCCTTATATAAAATAGCCAACCTGGAAGACATGATTTTAAGGGTCTATATCAGTGAAAACCAATTGTCCAAACTGAAAATTGGGCAGGAGGTAAGCGTAAAAATTGATGCAGGCGAGGAGATGAAATCTTATCCAGGGGTAGTATCCTGGATCGCGGAAAGCGCAGAATTTACTCCTAAAATTATTCAAACCAAAGAAGAACGTGTCAATCTGGTCTACGCAGTTAAAGTTAAAGTCCGTAATGATGGAAGTTTAAAAATTGGGATGCCTGCAGAAATGTGGATTGCCACAAAAACTAATGAAGAATGAAAACGACCTTGATTATCGCGACCATACTTGCAATCCTGATCGGTATCCTATCCGTAATCTCAGGTTCCATGGTCCTTTTGGGGCTGCGTTCCGTGGATTATGGGGTACTGGATTGGTTGGTGGTCTATAACGTTACCCTTGGAATTATATCCATTTTGGTGGCCTATCAAATAGGTAAACAACACATTAGGTCTAAATTAATGATAATGACCATCCTGCTTTTGCACTTTTTGGTATTGGTCTATTTGTACTTTTTTAATGATATGGTAGCTGATAAGAGTATAAAGGCAATGGCCTTTAGGGTAGGCATATGGGTAGCAATACTAATTCTGGTACTTCTAAACCGTACAAAAACATTAAGTAACAAAATAAAATCATGAACCATGAAATTAAAAATCGTTTTCCTGATAGTGCTATCCTTAAATTTTATTAACTGTAAACAGGAGGTAAAGGTAGAAGCGAAATCTAAGGATACTGTAATATCAAATACGAAGATGGACAAAGTTCCACATTTAAATAATAATTGGGTGGCGGAAATGGCCTTGAACAATGGTGCAAAATGGGAGGCAAATCTGGAAACTACCTCTGGGGTAGCAAATATGGCCAAACTCATCGCGGAGAGGAAAACCATTTCTTTGGGAGACTACAGAAATTTAGGAGACTCCTTAATCGATGTTAAAAACACCCTAGTTAAGGAATGCACCATGACAGGAGCTTCACACGATAATCTACATATTTTTTTACATCCGTTGATCCAAAAAATAGAACTGCTACAAAAAACGAGTAGCGCGGAAACGGGTGCACAAATCAAGGAAAGCATAGCAGGACATTTAAATGCCTACTACATTTATTTTGAATGAGATACAATGGATAATTTTTATTGAACGGTTAAGAAAATGAGCATCATACTAAACAATATCAGCAAATCGTACAACAAAGTAAAAGCTGTGGACGATATTTCCTTTGAGGTAAAGCCAGGGGAACTGTTTGGATTGATAGGTCCGGACGGGGCAGGAAAGACCACACTTTTCCGAATCTTGACCACCTTACTGATTCAGGATAAGGGAAATGCTACCGTTGCCGGATATGATGTTCTAAAGCAATACAAGGATATCAGAAATCACGTGGGTTATATGCCGGGGAGGTTTTCCTTGTACCAAGATCTTACGGTGGAAGAAAACCTTAATTTTTTCGCTACTATTTTTGGAACTACAATAGCGGAGAACTATGATTTGATCAAGGATATCTATGTCCAAATAGAACCATTTAAAGATCGTAGGGCAGGAAAATTATCGGGTGGGATGAAACAAAAACTGGCCCTTAGCTGCGCTTTGATCCATAAACCCAAGGTGTTGTTTTTGGATGAGCCTACCACAGGGGTAGATCCCGTTTCCCGTAAAGAGTTTTGGGAGATGTTAAAACGGTTACAGCAAAAGGACATCACTATTTTGGTATCTACTCCGTATATGGATGAAGCCGAACTTTGTGATAGGATTGCGTTGATCACCAACGGAAAAATACTGCAGATCAACACGCCCGGGGCAATTATCGCATCGTTCCCAAAGAAAATATTTAAGGTACGTAGTTTTAATACCTATAAATTGATCGAAGACTTAAGAATTTACCCAGATACCCATAGCGCTTATCCATTTGGAGAATATCTTCATTTTACTCCTAAGTCCGAAGCATTTAGGCCAATGGATTTAACCAAATATTTGGAGGAGAGACAGCATAAGGAGATTGAGGTTAAAGAGACCGTGGCAACTATTGAGGATACCTTTATGGACCTATCTAAAGCAAATGAATAGATGACAGAAGATAATATGATACAGGTCGAGAACCTGACCAAAATGTTCGGGGATTTCACCGCTGTAAATAACATCTCTTTTGAGGTGGGAAAAGGTGAGGTTTTTGGATTTTTGGGTGCCAATGGGGCCGGAAAGACAACGGCTATGAAAATGTTGATCGGAATTTCCGAACCTACCCATGGCAATGCCACCGTGGCCGGATATAATGTGCTTACACATGCTGAGCACGTAAAAAGGAATATTGGGTATATGAGCCAACGCTTCTCCCTGTACAATGATTTGACCATCAAAGAAAATATTGTCTTTTTTGGGGGTATATATGGCTTGTCATCTGCGGACATCAAAGAAAAGTCACAGGCCATGATCAATGAATTAGGATTGCATGATATGGCCGATTCCCTAGTAGGTTCTCTCCCTTTGGGTTGGAAGCAAAAAGTGGCCTTTTCAGTTGCAATGCTCCACAATCCAAAAATTATTTTTTTGGATGAACCCACCGGAGGAGTAGACCCCATTACCAGACGCCAATTTTGGGAAATGATCTATATGGAGGCCAATAGAGGGGTTACCATTTTTGTAACTACCCATTATATGGATGAGGCCGAATATTGTGATCGGGTGTCTATCATGGTAGCCGGAAAGATAGAGGCTTTGGACACGCCAAAGAATCTAAAACGTCAGTTTCAAGTGGATTCCATGAATCAGGTATTCCTAAAATTGGCAAGGAACATAGAATAACAAGGGCAAAATGAACAGATTTATAGGATTCATCAAAAAGGAATTTTACCATATTTTAAGGGACAGGCGTTCATTGTTTATCTTGTTCGGCATGCCCATAGTGCAGGTGATGCTTTTTGGTTTTGCCATTACCAACGAGATCAATAATGTAGATATCGCCATTTTGGATCATTCCAAAGATGTAAATACCAAAGAGATCATAAATAAAATAGCGACTTCAAAATATTTCAGTATCAAAGGGTTTATAAGTCATGAGGATGAGATTGAACCTACCTTTAGAAAAGGCAAAATAAAGGCAGTACTCAATTTTGAAAAGAATTTTAGCAAAAACCTGGTTACGCAAAAAAAAGCCACCGTTCAAATTCTTACGGATGCTACCGATCCCAACACGGCGAATACGATAAGCAATTATATAGGGTCTATTTTACAGAATTACCAACAGGAATTAAATCAAGGACTAAAGCTTCCTTACCAAATAATACCAAAAACAAGGATGGTATTTAATCCGGAACTAAAAAGTGTATATATGTTTGTGCCTGGGGTTATGACCATTATCCTAATGCTGGTATCGGCCATGATGACCTCAATATCCATTACCAAGGAAAAGGAATTGGGAACCATGGAAATTTTGCTGGTATCTCCATTAAACCCGTTCCAAGTTATTGTGGGTAAGGTTGTTCCTTATATTTTGCTGTCCATTATTAACGCTGTGGTAATTATTCTTTTGAGCATTTTTGTTTTTAAAATGCCGGTGCAGGGCAGTTTGTTTTTATTGGGGGCGGAGAGTACTTTATTTATCATAAATGCGCTGTCGTTGGGCATTCTAATCTCCACAGTTGCGGCGACCCAACAGGCGGCCATGATGACCTCATTAATGGGGCTGATGTTACCGGTTATATTATTGTCCGGTTTTATTTTTCCTATTTCCAGTATGCCTTTACCATTACAGATGATCAGTAATATAATTCCTGCCAAATGGTTTATAATCATCATAAAGGGAATAATGCTAAAAGGAGTGGGATTGGCCTACGTATGGAAAGAAACTTTAATATTGATTGGAATGACCATATTTTTTATAGGCTTGAGCGTAAAAAAATATAAAATAAGATTGGAATGAAGGAAATTTAGTTGCTAGTTAAAGGCAATGCAAATGAATTATGGATCAAAAGATAAGGCCATAAAAATCAATTTAAATTTCTTCATCCCAATACTAACTTCTTAATACTTAGTACTTAAAAGTATATGAACATCATCCGCTATATCATCCAAAAGGAGTTTAAACAGATCTTTAGAAATAAGGCGATGTTGCCCATTATTTTTGTCTTGCCGTTGATCCAACTGATTATTCTGTCCAACGCCGCCACCTTTGAAGTGAAAAATATAAAATTTGCCTTTGTTGATAATGATAAAACATCGCTTTCACGGGAGTTGGTGGAAAAATTTGAAGCTTCTACCTATTTCAATGTGGTTTCCCAATTTCCATCGGCTAAACAGGCAGGTATGGCAATGTTGGAGGGCGATGTGGATGTAATCCTAGAGATTCCTTCTCATTTTGAAAGGCAACTTCTTAAAAATGAAAAAGCAGATCTGTCGGTTATAATCAATGCTATTGATGGAGCAGCTGCGGGGGTGGAAAATGTGTACATCAATCAGATTGTGCAACAGTTCAATAAAAAGGCACTAGTAGAATTATCCCTTTTTAACAGGTCGGGGAACCAGCCGATGAATATTGAAACTATCCCGTCCTTCTGGTACAATGAGACCTTGAATTACAAAACCTTTATGGTGCCTGGAATATTGGTCCTTTTGGTAACCATGATTACCCTTTTCCTATCCGGGATGAATATTGTTCGGGAAAAAGAAATAGGGACTCTGGAGCAAATTAACGTTACCCCCATAAAAAAACACCAGTTTATTATTGGAAAATTATTTCCTTTTTTGGTTTTGGGCATGGTATTGTTGACCGTGGGTCTGATCATCTCTAAACTATTGTTCCACATTCCTATAGTTGGAAGCTTAGGCTTGATGTATCTCTATACCACTATTTACATTTTAGTGATTTTGGGGATGGGCCTCTTTATTTCCAATTTTACCGATACTCAACAGCAGGCCATGTTTATAGCCTGGTTTTTTATGGTCATTTTTATTTTGATGAGCGGTTTGTTTACGCCTATCGAAAGTATGCCGCAATGGGCGCAGTTGTTAACTGAATTCAATCCTATTAGATATTATGTCGAGGTAATGAGAATGGTAATGCTAAAAGGGGCCGGCCTTTCCGATATTTACCCCCAAGTATTGAAAACATTGGTATTTGCCATAGTCATGAATGCTTTGGCAGTGATGAGTTATAAAAAAGTAAGTTAATGGATAATAACCATAACAATAATCATTTACAACCAGAAGAGTCGCGTTTTCTACGTGGGCCGCGCTCCAGGTTTAAAGAACTGTTTTTTACTTTTAGGGTACAATACAGTTTTATCAAGGCATTTAGAAAAATGCACTTTATTGGCCCCTGCGTAACGGTTTTTGGATCGGCCAGATTTGACGAAACCAATCCTTTTTACAAAAAGGCCGAACAGGTTGGTGCCGCCTTGGCCAACTTGGGATTTACGGTGATGACAGGAGGGGGTCCCGGTATTATGGAAGCCGCCAATAAAGGGGCTTATGAAGCGGGAGGTTATTCCGTAGGCTGCAATATAATACTGCCCTTTGAACAAAAACCGAACCCCTATCTCCACAAATGGATCAACATTAGGTATTTTTTTGTACGAAAGTTCCTGTTGATCAAATATTCGTATGCCTTTGTGGTTATGCCCGGCGGCATGGGTACATTGGACGAGCTTTTTGAATCCATTACCCTGATACAAACCAAGATGATCCAAAATTTTCCAGTAGTCATTTTCGGGTCCGAGTACCATAAAGAGCTCTGTGAACACATAAGGATTATGGCGGAGAATGAAAGTATAAGCCCTAAGGACATGGAGTTGTTGTTCGTAACCGACTCTGTGGAGGAGATGGCAGCGCACATAAAGACCCATGCTATTGAAAGGTTTAAATTGGTTAAAAAACCTCAAAGACCTAATTGGTTGTTTGGGGAAGAATAATAAATGAACAAGTATTGCAGCATATCGATTTTGTTATACCTGCTTATATCGCAAGCACTGGCACAAGGGGTATCGGACAGCTTGCCCCAATTTAATCTTGGTAAAATAGCCCAAGTGAACCAAGGTGACAGTTTTATTACTTTTCCCACGGATATTGGCAATATGGAACCCCTGATGTTCGAGGCCAATGTTAACCCCAGTTTTGTGGTCCGAAAACGAAAGGATTCCAGATTAATGGCCGTACTCACCGCTCAAATTACGATCCGAATGTACAACGAGGAATCTTATCCCGTGAAGACACCTAGCTACATTCCCCAGATTTCCGCCTATTATTTGGTTGGTGCAAAGAATTCAGCAGACCGGTCTACCATCTTTGTAAAAATGGGGCACCATTCCAACGGACAGGATGGTAGTTTTTATAATGACGACGGAAACATCAATCTACAAACTGGAAACTTCGCCACCAATTTTTTTGAAATGGGCTGGTTAAAAACGGACTACAGCAGTAATTTGAGGGCAGAAAAGATATTTAAAACCTCATTGGAAGTGCATCCCAGAAGCTGGATGCTCCAAGAACTGCATGGACAGTATAGTGGATTACGCTGGCACAATGCGTTCTTGGCCTATAAACTTCCTCTGAAAATGGGTCCTAGAGGATCTATAAAAGCCAATTTCTCATTAAAGGCAGAAACCATGTGGAGCTTGGACAAGCTATACGATTGGGACACCTTCAACATAAAACGTCTTAACGCGAGTGTTACCTTTTACTACCATCCCAAGTTTTTAGAGGATATCGGTTTCTTTGTTCGCTATTACCATGGAATGGATTATTACAACATCTATTTTCAACATCGATTGGATGTGGTTCGCTTCGGTATAATGACAGAATTGCTAAGGTTTTAAACTTAAATGAAAAAGACATGGAGGAAAAGCAGATTATGATCAAAAAAAGTTCGGGGAACCTGGAACCGTTTTCTTCTAGAAAACTGAAAGATTCTTTAAGAAACTGTGATGTATCCAGTAATGAAATCGATTCTATCATCTCGCAGGTAATACCGCAACTATATGACGGGATATCATCCAAAGAAGTCCATAATAAAGTTTTTTCCCTATTAAAAAAATACCATAGGATTTCTGCATCCAAATACCGATTAAAAAAGGGCATTTTCGAACTGGGACCAACAGGATTCCCCTTTGAACGTTTAATAGCCGCGCTTTTGATGGAAAAGGGATACCATGCCACGGTCAGCGTAGTCCTAAACGGGAAATGTGTAACCCATGAAATAGACGTTTTGGCCGAGAAGGACAGGAATACCTATGCCATAGAATGCAAGTTCCATTCCCATCCAAAGGACGTTAGCAATGTAAAGGTGCCATTATACATTAATTCAAGATTTTTGGACGTGCAACAACAATGGAATTCCGACCCTAAGAAGACGACCCATTTAAAGCAAGGTTGGTTGGTTACCAATACCCGATTTACAATAGACGCCGTAAACTACGGCAAATGCATTGGGCTGACCTTATTGAGTTGGGATTACCCCAAGAACAACGGCATGAAAACCAATATAGATGCTTATGGACTATACCCGATCACCGTACTTACTACTTTGACCAAAAAGGAAAAGAATCAGTTGATCTCAAAAAATATCATTTTAGTGAAAGAACTTGTTAGGGCACCCTATTCTTTAAAGGAGCTGGAACTAAACCCAGGAAGAATCAATAATATTCTTTCAGAAGCCGGTCAATTGTGCCGCACAAAATTATAAGTTATGGAAAAGGAAACAAACAGTTTGGCGAAGGAAGATCCAAAAAAAGGGAAACGCCTAAAATATGATGCCCGTGGCGTTCAAACGCTTTTTAGAACGCTTTCTAGAAACCATTACAACTTGCTGAAAATGGCGGATAACAAGGCTAGGATCGTTTTGACCGTGAATTCCATAATTACCTCTTTATTATTGGGCATTCGGTTTATAGATGCCGGAACTAGGGGGGTAAATATAAATACAGGCACCAAAATATTGATTATCAGCAGTATGTTGTCTATGATATTTGCTTTGATCTGTATATTGCCGCATAGGTATTTTGGCAAAAAATATAGAAAAAGCGGATATAAAGGCTCCTTGTACGCCGAGAATTTTTCTTCCCTATCCCTGGACGAATTTAAACAGGAATTTGAACGCATAATGGTAAGCGGTCAGAGCGTTTATGATGAAATGGTCACCGACCTTTATTTTTTAGGTAAAATTATTTCTATGAAACAAAAACTTGTGACCATATCCGTAGGCATATTTTTATTAGGCCTAATTGCAACTATTATCTACACACTGAGCACAACGATTTGATAATATTCCATTTCCAATTAAAGTACCTTTTCCCTCTGTAACAAATGTTGCTGTGGAAATGATTTTAAAGTCTCAAATTTATAGTGGTTAGAATATTTAACATACTGATAATAATCATGTTAAGTATTTGAGCTATGTACTAAATTTATCTTTAATAAATCCAATCGCAATGTCAAAAATAGTTATTCTGGGTGCTGGAATATCTGGTCATGTGGCCGCAGCACACCTCCGTAGAAAACTCCCCAAAGAACACGAAGTTTTAGTGGTCTCCCCCAATAGCAATTACCAATGGATCCCTTCCAATATTTGGATAGGAATTGGAAGAATGGAACCAAAGGACATTATTTTTCCGTTGGCCCCACTTTACAAAAAGAAAAAAATAGGGTATAAACAGGCAAAGGTGGTCACCTTTCATCCCGAAGGGGATAAGGAAGTGGAAAAACCTTTTGTTATGGTGGAATATGTAACGGAGGACCAAAAAGGGAAACAGGAAAAAGTTACCTACGATTATTTAATAAATGCAACAGGTCCCAAACTGGCCTTCGATATGACGGAGGGTCTGGTACCTGGCACCAACAAGGCCTATTCTGTTTGTACCTACCATCACGCCAATGAGGCTTGGAGGGCCCTGGACGATCTAATTCAGCAGATGAAACAAGGTAAAAAGGCCAAAATATTGATTGGTACCGGCCATGCCAAGTCTACCTGTCAAGGTGCTGCTTTTGAGTACATTTTAAATGTAGAACAGGAATTAAGACGGCACAAGGTCCGGGATATGGCAGAATTGGTCTGGATTGCCAATGAACCGCATCTGGGAGATTTTGGAATGGATGGGATGCTTCTGAGCTATGGCAACAACATAATGAAGTCGAGCGAAATGGTAGAAATGGTTTTTGAAGATCGTGGCATAAAATGGATCATTGGTGCCGGGGTAAATAAAATTGAAGATGGTGTGGCACATTATGAAACCTTGGGTGGGGAATACCTTAAGGAAGCATACGATTTTGCCATGCTAATCCCCGCTTTTTCTGGCCATGGTTTTAAGGCCTATGATAAGAACGACCAAGATATTACGGAAAAATTGTTTAAAGGCTTTATGATCGTAGATGCCGACTATACCCCTAAACCTTATGAGGAATGGTCCGTTCAGGATTGGCCCGAGACCTATCAGAATCCTTCCTACCCCAATATCTTTGCCCCTGGCATAGCTTTTGCTCCCCCGCATGCTATATCAAAACCTAGGGTAAGTAAAAATGGAACGGCTATTTCCCCATCGCCCCCAAGAACCGGGATGCCGTCTGGAATAACAGCGAAGTTGGTTGCAGAAAATATAATAGATACCATTAAGAATGGTAAGACCTCCTTGCATCACCGGGGATCCATGGGCAATATGGGTGCCGCATGTATAGCCTCCGCTGGTTACGGAATGACCAAGGGCAGCGGTATTAGCATAACCACTTTTCCCATAGTCCCTGATTATAATAAATATCCTGATACTCAAGGACGCCAACTTGGGAAAACATTTGGAGAGATTGGTCTGGCAGGTCACTGGCTTAAGTTGGCTTTGCACTATGCCTTTTTGTATAAGGCCAAAATGAAACCTTTTTGGTGGTTGATTCCCGAATAAAAGGCAACTTTTAATAAAACATAGTCCAATAACCTAAAATTGAAAACATGACACAAAGAATATCAAAATCCAAACGTTTTTATATGATGAACCCTATTATCCAATTTTTTAAATTCATTTGGTTGAGTATAAAAATAATGTTGATCGTTGCGGGTGGTCACGGGGGCACCAGAAAGGCACAATAAATTATACTGGACCATAATGTGTTTTGCACGGAGTAGTAAATTGAAATCTAATCTGGGCAAAGGAAAATGGTCACCTTCAATTTGACTTTTCCCAGCTGAATTTTTGAAAATCTTCCAAAAAATAATCTAACCTTCCTTTATATTTCAAAGCTGAGGCTTGTGTAACTTAAGTGGCTGTGTATCTGTTTAATATATTGGATATTGCTTATATAATTTAAATCTCTAAGCAATGAAATTTTTTAAACAGATAAAAATCAATTTATTCATTTTTGGCTTGCCGTTACTATTGGCAGTGTTCTCCTGTAACAATGATGATTCATCCGTTGCGGATCAGGAGAATACAAACCTCACTAATGAAGACAATACGGCGTTATTGTTTATGTTGGAAGAGGAAAAGTTGGCAAGGGATACGTATACCTATTTGGAGGATTTATGGGAAATAAATCAGTTTTCAAATATAAAGAAAAGTGAACAAAGCCATATGAATGCCGTTATTGGCCTTTTGGACCAATATGATATTTCCTATTCCCTTTTGGCATATGGGGAGTTTAATAACCCGGAAATTCAAAAGCTTTATGATCAGTTTATTGATTACGGCAGTGAAAATAAGGCAAATGCCTTGGAGGTTGGTGCCAACATTGAAGATTTGGACATTGTGGATTTGGCCAAATTCATTGATGCCACGACCAATAGTGCCATGATACAAGTATTTGAAAGCCTGCAATGTGGTAGCCGAAACCACCTCAGGAGTTTTGTCAATGCCATTGAACTTTCAGGGAATACTTATGAGCCCCAGTATTTGACCCAGGAAGACTATATCTTAATAATCAATGATAATCAGGAACAATGTGGTCCGTAAAGGATTTTATTAAACAGACTTCCAAACAAGAACTGAATAATTTGGCTGACCCATTTTTGGGCACAGTTCAAATACCTCAAACTTGTTGGCTGTCTTAAACTATATTCCTTGACCATAAATAACTTTAGTTAGGTCTTCTTGTGTAACAATTGTTACACAACATTAGGTGTAACTTATTGATTTAAAATAAATTAACTGACATATATCATTTTACGTTCCTATTAAAGAACATACATTTAACCATATTAATTCATTAAAACAAAAATCATGAAAAGAATAATTTTTGCAATGGTATTTATTGCATTTGGATCTATAATGCTTAATGCACAGGACCAAGACCAATTGCGGGATAGGGACCAAGATCGATTAATGTTGGTGGATGGTGATGTACTACAAATTAGAGATCGTGACCAAATAAGATTACAAGATCCCGTAACATTAAATGATGGAACGGTTGTAAATCCTGATGGTTCTTATGTAACAAGGGATAAGGATCGTTTACGTTTAAAGGATGGGGAATGTTTGGACAATGATGGTATTAAATACCGCAATGAGTACCAATACAGATACAAAGTAAAACAGGAAAACAAAGGTCTTACCGAGGCTCAAATGCAGGAACGTAACCAAAATAGGTTTCAGATCATGCAAATAGGCGGTGAAGTATATCAAATTAGAAATCAAGAACAAAAACGTCTTCAGGAGCAATTAAACCTCGGCGACGGAATATTGGTCAATCCTGATGGAACTTACCAGAACCAAGACCGTAAACAACTTAAATTGCAAGATGGAGAATGCATAAATATGAATGGTGCCATGTTTAAGAATTCATATCTACATCGTAAAATGATGGTTCAAAAAAATATGAAAGTAAATAAAAACATGAAGATGAAAAGCGGAGTTAAGAAGTCAATGACTATGAAAAAGAATAAAGGTAACAATTAAGAAATACCAATGGGATGCAGGAATTTAAAAATTCCTGCATCCCATTTCCAATAAAGAACTTAAACTTATATCTAATGAAATCCCGGCTAATTATATCTACATTAATATTTTTTGCTCTTCATACCGGGATGATGTCCCAAAATAATAAAAAATCTATCCAAGAAAAATCCAATGACAATGAATCTTACTTTCTAACCGATGTTAGCTATCTAAATGATGCTGTATTTATGGGAAGGCGGGATTCTATTGCAGCCCCATATATTTTCCCTTCTATTGGTTATTACGATAAGACGGGTTTTTTTGCAGATGCCTCAGTATCTTATTTAACGGCATCCAACGAAAACAGGGTAGATCTTTTTTTAATTAGTTCTGGGTTTATATTTAACGGACCCCAGATTAGTGGAGGAATATCGGGAACCGCTTATTTTTTTAATGAGGACAGTTACAATGTTAGGTCCGAAGTTATTGGCGATATTACCGGTGTTTTAAGTTATGACTTAAAGTTTCTGGAAATTACACTTTCGGCAAGTACATATTTTAATAAAGAAAGTTCAGTAGATATTTTTACTGGACTAAAATTGGATAGAACCTTTTATACTCTTGGGAACAAGCTATTGCTAGATCCGGGTATTTCCCTGTATGCCGGATCACAATATTTCTATCAGGAATATTATAGTAGCAGTCGTTTAGGCAACAGAAAGGGAAAAGGAAAAGGGACCATAGATACAGAACCAACTACCTCCACTGTGGTGGAAATAAAGGAGGCATCAGAGTTTAATCTCTTAAACCTGGAGTTAAGTCTTCCTGCGCAATTTTATCACAAGCAATTTATTTTTTCTATTACTCCTTCCTTGTCTTTTCCCCAAAGCAGTGCCACTATTAGCACCGAGGATACCATTATAAAGGAAGATCTAAAAAATACATTCTATTGGACCATTGGCGTTAGCTATTGGTTTTATACCAAAAAAGGAAACTAAAATTGGTTATCCCAATGGAATCAATCCCTTGGTAACATTAGTTACTGTGCAATCCTTTTACTCCCCCTAATTTTGTCTTAAATAATTAGAACGATGAAGAATATCATTTATATACTGTCTTTTTTGGGAACCTTGTCCTTGGTTCACGCTCAGGAAAGAGTGTTGATCAGCAAGGAAGAAGTGTTGACCAAAGTGAGGGAAAACAACAATACCCTTAAAATGTCCCAACAGGATGTGTTGGCCGCCAAAGGCGATTTTAATCAGTCCAATGCCGTGATATTGCCCAATATAAGTGTATCCCATACGGCTATTGCGACCACTAATCCCTTGATGGCATTTGGTTCCAAATTGAACCAGGAAATTTTGACCCAGGCCGATTTTGATCCCCTTTTATTGAACAACCCCAGTCAGATCGAGGATTATGCTACCCGTATCCAAGTGCAGCAGCCATTGGTAAATCTAGATGGAATTTTTCAGCGTAAGGCGGCGAAAGCCAAAATGAATGCAGTGGAGTTAAAAGCGGATAGGACCAATGATTATATGGACTTGGAGGTAGAAAAAGCTTATATGCAGTTACAGTTGGCCTATAAGTCCGTCTCGGTTTTGGAAGAGGCGAAAAAGGCGGCAATGGAAAATAAGCGTTTGGCGGATAATAGTTTTAAGCAGGGATATCTTCAAAAATCGGATGTCCTGGCGGTAGAGGTTAGGCTTACCGAAATAGACAATCAGTTGCAGTACGCCAAGAGCAATATCCACAATGTTTCCAATTACCTATCCGTCTTGATGAACGATAACAGTTATGCAGTTTTACAACCATCGGACTCCTTGACCTTAGTGGTCAGTGACATTTATACGGAAGGATTGCCTGATAATAGAAAGGACCTACAGGCCATGTCCTTGTCCACCGAGGCATACCAACAAATGTACAGGGCAGACAAAATGAGTTTTCTTCCTAGCTTAAATGCTTTTGGAACCTATGAATTGCACGATGACCAAGTTTTTCAGGGCGATGCCAATGGATATTTGATAGGGGCAGAATTAAAATGGAACATTTTTGAAGGCAGTAAGCGTTTTGGAAAGGTCCAAAAAAGCAGGGCCGAATTTGAAAAATCCAAGTTGGAGCTTCATCAATATAAAGCCGAAAGTCAGGTAGAGTTGAATAGGGCCATGCGTTTGCTTCAAGATGCCAAAAACAATTTGGAGCTTACGTCATTGGCATTGCAACAGTCGGAAGAATCCCTCCGCATACGAACCAATAGATTTAAACAGGGGTTGGAGAAAACCACCGACTTATTAAATACCGAAACCCAATTTTCCCAGAAGAGATTGGAATATTACACTACTATTTTCAATTATAATTACGCCTTGGCCTATGTAAAGTTTTTAACCAAGGAATAAGGGCATACAGTTAATCAATATAAGAAATCATAAAAAGGAATTATACATATGAAAACAAAATTATACATAGCAGCACTCTTCACCTTCGCCATAACGATTAGCAGTTGTGGGAGCGATGATAAAAAAACTGTGGCGGACAATTCTCCTGCCGTGGCCGTTGAAGTGAGCACGGTTTCTGAACAGAACGGTAGTCCGTTCCTATCCGCCAGCGGAAAGATAGAGGCGGTGAACAGTGCCAATATAAGTACCCGAATGATGGGATATGTAGATAAAATTTACGTACAGGTAGGGGATAAAGTTAATAAAGGGCAGCAATTGATAAGTATTAACAATGCTGACCTATCCGCCAAATTAGCCCAAGTAAACGCCGGTATTACCGAAGCCGCTGCTGCTTTTAACAACGCTGAAAAAGATTACAATAGGTATACAGCCTTGTTTAAGGAGAACAGTGCTTCCCAAAAGGAACTGGACGACATTACTGCCAACTACAACATGGCCAAGGCCAGATTGGAAGCGGCCAAACAAATGAAGAACGAGGTGAACGCCCAATTTTCCTATAGCAATATACGGGCTCCTTTTAATGGAGTGGTTACCAACAAATTTATTAAGGTTGGGGATATGGCCAATCCAGGGATGCCCTTAGTGGAAGTAGAAAGTCCGGGCAATTTTCAGGTCTTGACCATGGTACCTGAATCTGAAATACTTCAGATAAAGTCGGGTTCGGAAGTGGGGATCTTGATCAAGACCCTGGACGAAACCTTTAAGGGAACAGTAGCGGAAGTGAGTACCTCTGCCAAAAATACTGGAGGACAGTATATGGTTAAAGTAATGTTGGATGAGTCCAATTCCAAACTACTTTCTGGAATGTACGCCACTGTTCAATTTCCTACTGCAAAAAAAGCGAATACCAATAGGGTGCTTATTCCTCTGGAGGCGATAGTGCAAAACGGACAGTTATCCGGAGTGTATACGGTGAGTGAGAGCAATACCGCTCTTTTGCGCTGGTTGCGCTTGGGTAGGACTTATGGCGATAGTGTAGAGGTATTGTCAGGACTTTCCGCCGAGGAACAATATATAATATCGGCCGAAGCGAAATTGTTCAATGGGGCTAGGATTAGTATCCAATAACCAAAGTTTGAAAAATCGGATTTGCGTTAGGGATTGTAGCGGTTACCCCAAGACTTTTTAGCAGATTTAGGCTAAAAAGGAGTTGGAGTAAAAGCGGAAAGCCCGACCTGAGCATTTCTGAATGATTTCCTGCTAGGCTCCAATCCTGCAAGGTCTCCAAGACCTTGTAGGTATAAGAAAACGGGAATTGGGTCATTCAAGAATAAGCGAAGGTAACGCCCAAAACAAAAATAAAAGATAAAGATGAAAGAAGGATTAGCAGGCAAAATTGCCAAAGCATTTATAGGATCTAAGTTAACGGTCCTTCTAATGATCGTATTCATGGTCATTGGGGTATACAGTTCTTTCTTGATACCTAGGGAGGAAGAGCCACAGATAGATGTGCCAATGGCCGATATCTTTGTGGGCTATCCAGGGGCTAGTCCCACCGAAGTAGAGAGTAGGGTAACCAAACCTCTTGAAAAATTAATTTCCAATATTAAAGGTGTAGAATACGTCTACTCTACTTCCATGGAGGAGCAGGGAATGGTTATAGTGCAGTTTTATGTGGGTGAGGATATTGAACGTTCGTTTGTAAAACTCCAGAACGAGATCAATAAGCATATGGACGAAATGCCACAAGGGGTTACCTACCCTTTAATAAAAACCAGGGCTATAGATGATGTACCCATGTTGGGACTTACCTTGTGGAGCGAGAATTATGACGACTACCAACTAAAGCAAATTGCCCAGGAGCTTACAGATGAAATTGAAAAAGTAAACGATGTGTCCGCCACCCAAAAGATTGGTGGGCGTAACCGTCAATTGCGGGTGGTAATGGACAAGGATAAATTGGCCGCAAGCGGATTGGATTTTCTTTCTGTTGCCGAAATGATCAGAGCCAGTAACCAGCAAATAAGCGGAGGTACATTTGATAAAAATGATACCGAATTTATGGTGACCACGGGTAAATTCCTGGAAACTGCGACCGATGTGGAGAATTTGGTGGTAGGGGTGCAACAGAACCGTCCCATATATTTAAAGCAAATTGCCAGTATACAGGATGGACCCGAAATCCCTAAGGAATACGTATCCCTAGGTTTTGGGCAGGGAAGTGAACAAAGGGAAACCTATAAGTCCGAATATCCTGCAGTAACCATTTCCATAGCCAAGCGCAAGGGTGCGGACGCCATGAATATTTCGGATATTATTTTGGAGAAAGTAGATCATTTAAAGAAAAATCTTATCCCGGATGATGTGCATGTGGAGGTGACCCGGAATTACGGGGAAACGGCATCCCACAAGGTATCCGAACTGTTGATGCACCTTATAGGTGCCATAATAGCGGTGACCTTTGTAGTAATGTTGGCCATGGGATGGCGTGGTGGATTGGTGGTGTTCCTATCCGTACCCATCACCTTTGCCTTGACCCTATTGAGTTATTATTTGTTGGACTACACCTTAAACCGTATTACCTTATTTGCACTGGTTTTTGTGACAGGTATTGTGGTGGACGACTCCATTATTATAGCAGAAAACATGCACCGGCATTTTAAAATGAAACGTTTGCCGTTTAAGCAGGCTGCATTGTATGCCATTAATGAAGTGGGCAACCCTACTATATTGGCCACCTTTACGGTAATTGCTTCCGTATTGCCAATGGCTTTTGTTTCAGGTCTTATGGGGCCTTATATGTCCCCAATGCCTATTGGAGCTTCCATTGCCATGTTATTGTCCCTTTTTGTAGCCTTGACCATTACACCATATCTGGGGTATATATTTCTTAGGGAGAAGGATAAAAAAGGAGAGGAAAAGGCAGAAAAACCTTTAGAGGAAACTTTTATCTTTAGAATGTACAACAAGTTTGAAAAGCCTTTGATCGAAAACAAAAAGAAACGCTGGTTGTTTTTAGGGATTACATTTTTGTTGTTGTTGGGTTCCATTGGAATGTTCTTTACCAAATCGGTGGCTGTTAAAATGTTGCCTTTCGATAATAAGAATGAATTTCAAGTGGTCATAGACATGCCAGAGGGTACTACTTTGGAACGTACCGGAGTAGTGGCCAGGGAAATTGCCCAATACCTAAATACTCGTCCGGAAGTGGTAAACTATCAAAGTTATGTGGGCACTTCCGCGCCAATAACTTTCAATGGTCTTGTCCGTCATTACGATATGAGGGGGGGGAGCAATATGGCCGATATACAGGTAAATTTATTGGATAAGGGAGAGCGATCTGCCCAAAGTCACGAGATAGCCAGTCTAATGCGTCCAGAGATACAACGTATAGGGAATAAGTACAACGCCAACGTTAAGATTGTTGAGGTACCCCCCGGACCTCCGGTACTATCCACTATTGTTGGGGAAATATATGGCCCTGATTATGATATACAAATGGATATTGCAGATCAGGTACTGCAGATTTTGAAAAATACCCCGGATGTGGTGGATGTGGATTGGATGGTAGAAGCAGACCAAGTGGAATATCAGTTTATCATTGACAAGGAAAAGGCAATGCTTTATGGTGTGGCACCACAACAAATTGCCCATACCATGAATATGGCCCTGTCGGAAAGGGCGGTGACCAATCTATACGATGAAAATGCCTCCGTTCAAATAGGTTTGATATTGGCCTTGGATGAAAAGGAAAAATCAACTATTCAGGATATTGCCCAATTGAAGGTGAAATCACAGCAGGGAAATATGGTCCCTATTGCAGATTTGGTAGCTATAGAGCAGACCACAAGGGCCAAGAGTATTTATAGAAAAAACCAAAAGCGGGTGGTCTATGTACTGGCCGATATGGCCGGGGATTTGGAAAGTCCCGTGTATGCTATCTTAGGGATGACCGATAAGTTAAAGGCGATGAATTTGCCTAAGGGATATTCTATTGATGAACTGTACATAAAGCAACCCGATTTTGAGGATAATTATACCGTAAAATGGGATGGGGAATGGCAGATTACCTTGGAGGTATTCCGGGATCTGGGATTGGCATTCTTAGGGGTAATTTTCATCATCTATATATTGATTGTAGGCTGGTTCCAAAATTTTAAGGCCCCGGTAGTAATGATGGTGGCCATACCACTTTCTTTGATCGGGATTGTATTGGGGCATTGGATGTTGGATGCTTTTTTTACAGCAACTTCCTTTATTGGAATGATTGCCCTAGCTGGAATTATGGTGCGGAATTCAGTCTTGTTGATCGATTTTATTAATCTGCGATTGGCGGAAGGCACTCCTTTAAAACTGGCCGTAATTGAAGCTGGTGCCGTAAGGACTACCCCTATTCTTTTAACAGCGGGAACCGTGGTTATTGGGGCGTTTGTAATCCTGTTCGATCCCATTTTCCAAGGGCTGGCCATTTCTTTGATGGGCGGTACCATTGTATCCACGGTGCTAACATTGTTAGTGGTGCCCTTGGTGTATTATATGATAGAAAGGAAGAACTATAAGTAACTGGGAGTTTATATGAGATTTGTATGCAGGTCCCTAAGCGGGGACGAAGGGAGCGCTCTGGGAAATTGATTTATTCCATATTGGATATGGGTATTTTGCGAAATTTTAAGGACCGGTCTCTAAGCGTAGTCGAAGAGAGCCCGGTATAACCCAAAGAAGGTAAAGCCTCAAGAAATCATTTTGGCAATAGAATTGAAACTAAAAATAAATAATAATGAAACTACTCATAGTAACCGTTGTGGAAGAGTTCGCCAAGGAAACTCTAAAACTCTTTAAAAAAGCAAATATTGAAAGCTTTAGTGGCTCCGATATTGATGGATATAAAAATCCAGCCCAAGTGCTCATGGCTTCAAATTGGTTCCCCAGTGAAAAAGGGGGTGTAGAATCTGCCATGTTTTTTTCCTTTACCACAGAAGAGAATATTGAAATCCTTTTTCAACTTATCTCTGAATTCAACAATAATTTGGAAACCAACAATCCCGTAAGGGCTGCCGTGGTTCCCATAGAAAAGTATATTTAATAACCTTTAAAAAATAATATTATGATGAACAGATTTATCAGGGCAATTGCCGGGGCTTTTATAGTTATTAGCGTGGTATTGGCCATTTACGTAAATATAAACTGGTTGTGGTTTACCGTCTTTGTAGGGGTCAACCTTTTTCAATCTGCATTTACCCAATGGTGCTTAATGGAGAAGATCTTATTCAAATTGGGGGTTAAAAAAGAAGCGGACCGACGTACCGATTAAGGGAACAAATTCTGTGGATTAAGGTGGTCTAGAGTAAAAGATGACCAGCATACTTTAAGGGAATTATGATGGTGGCTCGGGAATAAACTATTGATTCCTAGATTATATTTGTTACCTTTTTTTGTCCCAGATGAGAAAGAATAAAAAATGCCCCGATTTCCCGGGGCATTCTTAAACTAACTCAAAACTCAATAAATAAAACTCAAAATTTTTACCAAGGGGTGCTAACTCCCTGTACGATCCAAGGCCGGGCATATGGGCTATCATTGGGATCTGTTGTACTATATGGAGTTCCTTCCAATGAAGCCGCCGCCGCGTTGTAATTGGTGGTATTGATGTTAATTTCATCATCAGGATAAATGAACCTTAGAGGCATCACATCTTCTCTGGCAAAGGGTCCTGCACTTAAATCAGGTAGACCAGTTCTTCTCCAATCCAAATAGGCTTCATCACCATTGAACATATTGGCTATCCATTTTTGCTCCATGATTTGCGCCAAGGTTCCGTCGAAAGCAACTCCGGTATTGGTAATATAATCACTGTAGGTATCACCAACACCCCATACTTCCAAAGAGGCTCTAATTCCTTCCAAATAATTTCCTTCGGCATCCGATCCCCAGCCTCTTACTGCAGCTTCTGCTTTTAAGAAAGACAATTCGGCATAAGAGAACAGTCTAGCTTTGAGAAGGTTTCCCCCGTCATCTTTTTGGTTGAATACTTCATTCATTAAGGATACATATGCGTTTGTACCCCCTCTTGAACCATCTGCATTGTAGTTGTACTCATAAGGGTCTATACTACTTACTGCTGCGGGCAAACCAACATAAATACTGCTGGTATCAATTAATTTTTTACCTGCCTCCAACTCTGCGGCATAGGTATCTGGTGAGTATATGGCATATAGGTTGCCTAAGATATCACCATCTATAAGGACCTCATCTGTAATATAACGTATGCCATCTACTTCGGCAACAGCTCCTCCACCGGGGACTTCAGCAGGAGGAACTACTTTTGTAGGTACTTCCACAGGAGCAAACCAGATGTCAATTCTAGGATCTTCCAACTCTTTTAGTTTATCGGTCATAGTGGTACATGGTTTTACCCTATGGAAATCCGAAGCCGAACCAAACTGTCCACTATTAGGCCATGATTGATCAGAGGTGCCACCTATGTAATCCAGTACAAGTTCATCATCAATATCACTGATCAAGGGCTTGGAAAGCGTACTGGTTACCCCGGTTTCGGCAAACGAAGGAAGTTTTTCGGATAATCGCATATAATAACGAAGGGCTAATGAGTTGGCTAATTTCTGCCACTTTGAAGCATCACCTCCATAATATAAGTCTTGATCTTCCACTACGCCTTCATACGAATCAGCGCCTAGGAGACTTGAAGCTGTTTCCAAATCGGCAATAATACCCTTATATACAGCTTCTTGTGAATCGTAAACGGGTAGTTCTCCTTCTGCTTCAGTACCTTTTAAAGCGTCAGAATAAGGGATGTCACCGTAGTAATCGGTTAAATTTCCGAACAGCATTGATTTCAATATCAAGGTAACCCCTTCGTGAAAAGGCAATCCAAGTTCTACCGCCCTGTCATAGGCTACTTTATTGGTTCTTAACAAACCGTAATTGGCAGACCAAATAGAACCAGTTTCCCAATCATATCTATTGCTGGACCAAGAGTCTCGCTGGGTATACTGTGCGGCATTACCGGTATCATTGGCATATCCTCTGCTGGTTGTACTTGTTGCAAGGCCTGTCATCACAGTACTCATCAATAAATTTGGATCAGCCATACTGGGCTCTATCCCATTTGGGTTTTCATTGATTTCAGCTAGGTCGTTATCGCAGGAAACTACAAGCAATAATGGAACCAATAGAAATCTGATAGCTATGTTTTGTATTAATTTCATATCCTTAGTTTTTTAATATTTTTAGAAACTTGCGTTTAGTTTAAGACCAACTGGAATTGCCCATGGCTGAATGTTATATCTCTCAACCCCCTGTGATAGGTTGCCCTGCGAATTTTGGAAGGCAGATTCTGGATCAATATTGATTCCCGCTTTGGTCCATAAGATAATATTACGACTAAACAACGATAGTGATAAATTACGCATTCCAATTTTCTGGGCTATTTTGTTATCAAAGGTATAGCCAATTGAAATTTGTCTTAGTTTTACAAAATCCGCATCAAAGGTTGAAGCCCTGGTAAAATCCCAAGCGTAGTTGTCACCATAGGTATGGTATTGTGTCCCTGGTCCACCAATATTTTCTTGTTCTAAAATAAAGTTGCCTTGGTCATCATAAGTACCAATAACCCCTGGTAAAAAAACACCGTCATTTAAACCATCAACGGGAAAGCCACCATCTTCAGCAGTTGGTCCACCAACAAGTGGGTAAAAGTCGCCATCTGGAGATAAAAATACATCGGCATTGTCTCTAATATAGGTTGGGATATCGCCAACGTCACTTAAGTTATAAACCTTATTCAGCCATCTGGTCGTCTGTAGATCGGACTCATAATACCTCATGGTCTGGGAAACAAACTGTCCGCCTTTTCTCCAGTCAAAGTTCATGGATAGATTCCAATTCTTGTACTGTAGCGATGTTTGTAGCCCTATGTTAAAATCTGGGTTGTAATTACCAATAACGGGGGCAACCCTATTTCCATCTTCATCGGACAAAGTACTGTCACTATTCTCCCAACCCTCATCGTCTAATAAAGGCCATCCGAAATACGGAGAATTAGGGTCTTCCACTCTAACGAAAGCACGGTCAACAATCTGACCTACTTCTTCCCCTACCCAGGTATATGCGCCTCCTTTTGCCTGACTCCAAAACCGAACATAATCCGTTCCTGGGGCCAATTCGGTGATAATGGTTTTATTGGTAGTAAAGGTTAGGTTCATATTCCAATTTAAATCATTACCCTGAATTAACTTTCCGCCTAAGCTGGCTTCAAAACCTTTACTGTTCAAGTTACCTGCATTAAAAAGTTTGGTGCTGGCACCTGAAGATACTGGAAGCGATTTTTGGAATATTTGATTTTCATTGTTCGATTCGTAATAGGTAAAATCCATATTCAATCGATTCCGGAAAAGCGACAAGTCAAAACCAAATTCGGTAGAAGTATTAAGCTCGGCTTCAATATTATCATTCTTTAAGGCCGAAGATACTGCCAGCTGTGACGCAGAGCCCCAATCCCCAGTATTGCTTAGGATAGAAAATAAATTGTGCGCGCTGGTATCATTACCGGACTGTGCCCAACCTACTCTTAATTTGAACAAAGATACATTGCTGCCCATATCGAACATATTGTTCAGTAAGATACTTGTGGATACTGATGGATATAGGAAGTCATTATCGCTTTCTGGTAAGGTACTGGACCAGTCATTTCTAACTGTTGCATCTACAAATAACATATTCTTATAGCCAATATTACCTAGGGCGTACAAGCTATTAACGCGTTCTTTTGATTGGGTTTCATTGTAGTCAATATTGTCGGCCGCTATATTGGACAAGAGGAATAAGTTTGGTATAACTAAACCAGAGCCCCCATTTTTGGTTTGGGTAGACACAAATCCATTACTTACATTCCTAATGTTACCACCCCCTGATAAACTAAAATCGAAGTCGTCATTTAACTTATCCTTATACGTAAGTAAAAAATCAGCATTGCTTTCTACCCCATCCAGATTTACCAATCCATAGGCGCCGTTTGTTTCCCTGCTAAAACCACTGGAGATCTTGGTTTCCCTTACTTCGCGACTATCATTATAGGCGTAACGTAGCATTAGGGAAAATTTATCGGAAAACGCGTAGTCTGCTTGAAAATTACCATACAACCTCTTTCTTTCAAAGCCATTGTTTATTTCATTGGCCATAAAATAGGGATTGTTGTATTCAAAATCAGATGGGTCATCACCAAAGTTATAAGGTGCATTCTGAAGCTGACCTTCTACCAACCAATAATCTTCTAGATCACGAATATCGATATGCGGGTTAATGTCATACAAAGCCTGTAGTGGATTTGCATTTCTATCAGTGGTTGATGGCCGGTTATCCGCACCTGAAATAACATATTTTAAACTTGAGGTTATTTTTAGTTTGTCATTTACATCAAAGGTACTATTGATAGCTAAGCTATTTCGCTCTAAATCCGAATTCGGAATAAAACCTTCATGCATCATATTCGTATAGGACAAACGATAATTCATACGATCGGTATTATTCTCTATAGCAATCGTATTGGTTGAGGTTATGGCAGATTCAAAGAAATTTTTGGCATTGTTCTTTCCTCTGGAAGTCAAAGGTGTGGCATTGGCTACACCACTTGCTATTTCTTCAGCGGTGTATGGCCATTGAATTGCACTTAAACCCTTATCTAGTTCGGGTCCTACCCAACCGGAAGAGGTTTCGTCGATTTGGGAAGTGGTAGGATCTGGCCTACTACCGTTAGCAAAACGATTACTTTTTTCCAAGAACTTATATGGCGTTTCATATACATTGCTAGAACTAAAGGTAATGCCTAAACCCTTACTCTTTTTACCAGATTTAGTGGTAATCAAAATAACACCGTTACCCCCTCTGGAACCATATAATGCAGCTGCACTAGGGCCTTTAAGTACAGAGACACTTTCAATATCGTCCGGATTCACATCGGCAATACCGCCACCGTAATCCACGGCAACACCACTTCCTACGGTTCCTACATTGGTTAAGCTACTGGTAAGTGGAACTCCATCAATTACGTACAGTGGTTGGTTGTCCGTTGTTAATGAAGAGGCCCCACGAAGAATCACACTTACCGTGGAACCCGTACCACCAGTAGAATTAATCTGAACCCCCGAAACTCTACCGTTCAATGCATTCAATGCATTTTCCTGTGTTACAGTGGTTATGTCATCACCGCTTACCTCACTAACAGAATACCCCAAGGATTTCTTTTCCCTTGAAATACCAAGAGCGGTTACTACTACCTCATCCAATTGTTCAGATGAGGTTGCCATGGTAACGTTTAGGGTAGTTTGGTTCCCTACAATTACTTCTTTTGTTTCCATGCCCAAATAGGAAAATACCAAGACAGCACTACTGTTGGGAACGGTTATGCTGTAGATTCCATCAAAATCGGAGGTAACACCGGTGGCAGTGCCCTTAACTACCACGGACACTCCAGGGAGTAATTCGCCATCATCACTGCTGACGACTCCCGTTACTCCTTGTTGTGCCAACATGATTCCAGAAACCATGCTGAACAGAAGGAAAGTCAAAAATTTTAAGCTGCTTTTTTTCATATTCATTTAAATTAATTGGTTGAGTAATTAGCATTTCGTTAACAAAACTATTGTAAAATTATCTACGAAAAGCATAGTATTTTATTAGATACCTATGGAATTTTACCCTTAAAGGTGGCAATATTATGATATTGAAAATTTTAGGTTAAGATATGTTTGATTTTTGGTAAGAATATTTCTTAAACGTAAGTGACACAATCTTAACACTTGAAGATTTGGGACCGTTTTTTTGGTTTTAATTGGTATCCTTAATTCCATACATTACTATATGTAGATCATGACTTACTTCGTGGAGTAGTATTTTATCACTTTTGAAAACTGCTATAATTTTAACTTAATTGCCCTGAAATAAGTTAAAAAACTAGGTCTTATGTCAATATACCATGTAAATGAAATAAGATTTACTTATTCAATGATCGCTATTTGAATTTAATTTGTAGGTAATTAACCAAAATGCCAAACCAATGTTAGCAGGGATAGATTATTTTATAGTAATAGCTTATATAATAGGAATGTTATTACTGGGGCTGTATTTCAAAAAATTTGTCAATAGCTCGGAGGATTATTTTCTTGGAGGCAAAAGCCTGCCCTTTTGGGCTATCGGTATGTCTATCGTCGTATCGGACATAGGGGCATTGGATTTTGTTGGTGTTTCCGGTCAGGCCTATAGATATGGTATTTCTGTCGGCAACTTTGATTGGGTAGGTTCTGTTCCGGCCATGTTGTTGGCGGCCTTTATTTTTATTCCTTATTTCTGGCGTGGGGGTATGTATACCATACCTGAATACCTTGGAAGAAGGTATAACCAAAAGGTAAGGACTATTGCTTCTGTTACCTGGATCCTGTTTTTTGCCTTGGATTTGGGAGTTCTTTTTTGGGCCAGTGCAGTATTGTTAAATGTCCTTATGGGGTGGCCCATATGGATATCCATTGTTGCCACTGCGGGAGTAGTTGGACTCTATACCTATTTTGGGGGTATTACCGCTGTAATTATGACCGATGTGGTCCAATTCGTTATAATGTTCATTGGAGGCTTTGCCTTAGTTTTTCTGAGTCTCTATGAAGTGGGAGGTTGGGATAATATGGTAGATAAAATTGCTACAATGGGTCCCGAGTATCGAAACCATTTCGATATTATACAACCACAGGATACGAAATCTCCCTTTCCTTGGACCGGAATTTTATTTGGTTTAACCTTTGTTATGGCCAATGCTTATATGATAGGTAACCAATCTATTGTACAGCGCTGCCTTACCGCTAAAAACGAATGGCACGCAAAGGCCAGTATGATATTCGGTTCTGCCCTTAAAATGTTTATTCCAATTCTGGTTTTGTTTCCAGGCCTTATGGCCGTCGTGGTACACCCTGGATTGCTAGACGGTGATCAGGCACTGCCAATGATGATCAAATCCATTCTGCCTCCGGGATTGGTCGGACTTATGTTCGCAGCATTTTTTGCTGGACTTATGTCCAGCGTGGATTCCTTGTTGAATTCAACGGCCACTTTGTTTACAAAAGATATCTATGAACCTTTTATTAAAAAAGGGGCGGATGACAAACATTATTTAAGGGTTGGGCAGATCACGACCTTGGTACTGTTACTTATAGGAGTAGCTACCTCCCCTATTAGCAGTGATTTCCCCGGGATTTATGTGGCCATACAAACCTTTATGTCCTATTTCCAAGGACCGATATTCGCCATTCTTCTATTGGGGATATTCTGGAAACGAACTACGGAATGGGGCGGACTTTCCGCATTGGTAATCGGAATTGGGTTTGCGATATACTTAAATGTATTTAAAGAGCAATTCTTCACTATAGAAGACCCCTTTCTTTATATTTCCTGGTGGTCTTTCCTACTAGGTTTTATAGTAAATGTAACGGTTAGTTTGCTGACCAAGAAACACACAGAGGAGCAATTGCAAGGCTTGGTGTTTAGTTCTAAAATTTTGGTAAAAAATAAAAAACTGTAATATGTTCAATTTTGACTGGCTTTCCGGAGTTTCTCAAGAAACTGCAAAAATGATATTTCTTGGTTTATATGCATTAATAGGTTTTTTAGTGCTTTTGCTTCCCACTGAATATGTTTACGAGGGTATAGCCAAGGAAGATCGGCATTGGTGGAACAATTTAAAAATATGGTCTATAGCCGTTCTTGTTATTTTGGCATCGATCTATAATCATTTTTAACCCCCTTAATCAAAAAAAAGTATGGAGACAAATGAAATAAACGCACGTTTAAAGGCTGCTCAAATCAATAATGCTCTTGGGTTTTTTATAATGGCTTTTGGGGTTATAGTACTTTTTGCAATGATCTATACGGAAACCTTTATAGAACATATGACCGATATGGTTGCCGGAATAATACTAATATCTATTGGTGGAGGAATGATGTGGAGGGCAAAAAGTAACATTAAGAAATTGAAAGCTAAGAAGGAATAATAAAATATATAGAATGCATAAATCCTTCCAAATAAAGTTATCGGATAATTGGAGAATCCAGAGTTCAAATAAAGTTTCGGAAAAGGGGAATGAAATCTCGACCATGCCCGCAATTGTCGACAATTGGTTTCCGACCGTAGTGCCTTCAACCGTTTTGAGCACTTTGGTGGCCAACAAGGTATACGAAAACCCCTATTTTGGGGAGAATCTAAAGTCCATCCAGACAGAATTGTTTAAAGTGCCATGGTGGTATGTCACGAACTTTAAACTTACTGCAGAACAAGCTAATAATTTTGCCAGTTTAAAATTTGACGGTATAAACTATAAGGCCAATGTTTGGTTAAATGGTCAGCTTATAGCCGATGCCACTGCCATAGATGGGGCATTTCGCATTACTTCTTTTGATGTAAGTGCATCTATTAAAAGTGGATCCAATATCCTGGCCGTTGAGGTTATTCCTCCCCAACCTGGCGATTTTAGTATAGGTTTCGTAGACTGGAACCCTGCCCCTCCAGATGGGGATATGGGTGTTTTTAGACCTGTAAGTTTAAATCTTCATGGCGGGGTACATATTGAAAATCCTTTTGTACAGACCAAGGTAAATCTTGAAACCTTGAAAGAGGCGGAGGTAACCGTTTCTGCGGAATTGATCAATTATTCGGATTCTGCAATTTCAGGAGATCTAGTAGGAACTATAGGAGACATTGTATTCAAGAAAAATATAAATCTTACTGCAAATAGTGATGAACTGATCACCTTTAATAGTAAGGATTTTGTGGGTCTTAATTTTAAGGAGCCAAAATTGTGGTGGCCCATTAATTTGGGGAATCCCGATCTCTATGATCTGGAATTAAAATTTGTGGCCAATGAAGAGGTTTTGGATGGGACGCAACTGAGATTTGGAATTCGACAAATAGAGGATTATTGGTTAGATGAAATTCACCGCGGTTATAAGGTCAATGGACAAAAGGTATTGATAAAAGGGGCCGGATGGACAGATGATTTGCTTTTGATGGATACGGACGAAAGCATTGAGGCGCAGGTGAAGTACGTAAAACAAATGAATCTGAACTGTATTCGTTTGGAAGGTTTTTGGGGGAAAGACCACAAACTCTACGACCTCTGCGATGAACATGGTATATTATTAATGGTAGGTTGGAGCTGTCATTGGGAACATGAGATCCATATGGGGGTGCCCGTCAACGAGCGTTTTGGTGGAGTATATAAGCCCGAGCATATAGCCCATGTTGCCCAGGCCTGGGAGGATCAGGTCATATGGCTGCGCAATCACCCCAGCATCTTTGTTTGGACCGTTGCCAGTGACAAGGTCCCGATTACGGAATTGGAACAAAAATATATTGACACTTTTGCCAAATATGATCCTACAAGGCCCTATTTAAATTCTACAGGTGGTGTGGGCAGTGATCAACATGTTATTGGTAGTGAGGATGTTATAAGCGAGATAAGTGGGTCCTCCGGGGTAAAAATGTTGGGTCCTTATGCCTATACGGCCCCGGTTTATTGGTTTACGGACACCAAATTTGGTGGCGCCTATGGGTTTAATACGGAAACTGGGCCCGGAGCTCAGATTCCCCAATTGGAAAGTCTTAAAAAAATGATTCCTCAAGAACAATTGTGGCCAATGGGGGAAGCCTGGAATTTTCATTGCGGAAGGTATGAGTTTGCCGATCTAAGTAGGTTTACCAAGGCCATGGATGAAAAATATGGAGCTCCCAGTTCTTTGGAGGAGTTCGATAAAAAGGCCCAGGCCATGAATTATGAGCTTATGCGGCCTATGTTCGAGGCTTTTCAGGTTTATAAAAAGAGGTCAACAGGTATTATCCAGTGGATGTTGAACGCGGCATGGCCCAAGATGTATTGGCAATTGTACGATTATTATCTAAACCCTACCGCGGCCTTATATGCTACACAAAAGGCATGTATGCCATTAAGCCTAATATATAATTACGGGGATAAACATATTTATGCTGTTAATGACCATATAACTCCAGTAGAAAATTTGACGGCCCATATCCGTGTTTATTCCTTAGGGTCGGAAATTCTTTTGGAGGAGAAGGTTGCCTTTGATATGGCGCCGGATTCATCAAAATCTATTTTCGCATTGGGAGAAATGCCAAGGCTTACAACAACCTATTTTGTAGATCTTCGCCTACTTGATAAGAGAGGCGTGGAGATCAACAATAATTTTTATTGGCTCTCCGCAAAAGAAGAAGTGTTGGACTATGAGGCCGATTTGGGACCCTTTGCTTTTCATACCCCCAGTAAGGTATATGCAGATTTTAAGCAGTTGAATGAGCTGCCTAAATCCCAGTTGGAGCAGTCGCATTATTTTGAACAGGATGGAGAACAACAGAATATTAAAGTAGAACTTAAGAACAATAGTGACCATATCGCATTTTTGATCAACCTTAAGGTTGTGGATGAAAATACCGGAGAACTTATACTGCCCATATTCTGGGAAGATAATTTTATAAACCTGCTCCCAGGGGAAGAACGCATGGTTTGTGCAAATTTTGAAGGGACTTCAGCGGCAGCGTTGAAGGTAGAGGGGTGGAATTTGAAATAGCTTAGGGAAAGAAATATTGGAAATAAAGGGATAAAATCAATTGGAAATATGAAAATCTTGGCAATAAATGGCGGCACACCTTGTCGCGACGTCACTAAAAGTCCTTGGCCTCAATGGCCGGTTTGGGGAAAAGAAGAGGAAGTTGCATTGATCGAGGTACTTAATAGCGGGGTTTGGTCCTATAATGGGCCAAAGGAAATGGAGTTTAATAAACTATTTGCGGAATATACAGGTGTGAAACATGCCATAAGCGTAGTAAACGGAACTGTAACCATGCAAATTGCGCTAGAAGCAATGGGTATAGGCGTTGGCGATGAGGTTATTGTCCCAGGCCTAACCTGGCAAGCTACTGCGGCCACCGTAATCGACGTAAATGCTACTCCCATCTTGGTAGATATTTGTGAGGATACCTGGTGTATTGATCCAAAAGAAATAGAAAAAGCCATAACTCCAAGAACAAAGGCTATTATTCCGGTTCATTTATATGGGGCCTTTGCCGATATGGATGCCGTTATGGACATTGCCAAGAAACATAATCTTTATGTAATTGAGGATTGTGCCCACAAGCACGGAGGTGAATGGAACGGTAAAAAAGCCGGAAGTATTGGTAATGTAGGTAGTTTTAGCTTTCAATTGTCAAAGCACCTAACTGCTGGTGAAGGTGGATCTGTTACTACTGATGACACTGATTTGGCAGAAAAAATGGATGCCCTGAGAAATGTTGGTCGCAGACCGGAAGGAGATTCGTTGATTGGTGCGGACAAAGGGATAGGGGATTATGGTGATGACGGGAATTTTATTCAGTCAGGGAACTATCGGATTACCGAATTTCAAGCCGCTATTCTGGTAGAAGGCTTAAAAAGATTGCCAGAACAGAATGCAAACAGAGATGCCAATGGGGCATACTTAAATACGCTGTTAAAAGAAATAGCAGGGGTAACACCTTTAAGGAGAGATGATCGGGAATCCAAAAAGGCATATTTCAATTTTGCCTTCAGATATAATAAAAAGGAATTTAAGGGCCTCCCCATCGAAAAATTTAGAAGTGCTTTGGAGGCTGAATTGGGAATAATAGTGGATGCATGTTATGAGCCTTTAAATAATTGCTCATTGTATGTGCCACACACTAAACCCGCCAGACATAGATTAAGTGATGCCTATTGGAAGGGCATAGATCCAAAAAGATTTTCATTACCGGTCTGTGAACGTATTTTTGAGGAGGAATCGGTTTGTGTACACCACAAGGTATTGATGGGAACAAAAGCGGATATGGACTTAGTAGCCGAAGCCATAAAGAAGATATATGCCCATACGGAGGAATTGATGGACTAAGCGATTAATCCACTGCCTAGCTTGGTATGCCCAACATTTAAAAAGTGATATATTTAAATAGATGAAAATAATCCTAGTCCTTGTTTTGTTATTTGTATGCCCAGTCCATGCTTTTGCACAAAATTCATTGACAAATACAGGATCTTACAATATGCCTAAAAAAGGAATCTGTGCCCATAGGGGAGCCAATGAAACCCACCCGGAAAACACTTTGGCGGCATTTGAGGAAGCCATTAAGCTGGGGGCACAGATGATCGAGCTTGATGTTCAAATGACCAAGGACAATCAATTGGTTATTATGCACGATGACAAGGTTAATAGGACCACCAATGGGCGGGGACTGGTGAAAGAGCTTAGGCTGAAAAAAATAAAAAAACTCGATGCTGGCAAATGGAAATCAAAAGAATTTAAAAAAGAAAGGGTCCCTACCTTAAAGGAGGCGCTGGACATAATGCCCAGAAATATTTGGCTTAATATCCATTTAAAAGGGGATGAACGTTTGGGTGCTGCAACAGCAGAAGCCGTGATTTCTGCTGACAGGATCCATCAGGCTGTAATTGCTTGTGAAAATGAGGCTGCAGAAGGGGTAAGGCAGGTAAACCCAAACATTATGATGTGCAATATGGAACGTTTATCCACTCGCGCTGAATATATAAATGAAACTATAGAAAAGGACTTCGCATTTCTGCAAATAAAAAGCAGTAGGGACGATGAAAATATGTTGTCGGATGTAAAAAAGCTTAAGGGAAATGGGATTGGTATCAATTATTTTCATTCCGAAGCTGAAAGTCGTGTAAAGGAATTGTTGGATGCGGGGGTCGATTTTATTCTGACCGATAAGTTATCAACAATGCTCCAAGCTTTTGAAAAACACACTTCAAGCTCTTCTGTCAAGCCACAGTAATATATGTAATCGATAAAAAATGGAAAAAATAAAAATAGCCCTGATAGGTGCAGGATTTATATCGGATTATCACGCCCGTGGACTTCAAACGCTAGATGGGGTGGAAATTGTGGCCGTGGTGTCCAAAAACCTAGAAAATGCCCAGAAGTTCGCCCTTAAGTACAACATAAAAGAGGCGTTGAACGATATATCTTCGCTTGTAAAAAGAGATGATCTGGATGCTGTAATTATTAGCACACCCAATCAGTTTCACGCCCCTTATGCCATAGCGTTTTTGCAAAATGGAAAGGATGTTTTTCTTGAAAAACCCATGGGAATGAGTGGTGATGAGGGTAGGCAAATTGCAGAGGTGGCCAAAAAACATAACCAATTGGTGATGGTGGGGCATATGTGGCGTTTTGATACCGATACCCGTTATATAAAGGATACCGTAGATTCAGGAACTATCGGAAGAGTGTTTAAGACCAAAGGCTACGGAATTCACGAAAATTGGGGCCCCTCTGGCTGGTTTACCAAAAAGGAATTGGCAGGGGGCGGAGCATTGGCAGATATGGGGGTACATGCCATTGATGCTGTTAGGTATATCTTGGGAGATCCAAAACCAACCAAAGTATATGCTAGGATTTCTACGGAATTTGGGGACTATGATGTGGACGATACTGCAATCTTGGTCATCACTTGGGATAATGGTACGGAAAGCCTTGTAGAAAGTGGATGGTGGCACCCCCATATGGACGGACCAGAAGCCAGTACCAGCCTGTTTGGCACAAAGGGTTATGCTAATCTGTTTCCTACATTTTTAAAAATGAAAGAAGGTGAAGGTTCGGTAACCACAGTCCCAGAGCTTCCAAAAAGGGAAGATCACTGCGACCAAATAATCTATACCCGTCAAATGGAGCATTTTGTAGATTGTATCAAAACCAGGCAACAACCGGTTCCGGGACTCGCGGAAGGACAAATGGTGCTGGACATTGTAGATGCGGCATATAAATCGGCCGAAACAGGTGAGGTAGTCGACTTAATTTAGGACCTGAACTATTTAAAACTTTTGAAAAATGGCTCTGAGTGATTTAAGGGGTAATATTGAAAACATCATTTTTGACCTGGATGGAACTCTGTGGGACCCCATGCCCATGAGTATTAAGGCCTGGCATACAGCTTTGAATGGATTCGATTGTATTAAAAGCCCCATTTCCGAGGAAGATATACAGGGTATTTTGGGAATGCAGCACGATTTGGTAGGCAAGAAACTATTTCCATATCTAAGCGAAGAGCAACAATTTGAAGTTATGAATAGTTGCTATGTACAGGAGGTGAACGACATTAAGGAGTCCGGAGGGGTATTGTACCAAGGATTGGAAGCAACTTTGAAAACCTTGGGTAAAAAGTATGATCTGTTTATAGTCAGTAATTGTCAGGCCGGCTATATAGAAGCCTTTTATGAATTTCACGGTTTAAGTGCTTATTTCAAAGATTTTGAATGTTCGGGCAATACGGGCTTGTCAAAGACTGAAAATGTAAAAATGGTCATTGAAAGAAACAAACTCGCCAAACCCATCTATATTGGGGATACCATTGGAGATTATACGGCGGCGATTGGGAACCAAATCCCTTTTGTTTTTGCCAAATATGGCTTTGGAGATGTTCCCAAGGCGGAGCATTCTATTAATAAAATAGTGGATCTAGAACTTCTATTTTAACAGCGGAACTTCATCCATTTTTAAGGTGTTGGCTGGTCAAGTAATACTTAATTGGCTTCAACAGCTTTTGTCAATTAGCAGATAAGGGGTAATCTCAATAGTAGTCACTTCGACAGAGTCCCTTTTCGGGGTTGCCGATGCGCTTACAATAATTTAGCAGGCTCACGCTTATTCTGCAAAGCCTCGTTGAGGTATTGGTAAGTTGTGGCTCCGTCCAACCCTTATTTTTTGTACTTTCAAGGCACAATTTATACCTATCCGTGCAATTTTAATGGTTGGTATTAATATTTTGAAAGCTTATATTTGACAATGAGTATAAAATTTTGACAATGTATTTGCGTAGAATTAATGTCCTGATCTTATTTTGTAGCCTAGGTGTTCTCGGAATTTCTTGTGATAGATCACAACAGTTCTCTGAACCTTTACCTAAAGTGGTCGATTTTAATTTTCACGTAAAACCCATATTGGTACAGAATTGTTATTTGTGCCACGGTCCCGACCCAAGTAGTAGAAAAGCGGAATTGCGCCTGGATACTTACGAAGGTGCCACGGCGGCGCTCAAAGAAGGCGGTCATGCCATTGTGCCAGGGAAGACTTCCAAAAGTAATCTGGTGCAGCGTATTTATAATGAAGATCCTGGCCAGATAATGCCACCACCTGAGACCAATCTAAAACTTACCGAGAGGGAAAAAGCCCTTTTGAACAAGTGGATTGACCAAGGGGCGCAATGGAAAGAACATTGGTCCTTTATTAGCCCGGAAACCAAAATGGACCTAGAAGACCCCAATGCCATCGATTTTTTAATAGGCAAGCAAATGGAAGTGAAAGGGTTGGAAAAAGTTCCAATTGCCAATAAAAATTCCCTTATCCGTAGAGTATCCTATTTACTTACCGGCTTACCTCCAAATCCAAAGGAGGTCGAGAAATTTATTGCTGATACCACTAAGGTGGCCTATAATAAAATGGTAGATGTTTATTTGAATTCACCTGCTTTTGGGGAAAGATGGGCAAGACATTGGATGGATTTGGTGCGCTACGCGGAAACAAAAGGCCACGAATTTGATTATACCATAACGGGTGCCTGGAAATACCGTGACTATTTGATCAGGGCATTTAACGAGGATGTACCCTACGATCAAATTTTGAAAGAGCATATCGCCGGGGACTTATTGGAGAATACTAGGGAAAATAAGGAAACCGGAGTTTCCGAATCTAGGCTCGGTACCACTTTCTATGTGATGGGTGAAGGCACCCATAGCCCTGTAGATGTGCGCCAAGACGAGGCAGATCGTATTGATAATATGATAGACGTTACTACCAAGACCTTTCAGGGATTGACGGTTTCCTGTGCAAAATGTCACGATCATAAGTTCGATCCCATTACTGCGGCAGATTATTATGCACTATATGGGGTAATGGAAAGTACTAGGTTTTCGCCTGTTCCAGCCGATGTTAGTAAGGACAAAAAATTGGCGGCCAAGGAATTGGTCGATCTTAAAACCTATATGCGAAAGTTGGTGGCCAGTAAATGGTCAACAGCGAAAAATAGTGCTGAAAATGCAGAACTTGCGCAGAATACGGTAGTAGCCAGGACCAATGAAAATTATACCCTTATAGGTGATTTTAGAGGCAGCGATTTTGATGAATGGACGAGTGATGGTTTTGCTTTTGGACAGCGATCTACCCTGGGCGACCCCATAGTAGATCCGGCTACCGGTAAATTGCTTGGATTGCAGGAGGGGAAGGCTTCCAGCAAGGCAATGGGAATGGGAATTTTTGGAGCCTTACGGTCTCCAAATATGGTCTTGGATAAAGATTTTATTGGGGTTAGGGCCCTTGGTCAAAACAGTAGTATTCGGATAATTATAGACAATTTTCAATTGATCCAAAATCCCATTTATGGGGGAATGGATCAAAAGGTGAATACCGGGAACTGGAATAATTTTGTTTTTAACGTAGCGGCTTGGAAAGGCAGAAAGGCATATATTGAAATTATACCAGGGGGTTATGAGCGCCACATATATAATCTACCTGAGGATGCATTTATAGAGGCACAATATGCCATTGCCTATGATGGCGAATGGCCGGCCGATATGGAAAATGGGATTAGCTTGGAACAGGTCAATGATAATTGGGCCACCTTGGATATCCCTCCGTACAAAGTTAAAATGCTTAACGAAGATCTTAAAAAGGGAAAATTGCCTTTAAATTTCCCTGAATTGAAACCGGTGGTGGATAGCAGCCAACAATTGGTCAATAGATTAAAAACCGATTCCTTTTTTAATGGGATATACGATGGCTACGGAATTGACAGTCCTATTTTTAATAGAGGCAACTATAAGGAGCCCTCTAAGGAGTATATTCCTAGGAGATTTTTATCGGTATTGTCATTGGGCGATTCCGTATTTAAATCTGAAGGTAGCGGTCGTATGGAATTGGCTGAGGTGATGTTGAACAAGGATAATCCTTTAACATCCCGTGTGATGGTAAACCGGATTTGGCACCATTTGTTTGGGAGAGGAATTGTGGAAACTGTTGACAATTTTGGCCTTCAGGGAAAATTGCCATCCCACCCTGAACTCTTGGATTACCTAGCTGTTAAATTTCAGAATGATGGCTGGTCCATAAAAAGCATGATAAGGGCAATAGTTACTTCAGAGACTTTTAAAAGAAGTACTTTAAGGAATGATTTGCTGGCCAATAAGGATCCCAATAATATTTATTTGGCTTCATTTCCTGTAAGAAGGTTGGAGGCTGAGGCCATTCGCGATGGAATACTGGTCGTTACAGAAAGTTTGGATTCCACTATGTACGGGCCACCAGTAGCCACTTATCTTACAGAATTTATGCAAGGTCGTGGGCGGCCTGGGAAATCGGGACCCATTGACGGGGAAGGGCGAAGAAGTATTTATTTGGAGGTCAGAAGAAATTTTTTGGAACCCATGATGACCACCTTTGATCGTCCAATTCCCTTTAGCACATTTGGCAGTAGGAACGTTACCAATGTGCCTTCGCAATCCTTGATATTAATGAACGATCCATTGGTTGCACAACAGGCCGAACTTATGGCCGAAAAATTGATGGAAAAAAGAATGATTGGTTTTGAGGAAAAAGTACAGTGGATTTATATGCAGGCTTTTTCACGTTTGGCAACTTCGGAAGAACTTGAGAAGGCATCCAATTTTTTTGATATGCTAAGGACCATGGAGGGGAAGGCAGATGCTTCGGATAACCAAGAATTGGCAGTATGGAAAGAGTATTGTCATAGTATTTTTAATTTAAAAGAATTCATATACCTTATATAATGGGCCATCATCACAATACTAAACCAAGGGTTATTTCCCGCCGGGAAATGTTGGGCTTATCGGCCGGAGGTTTCGGGTCACTGGCTTTTATGGGCCTTTTTGGGACCCTGCCATTTGGTTGCAAAAGGGCAAGTCATCTAGAAACTGCTTCCAACCTTTATTTGGGACCACATTATTTGCCCAAAGCAAAAAACGTAATCTTTCTCTATATGGATGGGGGTGTATCGCAAGTGGACTCCTTTGATCCCAAACCGCGTCTCACCAGGGAGAACGGGGAGGACCCAAGAAAGAAATTTAAGGTAGATGCCACACAGTTCGACAATGTGGGCAAGATATTAAAAAGTCCCTGGGATTTTAAGCAATACGGGGAATGTGGAATGCCGGTGAGTGATTTGTTTCCACATATTGCTACCTGCGTAGACGACATTGCTCTAATAAGATCCATGGTTTCCAATTTTCCGGAACATACCAATGCCAATTATTTTTTACATACAGGTAGTGGTTTACAGGGACGCCCAAGTATGGGTGCCTGGATGAACTATGGACTGGGGAGCGAGAATAAAAATATACCTGGCTATGTTGTTCTGGACGGAGGGCTGGTTCCCCCAGGAGGATTGGACAATTTTAAGAATGGGTTTTTGCCGGCATCCTATCAGGCTTCTGTATTTAAATCTGGTCCAGAACCTGTAGCCAATATTAATCCAAGGGAAGGCATTAAAAATCTTCAGGAGGAAAAACTTCAGTTTATTAAACAATTGGATAGTAGTTTAATTGGGAAAATTGGAGAGGCCGATGCCGTGGAATCTGCCATTTCCAATTATGAACTTGCCTATAAAATGCAATCCTCCATTCCAGAACTTACCGAGTTTAAGGAGGAAACTGAGGCCACCAAAAAACTGTATGGCATGGATTCCGATGATCCCAATTTGAGGGGGTATGCTTCTCAATGCATCTTGGCAAGAAGGTTGATAGAGAGGGGCGTTAGGTTTGTAGAACTTACTTGTCCCAACGTTGGTCCAGGTGTTGACAGGTGGGACCAGCACAGTAATTTAAAAAAAGGCCATGAAAAAAATGCACATGCCGTTGACCAACCTATTGCCGGATTGCTCAAGGATTTAAAGTCCCGTGGACTTTTGGAGGAAACATTGGTGGTTTGGACCGGAGAATTCGGAAGAACCCCCTTCGCACAGGGATCGGATGGTAGGGACCACAATCCGTCCGCGTTTAGTATGTGGATGGCAGGAGCGGGTGTTAAAGGAGGTACTATCTTTGGCAAAACCGATGAATATGGTTACCGGGTAATAGAAAATGAGGTAACCGTACATGACCTACATGCCACCATTATGCACTTGCTGGGATTGGACCACAAACAATTGACCTTCCGATTTGGGGGCCGTGACATGAGATTGACGGATGTTCACGGGAACCTTGTAAAGGATATTTTAGCCTAAACCAAACTTTAATTTTAATACACGCGAATGAATATTTTTAGCAAAGGACTGCTCTTATTAATGATGTCCCCCCTGTTTTTTGTAAATCAGGCCATTACTTTTCGACCTGATCTTTTCCCCATAAAGGCAAAAGAAATTAGGCATTCGTTTTTTATAGCGGGACCGAATTTTACAGGGATTATTGGAGAGGATGGAGAGGAAATTTGGGATTCCGGAAAAAAGGGCGCAAGGGACGGTTATGTCTTAAAAAATGGCAATATCCTTATTTGTTGGGCAGACGAAGTGCGGGAATACAATAAGAAAAAGAAGGTGGTTTTCACCTATTCCCGAGCAGAGAAAACTATGGAATTGGGAACTGCGGTGCGTTTGTCCAATGGCAATACTATGATTACCGAATCAGGATCAAATCCAAGAATAGTTGAAGTTAATAAAAAAGGGGAGGTGGTTAAAAGTGTTCCTCTAAAACCAGATACCGATAATATTCATATGCAGACACGAATGGCCAGGAAATTGCCCAATGGAAATTACTTGGCACCCCATTTATTGGCCTTTGCCGTTAAGGAATACCAACCGGACGGTAATGTGGTAAATGTTTTTAGAACGGATTTGGCAGATTTGGGAGGTAGGGAAGCAGAAAATTGGCCCTTTACGGCTATTCGCTTGGATAATGGCAATACCTTAGTTACTTTAACCCATGGAAACAAGGTGGTAGAGTTTGATGCCAATGGCAAAGTGGTTTGGGAAATAAACAATGCCCATGTAAAGGAGTCTCCATTTGTTGACCCTTGCGGAGCTCAAAGATTACCCAACGGAAATACGGTAATTGCCAGTTACGGGGCACAAAAGGGAATAAAACTGTTTGAGGTGTCTCCCGATAAATCCTTGGTCTGGAGTTACGACGGACATAGAGTGCATCACTTTCAGATTTTGACTACCAATGGAAAACCTTTGAAGGGTACTCCTCTTAAATAGCATAAATGGGTTTTGTTTTGTTAATGATTGGGGGTATTTTGGATAATCCGCCAGATATCCTGCTGTTTTTAGGAAGATTTCACCCAGTAGTGGTACATCTTCCCATAGGTTTCCTTATTATGGCCATTTTGATACAAATGGCTTCCCGCTGGCCCAAATACAAGCCTTTGGCGATTTACACCCCATTAGCATGGTTTATGGGAGCGGTAAGTGCAGTTGTGGCTGTAATTTTTGGTTATTTCCTATCCCTTAGTGGCGATTATGATGAGGATACCTTGTTTTATCACCAATGGGCTGGTATTGCAGTAATGTTTTTGTCCTTTGGGTGTTACTTTATCAATAAAAAATGGAACAACTCCCTATCTGTTCCTAAATGGATCTTAGTTTTTTTAATCGGTTTTTTACTAATGTATACAGGGCATTTGGGAGGCAACTTAACCCATGGTTCCACCTATTTATGGCAATATGCCCCCAATCCCGTTAGGAATATGGCCGGATTGCCCTCCAAGATGGAGCCACGTAAAAAAGTTGCCGTTTTGGATTCTGCTGATGTGTTTCTGGATTTGGTATTGCCCATGATGCAATCCAAATGTGTTAGTTGTCATAACGAAGGGAAAAAGAAAGGAGGCCTTATGCTTACTTCCTATGAGATGATGATGCTTGGAGGTGAAAGTGATAACACCATTGTACCGGGCGATGCCCTGAAGAGTGAATTGGTACGAAGGATTACCCTACCTATGGAGCATGACGATTTTATGCCATCAGAGGGAAAACTGCCGTTGACGGACCAAGAAGTAGTGTTGATCAAATGGTGGATCAAAATGGGAGCACCGTCCAGCGGTTTTGTTACCCAATTGGATACAGAAAAATCACTCTCCTCTTTGGTAAGTAACTATCTTGGATTGGATAAGAACAATCTTTTTAATAATAAAATTCCTCCTCCCGATCGGGCTGTGGTCGATTCCTTAATAAGTCGTGGATTTGTAATCAATCCTTTGATGAAGGATAATTATTTTCTGGACGCCAATTACAGTTTGAGTGAATACACTCTTAAGGCATCCGATATAGACGTTCTATTAGGTCTAAAGGAGCATTTGGTTTGGTTAAACCTGGGTAATTCCAAGGTGAAGGACGCGTATCTCGAAAAAATCGGGTTATTACATAATTTGGTAAAGCTTGACCTCAAAGGAAATGAAATTACCGATGCGGGATTAAAAAGCTTGTCGCAGTTGGAGAATTTGGAATCGCTTAATCTATATGGCACTAAAGTTTCAAAAGGTATTTTGGAGCTGGTGCCCCAACTAACTAAGTTAAAGAAAATCTATCTCTGGCAAACCGAAGTAAAAAAGGAAACCATAATCCAATTAGAAAAGGAAAATCCAGGCCTTACCATTATTTATGAGCGGGAGTAATTTTGCTTTTCAAGGGTAATTTGTACATTTTTTTGGATGGTAAACTTCATAAATTTGTTTCGTATAAGAAATGATAACCCTGTTCGACTAAGACTTTCTAACACCACTTGAAAATACAGGAAAAATGGAGCGTAAGAACAATAAAAATTTAGGGAACACAAAACTCTCTGTTTTGGATTTGGTGCCTGTAGCCGAGGGATCAACAGCACTGCAATCCATTCAGAAAAGCTTGGAATTGGCTCAACATGTGGAAAATTTGGGCTATGAGCGGTTTTGGATTTCCGAGCATCACAATATGGAAAGCTTGGTGAGTTCGGCCACACCGATTTTAATAGGACATATTGCCCAGGGTACCAAGACAATTAGGGTAGGCTCGGGTGGAGTTATGTTGCCCAATCACGCCCCTTTAATTGTGGCGGAACAATTTGGCACCTTGGAGACACTTTATCCAGGGAGGGTGGACCTGGGTTTGGGAAGAGCTCCGGGAACCGATCAACTAACGGCAAAAGCCTTAAGAAGGGATCGAACGGAAACTGTTCATGATTTTCCAAGGGATATAGTAGCCTTACAGACCTATTTTTCTAAAGAAAACAGTCATGCAGCGGTGCGGGCCATTCCTGGAGAAGGCCTGGAGATTCCAATATATTTACTGGGTTCAAGCACCTTTAGTGCACAATTGGCGGGTGCAAAGGGATTGCCATATGCTTTTGCGAGTCATTTTGCACCAACCCATTTGCACGAGGCCCTTAGGCTTTACCATCAAAATTTTGAGGCTTCACTACAATGTAAGGCTCCCTATACTATTGCCTGTGTAAATGTGATTGCTGCTGAAACGGACGAAAAGGCCAGATACTTGGAGACCAGCCTTCAACAATTGGCCCTAGGAATTATAAGGAATACAAGAAGGCCTTTGCCACCGCCAGTAGAGAGTATGGATGGTATTTGGCAGGGGATGGAAAAAGCCCAAATACAACAAATGATGCACTATAGTTTTGTAGGATCAAGAGAAACTATAAAGGCACAGCTTACCGATTTTATTGAAGCAACCCGGGTCAATGAAATAATGGCGGTATCCCACATTTTTGATCATCAGGACCGTTTAAAGTCCTATGAAATTTTGAGTAGTCTACTAAGTGGGGAGTAATGTTCCTTTATAAGGTTTATTTATTCCTATGTTCATAATTTTGGCTTCATGAAGTGTGGATGACAAATTTTAGCTAATTTGTACTATTATAAGATTTGCCATATGTGTAAAAGGAAATTTTTTATTTTGTGCCTATGCGGGATAATGATGTCTTGCAAATCTGAAATACAAAGTCAGGAGAAAATGCTAAAGGTCAAAGAAATAGAATTTAAAGGACAAGCTGGTTTGGAACAGGTATCCCAACTCTTGGAAGAGCATGCTGAACTGCAGACGATCGACTTAATAAATTGGGATCAATTTTCTTACCGGCCCGATGTGGCTTTCAGGATAGCGCACAGCAATAATGCCATTTGGCTAAAATATTATGTCAAGGAAAATCACATACTTGCCAGCGTTGGAGAGACTAATGGTCCAGTGGCCCGGGACAGTTGTGTGGAATTCTTTTTTGATCCCTCGGGCGACGGGAATTATTATAATTTTGAATTCAATTGTATTGGCACTGTGCATTTGGCTTATGGTCCGGGAAGAGGTCAGCGTCAATTTGTTGACCCAAATACTATACGCAATTTGATTGAGGTACAAAGCTCCCTGGGAGCTCAAACTTTCACGGAAAGGACAGGCGATTTTACATGGGAAATGACCATACTCATACCTGCTGAAATCCTAACCTATAATCCCGAGATTAAATTAAAGGGTTTACAGGGCGGAGCAAATTTTTATAAGTGTGGCGACGCTACTTCACAACGCCATTATCTGACCTGGAATCCGGTTGGAACCGAAAAGCCCGATTATCACAGACCCGAATTTTTTGGCAAACTAATTTTTCAATAAAGAATAACAGGGTAATTCCAAGTCACTTCAGGAGCAAGATATTTTAAAGGGGTATTTTTTGTAATCCTTCAATAGAAATCGCACTTTTATTTCAATTGGACAATTTAATTGTTAAATATTGGAAATAAAATAGGTAGATTTTCCAAAGTATTATTAAATTTAAGATGTGTTCGTACACATCTTATAAAGTTTAAGGCAGGAATTACATGCAGGCTGAATATATTATTATCGGGTAATACAACAATTCCAGTCCAAATCATATTTGGGGAATAATTGGTTTTGGTGAAAATTGCCCATGATGGAGAGTCAATCACAGGTTTATTAAATATACAATCAATGCCCATTTCCCCTCATTTCAAAAAACTAATTTTTTGTATTGTGCCTGTATTTACTTTGGTCGAATGTGTGGAGCAGCCACCTAACGCAGGTCTTTTTTTACCCGATGGATTCAAGGCGGTCGTGGTTGTGGACAGTGTGGAGGAAAAGGTGCGACACATAGCAGTGACCGATGATGGCATATTATATGGCAAACTTAGAAATTCAAGTGAAAAGGGGGGAATAGTAGTCCTGCAGGATAAAAATAATGATGGCAGGGCAGATGTCATGGAAAAATTCGGGGCTTACCGTAAGCTTCAGAAATGGAGTTATTCCACCGCCATGAGGATCTACAACGGTTATTTATATTTTAGTTCTGAGTTGGTAGTTTATCGCTATAAGTTAAAACCAGGAACATTAATTCCCGAAGGGGAAATGGAAATAGTCATGACCGATGACCATGAGCATGGTAAGCATGAACACATTGGAAAGCCAATTGCTTTTGATAATAAGGGCTATATGTATGTTCCCTTTGGTGCCCCTTCCAATGCGTGTCAAAACCCTAAACGGACCTCTGGGGCACCTGGGATAGATCCATGTCCACAATTGGAGGACCATGCCGGTGTTTGGCGTTTTGATGCCAACAAACTGGGACAGACCCAAAAAGACGGTTACAAATATGCCTCAGGCATACGGAGTGTTGTGGCCATGGATTGGAATTCTGAGGACGAAAATCTGTATATTGTAATGCACGGACGGGATGATTTGCTGAGATTATTTCCAAATATCTATTCCGGTTGGGAAAGTGCCTTGCTCCCTTCTGAAGAATTTATAAGGGTTACTGAAGGTTCAAATTTTGGATGGCCCTATTGTTATTATGACCAAATGCAGGAGAAAAAGGTGCTTGCTCCTGAATATGGGGGCGACGGAAACATAATTGGGAGATGTCAGGAATTTGATGACCCTATAATGGGCTTTCCTGGACACTGGGCACCAAACGATTTGGTTTTTTATGATGGTGACAAGTTGCCAGAACGATATAAAAATGGGGCTTTTATTGCCTTTCATGGCTCAACCAATAGAGCACCTTACCCCCAATCCGGGTATTTTGTGGGATTTGTTCCTTTTAAGGATGGTAAGCCTAGCGGTGATTGGGAAATTTTTGCGGATGGTTTTGCGGTGGTAGATCCTATTGTAAGTGTTAAAGATGCCCATTACAGGCCCATGGGTATTGCTTTTGGTCCAGACGACAGTATGTATATTTCGGATTCGGTCAAAGGGACAATATGGAAGATTATATTCGAGGGCAACAAGGGTAAATTTGGCCAAGAACAATTGGCTGAAATGGAAAAAAGAAAATTGTTGTCGCACATAAGAACACCGGATGTAAACAAGGATAATCTTTTGGCTGGTGAATTTACAGGCGGTGAAAAAGTTTATTACACCTATTGTAGTACCTGTCATCAAAAGGATGGCCAAGGAGCCACTGGTAGGTTTCCGCCTTTGAACGGGACGGACTGGGTAGTAGGGGACAAGGAGAGGTTGATAAACGTAATTTTAAAAGGAATGGAAGGCTCCATCGAGGTGAATGGGGAGGTCTACAATGGGGTAATGCCACAGCACAGTTTTTTGAGCGATGAAGAGGTGGCCGATGTACTGACCTATATTAGGACCAATTTTGGGAATGATGCAGGAGAGATAAGTAAGGAAGACGTAAAAAAGGCAAGAATCAGTTTATAGAAATTATAGGCTAGGTGTTTATATCAACTAATACTTTTAAAAAATGAAAAATACACTAAAAAATCGGATTTGGATTATTGTTTTATTACTAGCTACAACTTCTTCCTTGACCGCACAGGACTACGACATCTTGGTCAAGGGGGGGCATGTAATAGACGCGAAAAATAATCTGGACCAAGTAGCGGATGTGGCCATAAAAGATGGTAAAATAGCGAAAGTCGATTCCAAAATTCCAGAAAACCTGGCCAAAACGGTGATAGATGCAAAGGGGTTAATAGTGGCTCCCGGACTCCTTGATATTCATGGGCACAATTTTTTTGGGACCGAGGAAGATGCGTACCTAAGTAATAGTTATAGTGCCTTGCCCCCTGATGGGTTTACCTTTAGAAGTGGCGTTACCACTATAGTTGATGTAGGAGGTGCCGGATGGAAGAATTTTAAGACGTTCAAGGCACAGACGATAGATAAATCCAAAACAAGGGTATTGTCCTTCTTAAACATCATAGGATCGGGCATGAAGGGGGGAGCCATTGAACAGAATATAGAGGATATGAACCCTAAGATGACCGCTTACGTGGCCTTGCAGAACAAGGGTACTATAGTAGGGGTAAAATTGGCCCATTACAGTGGCTTTGACTGGGAGCCTGTAAATAAGGTGGTTGAAGCGGGTAACTTGGCAGATATACCGGTTATGATCGATTTTGGGGGCAGTGAACCCGAGTTGTCCTTGGAAACATTGCTCATTGAAAAACTTCGTCCTGGGGACATCTTTACCCATGCCTATGCCCATGTAAAAGGAAGAACTCCTGTAGTGGATGAAAATGGCAAGGTAAGGAAGTATGTCTTCGACGCCCAAAAACGTGGGATTGTTTTTGATGTTGGCCATGGCGGTGGCAGCTTTGTATTTGAGCAAGCCATTCCGGCCATAAAACAGGGTTTTTTACCTAATTCCATAAGCACGGATCTGCATACGGGAAGTATGAACGGGGGAATGAAGGATATGCTCAATATTATGTCGAAGTTCATCAATATGGGGTTGACCCCAAAACAGGTCATCGAGTGTGCGACTTGGAATCCTTCCCAATATATTAAACGTACGGATTTGGGACACTTAACGGTCGGAGCTGTGGCGGACCTAACAATTCTAAACCTAAGAAAGGGGAACTTCGGTTTTATTGATACACAGGGAAAGAGAATGATGGGCGACCAAAAATTGGAATGTGAACTAACCCTAAGGGAGGGTGCAGTGGTATGGGACCTGAATGGTATTTCCCGACCCATGTGGAATTCCAAATAAGCTCGCTTACTTGGAACTAACTGTAGTAAATACATTGTATTGTTGACTTGGATTAATCTATAAAAAATGAATTATGCTTAGTAGGAGAAAATTATTAAAAACCTTATCCAGTGTACCAGTGGTGGGCGGACTGGTAGGTACGGGACTATTAACACCACAACTGCTTAGTGCGGCAGTAACCGAACCGGCAAAACGGAATTTTTTCAAGGAGCTTGGGATACGCACATTTATTAATGCTGCTGGAACCTATACTTCTATGACCGGTTCATTAATGGCCGACGAGGTGACCTCGGCTATTGTATTTGGTGCTACCGAATATGTAGATTTGGATGAGCTTCAGGACAAGGTTGGCGAAAGAATAGCCGAATTGTTAGAGTGTGAATATGCTACGGTATCTTCAGGGGCATTCGGGGCCATGTCCATAGGTCTAGCGGGGGTCATTTCTGGAATGGATTCCAAAATAGCCGCCCAACTTCCTGATACTAACGGACTAAAGCACGAAGTAATAATTCAGGAAGGCCATAATATTGGTTATACCCATGCCCTTTTAAATGTTGGTGCCAAACTAGTGGTGGTAAAAACAGCCAAGGAGATGGAGAAGGCCATTAATAAAAACACGGCAATGCTCTGGTTTTTAAATGCCAATACGGACAATGGTGAGATTAAATATGATGAATTTTTAGCTATTGGAAAAAAACACAATATTCCGACTTTTATAGATTGTGCCGCTGACGTACCCCCAGTGGAGAACTTATTTAAATTTACCAAGATGGGGTTCGATTTAGTGGCCTTTTCAGGAGGAAAAGGAATTAGGGGGCCGCAGAGTGCTGGATTATTGTTAGGCAAAAAGGACCTTATTAAAGCGGCTAGGATACATACTCCACCACGTGGAAGCACTATTGGTAGGGGGATGAAAGTAAACAAGGAAGAGGTTTTGGGGATGTTGGTGGCCCTGGAAATGTATTTGGCCAAAGATCATGAAAAGGAATGGGAGCTATGGGAAAATCAAATCAAATTAATTAGCGACAGTGCCCTATCCGTAAAAGGAGTGCAGACAGAAATACATGTGCCCCCTTATGCCAACCACGTCCCTTCCCTGCGAATTAAATGGGATAGCAATTTAGTTAAGATAACCCCAGAAGAAGCCAGGAAAAAGTTAATGGAAGGCCACCCCGCGATAGCTACAGTGGGCGACAAGGAAACAATAGGCATGACCACCTGGATGATGGATCCCGGGCAGGAAAGAATAGTCGCCAAACGAATTAGGGAAGTATTGGAGAATGTATAGTTAATAGAGTATATTTTAAAAATAAGCGTATGAATTTTAAGTATTTTTTAGTCCTTTTAATAGCCTTCATGACCATTTCCTGCAATACAAAAAAAGAAGATGTGGAGGCGCCAGTTAATATTGAAACTCCTGTGATCCCGGCCGATTATGATCCGGAGGAAAAACTTAAGGAAATGGGCATAACCTTAATGGAGGCCAGTGCTCCAGTAGCGAATTATGTAAATGCCGTTCGCTCTGGAAATCTCATCTTTCTCTCCGGAAAAGGCCCTTTGCAAGCCAATGGGGAAAATATAGAGGGTAAGGTCGGGACAGATCTAACCATAGAGGAGGGTTATGAGGCTGCCCGAATTACGGGGATCAATCAGTTATCCGTCTTAAAATCGGAATTGGGAAACCTAAATAAGGTAGTTCGGGTGGTTAAAGTCTTGGGAATGGTAAATGCAGGACCGGATTTTCCCGATCATCCCAAGGTGATCAATGGATATTCAGATTTAATGGTGGCCGTATTTGGAGATAGGGGTAAACATGCCCGTGCTGCAGTAGGTATGGGGTCCCTTCCCGGAAATATAGCCGTGGAGATTGAAATGATCGTAGAGGTAATGCCGGATTAAATTTGAAATAAATCTGTTTTTTTTCTTTTATACTGTCACAATGTAATCTGCTATGGGCGCCGGCTTACAGCTGTTGTAATTCTATTAATGAGTCGGGGGCGATTTTTATGTAACCAACGAACTATGAGTATTAATGAATTCCCCTTCCCAGTTTTTGAAGAGGAATATTGTTATATTTATTAGTTAAACTCAATTTTGAGAAGTCAGTAAGACGCACTGAAAATTGTAAGTTGAACTAATCCCGCCTTTTTCGGCGGGATCTAGGTTCAATACCTCGATCCTTGGGTCGCTTCCTATTATTGGGTTCAGGGCTTGCCCTGAGGTTTAATACCTTTTATGATAGTTTTTGGAAAAGTCCGCAACTAAGGCTGGGCTATACCCTAATTTCAAATCTTTAACAGATGAAAAAACTCCTAATCAAAAATATGGTTTGTGACCGATGTAAAACTCTTCTGCAACAAGAGTTTGAAAAAGCGGGGATAACCATGGTGTCCATAGAATTGGGAGAAATCGTTTATAAGGAGCACAAGGATATTAATATTGACGATATAGAGGGTATCCTTAAGAGCAATGGCTTCGAACTAGTGAAGGATACTACCGAAATGATTATTGAAAATATAAAAATCGAATTAATTAAATCTATCAATACTTCGGAAAAGGATCTCTCCCAAAACATGTCTATGTACCTCTCCAAAAAACTAAATAAAGAGTATTCCATTTTAAGTAAAACGTTCAGTAAGGCGAAAGGGATGACCATAGAAAAATACTATATCGATCTAAAGATCGAAAAGGCCAAGGAGCTCATCCAAATGAACGAGCTCAATTTTTCTGAAATAGCTTATACCTTAAATTACAAAAGTAGCAGTCATTTGGCCTCGCAGTTTAAGTCGGTCACCGGCATGTCTATGGGAGAGTACAAAAAATTACAACAATGGGATAGAAAACCGCTGGACAAAATTATGTAAAGAAACTCCATAATTCTAAAAAGTGTTCCGTGTCGATATGACTATTTTTACTTACGAATTAAAAATGCTTGGAGATGAGACACACCTATAAGATACACGGAATGACCTGTAACGGTTGCAGGGCGCATGTAGAGAATACCTTAAATGCGGTGGAAGGCGTTACCCACGCAACGGTAGATCTGGAAAAGGCCGAAGCTATCATTGAAATGGACGGGCATATACCTCTATCCACATTTAAAAAGGCCTTGGAAGATGATGGCGGTGCCTATGGTATTTCTATGCCAAGGGAAGAACACGAGGATCATTCCCCTAAAAAACAAAAGTCTAGTGGGTCCGGTACAGGAACGTTTTATTGTCCCATGCATTGTGAGGGAGATAAGACCTATGATCAATGGGGGGATTGTCCGGTTTGTGGAATGGATTTGGTGGAAGAGGTAAAAATGAATGTCAATGACGGGACGCCATACACCTGTCCCATGCACCCTGAGATTATTGAGGATGAACCAGGGTCCTGTTCCATCTGTGGAATGGATCTTGTGCCACTAAAGGCAGATATTTCCGCAGAGGAGAAAAACTATAAAAAATTATTGAAGAAGTTTTGGCTAGCCCTTGCCTTTACGTTGCCAATTTTTCTTATTGCCATGTCGGAGATGGTTCCCAATAACCCATTGTATGCTATTTTGGATATGAAATATTGGAATTGGATCCAATTTGGATTGTCCATTCCCGTGGTATTTTATGCAACTTGGATGTTTTTTGAGAGGGCTTATCGCTCCATAATGACATGGAATTTAAATATGTTTACCCTTATTGGGATTGGATCTGGGGTGGCCTGGTTATTTAGTGTGTTCGGGATGCTTTTTCCGGATATTTTCCCTTCCCAGTTCAAAACCCATCACGGTACCGTACATGTTTATTTTGAGGCCGCTACAGTAATATTGACCCTAGTTTTGTTGGGGCAGCTTTTGGAGGCCCGGGCCCATAGTAAGACCAACAATGCTGTAAAAGAGCTGTTGAAACTGGCGCCCAATAAAGCCATTAAAGTGGTGGATGGAAAGGAAGAAGTTATTGCCATCGATAAAATTGAAATTGGGGATATGCTGCGGGTCAAACCCGGAGACAAGATTCCTGTGGATGGGGTCATTCATGAGGGAATGAGCTCAGTGGACGAATCCATGATTACGGGAGAACCCATACCGGTGGATAAGAATAAAGGGGACCAAGTTAGTTCCGGAACTATCAATGGAAACCAATCCTTTGTGATGAAAGCGGAAAAAGTGGGCTCGGACACTTTGCTGGCCCAAATAATTGATATGGTCAATAAGGCTAGTCGTAGTCAGGCCCCCATTCAGAAATTGGCGGATAGGATTTCAGGTTATTTTGTTCCTGTGGTGGTATTGGTTTCCTTAATTACTTTTATTGTTTGGGCTGTTTTTGGTCCCGAACCCAAATATGTCTATGCCCTGGTAAATGCTATTGCGGTATTGATCATAGCCTGTCCCTGTGCCTTGGGCTTGGCCACACCAATGTCTGTTATGGTAGGAATAGGTAAAGGGGCCCAATCTGGGGTGCTCGTGAAAAATGCGGAGGCTTTGGAGAAAATGAACAAAATTGATACTCTAATTATTGATAAGACAGGAACAATTACAGCAGGAAAGCCATCCGTGGAAAAAGTCGTGGTCACCTCGGACGAATACTCCGGGAAAGAAGTGTTGCAATACATTGTATCACTCAATCAAATGAGCAAACATCCCTTGGCGGAGGCAACGGTTGCATACGGGAAGGAACAAAGAGCGGAAATATTGAAGGTGTCGGAATTTCATTCGGTCACCGGGAAGGGCGTAACCGGAATTATCGAAGGGAAAAAGCTGGCATTGGGCAATGAAAGAATGATGGAGGAATTCAAGGCCACAATGTCGGAGGTGCTTATCAATAAGGTTAAATCACAGCAGCAGCTTGGCAAAACGGTTTCCATGATTTCAGTGGATGGTACTGCGGTTGGATTTGTTGTGATTACAGACAAAATAAAAGAAACAAGCAAAAAGGCCATTTCAGAACTGCAATCTTTGGGAATATCCGTAATCATGTTGACAGGTGACAACTATGATACGGCAAAGGCTGTGGCCGGGGAACTAGATCTTATCAAGTTCAAAGCTGGGATGCTTCCTCAGGACAAGCTGAATGAAATGGAAAGCTTACAGGAACAGGGCAAAAAAGTGGCGGTGGCAGGCGATGGTATAAACGACGCACCGGCCTTGGCAAAGAGCGAGGTTGGGATTGCCATGGGAACAGGCACCGATGTCGCTATTGAAAGTGCCTCCATTACTTTGGTAAAGGGAGATTTACAGGGAATTGTAAAAGCTAGGAACCTAAGTGTAAAGGTGATGGGAAATATTAAACAAAACCTATTTTTTGCACTGGTATATAATACGCTTGGTGTCCCCATTGCAGCTGGTGTTCTATATCCATTTTTTGGACTACTATTATCACCCATGATAGCCGCTTTGGCCATGAGCTTTAGTTCGGTTTCCGTAATTGCGAATGCCCTGAGATTGCGAAATGCGGATATTTCTTGATTCGGCACCTTCCTGAAAATTGACAAAATATACCATGGTTTATTATTTTAATCTTTACATAACGATCTAATAACTTTAAAAAATTCATTTAAACTTAAAAAGGGGGGAATATTGTCTTTTAATATTTATCTTTTGAGAACTTTTACACCAAACTGCCATCATTTTTGAAGCTAGTAAAAAAAGATATTTCGTTTTTGCTGTATGGGGCATTTGCCTCCTTTGGCACTTATTTTTGCATGTATGCCTTTCGTAAGCCTTTTACAGTAGCCACGTTTGAGGATCTTTCTTTTGCTGGGGTCGATTACAAGATAATCTTGATTATAGCCCAGGTTATGGGCTATATGCTTTCTAAATTTATAGGTATCAAAGTAATTTCCGAGCTTCAGCCCAACAAGAGAATATATTATCTTTTGGGCTTAATTCTTGCAGCTGAGGTAAGTCTACTTTTGTTCGCCATAACTCCTGCCCCCTATAATTTTATATTTATGTTTATAAATGGACTTCCGTTGGGGATGGTCTGGGGAATTGTATTTTCATATTTGGAAGGTAGAAAGTTTACCGAATTTTTGGGTGTGGCTTTGTGTTCCAGCTTTATTGTATCCAGTGGTGCGGTAAAATCTGTTGGTCTTTTGGTTATGGAAAACTTGCAGGTGTCCCAATTTTGGATGCCATCTGTTACTGGAGCTGTTTTTTTGGCTCCTTTTGTGTTTTTTGCCTGGTTATTGAATAGAATGCCCCAACCTACAGAGGAGGATAAGGAACTTAGAACAGAACGGCAACCTATGACAGGAAAGGATAGGAAAAGGGTTTTTCTTGCGTTCTTGTTCCCGATTATAATTTTGGTTTTTTTCTACACTTTTTTAACGGCATTGCGCGATTTCAGGGATAATTTTTCCAGGGAGATCTGGGATGCCTTAGGTTTTGAGGGGGATGCCGCCATATATACCTTATCGGAACTGCCTATCGCCATATTGGTACTGGTTATCATAGGTTTTTTGGGAGTGATCAAAAATAATTATAAGGCTTTTGTCTCCTATCATTACCTATTGCTTTTTGGCACTATTGCCATTGGTCTTTCTACCTTGTTGTTTCAAATGGATTTAATTTCGCCTATTCTTTGGATGATCAGTGTTGGTTTTGGACTCTATATATGCTATGTTCCTTTTAACTGTATTTTTTTCGATCGCATGATAGCCACTTTCCGTATAAAGGGCAATGCAGGATACCTAATATATATTGCGGATGCTTTCGGTTATTTGGGCAGTATGGGAGTACTGCTTTATAAGAATTTTGGTCAGAGCTCCCTTTCTTGGCTAAATTTCTTTATGGCCAGCACTTATTTAATCGCCGTTTTGGGGTCTATTATTACTTTAGTTTCACTTTTCTACTTTAAAAGGAAATACAAGAAGAATTTATTGGTGGAAAAGTCGGAAATACACTTGGTAGAGGTTTAAATTTTCTACTGTTTATTCCCCGTTATCACTCCTTAAATTTCTTTTAGGGATGCACTTTTCTTAGAACTTCTTAAGTACTATTTTGTTCTTTTCTTGTCTCATTTGTGACCTTAACGTTGTTTTAACAATTAAGCACATTTCATTGCAATCTTTTAATATTAATTGAGGGTTTAGTTAACCTGTGCCAGGGATATTTGCGCTCACTAAATAATTAAAAAATCACAAACTAAAAAGAATGAACAAAACAAGTATTGTTATGATATTTGCCTTTTTTGCATTTATCATGGGCTATTCCCAGGGAGTATTTACCGGAACGGTTTTGGATGAAAACAATGCGCCTTTACCAGGGGCATCGGTGGTCATTAAAGGTAGTGCCAAGGGTGTGGCTACCGATTTTGACGGAAATTTTCAAATTGAATTAAATTCGGCAAGCGATATCCTCCTCGTTTCCTATATAGGATATATTCCTACTGAATTTGCCACTTCGGGCAAAACATCAGCGGAAATAGTACTTCTTCCCGATTCGGAAAAATTGAATGAAGTGGTAGTAACGGCTTTGGGGATTACCAGAGCAGAGAAAAAGATTGGTTATGCCACCCAAAAAATGGATGTGGAGATTATAGAGGAAATAAATGCTCCCAATGTGGGAAATTTATTTACTGGTCAGGTGGCAGGCCTAAGTGTTAGCAATCCTACCGGGCTATTTCAAAAGCCTTCATTTTCCCTAAGGGGCAAATCGCCCTTGATCGTAATTGATGGGATACCTGTTGAAACCGATTTCTACGATGTATCTGCGAATAATATTGCCAATGTAAACGTGTTAAAAGGTACAACGGCATCTGCACTTTATGGATCTAGAGGTAGAAATGGTGCTATATTGATTACTACTAAAAACGCTAAGGTTGACGGATTGGAGATTACTGTTTCCCATAATACTATGGTATCTGCCGGATTCACCGTTTTTCCTGAAACCCAGACCGAATATGGTAACGGATCTAACGGTAAATATGAATTCTGGGATGGTAAAGATGGGGGTATTTCCGATGGAGATATGATCTGGGGTCCTAAATTTGAACCTGGAGTTATGGTCTCCCAATGGAACAGTCCTATTTTAGATAGTGTTACAGGTGAAACCATTCCTTGGTGGGGAGATGTCTATGGAACGCAATACGATGATAAATCCCGTTATTCCAGAGTGCCAACACCATGGGAATATCACGATAACCTAAAGGATTTCATGGGTACTGGATATATTTCCAGTACTGATTTTGCAATATCAAGCAAGTCAGAAAAAGGGTCTTTCCGTTTGTCTGGAAATTATTCCGACCAAAAAGACAGGGTTCCCAATTCCGGTCTTAAAACAGGAGGTTTAACTTTTAAGTCTACCACCAACTTGTCCAAATCGCTTACGTTGGACAGTAAATTGTCCTATAATAAGGTGTATTCGCCCAACTATCCAAGACACGGCTACGGACCAAAGAACCACATGTATACCATTTTAATATGGATGGGTGATGACGTTGATGGTCAGGATCTTAAAGAACATATGTATGTTCCCGGACAGGAAGGATACAGACAGGCCAACTTTAACTATGCCTGGTATAACAACGTATATTTTGCCGCCAACGAATTGAATCAAAAATACGATGCGGATCTTATCAATGCACAGATGGTCCTAAAGTATAACATTGCCGAGGGCTTAAACTTACAGGGAAGAGGTTCTGCTGTTATACAGGATGTTTTTGAGGACAGGCAAAGTCCCAAGACCTATTTAAATTATGGCGATGCCAGGGAAGGGGATTATAAAACTTGGAATTCCAAAAGATTGACCGTAGACTACGATATTTTGGCATCTTATACTAAATCTTTGACCGAGGATATTTCCTTCGATGTCAACGCCGGTGCTTCTACCTTTTATAGAAAATACCAGCAGGAATACAATTCTACAGATGGTCTTGTGGTACCGTTTGTGTATAGCCTAAACAATACCAGCGGTAATGTAGCAGCAAGTACTTATGTACAGGAAAGGGCGACCAATAGTGTTTATGCCACTTTGGGATTGGATCTGTACAATGCAGTGTTTTTAACAGCGGCCGCAAGGAACGATTGGTCTTCTACACTACCTAAGGAAAATCGTTCTTACTTTTATCCATCAGTTTCTTTAAGTACAGTTGTTTCCAATTTCGTAACCATGCCGGAAGCCGTGGATTACCTAAAGCTTTACGGCTCATGGGCACAGGTTTCCAGTGATTTGAGCCCTTATAGCACAGAGTCTTATTATACCAATAGCGGGGTTTTTGGAGGCAATATTAAATTGCAGTACCCTAATGGTCTTGTAAATGCCAATATAGAGCCCGAAAGTTCAAATTCATTCGAGCTAGGTCTAAGTTCTGCTTTTTTAAAGAATAGGATTGGTTTGGACCTTACCTATTACAATGTGGTGGATACCAACCAGATTATAGATCTGCCAATTTCCAACACTTCAGGATTTGAAAATAGAAAGGTAAATGGGAATGAATATACAACCAATGGTCTGGAAGTGGTACTTAATGCCAAACCAATTCTTACGGATGACTTTAATTGGAACCTTACAGCAAATTGGAGTAGAAAGGTTCAGAAAATCACCGAAATATATGGGAACAATACTACCTATAATAATCTAAGACTAAATGATAGGGCGGATAGTTACTATGCAACTGTATGGCAAAAGTCTGCAGATGGAGAATTGATCTTAGGTGCTAACGGATTACCTATTAGGGATAATTATCCACAACTTTTGGGACATAACGATCAAGATTGGACCCTTGGTCTTCAGAACAGTTTTAAGTACAAAAACCTAACCGTTAATGTAGGTATAGACGGTGGATGGGGCGGACTAATCCGTTCATTAACTGTTGAAAAAATGTGGTGGGGCGGTAAGCATCCAAATTCTACCGAGTACAGGGATGCTGAATACGCCGCAGGAGTTCCGGTTTATGTCCCTGATGGGGTACAGGTAACAGGCGGGGAATTGGTACAGGATGTTAATGGCGATGTTATTTCCGATACTAGGACATACACTCAGAATACTACAGCGGTGAGCTGGCAGACTTGGTCGCAGAACTATCCGTATAGGGCTGCCGTGACCTATAAGGAAAGCGAAAAATTCGCTAATATTTTCGATCGTAGCTTTTTTAAATTAAGAACCCTTTCCTTTAAATATGACTTCACCGAATTGGCAAATATCAACGGTGTTAAAAATCTAGATGTAACCCTTAGCGGATACAATCTATTGGTATGGAAGAAAGCTGATATCATTGATCCAGATTTTGGGAACGATAACAATTTACAGGATCCTTCCACTAGGTACATTGGTATAGGCGTTAATGTTAAATTTTAGAAAAAGACACAAAATGAAAAAAATAGGAATTTTATTTAGCCTAACCGTATTGTTGGTCCTTACCGGATGTCAGGACCTTACGGAATTAAATGACAACCCGAATAATGTTAGTGAAACACACCCACAATTGCTATTGACCAATATTGCCAGTAGCGCTTTTCGGGTGCAAGGTACAGGAGCCTTATATGCTTCCCGTATTTTGGTACAAACAGATGGGGAGAACAACAATCAATACTATAATTGGGACCGTGCTAGTTTTGATGACTACAATATGCTTGGGGAGGTCACCAAGATGATGCAGGAGGCAGAGCGTATTGAGAGCGATGAATATATTGCCCTATCCAAATTTTTTAGGGCGTATTACTTCTACAACCTTACCCTTACATTTGGTGATATCCCCTATAGCGAAGCTCTTCAAGGGGAAACAGAGGAAAAGTATCTGCCTAAGTATGATACCCAAAAAGAAGTATTTGTCGGAATTTTGAAGGAATTGTCAGAAGCTAATGATCTTTTGGAGGGGAATACCAACATCATTGCCGGAGATATTATATACGGCGGGAATACTACTAAATGGCAAAAATTGGTCAATTCCTTTAGATTAAAAGTCCTTATGACCCTTTCCAAAAAGGAAGGAGATGCAGACTTGAACGTAATAAGCTCATTTGCCAGTATATACAATAATGAGCCTATAATGGTTTCTAATGAGGACAATGGTCAGTTGGTATTTCTGGATGAGGAAGGAAGTAGGTATACAGAATTCAACTCCAGTGGTTATGGATCGGGAATGTATATGTCTTCTACCTTTATAGAAAGGCTTCAGGACAGACAGGATCCTAGATTGTTTATTTATTGCGGTCAGACCAAAAACGCCAAGGAAGCGGGATTGGCAATAGATGATTTTTCGGCTTATGAAGGAGGAGATCCCTTAGCGCCATATGCAGAAGTAAATGATAAGGCAGCAGCTGGTGATGTCTCCAAAGTAAACTTGAGGTACACGACAGACCCTACCACAGAGCCGCATAACCTTATGGGGTATTGGGAATTGGAGTTCATTTTGTCCGAGGCTTCCGTACGTGGTTGGATCGGTACCGATGCAAAAGATCATTATGAAAATGCCGTAAAAGCTTCTTTTAGTTTTTATAACGATTATGCCAAGAATTTCGAGGCCTATGTTGACGCTTCAGATGCCGACACCTATCTTTTGGGCGCAGCGGTGGCATTTGATAATGGACTTTCCTCTGATGAAAAGTTGGATCTTATTTTGACCCAGAAGTATTTTACTTCCTTTTTGCAATCAGGATGGAGGTCTTATTTTGATCATTTAAGGACAGGATTCCCTGCCTTTGCCCAGTTGCCTGATGCTACTCCTCCAACTCGATGGATATACCCAAATTCTGAGTATAATAATAATTCTGTTAATGTAGCAGCTGCTATAGAAAGTCAATTTGGAGCAGGAAATGACAAGATTCGTGAAATTACCTGGTGGTTGGAATAATTTTCGTTAACAAATGGTCTTTGTTGGCATATTGCCCTAAATGATTGAGAATACAAAACCATAGCCAATATTTTATGTATCCAGGGCCATAGTGGATTTCTACTATGGCCTTGCCTTTTAATTGAACTACGTAACTCAATTTGATTTAAAAAATAATTGGGATGGGTACAGTATCGGGAATATGGCAGATTCCCAAAAATTTTAGTTATAGTTACAAAAATTTAATATTATTAACTTTTTGACTTAACTTAGTCACATGATATTTACACTTATTCATTAATCAAAAACTAAAACCAATCAAAATGAGCAAAGCCAATATTGTACTAAAAACCGTCTTGTTTTCGGCTATTTCGGGCAACTTGCATAAAGTTTTCACGAAGGAATTATTGCTTAAAACAATTGTATTTGTGATCATATCGGGTTCATTTTGGTCCTGTGCCAAAAAAGAGCGTGAAAATTCCCCCATAGTAAAGCATGTTGTAGTTATTGGTTTTGACGGATTAAGTCCCGATGGATTGAATAAAGCAACTACTCCAACCTTTGATGGGATTATAAGTGAAGGGGCTTCAACCATGCATGCCAGGGCGGTTCTACCAACCAGTTCCAGTACCAACTGGGCTTCCATGATTATGGGTGCCGGGCCAGAGCAACATGGGATTACTTCCAATAGCTGGGAGAAAAACAATTTTATATTGCCGGCAATTACGCAAAGTGAAGACTTCCTTTTTCCTACTATTTTTCAATTGATCAACGACAATTGGGAAGATGCAGAAATTGGAGCTATTTATCATTGGACGGGATTTGGACGGTTGTTCGAGAAAGGGGCTGTGGATTATGACATAAGTCCTGATTCCGAGGATGAAACAGCGGCCTTGGCCAGTGCCTATATTAAGGATAAAAAACCAACCTTCACATTTATTCACTTTGATCATGTAGATCACGGTGGGCACGAATATGGCCATGGAAGTCCTGAATATTACAAATCCGTGGAAAAAGCGGATGAATTGCTTGCTGAAGTAATGGAAGCTATAAAGGCATCTGGAATGGCAGATGAAACCTTGGTTATCATAAGTGCAGATCACGGTGGATTGGGGAAAGGCCATGGAGGGGAATCTTTGGGGGAAGTAGAAATTCCTTTTATCCTTTGGGGGAAATCGATCAAGAAGAACCATGTACTTAAATACCCAGTATACCAATACGACAATGCTGCAACGGTTGCCTTTGCTATGGGGATAAATAGGCCAATGGCCTGGATAGGCAAACCCGTAAAGAATGCTTTTGAGGGTTATGATCTTAGAGATGATTATCCAATTACGGAAAGGATCATGAAACCAACGATACTACCACCAGCCGATTTCTATAAACGGGCTGGGGGTTTGTTTGATGATTCCGCAAGTATTATTATGAAAAACCCCAATGCCATAGGAGAGATAAGGTATACTTTGGATGGTTCTATGCCCAACCGTAATTCCGCCTTATATACCGAAGCTGTCAAGACTACTGAAAATGTGGCGGTTAAAAGTGCTATTTTTATAAATGGGAAAATTGCCAGTATGGTTTCGGAGGCCTTTTTTAGAATAAAAAATAAGACAATGGCGCCGCCCATATCTTATGAGGTATTTTATTTGGAAAACTTGACCAGCATTCCAAGCCTGGAAAATAAAAGACCGGATGCTAAGGGAACTTCTTTTGAAATTACCTCGGATGAAGTAGAGGAGGAAATCCGCGACAACACTGTAGTGAGATTCACTACCAAAATTCAGATCGATGAGGAAGGTACCTATACATTTTATACCAATTCTGATGATGGTAGTAAACTATGGGTAAACAATCAATTGATCGTGGACAATGATGGGGATCACGGAGTAATGGAAAAGAATGGAAGAATAGCGTTAACGCCCGGAACTTATCCTTTAAAAGTGGTATGGTTTAACGGAGGCGGTAGTGGATGGTTGAACGTGGATTATCAAACCAAGACCATTCCTAAACAAGTGCTATCTACATCAATACTAAAGTAATTGGAAATAGCGGTAAAAGGTTTATCAATGAAGTTCATATTCTTTCTTTTATCCATGATGCTAGTAAGGGCCCAAGACAAAGGAGGGCAATTAGCTGCGTGGGAAGAGGGGATGTTGGATATTCATCATATCAATACAGGTAGGGGGGATGCCGCTTTTTTTGTTTTTCCGGATGCGACCACGCTCTTGGTGGATGCAGGCGACATGTCCGAAACCCATCCTAGAACTTTATCTGCCAGAAATGCGGTACAGAAACCCGATAATTCCAGGACCGCACCGGAGTGGATCGTGGATTACATACATCAATTTTTTCCAAAAAATAGATCGATTCAACTGGATTATGGCCTAATTACTCATTTTCATGACGACCATTTTGGAGAGATGGATGGTAATAGGAAAAGACACCCAAAGGGAAACTATGCCTTAACCGGAATAATGGAGGTGGGGAGTCTATTGCCTATCAAATCCCATTTGGACCGCGGATGTGATTACCCCATCGATTTAAAGAATCCGCAAGTACAAAAGGAAATTAAGGCAAACGATTCCTATAGTATGATTGAGACCCTGCAGGAATACTGGAAGTACATGGATTATCACACCAAGGTGGATGGCATGACATACGAAACCTTAAAACCTGGGGCAATCAATCAAATCAAACTAAAAAATTCACCCGATAATTTCCCGAACTTTTCAGTCCGTAATATTGCCGTTAACGGCAATGTGTGGACTGGGGAAAATGAAGACTATTTTTCATTATTTTCCAATGGGGTATATCCTGGGGAAAACCCTTTAAGTACATGTATTAAAATAACCTTTGGCGAGTTCGATTATTTTGCAGGAGGTGATATTAGTGGAGTGGATGCTTTTGGACAAACAAATTTTAATGGTTTGGAATCCCACGTGGCACCGGTAATTGGCCCCGTGGATATAGCTACTTTAAACCATTATGGGAACAGGGATTCCCAAAATATATTCTTTGTAAGAACACTTAAGCCCAGGGTCTGGATCCAACAAAATTGGTCATCGGACCATCCTGGGGAGGAAGTATTAAGGAGAATCACCTCAAAAGAGCTTTATCCTGGGGAACGCGATATATTCTCCACGGTTATGCTACAACCCACTAAAGATGTAATTGGTAATAGGTTGGATCAATATAAAAGTCAGAACGGGCATATTGTGGTTAGGGTATATGACAAAGGAAGACAATATGGGATTTACATCCTTAACGATGATTCGGAAGAAAGAGAAATAATAGCAAAATACGGACCTTATGAAGCAAGATAGTCATGGCAAAGTTGCCCAGAACAAAAAAACGGAAGGAGATATTAATTTTACCCCGGCACGTGCTGCGTGGATGGATTCCCAGATAAGTGATGAAACCAAAAAGATTTTGGATAGGGATGCTCGATATTTTTTGCATCAATCCATGTCTACCCCATGTTTGGATGTTCTACAAAGTTGCGAGGGGCCCTATATCGAAAATATATCAGGTAAAAAATATTTGGATTTTCATGGTAATAACGTTCATCAGGTGGGCTATGCCAATCCCCAACTCATAGAACAAATTGTAGAGCAATTAAAAGTGTTGCCTTTCTCCCCAAGACGGTATACCAATGTTCCAGCTATTGATTTTGCCGAGAAATTGGCGTCCCTGGCGCCATCAGACCTTAATAGGGTGCTTTTAACGCCCAATGGAAGTTCCTCCATAGGAATTGCCTTAAAATTGGCGCGGGCAGTAACTGGAAGGTTTAAGGTGGTTTCTTTTTGGGATTCGTTTCACGGGGCCTCCTTGGATGCCATCAGTGTGGGTGGGGAAGCCGTATTTAGGGAGTCTATGGGGCCATTGATGCCTGGAGTAGAACGCATTCCACCACCCATTGCCTATCGCGGAATTTTTGAGGACAATGAGGATAAGTGTTTGGAATATTTGGAATATGTGTTTTCCAAGGAGGGTGATATTGGGGCTTTTATTGCCGAAACGATCCGGAATACGGATGTGCAATTGCCCTCCAAATCATTTTGGAAAAAGGCGAGGGAACTTTGTACCAAATATGGAGTCTTGCTGATACTGGACGAAATTCCTATTGCCTTGGGAAGAACCGGTAAAATGTTCGTATTCGAACATTATGATATTGAACCCGATATTTTGTGTATCGGCAAAGGATTGGGAGGCGGTATTTTTCCACAGGCCGCAATAATTACTAGGGACGAATACAACAAATTTGGGGATATCTCCCTTGGGCATTATACCCATGAAAAAAGTCCGTTGGGTGCAGTGGCAGGTCTTGGTACCATTGCGTTTTTGGAAAATGAAAAAATGTTCGACAAGGTCAGGGCAGATGAGAAATACCTGAAATCGTCCTTGGCAGCTCTGCAATTAAAATATCCTTTAATAGGGGATGTAAGGGGCATGGGATTATTATGGGGCGTAGAATTGGTGAAGGACAAAAAGACCAAGGAAAAGGCCATAGATGAAGCTGAAGTGGTCATGTACGAATGTTTAAAGCGAGGTCTCAGTTTTAAGGTTTCTGCTGGCAATGTACTGCAATTGTCACCAGCCCTTACTATAAGCAGAAAAGAATTGGATATGGCCTTAAATATGCTAGATGAAAGTTTGGCCATAGTGCATTCGTAATCAAAAAGAGTTAGTGTGGTAGAGCCTGCCTATCAGGATAAATCGATATGATACTTATTAAAATAAATTTAGGATTTAATCACCATAAATATTTAGATCAAAAAATGAAAATTAAGATTAAAGTAGTATTGTTTATTACTATGGCATTCCATTTAGTGGGCAGTGCCCAAAATGTAGAGGGAGAGTTTTTAATTCAACCCTATCTTCAGGATGCGGAGCCTAATTCCATTAAAATTATGTGGGAAACTTCAGTGGGGGAAGAAAGCATAGTGGAATGGGGATTAACACCAAAACTAGGAAAAAAGACCAAGGGCATTGCATATGACATCAATTTCAGTGAATCCCGTATCCACGAGGTTAAATTGGAAGGACTAAAGCGTTTTACCGAATATTATTACCGCGTTAAAACGGGCAAGGTGGTTTCGGATGTATTTCAGTTTAAAACCCCTCCCTTCGCCAGTGACCACGAGTCCTTCAAAATTGTGGCGATGAGCGATATGCAAATAGACCATAACAACCCCAATAAATTTTCAGAGGTCGTAAATGATGGCATATTGCAATATTTGGAAAAGGAGTTCGGCGGGAATCTTCCCAGCAATTTGGCCATGGTAATGATACCTGGGGATTTGGTAGAGAATGGCACCAAATATTTTCAATGGAAGGAACATTTTTTTAATCCTGCGGAAAAATTGTTTTCAGAAGTGCCCGTATATCCAGTTTTGGGGAATCACGAAAAAAATTCGGTATTCTATTTTAAATACTTTAGTCTTCCCGAAAACGGTACTCCTGCCTATGCTGAGCATTGGTGGTTTAAGGATTACGGGAATACTAGGATTATTGGGCTCAATTCCAACGATGGTTATAACAACAGTAGGGATCAGTACGAATGGTTGCAAAAGCTTTTGGATGAAACCGCCAAGAACGAGGAGGTGGATTTTGTGTTTGCTCAATTACACCACCCCCATAAATCCGAACTTTGGATTCCGGGGGAAGAGGATTTTACTGGAAAAGTGGTGGCCCTTTTGGAGGCATTTACCACCAAGACAGGGAAGCCCAGTATTCACTTTTTTGGGCATACCCACGGCTATTCCAGAGGACAGTCCAAGGACCATAAGCACCTTTGGATAAATGTGGCCTCGGCAGGAGGGGCCATTGATAATTGGGGGGAATTTGAAGGCAGGGATTACGATGAATTTACGGTAACCCAGGACGAATATGGTTTTGTGATGGTGGAAGTAGATGCCAATCAGCAAGATCCAAAGTTTACCATCAAGAGAATTAGTCAGGGCAACGAAGAATTGGAACGAAAAAACGAACTCAGGGACAGCCTTGTAATATTTAAAAACGAAAGAAAACCTGGGGTTCCCAGTGTTATCTCACCTAATAACGAAACGGTCGATTTTACCGGAACTATCCTAAAGGCAGGGGATTTCAACAGCAGTTTTAGCAATGCCTTCCATGCGGCCTCACACTGGCAGGTTGCCGAGAGCAATGACTTTGAAAAGCCAATTTTTGACAGCTGGAAACAATATGAAAATTGGTATTACAAGGAAAATAGGCAAAAGGGGGATGACCTTACCGATGAAGAAACCAATAGGTTAAAATCCAACACTACCTATTACTGGAGGGTCCGATACCGCGACCAAAATTTAAATTGGAGCGATTGGTCAACTACCGCTACATTTATGACGAATAATTAAAGTTTAAATCTGGGCCAAAATGAATCTGGCGAAACCCGCTAGTCCGATCGTTCCGGTACGGAAGGTAACTACCTGTTGGGTTGGCACCCCAAGGCTTGTGCTTTCAATCCCTTCCGTCTCCGCCTCCTACCGTTGGCGAATCCACCTTCCCTTAACCAAGGGAAGGAGCTATTTTTTATTACACCTTTGACAAAGAAAGTGCCTCTATGTCCTGTTTAAAGCCTTCCAATGTTTTTAGCCCTTGTGTCAATTCCTCTAGAACAGCAAGCTTTACGTCTTCAAATGGCCCTTTTAAATTTCCAAATAATTGTTGGTAATAGGCAATGCCTTCATTTAAATTATGGGTAAAGGTCAATAGGTATTTCTCTTGTTTCTTATTCATGGATTCCCTGGATTCCTCAATTCTATTCTTAAGGTAATCTAGGTAGATTCCGAGTTCTTTTATAAACATATGGGGTCTATCGGTTCTCGAAATTACATTGCCACGCCCGTAAATATGATCTACCATTTCATTCAGGGGCATTATTTTGGAGTAGTAGGCCATATTGGGTCCGGGACAAATTGAAACTCCCGATCCTTCGGTTTTGGTATCCAGGCCGTAGGCCAATAAGGCTGAGGTGCCAAGACCTACACAGGTACATGATTTCTCTGTTATTTTATTGAATTTTCCGGTATATTCCTTTTCTGGCAAACCTAGTGCATCCAGTTCCTTAATTTTCAAATGTTGGTATTGCCGTGAGGCAGTACAAAGCCCTTTGTCCGAATAGGTCTTGTTCAAGGCCACAAATTTCTTTGGACAGGAACTTCCCGGGCGATCCTTGTCTATGTTTTTAAACTTTTCCAAATCCTTGGTGTTTCCACGAAGGTTATGGAAGGGTACTCCCAAGGGTGAAATGTCACTCAGGTACAAGTCTTCTTCTTTTGCAGCGACCAATTTTTCCAGTGTGGCCTTATCCACGGTGGTAGCCTCAGGAACCAATAGAAATGGGGTTCCCCAACCAACAGAATCCACTTTGTAATGATCCATTAAAAATTGGTGTTCCTCTGCGGTACCCACACCTCCTTGAGCCGTTATTTTTAGGGATAGGTTTTGTTTGGGTACTACACGGTCTTTGTTGGCAAGAGCTGGAATTAAGATATCGTGTATTTCTTCAATGTAGACCTCTTTGTTGTTCCTGAACTCGGCCAAGATCGGCCCCATTAAATATCCATCGGTAGCAAAGGCATGTCCACCGCAATTGAGACCGGATTCTATTCTATACTCCGATACCCAAATTCCTTTTTTGGCCAAGAACTTACCTTGTATCAGGGCGGACCTATAATCGCTTACTTTTAGGACTATTTTCTTTTTAATGTTGCCATTTTCATCTGGAAAAAAATCATCGAAATTTTCCATATAACTATAAAGTCGAGGGTTCATTCCGGCAGAAAGGATGACGGAGGAAATAAGTTCGCTGTTGGCATATCCACGCAAGGCTGCATGGGCGTCATTAAATTCGGTAGGCAGTTTGTCGTTTTTGTTGTAATTGTCCTTGTCCACCTTGGTCATAATATTGACATCGATGCTGCCTATGGACAAGTTTTCCTTTAACCATTTTTTAATTTCCGCGACGCTAAAATCACCGGAAGTCAGATTTTCAAATTCTTCCTTTAAATGGGAAGCATTGGGCAGGAGACTTAAATAATCCCTTATTTCTTTACCTGTTTCATGGGCAGAATTAATTAGGTCAGCAAATTTTTTGTGTGCTACATCATTGATCAAGTTGAGATAACTGGTAATTCTTTTGGCCCTAAAATCTTCCAATTTATCTGAAATTTCCTGATATGGAAGTTCAAATTTTTCACAGTACATCTTCCTTAATTTTTCAATTAGAATGTCATCGACCAAAGAAATTACAGAATCTATACCAAGGTGGGCAACTTTTAGCGGGGTGTCTATGGTAAACCCAATTCCCATAACCGGTATATGAAAGCTATGTTTATTCATTTTTATTTTTTTGTTGGACCCCTATTGTGTCGCCACATTAAATCAAACAAGAGGTATTCATTGGTATGATAACTACTTGTCATGGAGTAGTCCAAATATGAATCGACAAATTTTAGTCGAAATGAGTTCTTAGAATATGATAATTATCAGGAAATGGATAAAATATAAATCTGGTGATCAAGGAGTTGGGAGATACTGCTTTCCTCAAGAGAGCGAAGCTTTTATTTTTTAGTAATGTTAGCTTGAAGTTTAGTTAACTTCAGGACGGCTTTTTAATGCGATTTTTGTCTCGAAAAGTTTGAGTTAGTATTAGTTTGAGTTAGTCTAGTTGAAAGGCCGGTGCACAGCATCGGCCTTTTTTTGGTTTATCTGAAAAGGATAAGAAAGGCCCCTATAGCGGTCAGGATCAAAATCATTTTGCGATAGAATTGCTCTTTTATGATTTTGACCAATCGCACCCCAACAATAATTCCCAGAATAATTCCAGGAACCAACTTTAAATTAATGATCAGGGTTTCTGGGGTAATGGTCTTCCAGATGAAAATATGAAAGGGCAGTTTAAAGATGTTCACAATAAAAAATAGCCAGGCTGCCGTTCCAATAAATTCGTTCTTCGGCAGTCTCATGGCCAAAAAGTAAATATTGGAAAAAGCTCCGGCCAAATTGCCGATCATGGTAGTAATACCCGCCATGGTCCCAATAAAACCGGCAAATGCCCAATGGGTGGGCACATTTTTCGATTTTTTTCTGTCCCACCAATACATCATTATAACCGTGCCCAATATAATGACGGACATGCTGATCTTAAAGGTGGTTTCGGGCAAATCCTTTCCTATGGCCGTGCCCAAGAGTATGCCTAGGATCATCCAGGGCAAAAAGGCGGCTATATACTTCCATTGTGCATGTCTGTTGTAGTATATAACGGCAAAGGCATCTCCCACCACAAGTAAGGGCACGATCAATCCAGTTGATTCTTTGGCTCCGAAGGCCAGGGCCATTAGAGTAACATTTATAATGGCGATACCCTTGATCCCTGCTTTGGAAATTCCTATAACAAATGCGGCAGTTAAGGCAAGTGTCCAAGCCGTTATGGTGATATCTGGTGTTGTTGAGAGAATCATATGTGACATTTAGCGAACAAAGGGCAAAAGTATCCCAAAAAAATTTATCTTTAGTTCCTATTCTCAAACCAAAACCAAACTGATGGAATTAAGTACTCTTGATTACAGTTTTATTGTCGTCTTTTTCTCAATTGTTTTATTTATCGGAATATACGTCTCAAAGAAATCAGGGGCCAGTTCTTCGGAATATTTTCTGTCAGGTAGAACCATGCCATGGTGGTTGTTGGGTCTCTCTATGGTGGCCACAACCTTTTCTACGGATACACCCAATTTGGTGACCGATATTGTTCGTACCAACGGGGTTTCCGGAAACTGGGTTTGGTGGGCTTTTCTATTGACAGGCTTATTAACGGTATTTGTCTATGCCAAGCTCTGGAGAAAATCCAATGTAAGTACAGATTTGGAATTTTATGAACTGCGCTATGGCGGCAAACCGGCGAGCTTTTTAAGAAAATTTAGAGCTGTTTATTTAGGGGTGATTTTTAATGTAATAACCATGTCTGCCGTTACCTTGGCAGCTATTAAGATAGGCGGTATTATGCTGGGCTTGGAGCCATGGGTAACCGTAGTGAGTGCAGGTTTGATAACTGTTACTTTTAGCGCCTTGGGTGGATTTAAGGGAGTAGTTTATACAGATTTCTTACTGTTCTTTGTGGCTATGGGCGGGGCTATTGGAGCTGCCTACTATTTGGTGAATCTTCCGGAAGTTGGAGGAATTGCCTCCCTAATGGCCAACGAACATGTAGCAGATAAACTTGCTATTGTGCCCGATTTTAGCAATACCAATGCATTGATTACCCTATTCATAATACCGCTGGCAGTACAGTGGTGGAGTTCCTGGTATCCAGGTGCGGAACCTGGCGGTGGGGGTTACATAGCCCAACGTATGTTGGCGGCCAAAAATGAAAATCATGCCATAGGTGCTACTTTTTTCTTCAATATTATGCATTATGCCTTACGCCCATGGCCATGGATTTTGGTGGCCTTGGCATCCTTGGTGGTATACCCGGACATTGCCAGTATTCATGAGGCCTTCCCTAATGTTGCAGCAGACAAACTTGGTCATGATTTGGCTTATTCTGCCATGTTGACCAAATTGCCCAGTGGACTATTGGGATTGGTTTTGGCCTCGTTGATCGCGGCTTATATGAGTACCATTTCTACCCAATTAAACTGGGGTTCTTCCTATATCGTTTATGACTTTTACAAACAACAAATAAACCCAAATGCCTCTGAGAAAAGATTGGTTGCCGTTGGTAGATTATCAACGGTTGTATTAATGGTCTTCAGTGCTGCATTGGCCTTGCTTTTGCAGAATGCATTGCAGTTATTTGAGGTGCTATTGGTATTTGGTGCAGGAACCGGACTTATCTTTATTTTAAGATGGTTCTGGTGGAGAATCAACGCTTGGAGTGAGATTACGGCAATGTTTGCCTCAGGAATTATTTCCATAGTTTTAAAGTTGACAGCTGTGGGTCCCTTCTTGTTTGATGCTGAAACGGGTGTTTTCCCGGATTGGGCCGAGTATCCTTTTGTGGTTGTGGTTACTACTATTATTTGGTTGGGGGCAACCTACATGACACAACCGGAATCCAAACAGGTATTACAGGATTTTTATAAAAAAATACAACCAGGAGGTCCAGGTTGGTCCAAAGTGATCAAGGATGCAAAGGATGAAAATGTGGAGATTGTGAACACCAAGGAAAAATGGAGCGTACCTTCCGGAATCACGGCCATGCTATTGGGTTGTGTGTTGATTTATTCCTGTATGTTCGCTACAGGGTATTGGATATATGGAAAAACCACCAACGCCCTTATTTTGACTGTTGTGGCCATAGTGTCAGGATTTTTGCTGGCGAGGGCTTGGAATAAAATGAAGGATCATATTCTGTAGTATAATGGAGTATTAACAAAAAACAGATACATACCGGGAATGGATTTACGGAACAGGATTATTTCAGTTGATATCTTTAGGGGCCTTACTATTGTCCTTATGATATTAGTCAATAACCCTGGGACCTGGTCCCATGTGTACGCGCCTTTCCTGCATGCCCCGTGGCACGGATATACACCAACGGATCTGGTTTTTCCTTTCTTTTTGTTTATCGTTGGATGTTCCATAGTCTTTGCATATCAGAACAAGCCCACAGATTCAAGTACTTATAAAAAAATCACCGTTAGGGCCCTAAAATTAATTGGACTTGGTTTATTCTTGGGAGCGTTTACCATTCATTTCCCATTCTTTAAGGATTTTGAAAAAATCCGTTTTCCAGGGGTGCTACAACGTATTGGGGTGGTATTCTTTTTTGCTTCAATTTTGTTTATCAATTTTAAATGGAAAACCTTGGTTGCAATTTGTGCTTTTCTATTGATAGGATATTGGTTGCTGATGGGCTATGTGCCGGTCAACGGAATGGCACCTACCTTTGAACGCGCCCCGAACAATTTGGCCAATTATCTGGATGTGGTTGTTTTTGGAACCCACAGCTATAAGGCGGATTATGATCCTGAGGGCTTATTAAGTACCTTGCCTTCCATTGCTACAGCATTGATGGGAATTTTTACTGGAGTTGTGCTGCGCTCTAAAAGAGCAAAAAAGGAAGTGCTTCTTTTTGGTATCGGAATTATAATGTTGGTTGTAGGTAATGTATGGGATATATTTTTCCCCATCAACAAGGCGCTATGGAGTAGTAGTTTTGTAATGGTAACCGCAGGTTGGGCCAATATAATTTTGGCCTTAATATATTACGTGTCCGATGTAAAGGGAATTAAGTTCGGGAGTATATTTAAATATGCCGGGGCTAACGCCATTGTCCTTTATTTTCTTTCTAGTTTTATGGGTAAAATGATGGGCTTGATAAAAGTGGATGGGGATACTTCCTTAAAAGGCTGGTTATTCAATACCTTGTATGTCCAAGATTTTATGACAATGAAGACTTCTTCATTATTATATTCTCTCACCCTTGTCTCCTTTTATGTGTTACTGGGATATATTCTCTACAGAAAAAAAATATTCATTAAGGTCTAATTTAGTCCTTTTGGAAAGCCCATTTTACAAAATGTGGCAGCACAGATCCCCAACTGGGCAAATCGTGCCTTCCTCGGTGCCGCATTGAAAAAAGTACTGCAAAGGAGCCTGACGCTTTGAATTTTTGATCATATCCAAGGTAATCCTGCTTCTATCCTTCAAATCTTGCAGGTATAACGATTCTTGAAAATAATAATTTGTTTAATATGGGAATTTAATCACTTTGATAAGAGATAAGGGTATAATTTAAGGTATAAAAGTCCACTACTTTTCAATTTCCTTTGGGTAAAAACGTTTAATCTCGTTGTATAAGTCAACACTGGGTTTTTCCTTTGCCGAGTAGTAAATCTTATCTCCATTTACTTTTATAAAAAGGAGGTATGCCTTACTATCTGAGTTCAGTATCAATTTTACTTTCTCCCCATCATTAGTTTCAAAATAACCTTTCCTCACGCTTCCAAGGGCAAATCCGTGCGTTTTTGAGGTAATTTTAGGCAAATGGTCCACGAGAGTTACGGATTTTATTTCCGACGCATTAAGCGTTTCTCCATAATTGCCTTGAAACTGAATATTTTCCGCTGATATGATTACAAGGTTTTCCTTAAAACCCATGGCAAGAAGCCCAACTATTAGGATGAGGGCTCCTACAAGTACATAAATTCCTATTTTATTCCACTTATTGCTAGATCCTTTCCAGAATTTATTGCTTTCCCTCATGAAGTAGATATACGCCAAAATGGGATAAACACCTATAAATATTCCACTGGCGGCTTCGCCAATGGCATAGTACAGTAATAGGCCAATAGTAATAAAGCTAACTCCTAAAATCAGGTGAAATTTTTTAAAATATGGGATGTATAATTTTATATCTACATTTTTTCTTTCTTCCTCGCTCATACTGTTGTAGCCGGAAAGTAAATATTTTGCATTGTTGATGGTTACAAGAAATGCCATGGCAATAAAAAGAAGGCCCGTTCCAATTAATACATAAAGCATAAGAATTATTTCTTGTGGTGATTCTGGTGTTTAAATTAGCACAATTATTCCAAAATTCGCTACAAATAATTTGGGAATTTTACGCTGCCTACAATAAATTTAATCTCTGAGCTCCAATAATCTGGAAACGTATTTGCCTATTACATCAAACTCAAGGTTAACCCTGGTCCCTAAAATATAACTTCCAAATCGGGTATGCTCATAAGTGTAGGGGATTATGGCAACACTAAAACTGTTTTTTTGGGAATCCACTACCGTTAAACTTGTTCCATCTATGGTTATGGATCCTTTTTCTATGGTAACGTTATTTTGCGTAGGATCGTAACTGAAGGTAAAAAACCAGCTACCATCCCTCTCTTCTATATTAATACACTCCCCGGTTTGGTCCACATGTCCCTGTACAATATGTCCGTCCAACCTGGCACCCAGCACCATGGCGCGTTCCAAGTTTACAAGATCTCCTTCAAGAAGGTCGTTCAGGTTGGTCTTTTCCAAGGTCTCTTCAATAGCGGTTACCGTATAGCTGTCATCTGCAATTTTCACGACCGTTAAGCAAACTCCGTTGTGGGCCACGCTCTGGTCTATTTTTAATTCTTTGGTAATCTTGGATGCTAGTGTAATATGAAGATTGCCTCCCTCTTTTTCCAATTTTTTTACTTCGCCCAAAGTTTCAATAATCCCAGTAAACATGTGTCGTTTTTATTAAGTAGTTTTGTGGTGTAAATTTAGGAGTTTATTTCATATTAAACGAAAAGACAAAATGCAGGGAACTGGAAAGATAAAATTGGGGATATCCATCGGGGATTTAAATGGGATTGGGTGCGAAGTGGTACTTAAGACATTTGAAGATTCCCGAATGTTGGATTTCTGCACGCCTGTTATTTTTGCATCAAATAAAACTATCTCCCACCAAAAATCGGAGTTAGGGTTGGAAATAAATTACAACGGTATCCATGAGGCCTCCAAGGCCATTGACGGAAAGATAAATGTAGTGAACGTTTGGAGGGAAACTCCTGTGATCAATTTTGGAGAGCCCACCCCTGAGAGTGGAAAATACGCCATTAAGTCGCTTAAGGCGGCTGTAGCGGCCTTAAAGAATAACGAGATAGACGTTTTGGTCACGGCACCAATTAACAAGAACAACATACAGGCAGAGGATTTTAAATTCCCGGGGCATACAGATTATCTGGCCAAGGAATTGGAGGGGGAAAGCTTAATGTTTATGGTGGCCGACGGATTAAGGGTAGGGTTGCTTACCGATCATGTGGCGGTAAAGGATGTTGCATCCAATATAACACCTCAGTTGATTCGCTCTAAAATTACCACTATTTCCAACTCCTTAAAGATGGACTTTGGAATTAGGAAACCAAAAATAGCGCTTTTGGGGATTAATCCCCACAGTGGGGATAATGGGGTAATTGGCAAAGAGGATGATGAGGTCTTAAAGCCAGTTATCAAGGAGATGTCGGACAAAGGACATTTGGTATTCGGACCTTATTCTGCTGATAGCTTTTTTGGATCTGACAATTACAAGAATTTCGATGCTATTTTGGCAGCCTATCATGACCAGGGACTTATACCGTTTAAAACCTTGTCTTTTGGTAAAGGGGTAAATTATACCGCAGGCCTTAGCAAGGTACGGACTTCCCCGGACCATGGAACAGCCTATGAAATTGCAGGAAAGGGAAAAGCGGACAATAGCTCCTTTAAGGAGGCCATTTTTACGGCCCTACACATTTTTAAGAATCGTATGGAGTATAAGGATTTAACAGTAAATCCCTTAAAAAAACAGAAGTTAAAAAGGTAGTGATAGTCATTCCTTAATATTAGGAAGCTACTCTGCAATAAGTCAAGGAATTAAGGTATTTTAATTGGAATATATTTATTTCGTTCTATTTGTTGGCTTTTTATAAAATAATAGTATCTTTGCACCCGCCTTTATTACGGCGGGTACGTTAAAATCGGTGTGGATCATGATGCAGCATAAGGAGTTTATTATTCCTTTTTCGGGACTGAAACAGGGAAAACACGAGTTTGAGTACACAATAGAGAATACGTTCTTTGAGTCTTTTGAGTATGATGAGTTTAACGGTGCGGATATTAAATTAAACGTTACCTTGAATAAAATGAGTACGATGATGGAGTTGGAGATGAAGGCATTGGGAACGGTAAACGTTAATTGTGATCTCACCAGCGAACCTTATGATCAAAAAATCAAGGCCGATTTGGAATTGGTTGTCAAGTTTGGTGATGAGTACAACAATGACAATGATGAAATATTGATTATTCCGCACAGTGAATATCAGATCAATATTGCGCAATACGTTTATGAAATGTTGGCATTGTCGGTACCGCTTAAAAAGGTTCACCCCGGGGTTTTGGACGGCACTTTGCAATCAGAAGTGTTGGACAAGCTGGAAGAACTCCAACCAAAAGATACAAAGGAAAATAAAGAAGATATCGATCCCCGTTGGGACGCATTAAAAAAATTATTAACGGATAAATAAGTTTCATAATGGCACATCCTAAAAGAAAAATTTCCAAAACCAGAAGAGACAAGAGAAGAACGCATTATAAGGCGGTAGCTCCTACTGTAGCACAAGATCCAACCACTGGAGAAATGCATTTGTTTCACAGAGCTCATTGGCATGAAGGTAAATTATACTACCGAGGAGAAGTTTTGATCGACAAAACTGAGGAAGCAGTAGCATAGTTTACGTTAGAACAATATAATTTGGACTCCCACTTCTTAAGAGTGGGAGTTTTTTTATGAGGGCGAGGTAAAATTCAAAAACAGGGTGTTTTTGGACTTAAAGTCATATAAAATCACTAATTTTCACAAATTTTCAATTGTTTTTGGAGGTTTATTGATAAAAATCAAATTTAGATGAGCAAATTAACAGCTGCAATTACTGCTGTAGGGTCATATGTGCCAGACTTTGTAATGACAAATAAGATTTTGGAGACTTTGGTGGATACCAATGACGAATGGATTACGACCAGGACAGGTATCAAGGAAAGGAGAATCCTAAAGGGCAAGGGCCTAGGAACTTCTTATCTTGCCATAAAAGCTGCAGAGCAACTGTTGGAAAAACGAAAATTAGATCCTAAGGAGATCGATCTAATTATTGTTGCCACTGCAACTCCGGATATGATGGTTGCTGCCACTGCTGCCTATGTGGGTTCGGAAATAGGGGCAACCAATGCCTTTGCCTATGATTTGCAAGCGGCATGTTCCAGTTTTTTATACGGCATGTCTACGGCGGCCAGCTATATAGAATCAGGGCGATATAAAAAAGTATTGCTTATTGGGGCCGATAAAATGTCCTCAATTATAGATTATACCGACAGGACTACCTGTATTATTTTTGGGGATGGTGCCGGTGCTGCGCTTTTTGAACCTAATAACGAAGGTCTTGGGCTCCAGGACGAATATTTAAGATCTGACGGTGTAGGAAGAAATTTCCTTAAAATGGATGCCGGAGGCTCCTTACTTCCTGCGTCTGAGGAAACAGTTAAGAATCGCCAACATTTTATTTACCAGGACGGTAAGTCGGTATTTAAATTTGCGGTCACCAATATGGCAGATTCCGCGGCCAAGATAATGGAGCGAAATAATTTGTCGCATAAAGATGTTGACTGGTTGATACCCCATCAGGCCAATAAGAGAATTATAGATGCCACTTCCAATAGAATGGGATTGGACGATTCCAAGGTCATGATGAATATACAGAGGTACGGCAATACCACCTCCGCAACTCTACCCCTTTTATTGAGCGACTATGAAAGTCAACTTAAAAAAGGCGATAATTTGGTTTTTGCAGCCTTTGGTGGTGGTTTCACCTGGGGCTCCATATATTTAAAATGGGCATACAATTCATAAATCTGACGCAACCTATAAACTAAAACGAACTCTATGGATATTAAAGAAATTCAAAGCTTAATTAAATTTGTGGCCAAATCTGGGGCTAGTGAAGTAAAATTGGAGATGGAGGATATAAAGATCACCATCCGAACCGGAGCAGCTGGGCATACACAAGAACCAACTTATGTACAGCAAATACCTATGGGTGGCCATATGCCACAGCCGATGGCAACAGCTCCTGCAAGTACTCCTTCCGTTGAAGTAGAGGTAAAAAAGGAAGCGGAAGAAAATTCAAAATACGTTACCATAAAATCGCCTATAATAGGAACTTTCTATAGAAAACCCTCTCCTGACAAGCCATCTTTTGTTGAGGTTGGGGATACTATAGGTAAAGGTGACGTGCTATGTGTCATAGAAGCAATGAAATTGTTTAACGATATTGAATCCGAAATTTCAGGTACTATTGTTAAAGTGCTGGTAGATGATAGCTCTCCAGTAGAATTTGATCAGCCTTTATTTTTGGTAGATCCATCATAAGAAGTTTTAAATGCTAAATGTCGGATGACGATTTTATATAGTCGGTCCGAATCATTTAAAATTTAGAATTCAAAATTTAAAATTTCAAAAGATGTTTAAGAAAATACTTATTGCAAATAGGGGGGAAATAGCGCTACGTATTATTAGGACCTGTAAGGAAATGGGTATAAAAACGGTAGCGGTGTATTCCAAAGCGGATGAAGAAAGCCTACATGTGCGTTTTGCGGACGAAGCGGTTTGTATAGGTCCTGCCCCAAGTAGCGAATCCTATCTAAAAATACCAAATATTATTGCAGCGGCCGAAATTACCAATGCCGATGCCATACACCCAGGATATGGTTTTCTTTCCGAAAATTCCAAATTTTCCAGAATATGTGCTGAGCACGATATAAAATTTATTGGGGCTACTGGCGAACATATAGATAGAATGGGGGATAAGGCCACTGCCAAAGAAACCATGAAAAAAGCTGGTGTACCTTGCGTGCCTGGCTCAGAAGGCCTATTGAAGGATGTGGATGATGCTAAAAAGGTGGCCAAAAAAATGGGCTATCCCGTAATGATCAAAGCTACCGCTGGTGGTGGAGGTAAGGGAATGCGTGCCGTTATGTCCGAGGAAAAGATGGAAGAACTTTTTACCAGTGCTGTTAAGGAGGCAACTGCCGCTTTCGGCAATGGTGGTATGTACATGGAAAAGTTGATCGAGGAACCACGCCATATAGAAATCCAGATCGTTGGGGATCAATACGGTAAGGCCTGTCACCTGTCGGAAAGGGACTGCTCTATTCAACGTCGCCATCAAAAATTAACAGAAGAGACGCCTTCCCCGTTCATGACGGACAAGCTACGGGACGATATGGGGAAAGCTGCTGTAAAGGCTGCTGAATATATAAAATATGAAGGAGCTGGAACGATAGAGTTTTTGGTGGATAAGCACCGGAATTTCTATTTTATGGAAATGAATACTAGGATTCAGGTAGAACATCCAATAACAGAACAAGTTATAGATTATGACCTTATCAGGGAGCAAATACTAGTTGCCGGTGGGGTGCCCATCTCAGGGAAAAATTACCTTCCAAAGCTGCATTCTATAGAATGTAGGATAAATGCAGAGGACCCTTATAACGGATTTAGGCCTTCTCCGGGAAAAATAACCACCTTGCATACCCCGGGCGGACACGGAATTAGATTGGATACCCATGTGTATAGCGGCTATACCATTCCCCCGAATTATGATTCCATGATTGCAAAGCTTATTACAACAGCCCAAACAAGGGAAGAGGCCATCAATAAAATGAAGCGGGCATTGGATGAGTTTGTTATTGAAGGTATCAAGACAACCATTCCCTTTCATAGACAGCTCATGGATCATCCAGATTACTTGGCCGGGAACTATACCACAAAGTTTATGGAAGACTTTGTAATGGCACCACAGCCAGCGGAATAATCAGATTTAATAGAATAGTATTATTGGATATAGGCGGATTAAACGGTTGGGCAACCAACAGTTTAATCCGCTTTTTTGGTTTAAAGGATTATTGAAGGAACCCTTTACCATTAGTTAGACATATCTAAATAAATAATAACTTTATTCCTGTATTGCTTTTTTAAATAATTTTTAAAGTCCTAGCCCACATGAACCTAAGTTATTGGGAATATAAAACTTGGTTATCCAATACCGATTTTACCATTGTAGGTAGTGGGATCGTTGGGTTAAATTGTGCGCTACAATTAAAGAAAAAATATCCCCAGGCCAAGATATTGGTCTTGGAAAGGGGCCTGCTACCTCAAGGGGCCAGCACAAAAAATGCAGGATTTGCTTGTTTTGGCAGTATTTCAGAGGTTTTGTCCGACTTAAAGGAGCATTCCGAGGAAGATGTCCGGCAATTGGTGCAAAAGCGCTGGGAGGGGGTACAATTGCTGAGGGAGAATTTAGGTGATAAACAAATGGACTATCAAAACCATGGAGGGCATGAGGTTTTTTTAAAGGGACAGGAGCGGCTATATGTAGATTGTATGGGAAGTTTGGATATGGTAAATTCCTTGTTGAATCCAATATTCAGGGCCGACTCCTTCCTAGTGAATTCCAATAGCTTTAATTTTAAAGGGGTTCAGAAGAATTATATTACAAACCCGTTCGAAGGTCAGATCAATACGGGTAAAATGATGAAAGCCTTATTGGACAAGGTGCAAAGTTGTGGCGTGATTATCTTGAATGCTATTGAGGTCGAAGGCTTTGAAGCGATTATAGATCACATTGCTGTTAAAACCGATCAATTCGAATTTAAGACGAATAAACTGTTCATTGCTACCAATGGTTTTGCTTCCCAATTGATCAAGGAAATGGTAAAACCTGCCCGAGCACAGGTGTTGATTACCAAACCAATAAAAAATTTGCCTTTAAAGGGAACCTTTCATTTGGATGAAGGCTATTATTATTTTAGGAACATTGATAACCGAATTCTTCTTGGAGGAGGGAGAAATCTGGATTTTGAGGGGGAGGAAACCAGTGCTTTTGGGGAAACCGCTTTGATCCAGGATAGGCTGGAGGAGATATTGAGTACCATTATCTTGCCCAATACACCAATTGAGATAGACTTGAGATGGAGCGGTATTATGGGTGTGGGAAATATGAAGAGTCCTATTGTAAAGCAACTTGCCAATAATGTGTATTGTGGGGTACGGATGGGGGGTATGGGAATTGCCATTGGTAGTTTGGTCGGCAAGGAATTGGCTGAGCTGGCGAAGCGAAATTAATGTAATACCTACATGGCAAAAAATCATATAATTTTTAAATTAATGCATTTTAGATGGACCAACCTGTAAAACAACAACTATATTCGTTTTGTAAAGCCTTTATAGGGAATAGGTTAGAACGTATCCAAAAGAATATTGATTCCCTCCAGGAGGCATTGACCTCTGAGACCAAAAGTAGTGCTGGCGACAAGCATGAAACCGGTAGGGCCATGATTCAGCTGGAACGGGAAAAACTGGGCAATCAGTTAGCTGAAGCACAGTTACTTCAGGAGTTGTTCAAAAGGATACCGTTGCGGTCTGGTTTGTCCCAAGTGGGATTGGGTAGTGTGGTGCGTACCGACCAACAAAATTATTATATGGGGATCAGTGCTGGAGAATTGAAGATAGATGGGGTATCCTATTTTGCCATTGCACCCAATACGCCTATCGGGAAATTGTTTTTGGGAAAACAAGTGGGTGATATTGTTGATTTTAACTCAAGAAGAATTGTAATACAAAGAATTGAGTAGATTTTTTATATCTGCTTAGCATAGTATTTAGTTTTAGAATATTATTAAGTCTTATTATGGTTGAAATTATTGATCTAAGCCAAGAAATATATTCTGGGATGCCAGTGTATAAGAGCCTTCCCGAAGTAAAGATGGAAATGTACGCCTCCCATGAGGAATGGGGCGGGATTACCGAAAGCAATACGGTATCTCCAAGTGTCTACAAATTGGATATGAGCGAACATACAGGGACCCATGTGGATTCCCTGAGCCATATGGGTCGGGAATTTAGGGGCCAGTCCATAGATACGATGCCGCTCTCTATGTTTTATACAGAGGGGATATGTTTGGACTTGTCCCACAAAGGTCTAAAGGAATTAATTGAGCCTATGGATTTGATATCGGCTTGTAAGGAGGCGGGGATGAGCATTAAAAAGGGGGATACGGTGTTGTTGTACACAGATCACTATAGAAAGACATATGGAAGTGCCGATTGGGCACATGGACCTGGACTAAGTGCAGTGGCTACACAATGGTTGGGACAGCAAGGCATTTCTGCGTTTGGGGTGGAAATGATGTCGCCAGGTATTCCAGGGGTATCCAATAAAGAAGTGCATCATATTTGTGGAGAGATGGGCTTTACCCACTATGAAAACATGATTAATTTACAACTCCTTATTGGTCGCGGTCGCTTTAGATTTATAGGATTGCCTTTGAAAATTAGAGGAGGTACCGGATCTCCTGTCCGTGCAGTAGCCCTTTTTGGGGAAGGGAAACTATAGATGATTACCCGCGGTTTAATCCAATTTAGGCTTGCCTCGATTTAGTTTTTTAAGGGCGGCCCTTTTTTTGCTCTTTAACCGCTTTTCAATGGCCGATCTAGTGGGTTTGGTCTTTTTTCTTCTTTTTGGGATCACCAAATTGGCTTCCAGGGTTGCTAGGAGTTTTTGAATGACCAATTCTTTGTTTTTGTGCTGACTACGGGTTTCCTCGCATTGCATTAGAAGAATGTTTTCTTTGCTCAGTTTGGAAGACAGTTTTTTGAGAAGTCTATTTTTTTCCTGTTCTGTCAAGGCATTGGAGTTTTCCAGATCAAAAGCCACTTCAACTTTGGAGGAAACCTTGTTTACATTTTGCCCCCCGGCCCCACTGCTCCTGACCGCTTTAAATTTTAACTCCTGTATGATACCGTCCTTGTTCAATGGGTTACTGTGGTTTTAGACGTTGGCTTATGGTTTCCAGGGCAATATTGAGGAATACCTTTTTATTAATGGCAATGGATTCATCAGAATTGAACCGTATTCTATGCTCCCTGGAGGTTGCTTCAACCAAAAAATAACTCCCCATAAAATAGCATTTTTCTACGATTACCGGGATTCCTTTTTTTTGTGAAACCCTAAATTCATGTGCATAAACAATAATTTCCCGTTCCAAATCGCCATAAGATTTAATTATGTTTATAGGAATAATGTTGGCCTCCCCAAATAAGGTGGCGGTATAAATATTCTTCGGGTTGTTATAAAGATCTTTAGTGTTGGCATTGGCCATTATTCCTTGATTTTTGAGCACTATGATCCTATTGGCATAGGGCAAAATGTCCTGGTGGTCATGGGTGGCAGTGATACAAGTGATCCCCTCTTTTTTCAAATATCCAAAGAGATTTCTTCTCAGTTGGTTCTTTCTAAAATTGTCTATGTGTCCAAAGGGCTCATCCAGCAAAAGCAATTCTGGTTTTTGGGCCAAGACCCTAGCCAATGCTACCCTCTGCTGTTGCCCACCGCTAAGGTTTTTAACCTTAACATTAGCGAAGGAAACCATGTCTATCATTTCCAGTAATTCTTCTGTCCTTGCCTTTAATTCCTCTGGATAAAAGACAGATAGAAATTGACTTACATTTTCTGCCACGGTGGTGAAGGGCATAAGATCAAAATCCTGGGAAAGGTATTTCATGTAAGACTCCCCTGGCACTAGATTATAATCTGGGCCCATCACCTGTTTTTCTCCCCAAAATATATCGCCTTGCTGAGGCTGCAATAGGCCGTAAATAATTTTTAGCAGGGTGCTTTTTCCACATCCGCTTTCCCCTACAATGGAAATATGTTCTCCTTTTTCTACCTTAAAATTGATATCGGTTAGTACCGGTATTTTATCATAGGAGAACGAAAGGGAATTGACTTGTAACATGGGCTAAAACTAAAATGTACCTCGAAGGGATAAAAAAAGTCCATTTCTAAAAGAAACGGACTTGGAAACAAAATTATCGATTTTTTTTAAACTAATCCTTAAAATCTTTTAAAACTCCCTTGTTGGGGAGTTCCTTAAAGCCCATATTGTACAAAGTGAAGCCAAATATATCAACATTTTGCTCAATGGTCTTGCTCACTGGAGTTCCTGCTCCATGGCCGGCATTGACTTCTATCCGAATTAATGTGGGGTTGTGCCCCTTCTGCTTTTCCTGCAATTCCGCGGCGAATTTAAAACTATGCGCCGGCACCACTCTGTCGTCATGATCGCCTGTGGTGATTAGGGTAGCAGGATATTCTATCCCTTCCCGAACATTGTGTACAGGAGAATATCCCTTAAGGTAATTAAACATTTCCAAGTTATCCTCGGAGGTTCCGTAGTCATAGGCCCACCCCGCACCGGCAGTAAATGTATGATATCGGAGCATGTCCAGAACGCCCACAGCAGGCAAGGCTACTCTTACTAAATCCGGTCTTTGGGTCATGATAGCTCCCACCAACAGTCCACCATTGGAACCTCCTTTAATGGCCAAATAGTCCTTGGAGGTATACTTTTTGGCAATTAAATATTCTGCAGCTGCAATAAAATCGTCAAAGACATTTTGTTTTTTGGTTTTTACACCAGCATTATGCCATTTTTTACCATATTCACCTCCTCCTCTTAGGTTAGGTACAGCAAATATGCCACCTTGCTCCATCCAAACTGCATTGATAACACTAAATGTCGGAGTAAGGCTTATGTTAAAACCCCCATAGCCGTATAAAATGGTAGGATTATTACCATTTAAATCCAATCCCTTTTTATGAGTGATGATCATGGGTATTTTGGTACCGTCCTTGGAAGAATAAAAAACTTGTTTGGACTCGTACTCTTCCGCATTGAAATCTATTTCCGGTTTCCAGTAGACTATGTACTCACCTGAATTTATATCCAATTTATAAATGGATTCAGGAGTGTTGTAATTGGTAAAAGTGAAATAAAGTTCCGTTTCCTTTTTTTTTCCACCAAAACCACCGGCACTTCCCAGCCCTGGAAGTATTAGTTCACGTATCATTTTACCTTTGCTATCATATTGATACACTTTGGAAATGGCATCTACCATGTATTCCGCAAAGAAATAACCTCCACCTGTGCCCACAGAAAGTACATTAGGTGTTTCGGGAATTAGATCTGTCCAATGTTCCGGTGTGGGATTTTCAGCCTCTACGGTAACGACTTTCTTATTGGGGGCATTTCTATTGGTCAAAATGAATAATTTGGACCCCACATTGTCTATAATTTGGCTATCGCTGTCCGTAGTGTCCATTATGGTGATTAATTGGCTTCCAGGCTGGGTCAAATCTTTTATGAACAACTTATTTCCCGAGGTTGAGACAGCGGCCGAAATAATGAGGTACCTATCGTCTTCAGTTACGTAACCGCCAACATACCTATGCTTTTCTGTGGGTATACCACCGAAAATAACTTCGTCTTCGCTTTGCTGGGTACCAAGTTTGTGGTAGTAAAGCTTGTGTTGGTCGGTTTTGGCAGATAACTCACTGCCTTTTGGCTTATCATAACTTGAGTAAAAGAAACCGTCGTTTCCCTTCCAGGAAACCCCACTAAATTTAATGTCTACCAGGGTATCTTCCACTATGGATTTATTCTCTACATTGATCACGATTACTTTTCGCCAATCGCTTCCACCTTCGGATATGGAATAGGAGGCTATAGAACCGTCCTTGGAGAAACTTATTCCCGCCAATGAGGTCGTGGCATCTTTGGAAAATGAATTGGGGTCCAAAAATACCGTTGCTTCCCCTTCCTCTCCCTTTTTCCGGTACAATACATTTTGATCTTGTAGTCCATCGTTCTTAAAAAAATAGATGTAATTGCCTTCTTTGAACGGAGACCCCAGCTTTTCAAAATTCCATAATTGTTCCAAACGTTTTTTTATGTCTTTTCTAAACGGAATTTTTTCCAGATAGTTAAAAGTAGTCACATTTTGTTGCTTTACCCAATTCTCAGTTTCAGGGCTTCTGTCATCTTCCAACCAACGGAAGGGATCAATGACTTTGGTGCCAAAATAGGTGTCTACGGAGTCAACTTTTTTTGTGTTGGGATATTTCAAAACGATAGTGTTTTTTTCCTTGGTCTCACAGGCCAACATCAGTAAATAGGCTAGTGGGATCAATAATAATGTCTTCATTTATGGATGTTATTGACCCAAAAATAGCATAAAAAAAACCTTTGTAAATACTGCTTACAAAGGTTTTAACATCTTGGCCTTCACGCTTCCTCCATCGAATGGAATGGAAGGGTGTTTTCATTAATATTATAGTATGGATATTACTATACCAAGTGGTTCTCAACTAAATATTCTGCAATCTGTATGGCGTTTGTGGCGGCTCCCTTTCTTAGGTTGTCCGCAACGATCCACATGTTCAGGGTGTTGGGTTGTGTTTCATCCCTTCTAAGACGCCCTACAAAAACATCATCCTTATCATGTGCATATATGGGCATTGGGTAGGTATTGGTATCCGTATTGTCCTGGACAACAATCCCTGGAGTTTCACTTAATAACCTTCTTACCTCAGACAGTTCAAAATCGTTCTCAAATTCTACGTTGACCGACTCTGAATGACCTCCGGCAGTTGGGATACGAACAGCCGTTGCAGTAACGGAGAATGAGTTATCGTTAAATATCTTTTGTGGCTCTTTGGCCAACTTCATTTCTTCTTTGGTATATCCGTTGTCCAGGAATACATCACAATGGGGCAATGCATTTTTTCCAATGGGATATGGATATGCCATTTCGCCTTGTATTCCGGCTATTTCGTTTTCCAATTGCTGAACGGCTTTAACACCTGTTCCAGAAACGGATTGGTAAGTAGAAACAACTACTCTTTTCATCTTGTATTTATTATGCAAGGAAGATAGTGCCAATACCATCTGAATGGTAGAACAGTTTGGGTTTGCTATAATTTTATCATCCTTGGTAAGCTCCGCTGCGTTTATTTCAGGAACTACCAATTTTTTGGTAGGATCCATACGCCAAGCAGAGGAATTGTCGATTACCGTGGTACCAACTGCCGCAAATTTGGGCGCCCATTCCAAAGAGGTGTCCCCGCCTGCCGAAAAAATGGCAACGTCCGGTTTGGCAGCTACCGCAGTTTCTAGGCCGATTAGTGTATGTTCCTTACCTTGGAAGGTTAATTTTTTGCCTACGGATCTTTCGGAGGCTACCACCAATAATTCAGTTACAGGAAAATTACGTTCTGCCAATACTTTTAGCATCACTTCCCCTACCATTCCTGTTGCACCAACTACAGCTACTTTCATTACGATCAAATTAAAAATTTCAGTTGGCAAATGTACTGATTATGGGCTATTAAACAATACAAAATCTCTAAAATATTAAAAATATAACAATTTGTTACAAATTACACAATAAACAAAAAGAACCGTCAGCTGGGATACGCTATCCAAGTTGACGGTTTTTGTTGGTTAGTTGGCAGTGTAGCGGTTAGACCCTGAATTAACTCCAGGGTCCAATATGTTTAATTCTTATATTATTTTTTTAGTAAATCCCTGATCTGGGTCAAAAGCTCCTCTTGACTTGGGCCCTTGGGAGCTGCAGGAGCTTCCTCTTTAGGTTTTTTGGTTTTGTTGTAAGCCTTAACTATAACGAATAAAACAAAACCTACAATAATTAGGTTGATAATAGAATTTATCCAAGCCCCATATCGGATGGCGCTTGCTGGTTTTTCGACCGTTCCGTCTGCGGCCATGACTGCTTCTGACAGCACAATTTGCATATCGGAGAAATCCACCCCTCCTGTAAAATATCCTACAATAGGCATCATAATATCGTTGACAAATCCGCTGACGACCAAGCCCACGGCCCCTGCCAATAATACTGCAACGGCCAAATCAATGACATTGCCAGTCATAATAAAAGCCTTAAATTCTTTTAACATAATTAGTGTTTTTATTGATTAATAGTGTATGCAATTTAACAAAAAAATGGCAGTCCAAATAAATTGTTACTAGATTCGGTCATTTAACCAGTGGATGCTAAGCAAGGCTCAACAATTATAATACCAGCTTATTTAATTTTACGCGATATATATTCGTTTTACCCGCTGCGAAATTCCAGTAAGCAGTTCATAAGTAATGGTTTTGGCAGAGGTAGCCAATTGCTCGGCGCTGTGCTCCTTGCCAAAAACAATAACCTCGTCTCCTTCCCTGCACTCAATTCCAGTGACATCGATCATAATCATATCCATACAGACATTGCCTATAATGGGGGCCAATTTTCCGTTAACCCAGACCTGACCAATACGGTTACCGTATTGTCTGCCAATTCCGTCGGCATGGCCCACGGGAAGTGTTGCCGAGACCTTGGGGGTATTGGATACAAAAGCCCTATTATAGCCGACACTTTCATTGGGTTCTATTTGATGGATCTGTGATATAATAGTTTTAAGGGTCCCGACAGGAATCAACTTTTTATCTTCGGCGGCTTCGTTTCCATAGCCATAAAGTCCGATCCCGCTCCTTACCATATCGTACTGCGCCTCAGGGTAATTAATAATTCCAGAGGTGTTCAACATATGCCGATGGGGTCTGTATCCTAATTTCGACATTATGGTCGAGCTTATTTTTTCGAATTGCCGGATCTGCGAGACAGTAAAATCCTTTTCACTCAAATCCTCTGAAGCCGCTAAATGGGAAAAAAGGGAGCTGATTTTTACTTGATCTGCTCCTTCTAGAGTGTCTAAGATGAAGTCGACATCCTTTTCCCCAAACCCCAATCTGTTTAATCCGGTGTTAAATTTTAAATGTACCGGGTAATTTTTTTGGCCCAGTTCTTTGGCAATTATTAAAAAGGAGGAGAAAATCGCCTGGGAATAGAGACTGGGTTCCAAACATTTTTCTATCATCGTGGCAAAACTTACCTGTTGGGGATGCAATACCAATATGGGCAATTTAATTCCAGCATTTCTTAAAGCCACTCCTTCTGCAGTATAGGCAACTGCAAGATAATCTGCGCCCAGGGATTCCAATTTTTTGGCAATGGCAATTGAATCGCTTCCATAGGCAAAAGCCTTCACCACTCCGAGAAATTTGGTACCGGGATCAATCTTAGACCTTAAATAACGATAATTGTGTTCCAGTGCCCTAAGGTCAATTTCCAGAACAGTTTCTCCGACCTTAGCCATTCGATTTTTTTTGAGGTGGTACTACTTCCTCGGAAGTAACTTCTATGGCACCTACTTTTTCTTTTAACATGGCTTTGTAGTATGCAGCCCTACTCAGGGGTTCATATTCTTCAGTTTCTCCAAGAAAAACTAATTTATTGTTGTTGGCTTTTCTAAAGCTGTAGTTGGCAAGATTACCGGTACGAGTGCAAACGGCATGGACTTTCGTGACGTATTCGGCCGTGGCCATCAAAGCTGGCATTGGCCCAAAAGGATTGCCTTTGAAATCCATATCCAATCCTGCCACTACAACCCGGATACCCTTGTTGGCCAGATCGTTGCATACAGTTACAATTTCATCATCGAAGAATTGGGCCTCATCAATCCCTACCACATCGCAGCCATCCGCCAAAAGACGAATATTGGCAGCGGCCGGTACAGGGGTAGATCTAATTTCATTGGCATCATGGGAAACCACCATTTCCTCATGGTATCTTTGGTCTACCATGGGCTTGAATATTTCCACTTTTTGCTTGGCAAATTTGGCGCGCTTTAATCTTCGGATCAGTTCCTCGGTCTTGCCAGAGAACATGGAACCGCAGATTACTTCAATCCATCCGAATTGTTCTTTGGGGTTAACAGTATTTTCGAGAAACATTTTGTAATTTTAGACGAAAGTAATTTGTTTTCCGTTTATTTATTTAGGAGGCATAAAATTATTAAAAAAATAATCCTTTTGGTATTAATGTTGGCAAAACTTGGTAATCTTGGTTACTTGGTTTTTTAAGGACCTAATTATTACCTTATGGGAATTGCTATATTAGAGTTCTAATTGGGCTCCTGCTAATTATAAAACATATTCAGATGAAAAAGAAACTAAAAGAGGAATTGAGAAAATTATCAACAGAAATAATAACCTCGAGAAACCTAAATGATTACTCGGCCTTATACGAAACTGCCAAGGAATTATACGAAAAGTTGGCAGTTCTTAAATATATTGAAGAAAAATTGAATGAGGTGGAGATCGATGTTTCCAAGAATGCCATCGCTGCCAAATTTGAAACAATGGCCAACTCGGTTTTAAGTGCAAATTCTTCAGTACCGGAAAGTAACCCGCACGAAGAAGATATTATTATTCCAGGAATCGATACTATAAAGGATATGGTGTCCGAGATGCCAGGATCCACGACCATAGACGAGGTTCTGTCCCAATTTACCAACAAGCCGGATCTTATTAAAAACGATAAGGATCTATTTATGCCCAAGGAGGTGAAAACAGGGGGTACTTCCCATTCTGTGGAGCATAGTTCTAAAAGGGTATTGAAAATAGATTTGAACGATCGTCTGGCATTTGTAAAACATCTCTTTAACAATAATATGGAAGATTACAACAGAGTGTTGTCCCAGTTGAGTACTATTGACAGTGAAGAGCGATCTGTTTCGTTTATTGCAAATATGGTAAAGCCAGACTATAATAATTGGGAGGGAAAGGAAGATTACGAGCAAAGATTTTTGAACGTAATTGCCCGCAAATTTGCGTAAATCTGTCTTAGTACGCGATAATAAAAATCATTTAATTTTGTCACTTCCCACCTGCAATTGTACAAGAGCTGGTGTTTAATAGAATTAATGGGGAAATTATATATAGTGCCTACTCCTATAGGTAACTTAGAGGATATTACATTGCGCGCTATCCGGGTGCTAAAGGAAGTGGACCTTATTTTGGCGGAGGATACCCGTACCAGTGGAAAATTATTGCATCATTACAATATTGATACTCCCATGCAAAGTCACCATATGCACAATGAGCATAAAACGGTAGATGGTGTTGTAAGGCGATTGCAGGCTGGGGAGAATGTGGCACTAATATCGGATGCCGGGACACCGGCCATTTCAGATCCCGGTTTTTTACTTACCCGTGCCTGTGTAGAAAATAATATAGAGGTGGATTGCCTACCTGGTGCTACCGCTTTTGTTCCTGCCTTGGTGAATAGTGGTTTGCCAAACGATAAATTTGTTTTTGAGGGCTTCTTACCCGTGAAAAAAGGAAGACAAACCAGACTAACATTACTCGCCGAGGAACCTAGGACAATCATTTTTTATGAATCGCCCCATAAATTGGTCAAGACCTTGTCACATTTAGAAGCCTATTTCGGATCGAATAGGTTGGTTTCTGTATCGCGGGAGTTGTCAAAAATGTATGAGGAAACCAAAAGGGGTACGGTAAAGGAAATCTTGCAATACTATACAGATAACCCGCCCAAAGGGGAGATCGTTATTGTGGTTGCAGGTAAAAAATAATGGAACTATTATTATCGGAAATAAGAAATTGCGAAGTATGTAAGTCCCATTTGCCCTTGGGCCCAAGACCGGTTGTTGCGGCACATCCCGACGCCAAGATTGTTATTATTGGTCAGGCACCCGGCATTAAGGTGCACCAAACTGGAATTCCTTGGGATGATCCCAGTGGGAAGCAGTTGAGAAATTGGCTCAATATATCGGATTCCGTTTTTTATGATGAAAGCAAAATAGCACTGATGCCCATGGGCTTTTGCTATCCCGGCCGAGGCAAAGGCGGCGACCTGCCGCCCAGACCGGAATGTGCGCCCTTATGGCATAGCGCCTTACTATCTAGGATGCCGTATTTGGAACTAATTATTCTTATTGGCACCTATTCCCAACAATATTACCTTGGTAAAACCGCTAAACGAACCTTGACGGAAACCGTAAAAAGCTATCGGGAATTTTTACCGCAATACTTTCCTTTACCGCATCCTTCCCCCAGGAATAGGTTTTGGCAATCTAAAAATCCGTGGTTTGGTCTGGAGGTGGTACCTGAATTACAGAAAAGGGTTGGCAGAATACTACAATATTGATTTCCATGAGTTTAATTTTTAGAATATACTTGGGTTTTCTTTTCCGAATGCGAGCTCAAAAGTAGTTTAACCTATAATTGGGAAGTTTGTCTAAAACCTTTTATGCGGCAATTCCTTTAGGCTACCTTTGAAGAACCATAGCATAAGTAGGTTAAGTTCATGGTAAGATTTGGGGAAAAAAGGCGGAGCTGTGCTTCGCCTTTTTTATTGCTGAATATCAGTATTTTAACCTTATATCGATGGCTTTTTCCTGTTAATATGCCCCATCTTCAAAAAAAATCCATGGATAATATTTCATTATTTTTTTGTTATTTCTCACAATACCAGTATTTTAGTACTGCCATAGCATAAGTAGGTTAAGTTTATGGTAAGATTTGGGACGAAAAGGGTGGAGGCTTCTCCACCCTTTTCTATTTTTTGGATGTAAAAAAGTCCGCTCGTCAAAATTTTGACGAGCGGACTTTAATTTATGCTAAGGACCGCTCTATAAAAGCAAACAAAAATTATCCTTTTGAGTAATCATAGCTTTAGCTAGATAACCAGGAATTTTCGAAGTCCTTGATAAGGGCAACCTTATTTGTTGGAATTGTAGGAAGCGGCTACCTTATCCCAATTAACTACATTAAAAAAGGCATTGATGTAGTCAGGTCTTCTATTCTGATAATTTAGGTAGTAGGCATGCTCCCATACGTCCAATCCTAAAATAGGAAATCCTTCACAGCCAGTGCCCGGCATAATTGGATTATCCTGGTTTGGAGTTGAACATATTTCCAGTTTCCCTCCTTTATGAACACACAACCAAGCCCAACCCGAGCCAAATCTTGTAGCTGCTGCTTTGGAGAAAGCATCCTTAAAGGATTCGAAAGATCCAAAAGCAGATTTTATGGCATCAGCAAGATCACCAGAAGGTTCTCCGCCACCATTCGGCGACATAATTTCCCAAAACAGAGAGTGGTTATAGAAACCTCCTCCATTGTTTCTCACAGCTGCATTGGACATGTCCAAGTTGCTCAAAATATCCATAATGGATTTTTTTGACAGGTCTGTTCCTTCTATAGCGTTATTTAAATTGTTAGTGTACCCGTTGTGATGCTTGGTATGGTGAATTTCCATTGTTCTTGCATCGATATGTGGTTCCAAAGCGTCATACGCATAAGGTAATTTAGGTAATTCAAAAGCCATAATGTTTTAGTTTTTATGTTAAAAAATGTTGTTTCCCAAAATTACGGTTTTATGATATAAATTCAACTAATAATTTGTTAAGAACTGTTTAATATTGCTTATTTTGCGACTAAAATAACGTGCAGGACGCTCCTTACAAAATATATAATGCCTCTGCTGGCTCTGGCAAGACCTATACCCTTGCAAAAGAGTATTTAAAAATTATACTTTCTTCGGATTTTAATAGAAACTATCGTAGTATCCTGGCCATTACATTTACCAACAAGGCGGTAAATGAAATGAAACAGCGCATTTTGGGCAGTCTATTTGCCTTTGGAAAAACAGCGGGGAATCATGAAACTCCTGTTATGCTGGTGGATATTTCTCAGGAACTAGGAGTGGATATAAATACACTACGAAATAGATCCAAGAAGGTGCTCAAGGAGATTCTTCATAATTACGCTTTTTTCGATGTTTCCACTATTGATAAATTTACCCATAGACTAATGAGGACTTTTGCGAAGGATTTAAAACTGCCCCAAAATTTTGAAGTGGTACTGGATACAAAATTACTGTTGGATGAAGCTATTGCAAAACTTATCAACAAGGCCGGTGCCAATGCACAATTGACCAAGGTATTGATAGACTTTGCCTTGGAAAAAATTGACGATGATAAAAGTTGGGATATAGCTTTCGACCTGCAAAAGATAGGAACTTTATTGTTCAATGAAAACCAAGCGCCCCATTTAAAAAAACTTGAAGACAAAGGCATCGATGATTTTTTGGAATTAAAAAAGGAACTTCTACTTCAAATACGGGCCAATGAGGTTAAAATCCTTGATCGGGCAAGAGAGATCCTTACTATTATAGAGGAGAATAATTTGGAATTCAATAATTTCAAATCGGGCTACTTCCCAAAATTTATCGCCAAAATCGCCTCTGGGGATCTAAATATGGATTTCAACGCCGGTTGGAAGCAAAATTTTGAAACGGAGCCCTTATACACCAAGACCTGCCCACAGGAATTCAAAGATATTCTGGACGGTCTTCATCCCAGGTTTATCGGTTTGTTTAACGCAATAAAGGATAATTACATTGCCCTAGCCTTATTGAGGAACGGCTACAACAATATAGTTCCCCTTACGGTTCTCAGCGCTATTCAACATGAGATTAAAACCTTGGAACAAGAGCGCGATCTTTTGCCCATATCCTCCTTCAATAGTATTATTTCCAAAGAAATAAAAAATCAGCCAGCACCATTTATATATGAGCGGATAGGTGAAAAGTACCGTCATTACTTTGTAGATGAGTTTCAGGACACTTCCGAAATGCAATGGAACAACTTAATACCCTTAATAGGCAACGCCTTGGAAAGTGAGGACCATCAAGGAAAAATAGGTTCGTTGCTTTTGGTAGGCGATGCCAAACAAGCCATATACCGATGGAGAGGCGGTAAGGCTGAGCAGTTCCTAAACCTTATCAATCTGAAGGAAAATCCGTTTGTATTTCCTCCATCCACGGCAAATTTACCTGCGAATTATAGGAGTCATGAGGAGGTAATAAAGTTTAATAACGATTTTTTTACCGTTACTAGTCCTTTCTTGAAGAATACCATATATAATAAGTTGTTCATTGAAGGCAATAGTCAAAACTACAATAGTAAAAAAGGAGGTTTGGTGCAGCTTTCCTTTATAGATGTGGAGGAATCCCAGGAGGAAGATGGGGAATATTGTAATTTGGTGTTGAATATCTTAGAAGAGGTTTTACAAAAGAAATATTCCTTAAGGGATGTGTGTATCCTTACCCGTAAAAAGAAACATGGTATTCTTTTGGCGGATTTTCTAATGCAAAGCAATATTCCCATTATTTCATCTGAGACCTTATTATTAAATAGCAACCCAAAGGTAAGGTTCCTGGTCAATTTATTGCATTTTAGTATGCAGCCCAAAGAAATGGAAAGGTGTTATGAAATACTGAGCTTTCTTTCTAGGGACATAGAAAATAGGCATCAATTTATAAATGGCAATATTAATAAGGTAGCCCAGCTGCTTACGGAAAACTACGGATTTAATGTGGAGATTATTGGGCAATCCTCAGTGTACGACGGATTGGAATATGCCATTAAAAAATTTGGGTTGGCCAATACCTCGGATGCCTATATAACCTATTTCTTGGATGTTGTTTTGGAGGTAGAGCAAAAGGAAGGAGCAAATGCCCAGGTCTTTTTGGCTTATTGGGATAAGAAAAAGGAGAGTTTGAGCATTACCGCTCCCGAAAATGTGGATGCCGTACAGATAATGACCGTTCATAAATCCAAGGGATTGGAGTTTCCAATTGTAATCTTCCCTTTTGCCAATACCTATATATATGAAGAAATGGATGCCAAATTATGGCTCCCCGTAAATCCTATTTCCTTTAAGGGATTTGAAGAAATTTTGATCAACAAGAAACAGGAGGTAATAAGTTACGGTCCGCTAGCGGAATCCCTTTATAATGAGGAACAGCATAAATTGGAATTGGATGCCTTTAATTTGCTTTACGTAGCATTGACTAGGGCGGTTAAGGGACTATATGTTATTTCCAAGAAGGACATTACACTAAAGGGAGAGCACAAACCAAATTACTATTCCGGTTTATTTATTCACTACTTAAAGGAAAAGGGGCTGTGGGAGGAGACCAAGACCTCTTATCGATTTGGAAATCTTGAAATTCAGGAGGAACCTTTCAACCAAGGGGAACATCAGGATAAGATAGCCCATTTGTACACTTTTAAGGAACGACCAGAGTTTAGGATCTTGACCAAGGCGGGGGCCCTATGGGACACCGAGAGGGGAACGGCCATTAGTAAAGGAAATTTGCTCCATTATGTAATGGGGTTGATAGAGACGGTTGATGATATAGATGCTGCCATTGATGTGCTAATTAGAAATGGGGACCTTTCCTATAATGATGGCCCAGTAATGAAGGAAAGAGTAAAGACCATAGCTTACCACCCACAGCTAATGGGCTACTATACTAAAGGAAACCTGATAAGGAATGAACAGGACATCCTTACCAAAAATGGAAAAGTACTTCGCCCTGATAGGCTGGTAATTAGTGATGTTAAGGCTACGATTATAGATTATAAGACAGGGAAAAGAAATCCTGCATACCATGAGCAAATCTATTCCTATGCAGATGCATTGGAGGCTATGGGGTATATAATCGAAAATAAAATCCTTATATACATTAATGAGGATATTACGCTTCACTTTATTTAATTGATTATTGGGTATGGAAAGATCAAGGAACATTTACAGCAGGAAATATTGGATATAAAGGAAGCCGGACTCTTTAAGGAGGAGCGGATTATTAACTTACCAAGGACCCAGTAATTTGAACATCTACGGGGAGGTTATAAATTTTTGTGACAATAACTATCTGGGACTATCGCCTATACCTAGCTGAAACGGGTCGCCGAGGATACCTTGGCACCCGCCATTGTAGGGGTCTCCATTAAGGTTTTGGGGATGTTATGTGAGAATACCGATCTGAGGGATAAACTGGAGAGGAATACAAAATACTTCATGATACTTCATGGAAGTATAAAAAAAACTGGTTTTGATATTATTGAAGGGGAATTTGCCTTAGTTCCTGTAATGTTATAGGATGCCAAAATAACCCCAAAAATGGCCAGTATACCAATGAAAAGAGGTATTTACGACATAGGATTTTTTAATATTGTACTACTGAATGGCCGGGCAAGGGCTCGCGGACAACTTTCCGTGGCCCAGGGCATGGCACACTTGCATGGAGGAATAGCCGCTTTTTCTGTAGTTGGCAATGCGCAAAATATCGATTAAATGCGTCCTTTTCCCTGTCAAATACGTTAAAAAAATTAAGAAAACAATTTTGTTAATAATTTTTAACAACTTACATTTGCAGCTAATAAACACTTAAACTTAAAAATTTGAACATGAAACATCTTAGCAAATTATTGGTTGTTGCCTTACTTTTTGTAGGTTTTAACAACGTACAAGCGCAAGACGAGAATAACCCTTGGCAAGTAAGTTTCGGAGCTAACGCAATCGACGTGTATCCTACAGGTGATGCTGACGCCCTTATGAACCACGGGTTCATGGCCGGAGAATTTGGCGATGAGTTCTTTAATGCAACTGACCATTGGAACATCCTTCCATCTATTTCCTATGTAGGAGTATCTAAGTATGTAGGTAGTGGCTTCTCTATTGGAGCAAGAGGTTCTTTGAACCGTATTGACAAATTGGGAGATGTAAGTGTAGACGATTTGTCGCACTATGCAGTTGATGGTACAATTAAATATAATTTCTTAAAAAACACAGCAATCGATCCATTCATCGAAATTGGTGGAGGTTACACTTGGGTTGATGAAATTGGTGCCGGAACCGTAAATGGTGGTGTTGGACTTAACATTTGGTTTACTGACAACATCGGTTTAACCTTACAAACTGCTTACAAGCACGCTTTCGAAGATTACGGTGTTAAGCATTTTCAACACTTGGCCGGTCTTGCTATCAAATTTGGTGGTACTGATACAGATGGTGACGGAATATATGACAAAGATGATGCCTGTCCAGAAGTTGCTGGTTTAGAGATGTTCAACGGATGTCCAGATGCTGACGGTGATGGTATTGAGGATAGCAAGGATGCTTGTCCTAACGAGGCCGGTTCTAAAGAAATGAACGGATGTCCAGATGCTGACGGAGACGGTGTTGCCGATAAGGATGATGCTTGTCCAAGCGAAGCTGGTCTTGCTGCTTTAGCTGGTTGTCCAGATGCTGACGGAGACGGAGTTGCCGATAAAGATGACGCTTGTCCTAACGAAGCTGGTCCTGCTGCCAACAAAGGATGTCCTTACCAAGATAAGGATGGTGACGGTGTATTGGATAAAGATGATAAATGTCCAGATGTTGCCGGTACTGTAGCTAATGAAGGTTGTCCTGAAGTTACTGAAGAAGTTCAGAAGCAATTGAACGAATACGCTAGAACAATCTTGTTCGATACTGGTAAATCTTCTATCAAAGCAGAATCTACTTCTGTAATGGTTGATATTATCACTATCCTTAAAGAGTATCCTACTGCTAAATTTACTGTAGAGGGTCATACTGATAGTGTAGGTAGTGCTTCTTTGAACCAAAAATTATCTGAGTCAAGAGCTCTTTCAGTAAAATCTTTCTTAGTAGAGAAAGGTATTGAAGAGTTTAGGTTATCTGCTGTAGGTTACGGTGAGGATAAGCCAATCGCTACCAACAATACAAGGGCTGGTAGAACTCAAAACAGAAGAGTTGAAATTAACTTGGTGAAGTAATTTCCAAGTAGTTTTAAAATTATAAAGGAGAGCCCCGCAATTGCGGGGCTTTTTTTGTTTAATATTAACAGGATATATTTCTAAAATATATTCGGGTCTAGACCAATTTTTGGGTTTATTCAATAGCTGTAGTTATTCTGTGAGGGAAGAATTCATATTTTTTTGAAAAAAATATTGAATCAGCTTATGAATAATGAATCCAGCAAAAGAAATTCATGTATAGCCTCTTCTTTCATTTTACTCAAGTGATTTCTATTGTTTTTCATCGGTTTTCGTGAATCTCCGATTTCTTTGCTGTCCAATGAAACAGACGCAGGAGGTTCATGAATACCTTATTCCAAAATAGACAGGCAATGAATAAAACGAAACAAAAGAAAAGACCTTTCTTCACTATGTGGTCCCTAAAATCTTGAGATTTTAGGGAACGATGCCATGGCCTAAATTATTTCCAAGGCTTCAATAATTCTTTACGGCCATGCCATCTCCACCACGGAAGAAGACCGACCAAACAAAAGGCTTT
>NZ_JALKBD010000069.1 GCF_023015905.1 Arenibacter sp. F20364 | reverse complement strand
CAGTGGTCAGTGGTCAGTGGTCAGTGGTCAGTGGTCAGTGGTCAGTGGTCAGTGGTCAGTGGTCAGTGGTCAGTGGTCAGTGGTCAGTGGTCAGTAAAAATATCTATTTGGAACCAAACTTGTCATGGTTATTAATCATAAAATAGATTAGTTTCCCAATTTCCTGACTTTCACTTACTATCTCATCGAATATTTCTTTGTTTATATATTGGCATTCCATCGCATATTCCAACCATACTTGAGTTTCTAGATTCTCGGCATCACTATCTGTTAATTTATTAATGAAATATTTTGGATAAAGACGCTTAGCATAAGATTCGGCAATATTTGCCGAAACACTTCTTGAAGATCTTCTTATTTGATCTGTCAAGGAATATCTTTCTTCCTTAGGAAAGGATTTGGAAATCTCAAAAATCCTCATCGCCAAAGTAAAAGATTTTTTATAAGCCAATAAGTCCTGAAATCTCATAGTTACTGATTGCTGTTCAAAAGATCTAAATTATATTTTTTAAAAAATTGGTATATAAATCTGATCCAAGTCCCATTTGGCTCAAACCAAACTGTTTACTGATTACTGATTACTGTTTACTAGATAATTGTTTATTGTTTATTGATTTTATCACCATTTTGTTTCACAAAAGCATCCCAACCGCTATAGCTTTTGCCCACTTCTATTCGGCCTTCGTTGTAAAAATGACAGACTGCAGCGGCAAGGCCATCGGTACTGTCCAGGTTTTTGGGGAGCGACTTTAGTCCCAACACGCTTTGCAGCATTTTGGCCACCTGTTCCTTACTGGCATTACCATTTCCAGTAATGGCCATTTTAATCTTTTTTGGGAGGTATTCCGTGATGGGAATTTGGCGCGATAGACCTGCAGCCATGGCCACTCCCTGGGCCCTACCCAACTTGAGCATGGATTGCACATTCTTTCCAAAAAAAGGGGCCTCAATAGCAATTTCGTCCGGGTGGTAAGTATCGATCAGTTCTATGGTGCGCTCAAAAATAAGTTTAAGCTTGGTATAAGGGTCCGCGTACTTCTGAAGCAAGAGCTCGTTCATCTGAAGAAATTCCATTTTCTTATTCACCACCTTTATTAGGCCAAAACCCATAATGGTGGTTCCAGGATCGATACCCAATATTATCTTTTCATTTGCCAAGGAAGAAATTGTTTAGATTCTAGATTTATATTTCAGTTGGAATTCACTATAATGGGAATCCTAAATTTTGAGGATACCGGCACCCCTCGTTTTAAGGCAGGCGATAATGGAGGCAGGCCTTTTAGGCTTTGAGTGATGATGCTACGAAATTCGGGGATCTGATTTTCAATATCTTGGTTGCGCTGTACTTCCAAGACGGATATTTCCCCTTTGTAGTCCACCAAAAAATCCACGTATATAGAGGTGTTGATATCGGACACAAATTGAAATTCAAAATCCTCCAAAGTCGCAGTATATTGCTCCAATAGTGTATTTTGAAAACAATCCAACTGCCCCGTCTTGTCCAACATTTCATCACAGTTGTCAAATAAGGGATACTTATCCACCTCATTAAAATTTATATTGCGCATTTCCTCGTTTACCAATTCTTGGGTTTTTTCTTCTTTGGAAGTAAACCAGTCGCAAGAGGTAAAAAGACAAAAACAAGCCAAAACCGCAACTTTCCTCATGTATGCCAGATTCTGGGCGGAAATTACAATTTTTTGATCAATTTAAGGGCTGTAGCTGTCAATTTCCTCCTCAATAGTCTTATCCTATGGCCTTCAATCTTCATGAAATAAACTTAGGAATAGTACTGTGGTCACCTCTTAGAAAGAAATAGTAGTGTTTACTTATTGGTAATATGGTATTTCTGTTGGTCCGTAACGACAAGCATAGTAGTGGGCAATCCTTTGTACTTAAAAGTTAAGACATCCCCTTTTTGGGCTTCAATCTCAATTAGCCCATCAAAGTCGGTAACCAAAACCTCATTTTTTCCTTGTATGGAAACATTAACTCCTGGCAACCCTTTGGCTCCATCGGTAACCATACATCGTAGATACTCCTTACCACCAACCTTTTTAACATTTGCCATTACGGACATCGTATTCGAAACAGACATTAATTCCATCGATTGCGACGACTCATTTTCTTCAGGCCCTTCAAGCTTAAAGGTAATCGGAATCGAAAAAGGTACCCGTACCTTTTTACCACGGTGTTCCCCAGGTATCATTTGCGGCAACAAAGAAATAATTCGGGCCGCCTCATCCTCCAATAATTTGTCTGGACCGCGTAACCTAACATTACCAATGCTTCCATCTTCTTGGATAATAAACAGCACATGTACCCGTCCCTGAATACCCATTTCCTGGGCTAGTTCAGGATATCTAAAATTCTTTCCAATATGCCTTTGCAACATTTGATTAAAACAGGCTCTCATATCCCCTGCATCCTCACAACCTGGATAGACTGGAACTTTTTCTATAATGGCGAAGGGCACATCTACTGTTCCATCATCATTTTCCCCGGAATCAATTTGACTCTTAAGCGCACGCAATTGTTGATCTAGGTTAATGATAATAGGATCCCTTTCGTTAGTTTTTTCCAATAATCGCTTTCGCTCCATTACCAACACGTTGTATCTAGAAGCTAGATTGGATGAAGATGTATCGTGAATTTGCCCGAAATCATGTACTCCTTCCAACTTAAATGTAATCGGTATGGAAAATGGCACTCGCACTTTTTTTCCTTTGTGTTCACCAGGGACCATTTGCGGGAGTAAGGAAATGATACGGGCTGCTTCGGCTTCCAAAATTTTATCAGGGGAGCGCATCCTTACATTTCCAATACTTCCATCTTTCTGTATAACGAACATAATATTAACCCTTCCCTGTATTCCCTTTTCCTGAGCTTCTTGGGGATATCTAAAATTCTTGCCAATATGTTTCTGCATTTGTTGTTGAAAACAATCCCTTTCGTTATCTGCGTCTTCACAACCTGGAAATACAGGCACCTGCTCTACTTCCGCAAAGGGAACGTCAACTTCATCTTGATTAGGAATAGCTACTCCCAAAACCTTGGTTTTAATATTTTGTGTAGGCCCTAGATCGTTTTCATTTCTTTCTGTCTGATAAACAAGAAAATCATATAGCCCATCAGTTATGATTAGGCTATCGTAGGAGCTGCTTCCATCTTCAAAAATTTCCGCCAACTTGCCATTTAACGCCCTTAGTTCAATCCCAGTTAAATCATTTGTGTTCTTTACCTCAAATACAAAATAATCCTTGGGAATTCTGTCGCTATCATCTATCAGCATTACATTCGTGTCATAGGCAGCTATAGAGGCATTCAAATTTTTGTCCAACAACTGAAAGGCTTTTTTTTGCCTTACATAATCATCATATAAAGCCGAGGTTGGGTCTTTCATTTTGTAGGTCCAATCTGGCATTGTTCCTTTAGAATCTTCAGCCATTTTCTTATAATACAGTTTGGATAAAATTCTACTTTCAAAATAATCATACTTGCTAAGAATTATATTGTCAGAATACACATTCTTCCTTTGGGCAAAGGCATAATGCACCGCTCCAATTGAACCCTTCTCCTGGACCTGCCTTTTAATATTTTCGTTAATTTTTTTGATCAAGGCCAAATCCTCAACATTTTGTCCTGGATTTGCCTCTACTTTCTCTTGAGCTTCCATGGAAGTGTAGATTAACATCCCTACTACCAATGGCGCCAGCAATAAATACTTAAGTTGCCAAACTTTTTTTGATTTTGATTTTTGTAACATGACGATTCGTTTTTTGACTAATGATGATTTAAAAAATTGATTGATGAAAGAAATATGTTGGGTCTGAAAGACCTGTGACAACAGCAATTGATACTGCTCCGCTTTGTGGGTCTTGGCCACTTTTGCATCGGCGATGAACTCGTGCAATTCGGAAACCCTATTTTGATAGACGTAGACCAAGGGATTGAACCAACTTACAATCCGCATCAGTTCAAAGAACAGCAGATCCCAACTATGCCGCTGCTCTATATGCACCAGCTCATGCTGAATGATACTCTCATGGTCCTTCTCCAATACTTTATCCCCCAAAAAGATGGACCTGAAAAAAGAAAAGGCCATTTCACTGTTTCGTACCACTACCCGAGTAAAATCCTTAAAATACCGGATTTCGCCCTTGGCTTTGAGTCGCTTAATTTGATATAGTTTATAAGTAAACAGCATGGCAGCCATTAACATTCCGCCGTAACATATTATTTCGCTTGCGGAAAAATTAAAAGAAGGAGAATTTTCAGGAGAAACGACCACTCCGTCTGACATGTCCATGCCCCAGAGATATTCTGGATACACAAAATATTCAGAAGATACAGTGGTCTTCAAAGCCTCTATCTTTATCCAAGGCAGTAATAGGGAAAGTACAAATGTCCCCAGCAGGTATACCCTGTTCCACTGAAAAAAGGTTTCCCGCTTAAGGAACAGATCGTAAACGATCAAAAATAATAGCTGGAATGCCATGCATTCTAAAATAAACCGTATCATTCCTTCTCTTTTTTAATGTCCTTGAGTATGGATTCCAATTCCGATAGGCTCATATCGTTCTTTTTCATAAAGAAAGAGACCATACTTTTAAAAGAACCCTGAAAATACCCGTCCACCAGTTTGTTGATCGACTGGTTGCCATAATCCGATTTCTTGATCAATGGAAAATATAGATAGCCCCGCCCCTCCTGCTCGTGGTCCACGAAACCCTTGCTCTCCAGAATACGTACAATAGTGGAAACTGTATTATAGGCAGGTTTGGGCTCCGGCAATTCGTCAATAATTGCGGCCACGTTGCATTTCTGCAACTGCCATAATACCTGCATTACCTCCTCCTCCGCTTTGGTCAATTGTTTCATTTAACTAATTTTTTAGTTGAACACTATAACAAATATAACTAAATATTTAGTTTAAACTAATTTTTTAGTTAAAAAGTTGAATTGAAGTTATCCCTAGCGTCAAACTCACACTAGAATTTTTTTAATCTGAATTCTAAAGAGGCACGAGCGTGACGCCCGTCTACCGACTAAGGCAAGATCACGACAGCAATAGGTGACTGGACCAGTCATTTCGACTGTTCGACTACTAAGAGAAATCACACAGGTAGCTGTACGAAAATTGTAAATTAAAGGGAAAAAGTAATATGTCTTAAAACAAAATATTAAATTTTGATAGTTCCGCGCCAATCTTGTGCGACTTCTCGTCATCCACAAAATGGGACTCTGTCTAAGTGACCTCTCTGGTCATTTCGACGGTTAAGGAGAAATCACACATGTAGCTAAACTCAAACATCAATTGTTTGAATAATTTTTCAGATATGAACAATAAAAAAAGTACGAAGACCAAAACCATTATTTGTGCGACTTCTCGTCGTCCCGAAAAGGACTCTGTCGAAGTGACTACCCATAGTCATTTCGACTGTTAAGGAGAAATCACACAAGTAGCTCAACG
>NZ_JALKBD010000068.1 GCF_023015905.1 Arenibacter sp. F20364 | reverse complement strand
TTCGGGTGCTTAAAAAACAAAACCACCTTAAAAAGCAGTTATCGAGGTCGTTGTTTTAATAATTACGGGGTTGTGCAACGGTTACTATTGTTGGGCAATCGTACTTTTTTTTTCTTCCGTCTGTCAGCGTTGGCAAAGACATACTCTTTTGCAATTTTTGGTTGCAGCGTTGGCTGGTGCGAATTGCAAATGTGTATGGCTTTATGCGTTGGCTTCATTCATTTCAGTTTTTATCAATTCTCTGGCAAAGTCAATGAATAGTTTATAAGCTTTCGTAAATGAATATTTGTCATCAGAATGTTTTATTGCTATGTTTCTTTTTACCATAGTCGAACCAACTAATCTTTTGATGCTTTCGCTATCATTTAATTGCTTGTTCGCTTTTACAACATCTATCCAAGTACTGTTTTTTATGTATTCTACTATCTCGTCAATATGGAAGTCTGAAAAACCTAATTCATCCATAAAGTTTTTCCCATCCTTGTCTAATTCGTAGCATAGAATCGAGAAGAAGATGCTAATATCACGAGAAGTGTTCTCGTTTGTTTCATCTGAAATCAGATAATAAAATTCTTGCGTATTTTTGAGTTCAAATCCAAATGATTTCTCAAAAAACTCAACATAGAAATCTTGATTTTCTTTTAGAATATCAAAATAAGATTCATCAATTGTGATAAATCTGCCATCCATTAAAGATGTCACTATTTGCTTATGTTTATTCGGATACATTCTCTTTTTTGCTGATTTTTAGTTTGGGCATAATAAATTCTCCTTGTTTTGTTTTCAAAGAAATATTCTCTCTTTCCTTATCTTGTTCAATATCGTATTCTTCTTCAAATATTAGACTTGTTACCATAAAGTAGTTGTCAATGTCAAAATCTTTCTTTTCATTTTCAATTGCGTTCTTGCACCAAGAGAAGAAATCAGTTACAGGAAGCTTTGAGTTTAGTTGGGATTTGTACTCATTTTTATTGAATATCCATTGCTCAATATCGTTGGCTTCTTCTTCAACAAAAACATCTTCTTCATTTTCAAATTGCTCAAAATACTCTTTTGTGTTTTCGTAGATATACGGATTGTATAGATTATCTCTGGAAGTACTGAATATTTTTGGTGGCTTTATTCCTTTGTAACAATTCATATTTGTCAGATACAAATGAAACCCTAGTAAATATTCACTTTCTGTTCTAATTCTGTCCAATAATGGCAAAAGTTCGTTGCTTAAGATTGTCGATTGTTGACTGATGTCCTTAACGACTTGTCGTAAAAGATTGTAGAGTTTTTCAAACTGTCTTCTGATACTTTCGTCTGAATAATCAAATCGTTTGTTGTTAGAAAATTGAGAAATTGCAAGTAATTCGTTATAAATCGATTGCGAGTGATTGATATCCAAAATTATATTCAAGGGAATAATATAGTAATCAATTAAATATCTGGCAGTTTGAACTTTTTCTTGATATTCAATCTTTCGGGTATTGGCTTTTAACTCTCTTGATTCATTTAGAAGGCTAATTGTATTGTTAGTTACGGCAGTTCTGAATTTTTTGATTTCATTCGATAAAGCTTCAATTCTGTCCAACAAAATGTTTTTGTCTTGATTGATACCTTCTTTAATATTCAAAAATAAGGTTCTTATAGATTGACCAAATTTTTCAATTTCTTCAGGAAGCAAAGGTTTAAATTGTTGCAGGACAAACTCAAATAAAACAAAATAGGGTTCGTTAATCACAAAGTCATCATTCTGTTCAACGAGTATTTTGTGCTCAAAAAGTTGGGATTCTATATCGCTTCCAAATTCATCAAGTGTTTCAGATACTTGACTTTTCAAGATGATTTCATTCTTAACTTGAATGTCAAAGAGTTGTCGTAGCAAGTCAAAATGAGTTGCCAAAAATTGTACTATGCTCTTTGGTTCTGACTTAAACATTGATGAGCGTTTCTTGTTCTAAAAATCTATTAGTTCGGGCAACTTGTTCTCTGATTTTTACGACTGTTGAATCATCTGATGTCTTAACAGCCTTACTCATTTTTGCTTTGTTTCCTTTTAAAGATGCCGAATGCTTTTTAAAGAGTTCACTGTAATTATTTGGTAAATACAATTCTGCATTACCAAACACTTCTTTGATTCTCAAATATTCGTCAAGCCCGTTAAAGTCATAGTCAACAAAAACTAAAACCTCCTTTGCTTTAATCATTGAAATGGATTCTTTGCCTATTCGTCCGTATTTGTGGACAAATAGAAATTCGTTGCCCAATAATTTTTCCGCATTCAAAAAGGTTTCCAAATTCTCGACAAAACATATTTTATCAGCTATAACAGAATTGGGGATTACAGAGAACAATCCAAAATCACGAGTTTGTTTTTGTAAATCAATCATCTGCTCATTGATTTGATAAGCAGAAAAGCCCCTGAACAAAAAAATTGGACTGCTATCAACCTTTGTCGCCTTTGAATTTCTATATTTCTTAATGTTTCCTGATTTGGTATTGGAAACGTTTTGTTCCGGAAATGATGAGTTTAAAAACTTTTCAAATTCGATTTCCTTGGAAACTTCAACCTTAAACCCTCTGCCAATCTTTGAAAATTTCAGAATTTCGGCTTGAAGCAAATTTTGAAATGTGTCAGAATGCAAAACACTTTTCGGAATGACCGATTTTGAAACGCATTTGTTTACAAGCAATAATTGATATGTTTTGAAATCGACTTCTTTCATTACACTTCAATGGGTTTTCTAAAAATTACATTTCCGTTTTTCTCGCTGACTACTATTTTTCCTTTACTTCTTCTTACCAAATAGTATTTATCAAAACCGTCATAAGGATGCAATGGTGCTGCTGAAATAGGGATAAAATTATGCTCCTTGCAGAAGTTTAAAATCTCTATTCTATTTGCTTCATCAATGGTTCCGATTTCATCAACAAATATTACAATCTTGTTTTCATCATCTTTCACAACGATTTGATTGATGATTGACATAATCAGAACCAAACGTATCATTTTGTCTGTTCCGTCCGATTCGATTTGGTTTTTCAGATCCACGACTTTGTGCTGTCCTTTTTTATGCAGATGAAGCTTAATGTCAAACAAATCATTGAACGAAATTGTGGTTTGACTATCTAAATATTTGTTGAGCGTATTTAGGTTTTCAGATTGGTCGTCAAAAATCAGTTCAGAAGTTAAATCCCTGATTTGTATGATTTTGTTTAAATCCTTGATGAGTTTTTCGTTCTCAATGATTTCTATCTTCAACGTGTCAATATCCGATATCTTTATCTTCCGAATTTTAGAATTAAACTGATTGGTAATAAAGGAATTAAACTCTTCAAACCTTGAATATAGCGTGCGACAAGGATTTGCAAATTGTGTGGATATATTTTTGAGCAATCCGTCAATGGCTTTTTGTTTGTCGTCTATCGTTATAAGTTCAGATTCAATGTGTTTGATAAATTCATTTTCATCTGCTTCTAATCTTTCCGTTCTGTTCTTTAATTTTTCAAAGAGCTTAAACTTATCATTTTTAATTTGCTCTCGTTCTTGATGGTTTCGTTTTATGTTGGCGTAAATGTTATCAAGTGAATCGGTTGATTGATATTCTTCGGGCTTGATTCCAAATTGCTCAAGTTCAATTTTCCATTTTTGAATATCACTTATTCTTTGTTCCTTTTGAATTATTTCGGTATTTGTTCTCTCAATTGTTTCTGAAAGTTTTCTTATTTCTTCTTCGAGCAGTTTTATTTCTTTAGTTGATTGCTCTTTTTGTTTTAATAAACTGTCAAGTTCCAATTTTATGGTTTCAAGTTCTTTTTCAATGTTTGGAAGCTGTTTTAGTTTCTCAATTTTATCATTTACATCCTTGATTTTCTTCTTTATTTCTTCTAAATCTTTTTGATGTTTCTCTAAATCCTTGGCAATTGGAAGTAGTTTTTCATTCAGGCTTTTTTCCTTTTCCAATTCCTTGATTTGTTTTTTCAACTCTTCAATGGATTCTATTGGTTTTCCTTTAAACTCATTCGGCAACTTGATAACGCCATCAAAGAGTTTCATCAAGTTTTCCGTTTTTGAGATTTTTGTGGAAATGTGTTCGGACGATAAACTTGAAATATCCGTTGAAAGAATTCTGTTAAGTAATTCTTTGTTGTCTTGATTGTCCGAAATTTGATGAATCAATTGATTGGAATAGCTTTCTACTTGTTTTGTGATTTTCTGGATTTGAGAGTTGGCTTTCTCAATCTTGCTCTCAATGTCCTTACTGTTTAAGTTTTGGTTTTCAATTTGGGTTAGTTGGCTCTCAATTGTTTTTCTTTGAGATTCCAAATTTTGAAAGGATTGCTCTAAAAATTGTAAACTCTCAAACGACTTGATTTCTTTTACCAAATCATCTTTTTGGTTAATGTCCTTCTGTTTTTGTTCCAATTGGGTTTCTATTTTACCCAATTCTTGGTTTAGCCTGTCTTTTTTCGGATTGAGCGTTTCGTTTAAATGAGTTCTATCTTTGTCTCTTTCAGTTTTCATTTTTGAAACAGAAGTTCCCAATTCTGAATAAAGCGATGAATATTGATGATCAAAAGCAAATATCAACTCTGAAAGTATGTTACTTTTTCCTGCATACTGATTTACCAACTCTTTGAAATCATTAAAGCTACGCTGGATACTTTTGATAACTTTTATATCTCGATTGTGCTTCAATAAGGTTTGTATGTCCTTTTGGTTTTTCTTTGAAAATGAAACGCTTTCGTTTTCCTTATTATCTGCAATTATCAATGACTCTTTTAGCGAGTTGTTGTTTATAAGCTGTGAGTTTATCAGGTACTTATAGATTTTGGAAAAATTGTTGCTAATTCCACGTCCGTCTTGGTTTACATTTTGGTTTAACCACACAACCGCATTATTTCGTTTCCCTTTCTGATAGACAAAGTTGAAAACTTCCCTACGGTTTGGGAATTTGTTGTGTTCAATTCCATTTATGGCAAATTCGGAAAGTAATGAGTCAAACTTTTTTAGTTTTTGGCCGTTCGTGGTGTCGGTAAAATAGTGTTCTTCTTTATATTCACTATCGATTTTATAATAGTCGAGGTTGCCTTCGGCATTTCTTTTGACCAAAATAGAGTAGTAGCGATTTTTGAAAATCTCAAAGACGATAAAACTTGAATTTATAGAAGGAAAATAGTGGTTGAATGTGGTTTTGTCTCCCGTTCTGTTTCCGCTGAACGTCATTTCTCGCCCGTCAATTATAAACAAGAAATTAAGTGCGTAAATCAGCGTACTTTTCCCGATATTGTTTGGTCCGACAATTTGAAGCGAATTGCAGTTGTCAAGCTCAATATCTGCTTTAGAGTAAATGTCAGAATTCAGTATTATTAGTCTTTTCAGCATTTAGTTTTCGTTCAATCTTTTGTTCTAGCATTCTGTCGAGCGTTGGCGAAAAACAGCTCTTTTGGTTTTTTCAGCGTTGGCTTTTGTGTCGGCAAAAACCAAATGTGCTGTTTGTGCGGCTGGCTTTTTGTATGTTGCCCAACATTATAGGATTAAATCATGTAAGCCAATGGCGCAGTTTGATTTAATCCGCCGTTGAACTATGCGGTGTCGGTTTTGCGCTTATAATGCTAT
>NZ_JALKBD010000067.1 GCF_023015905.1 Arenibacter sp. F20364 | reverse complement strand
TCGAAATGACGATCTGGAAACCTTCAGTTTATAACTCATACCTTTAACTGTCTCTCTACCTGTATCATATTTGATATTTACCCCAAAATCAAATTCTTGAAATAATGTCATTTTATCCGCTTGAAAAATAAAATTTCTTGGGTCTCGACCGGACAAAATTATCATAAATAACTCATAAACAATTAAATACAAATCAAACTCACGTTAATAGAAAATTGCCCCTTAAAAGGGAAATAGGATAGCCCCGACAATAATATTTAGGCGAAGTTCAAAATAGGTAGTTTGTTCGTTTCACGTTTACCTATAAGCCTTCGGCTCCGCTTAGGGTAAAGCACGAGGATTGGGGTCAGTGTTAAATTAATGATTTGGGGCAGGAGGGGAGTGGTAGGGGAGTAACACTTCGCTTTATAATGGGGAGGCCAATGAAATGCAAGGATTTCAGTGCCAATGGACCATTTGTCGAAGAAAGAATTCAGTACATCGAGGAAATATAGGTGTTAATTTTGCTTTAAACTAATGTTAATGAGGGTTTTGCTTACATAAAAATGGGATTTTTATTGTATCTTTTAGCTGCAAATCAAGAAATCAAATGATATAAGAGTGTACCAAAGAAAAAATCGTTAAACCTAAAAACAAAGCTTGTCCTATGGAAACAACCCCAAAGATTAGTAGAAATTTAATTAGCAGGCCCTCCAATAGTGGATGTATTCTTAAATTGGAAAGAACGAACAATGATCTGTGCCAATTGGAAAGAAAAATGACCTCTTATGTATGTGAACCTAACACATATAGTTTGTTTATTAAATCTGAAACCCTAAGACATACTTTGCAATCCTTGAAAAATACGAATGCAGAATTGATCAAGGCCTTAAAAAGGGAAAAGGATTTAAAGATTGATCTCTTTGAAAAAACAATGACCCAGATTCGTTCTTATTTGGAAGTTCAGAAGTCGGTTGAGGAATACAGCAACATGCTAAGGTATTAAATGATTTCTAGTACTTTCTGGTAATGTTTAAACAACTACATTTACCTAAAGACCAAAACATCATCGGGAAACTAGAAAGAAAAGCTCTGAATATTTATGTTCAGAGCTTTTTTATTGGGTATGCTATTCCTGGGGGTTATCCTAATATGATTTTAAAGGGTGTCAGAACGCAATAGGGGAAATTGGTTGGGACGAGTCCGTACAGTCCGATGACAGTGCAACAGCTGGACTAAAAATTGAGGGGAGGCCTGGTTTGACTTAAGGCTTTACAATACTAGGCCAGCGCGCCATCTCGCATAAAATATAGGAGATACTCAATCTCGCATATTTTATCGTATTTTACATAATGTAAATTATGTTTCAAAAACGAAACATAATTTGACGTTATATTAAATAGCGATAAGTTATAAGTAATTGCGGCGAATTCCTATGTCAAATATGTTGCCGCTAAGAATCTGTTTGTGTAACAAAAGTGATTGCCTAATAGTGGACAATCACTTTTTTTAGTTCTAAAATAGGATTGAATAGTTTAAATGAATTAGTCTGAATTTAACTATCTTCGTTATTTAAAGGAGAATGGTGCTCTGCAACAATTTTCCATCCGTCACTTGTTTTTAAAAATAGCAAGGATATTTGGTCATTTACCACGACAAGGTCTTCACCGAATTTTAAATGAAAATCAGAATGAAAGGTTACGTTAGCTACGTCGCCATATACTGCAATTTGTAAATCGTTAGAATCAAATTTCACAACTTCGGTAAGTGCCCCGAAAACTTCACGTTCATAGCTCTCATTACCTGCACTACCAACACGGTGTTCTCCCTTATTAAATTCGGTGAACTTTGGGCTGTAGGCATGAAGGGAAATCAACTTATCCATATCGCCGTCTTTAAGACTTTGTGCAATTGTGCCGATGGTTTCCATTATTTCTTGTTTTGATTCAGGAAATTCATCGTTTAATAAATCTACAGGTGCCATTTCTGATTGAGCCGTGCAACCTGTTGTGAAAAGTGCTAATAACAGCATACTAGCTAGTGTTAATTTTGATTTCATAATGAAAAGTTTTAGTGATTGTTTTTAAGTGAAGTACAAGACTATCTCGCACCAATATTTGAATAATCCAAAGATGGGAATACGAGATAAACGCTACCTAACAATCATGTGGCAAGCTTGTTAAGCTTTTGTCCATGAATTTAAATTATGATGCAAAATCTTTAAATGATGTTGAAAAGATAATTTAAAGGGTTAATTTTCTGAAGAGGTTTTAATCGGTATTCCGATACTAGAAAACCCAACTTTTTCATAGAGATCTTTGTAACGTGGATCTTTTCTAATTGGGGCTAACAAAGGTTCTTCTCTTAGCCAAGTCATTTCTACCTCATGTCTATCATAGGATTTTTGGAGCCAATCAATAGCTTTTTCATAATCATTTACAGTACAATAGTACATCGCTAAAAACCAAGCGGGGCTACCTGATGAATTTTCAAAATAACTGGTGTATAGTTCTGTCAAATAGGTGCTGGTAAGTTCAGAATCGCCATCCATTTGTGCGTATACTGCGTTAAGCCACATCAGTATCGGCGGATAATCAGAAAATTGTGATAGTATTTTTTCAAGCTGGATTTTAGACTTTTCATATTCTGCTAGATAGTAGTATAGTTTTGCCGACTCCCTTAAATAGAACCAATTGTCATTATAAAAGGGATCCGTTCGAGTTAATATTTCTCTGGCTTCATCAGCAGAACCCATATAAAACATGGCCTCTGCCCTAAAAAACGGATAAAATACATTTGACGGATCATTTAGGCTAAAACGTTCAACTGCCTTAAGGGTTTCTTCAGGTCTTCCGGTTTTAATGGGGTAATCTAATGAAATAACTGAGGACTTGTCCTTAGTGGAATTGCTTACTATATTTTTATAAAACTGCTCTACAAGTTCAAAATTCCAATCATAAAAAAAACGTCCTGTATTAAGTTCTTCGGCAACGCCTTGATTGTCGGGATTTATTTTCAGCGCTTGTTCTAGCAACACCTTTGCATTACCCCAAGCCATTTGCTGATCGTAAAAACCCCAAACTGACCCACCCATATGCCAAACATTAGCCATCTCTATATAGGGTTCCACAAAATTCGAATCTGCTGCAATTGACTTTTCATAAAGGTTGATAGCATTTGAATAGGATAATTCGTTTGCTTTTAGCCTTTGAAACTCCCCTTGTAGATAATAGGCATAGGCCAGTTTACTGTTAGTAGGGATTTTTTTAATGGCGACCAACTCGTTTTCAGAGATGGTAGCTTTCATATTTCTGGCAACTGCCTCGACTACTTCTGCCTGCATTTCAAAAATTTCGTCGCTTTTCCATTCCCCAGTGTATTCTTCCGACCAAAGATGCACATTGGAACGGCCATGTATCAATTGTAGATTAATTTTGATTTTATTCCCGGAAAGTTGAAGATTTCCTTGAAGAAGATTCGCCACACCTAACTCCTTGGCTATTTCTTTAATAGGTTTTTCTGTCGACTTGTATTGTAGCGATGAAGTAAACGGAATCACTTTCTCAATAGCTCTGACCTTTGTAAGCCTTGAGGTCACAGCATCGGTCATACCATCTGAAATATATTCCAAATCGGGGTCGCCCGTCCAGTTTTTAAAAGGTAGAACGACTATCGATTTTTCATCAATAACATTGTTTTCATCCGTTTGAACAGATTTATCAGAGGAAGTATGATAAAAATATAAAGCAGCAATTGTGACAGGTATGAGCAGTGTTACAAGAATCAGGATATTCTTGAAATCATTTTTTTTAGATTTTGATACAGTAGTTTCAATGCTTAAACCATGCTCTTTTTTCGAAGAGTAACTTTCGTCTTGTTCTTCGACAACCATCGGAATTCTCGATTTAACTTCACCGGGTGTATAGCCATGAAATTTATGGAAACAAGTATTAAAATAGGTCGCACTACTGAAGCCAACTCGGTAAGCAACTTCTGAAGCCGTTACGTCTTCTAGCCTCAGAATTTCTAAAGCCCTTTTTAATCGATACTCTCTGATAAATTGGCTTGTAGAAACACCTTGAAGTTTTTCTAATTTTCGATGAAGGCTCGAACGGCTCATACCCACCGCCTGTGCAAGAATATCAACTCCGAATTGGTCGTTGTTCAAGTTCGATTCGATTTCTTTAGTCAGTCTGTCAATCAATGTTTCCCGTGTTAAATTTTTTCGGGAATCATTTGATTGATTGTCGTCAGTGCTCATTTCGATATTAAAATTTCTTCAGGAGGAAGTATTCCAAATTACAGAATTTCAATAGAATTTGTTTGAAAAAATCAAAACATTTTGATCTTGGTCAATTTATTCCCATTCCACACACATTTACAAATGGCGTGCTTATTGTTTTTAAGGTATTTGTGAATCTCCTTCGTCGATTTCACTTCCCTCCTACGTCGTCGTGTAAAAAGTGTTTATTCACAAGGTTTTCATTGTTTTTTAAAGGAGTTCATGAACCTCGCAAAGGAGCTCGGTTTCATTAACATTGTAAAGAAACTTTTGGAGTAAAATTTTTTGAAGAAACTGTAGAATGAACTTTCGCTTTTTACCAAAGCTCAAGTTACATAACCTGCCCGAATGAATTCGTTCAGGCGGGCGCGGAACATTATAGTACATTTAATAACGTTTTGGCAAATAGCCTAAAATGCATAATTTTCGTATAGCTCCACTATTTTGCATAATACCAGATATGGCTTCTTTAGAACCATATCTGGTATTATGTAAAAGAAAATTTTGCCTACAAGGCCACCACTACATCTCGCCGAAAAAATCAATCACCCACCGGGTAATCCATTTTTATCGCGTATGTAAAAGCTAAATTCAAGACTAAAGTACCTGTCATAACTAGAGAATCAGGCTATTTTGATCTATCTAAGGTCTTATAGGTTTTTGGCCTCTTCTAAGTAAAAATCTTTTAAATGTTCCTGTCCATAGGTTGGTGCAATATTGTCCTCCGCCATCAGGGTCAGAAAAAACTCGATAGGGCCATAGGTTTTAACACTTGTGAAAGATCTTAAACACCGAATGCTTAGTTTTCTTGACCAATCGGGCAAATGAACGATTTTTATGGGCTTGTTCAAAGCGGTCAGGGCGAGTTTGGCAATATCATTAAGACTCAGAACATCGGGGCCTCCAATGGTCAATTCCTTATTGTCATCATCCAAGGCGGCTACAATGGCCCTTGCAAGGTCCGCGCCATGAATAGGGTTGAATTTTTGATTGCCAGATCCAAACAAAAACACTCGACCCGATTTGGCGATTTGTAAAAAGTGGCCCATATCTGAAAAGAAACCGTTTGGCCGCACTATGGTATAGTTGAGCCCAGAAGATTTTAAAGCAGCGACAAACTTCTCTTTGGCTTCAAAAATCTTTAAATCCCGATGTTTGTCGCCATTAATGGCAGAAACGTATACAAACTGTGCTACACCACTTTTTTTGGCTTCTTCGAGCAAATTCATATTGGCCCTATAATCTACATCCATATAGGTTAGACCATCTTTTTGTTTTGTAATGCCGACCGTGGATATTACCGTGTTAATTCCTTTACAAATGTCTCGTAATGTTTCAGGCTTGGTGACCTCGGCCTGTTTTATCTCTAAATAGTTTTCATTACTATTTTGCAACTTTTCAGGATTGCGTACAATAGCGATTACCTGATTTTTTTTATCTAGCAGTTCTTTTAATAAATACTTGCCCAAATAGCCCGTGGCGCCCGCCAATAATATGTTGGTATCTTTCATTTAGGTAACTATATTACGCCGGTTTAGTTGAACTTTCTTTTAAGAATATAGCGGGTAATAAAAATACCGTTGTCATCGTTTTTCCCCGCATCGCTTTCTACGGCACTGGTTATGAACATCAGGTCCCAACCTTTGGAAAGCATTTCGGTCAATTTTGAAGAAATCAAGGCATCATTGGCGGCTATATTTTGAAACCGGATTCCACCGAGGTTATAAAAGTTCAATAATTTCGTTTCTTCAAAATTTTTAAGTCTAATATCTTTTCTTTTCGATTTGTTTCTGGTATTGTTTTCTTCTGTTCTACTAGAGGTAAATTGTTTGTAATCCCTTTCTTCGTTTGACGAAATTAAACGTGATCGTCCCAGCCCGCTCGGAATGATAGATTCTACACTTGTAATGACCTTGATCTCAAATGCTTGTTTCGATGTTTCCTGCCCATACATATGTGCTACTGACAATGCAAGTAATGTGACTATTGACGCTAACTTTTTCATGAGTTTATTGATTAAATGATTGTTTTCTATTGTTAATTAAATTCTTTCGTTAATGATTGACGGATAATGGTATTGCGTTGAGAGCCTGTATGGTCTTGCCGATGGCTCGGCAATACAATTGTGGCATCGTGTTCTGGCACAAAGCCAATCATGCTATTTAGAATATTCCCTAAATAAGTTTTGGCTCCTAAAATGGATGAATTCATAATTGATCGTTTTTTGATTATTAATTTTCAGCAAAGATTCACCGGATTATTAGGTAAATCGTTCTAAATTATAATCTGAAACGAAATAGGCGAGATTTACAATGAGTTGGCTTTCATCCAAGCCCTAGGGGTTACCCCTTCTATTTTTTTAAAATAGGTGTTGAATACGGTTTTAGAATTAAAACCACTATCATAAGCCAACCCAAGAATGGTAAGGTGCGAATTATTGGAATCGAGTGCTATCAATTTAAAGTGTTTGAGGCGATAAGAATTAACAAAGTCATTAAAATTAACATCAAACGCCTGATTGATCAGAAATGATATTTTATTGTTGTTCAGCTCCAAAACCTGAGCAACGAACTGTAAGTTTAATTGTGGATTTAAAAAAGGTTCATCTTCCTTAAAATATGAAAGTAATTTGCCTTTTAGTTTCTTTATTTGGTCTTTATCCAAAACATTTGCTGTTGCCTTCTCTTCAACTTTCTTGGCCTAGTGACCTCATAGCTGCATAAAACGACAACTTAGCTCACAGGTACTGAAAACACTGGCACTTCTTATACAATGGTTACATCTCAAAAGTT
>NZ_JALKBD010000066.1 GCF_023015905.1 Arenibacter sp. F20364 | reverse complement strand
TATATCCACATTGCAGACCAACGTGCAGCCATGTCCGCCCCCGAATTTGCAACAGAAATCTGGAAAATTATCGGAGATAACTTTAACGGTACTATGTTAGGAGGTGGTGACGTTTGGAGTGCGGAAAAGGCCGAAGAATTATTGAAGGATGGATATGATCTAGTATATGTAGGCAGGGCATTTATCGCCAACCCTGATTTAATCGAAAAATTAAAAACAGGTAAAGAGCTATCTGCTCCAGATGTTGATAAACTATACACTCCAGGACCAGAAGGTTATACCGATTGGGAATAATAATATCTTCGGATAAATAGGGACTACATTTATGGCAGAATCCTTTACAACGGCATAGAAAACTAACTGTGAGGATCCTGCCATATTTAGTTACTACTGAAAAGGAAGTGCCAACCTAGAAATACATAATCCTTTCATTAAGGAACAAAATCCATGTGATATTTTTAACTAAAAAAACGGCCATAAAATGGCCGTTTTTACATGCATATAGTCTAAAGGTTATTGGACTATATGTCAATTATATATTCTAGATGTAGTCCTTAGTTGGGATTAATAGTAACCTTGATCATATCGGACACATTGGGTACCTGACTTCCTGGATTTGTTTCCAATTCAACCACTCCATTTTCATCCGCACCGGTATTGGGTTCACCCTGCCGTACTGGTTGATTTCTCCCGGCACCGGCATATTCGTCCGTTTCCGTTCCCGCATCAAACAATCCTATTAAATTTGTTATATCCCCGGAAACAGGAGTCCCGTTATTGTATAACTGGATGCCATCTGTCCCAACAAACCAGTCATTGGATTGAACCAACATCGTGGCAAAAGAAAGTACATCCCCTTCCGCTGCCTCAAATTCAAAGGAATAGGAATCGCCCGGAAAAATAGGACCTGGAGATCCTCCACCAACAGGGGTATTAAAAACCAATGAAAAGCCCGCTGGACTACCGTCCTCCGCTAAAGCCTCCAAGGCCTCTGACGCAACCTCACTTGCAGTAAACACCGCATCGTTGATTCCAAATGATCCTGGGGCAAATGGTGATACATAGCCGCTATTCGACGCCAAGGTTTCTTCCAAAATCTCATTATTGCCATCTTCGGCAACTCTTTCCAGACCTTCTGTTGCAGCAGTCCCTGCCACAAATAAGGGTGTTTGTCCATCATTATGAACTACCCAAGCTCCGGGAGCCAAGGGGGTAGGAAGTGAGGAGGCTGCCGATACATTTTCAATGGTTGCTGTAAACTTTGTCCCACCGTCATGCTCCAGTAAAACCTTTATTACAGCTTCGTCTTCAGGATAGGCAAACCCGTCGCCTACGTTGCCAATAAGCGCAACTGTACCATTTTCATCCACACCAGTGTTTGCGCCACTCTGTCTAGGAGCTTGATTTTCACCTACTCCAGGTTCTTCATTTACCTCAGTGCCAGCATCCCAAAGATCGATCAATGAAGTTATATCGCCTGTTACAGCATTTCCTTCATCATCGTATAACGCCAAACCATGATCAGCGGAAGCATAAAACAAATCATTGGACTGAACGAACATAGTGGCAAAACTCAGGTAATGCCCTTTACCGGCATCAAAGGAAAAAGATTCGGATGCACCCGGCTGAATAAAGCCAGTAGTCCCATTGTTAAAATAATCTTTTGCCTCAAATACATTCTCAATAGTAACCGTAAAACTAGTGTTAGGTGCAACAATAATTCCATTGTCATCATCATTATCACAACTTAAGTTGGTCATCAATAGACTGAGGATAAGTCCTCGAAATAAAAATTTAGTACTCATAATTATATATATTAAAATTAGTTAATAATTCATCCTTGTTTTCCTCCTTTATCGAAAAAGGAGCTGACCACCTTATTTTACTATAATTTCGACCGGTGGCCTGGTCTTGATTATTATATTCTGTACTACCGTACGGCCAGTCCAATTGAAAGCCAACACGCGATTGTTCATGAAGGCCATCAAATACTGAGCGCGGACCAAACATTTAATATCCTTACTATTTGCTATGTTTATATTGCATGGAATGAAATACCCCTACCTAAGGAAAGCTTATCCACATTTTATACTTGTATGTTTTTATTCAATTGATACTATTAATCGTTCGGCAATTTGTTTGGCGGTAGTAATTTTGGAGAGATCCCTGTACAATTTGCCATCAGCGCCCGAATGATGCCCATGGCCTATTAAATCCATCACGTAGTATTTGGTGGATTCGAAATCTGAAACAACAACCTCTGCAGCATAAATTAATGACGGTTGTCCTACTTTACCGGAGCCCATATAGATTTCGTCATTTGGAAATTTGTCCTTCGAAAAATACTCGTTCCAGTCATATGATTGATTCAACTCTACCAGAACCCTGTAGTTTCCCGGCTCCAGTTGGACCTTGGTGTTGATAATAAAATTTCCAGTGGGTGTGGCTCCGGAATAGGCATCAATATCCTGTGAATTTCCCATGGGCATATAAAGTCCATCGGCAGCCTTTATACCCCTTTTATGTGACCAATATGGCAGAGATTCCGGCCGTCTGATCACCGCAGATTCCCATTTGCCATCATTCTTAAGCCCGTAGTCAAAAGTACTAGAAGCTATTACCCTAGAAATATATAGTGTTTGTAGGTATTCCTCTTCCAAATTTTCCAGCCATACTCCAAATAAAGGATATTGGAACGCATCACCTTTTTGAAGTTCAATACTAATATTCCTATCACCAACAGTTCTGTCCAGGGTTATAATTTGATAATCATAGGATTTCTCTTTCTTTCCCAATTGCGCATTTCTTATTTCATTACCAAAAGCATATACATCCTTAAGAACACTTATATTCAAATAGAGCCCCAAAGTCAAAAGAAAGGCAATCACAAAAAAAAGAGGAAATTGCAATTTTTTTAGTTTTGAAAGTCTCTTGCCGGCAATGTAATTTTTCAAGGGCTTTTTGTTGTTTAGAATATGGAAAACCATTGCCAACATAAAAAGCATAGCAAAAAAAGTATGTATTGATGCCACCCCTTTATCAAAGGGCATTAAATACATTAGCATACCTGAACCCAGCATTATTAATAGCAGGATAAGTAAAATATTTCCCAATAATCTCCTGTCCATGAAAAATCAAATTTTATTAAATCAATTACTCCCCAGCCCTATTCAATAGTCTAGGTTTTTTATTATACTGTTCAACAGCTTCCAAATGGTTAATGAAAAATTTAGCTAAGCGCTAACTATGGATTAAAAGGTGAATTCCCTATAAATTCCCAATTTGCCTCATGTTGACTTTCGGTAATGATCCATTCTGAAACCCTAAATGTCCAAAAGCGACCTGTACCACCCGTTTTTTCCATATCAACCAATGAGTTTTGGTTAAACAATACCTCGGCCTTCCCTGTAAGCTGTAACGTCCTTTTATTTTCAAAATCGATAAACAGCATCCCGGATTTGTTATTTTGAGCGACATTGCCAATAGTATTGAACAAACTATTGCCTTGATAGTCAGGTACTTTTAAGGTGGAGTCGTCCAGGACTTCCACAAAACCCTTTTTACCCCCTCTGTGGGAAGCGTCAAGTCTACCTTCATTACTAATACTTCCCACAAAAAGGGTATCAGAGGAAGAAATCCAGTTTTGTATATCCATACCCAATGAATCCCCAAATTTCTTTTTTACTTCAACCTTTCTATGTGCATCCGGTTGTTGGATACTTCTTTGCTGAATATACTTGGGACAATTGGGATATGCCTCCAAAATAGTAATGTTGATCTTGTCCCCTTCCAAGGCTATTGTTCCATTAATTCGAAATCTTCTTCTAGTGGCGAGCTCAATAAATAAGGTTCCGATCTGATGGCCATTTACAATGTTCTTATAAAAAATATCCTGCTGATCACTGTGTACTTTATCCAAGTTGATCGACAAAGAATTGGGATCGGGAACCTCTGCAAAACCAGGTTCACCAACCAAAATGGATGTCCAGACCTGATTGCTTTTGTCAACAGAACTCACTATAACCATGGATTGCTTTTCAATAAACTTAATGGCTCCTTTTATGATGGTATCCTTTATCATTCTAGCGTTGGAATCTGCTATTGCTACCTCACCAGTCATTTTCTGTATTTCTATTTCTCCAGAGTGAAATGTCGTGTACATGCTATTTACTTTATTGTGATTATAGTTTTGTAAGTTCAATGTTTAAACGATTGGAAAAGCTCCCACTTTAAGAGCGGGAACTTTTACCTTAAAAATTAATAATCGTGTATCCGTCGTTTTGTAGTGCGGCATAACTACTTGAACCGGAAGTACCGGGCAAAGGATTATTCTTTATCAGATCAAGCCCTGAAGCATCAGCCCCAAAGACATCCGCGCAAGCACAAGAAATCCCTTCTATTTTGTCTTCTATTGCCTTATACAATGCGTTGGCAGGATGATCTTCTTTTTGCAAGATTTCTGGCCATCTAGTTCCTGCCCCTTGAAAAATGATTTTCACTTCCTCATTGGCCACTTTAAACTCATAAACTGTCCCAAGGGCATTAAATACTCGTCCTAATGCTTCATCAGAACCTTCTTTTGGGTCCGATAGAACCACAATTGCTGTTTTACTCATTTCTTTTGATTTTAGAGTTATTATTAAAAATTTAGTATTTCATCAATACGCTTTCGGAGTTCATTTAACATTTCTCCTTCTAGTTTATAATCCCTTAAATTCCCAACGGGATCCTGAAAACTTAGCTCGGTGGTTTCGTTTCCTAAATCTCGAATTACAATTTTCAAGGGGATATCATTGATCGCCAATGGATCCTTTTCCATGATTTGGCCTATATATTTGGGTTCAAAGAATAGTAATTGGATCAGTTCCGGGATAATTATCCCTTGTTTGGAGACTATCTTTTGGGTATTTATTTCATGTAGCAATAAAAACCCATTTTGTAAGATCCTTTCTTTTATAATGGTATAGGTTTCCGTAAAACAATAATCCAATGTTTTGTGTATAACTGTAGCTTTCATAGTATAGATAGTTAAACCATCTGCATATTGCATGCTTGGTCATATTCATTAAATTAAGCGGCGTTTTAAGAAACGGCTCTGGCAAATCCAACGGTTTCTCGGTATACGGATGGTGAAATATCCGCATTGTTCTTGAAGAAGCGACTAAAATAGTGCTCGTCCTCATATCCAAGGTTGAATGCTATTTCCTTGACCGATTTGTCCGTTAGGTAGAGTTCCCTTTTGGCCTCAATAATTATCCTTTCCGCTATGAGGTTGGTCATGGTCTTGTTAAAATGGCTTTTTGTGATCTTTGCCAAAGCTTTTGGGGTAATATTCAACAGTTCTGCATATTCACTTGCGGAATGCTTGGACTTGAAATTGGTTTCTATCAAGTTTTTTAATTTCTGAAGAATAAATGGCTCCTTGTTATCAGGCATTGCTTCCAACTCCTCAGGTTGTTGTTGGGCTTTGGTTCTTGATGCATTAATAAGGAATATCTTCAGATAGGAAACAAGTAAGTCGTATTGGGCAATATCCGCTTTCTGTATACCATTTCGCATTAGGGAAATCAACATCTCAAACTCCTCTTTGGCATTATCCTCTACATTCAACATTGGGGGGTTATAGATATTATTGAAAAGAACACCATTGCAGGCCACCTGTTCGTGATGTTTATGGATACAGAAAAAATCTGGATGAAAATTTAACACCACACCCTCCAATTTTTCCTTTTCATTGAACATAAAGGGTTGATAAGGGGTTAAGGCGAACATTACGTTTTGAGAAAATTCATAGTCGGCAAAATCTATTTTGGCCGTACCACTGCCTTTTTTCACCCAGATCAAGGAATAGTGATTTAGTCTTTTAACCTTGCAGAATTGACCATTGTCCTCAAAATTCCAAATTCTAAAGGCCATATCCCCTGTATGTTCATTGATGAGGGTGTAGGTGTTAAAAATATCCATAATTAAGTTTTATATTAATTTCCTTTCTTCTTCTAAAATGGGAAGGTCATTGATACTGGCGTACCGTTTTTGCATGAGACCGTTTTCATCAAACTCCCAATTTTCGTTACCGTACGCCCGGAACCATTGCCCTTCCAGGTTTTGATACTCATACTCGAAACGTACCGCTATTCTGTTGTCGGAAAATGCCCATAAATACTTACGTAGTTTATAACGTAATTCCTTTTTCCATTTATCACTCAAAAAGGCAACGACCTCATTGCGTCCGTTCACAAATTGGGACCTATTTCTCCATTCAGTATCCTCCGTATAGGCCTTGGACACGGTGATGGGATCCTTGCTGTTCCAGGCGTCTTCTGCCAATTGCACCTTTACTTTGGCAGTTTCCAATGTAAAGGGGGGCAACGGATATTTTTTCTCTATTTCCATGCTATCTGATTCCTGAATTATATGGGCAAGTACCGATCTGGCTGCACCTACCCATATAGTCTGGATTATTTACTGTGCTTAACCTTTGGCCAATTGGCATCTGCAGCTTTTTTCAGCTCAGTTGTCCTTTTATTCCAATCCAAGATGGTATTGAACTGTTCCCCATTGAAGGGCGCATTGAAAAACAAGTATAGTTTTCCATCAACAATATCATAGGATTCCGGATCTATTGGGAATTTTGCGGACTTTGCCCCAACACCCCAGGCACAGAATCCATCAAATTGAGGCAGGTATTTCTCAGGGGATTTGTTGAAGGCCGACCTGTTCGCCTTGGTGAAAAAGTAATAAGTAGCACCATTGTACTTTACAGAAAAACTTTCGAAGCCTCTTTTTGCTTCTCCTGAAAAATAAGAAACAACATCATACCCTCCAATAGCCACACCATTGTTGTCGATAGGAGGTATTTGGGCCTGTGCGGTATATCCAAAAAGAAGGACCGCGCTAAATATAAATATGGATTTTAATGTTTTCATCGTTTTGTAATTTATATGTTAATTAAATTATTGAATAATCGCCGCTGTAACCACTGGAAAATCAATTTCCGTTTCAGCAGTATTGTTGAAATAATTGGTAAGTATATTTAGTGCAACATGGGCAACAATTTCTCCGATGGCACCATCAGTATACCCGGCCAACTTAATAGCTTCAACATCCGAATTACTTACCCT
>NZ_JALKBD010000065.1 GCF_023015905.1 Arenibacter sp. F20364 | reverse complement strand
TCTAGTGAACGTGTATGGCTTACCGCAATTTTGAAGAATAAGATTACGGACCATTACCGTAAAGTAAATACTCAACAGGGTAAACTTTGGCATACAGCCATACGCCTTTCCGATTACCCGTCCTGGCAAGGCTTGGAAGGTTCCTACAACAGCCGAGACGACAATGATGTAATGAAATTGCTTTATGCGAGTGAGTTGGATACAGTGCTGAATTCGGGCCTTGAGTTATTGTGCAAACAGGAACGAAAAGTTCTTAAGATGAAAATTAATGGTTGCAGCACCAAGGAGATTTGCAGTACTCTAGGTATCACCGAGGTGAATAGTTGGGTGGCATTGAGCCGCGCACGTAAGAAAATAAGACATTACCTCAACAGTAATTGGTATGACGTTGCTTAAATTCATTCCATGAAACATTATTGGCTAGACATGCAATTGATCTTTTGCCGGTTGGGCATAGTCTGCTTAGACTTATATAGGCAGTATAGAAATAAATATCGGGAAAATACGGAACAAAAAATACAGAATTATGAGTGACCAAAAATTGCCTATACCTCCTTTTACGGAGGAATCGGCCAAAATAAAAATAAAATTGGCGGAAGATGCCTGGAACAGCCAGGACCCCATTGCAGTTTCCTTGGCCTATACGGTTGACAGCGAATGGCGAAACCGTTCACAATTTATTACTGGGCGTGCCGAAATTCAGAAATTCCTAGCCGATAAATGGCAAAATGAGCTGGATTATCAACTTAAAAAAGACTATTGGACACATTCCGATAATAGAATCGCCGTGCGGTTTGAGTATGAGTATCGAAATAAATCCGGCCAATGGTTTAGGGCTTACGGGAATGAGAATTGGGAATTTAATGAAAATGGACTGATGCGAAAGCGTTACGCAAGTATCAATGATATGCCTATAAGCGAAAACGAGCGTCATTTGTAAGTTTTCGTCGTCATGGGTATAGTTGGTTCTACAGGAAGGTAAGACTCCTAAAAAGTTTAGTTGCCGAACGGGAAAAGCAATTTTCAGACATCCTGCAAAGATTACCAAAATACCCCTTGTTCCATGACCCTAATTTTGAATTGAATCAATAAATATTAATAACAAATTTTAAAGACAAATGATTATGAATGCAACAATTTTCACTAAAAGTATAAAGAGCCTTTACATCTTAACTTGTTTCCTTTTCCTAGGGATGGGATCGCTAGTTGCTCAGTCACATAGCTACAGCACAGATGATAGTATGATTGCCCTTAATGGCTACAGCTCGGTATCCTATATTGACGATGGTAAGGCGCAATTGGGAAAGAAAGAGTACAAGGCCACCCATGATGGGCTTACCTATTATTTTGTTAACAAACGGCAGTTGGAGATGTTTAAGGCGAACCCAGCTAAGTATAAACCACAATATGGTGGCTGGTGTGCTTTCGCAGTTTCTCTGGGAGGGAAATTTCGACCGGAACCCAAAAGTTTCCGCATTGTTGATGGAAAGCTCTATATGTTTACCGTTAACGTGGAAGGGGACTTTGTAAAGGTTTGGGAAAAAGAAGGCAAGGGGAAGCACATTGCCCAAGCCAATAAGAATTGGCGAAGCATGGCGAAGTTTAAAACTTTTACTCCTTGATGATTATTAAATTATAAAATACTGCAAGAGCCGCTTCAACTGACTTCACAACTCCTCTCTCCGATCAGATCCAGTAAAGCGGCTCTTTCCTTTGTATTACGAACTCTTATAATACTCCGAAACCCATGCCATAAATCACAAGGCTGCCAAACAGTAGGTAGCCTTGTGATTTATGGATATTTGGGAACAATTCTCTTTTTTCATGTCGTGATCGCCAGCCATATTTTTTACAGATGACCCTATTTACAAGGGTTTGCCATATTGGCAACAGTATTGGACAATTGTGGCTGTGCTCAAAGGAATATAATGACAGAGAATTATTGCAGTAAAATTTCCGGGCAAGAGTAAAGAAATTAGATCGAAATACTAGTACGTAATCAATTACAGTCCCTTTGATGAGTATTCCAAAATAAAAGCCAATCAATAATGATTGGCTTTAATCCATGCTGGGAGCGTATTCCAGAGCTATATATTCTCCAGTAATACCGATGTTTTATAGGTTCAATAAGACGAAGTTTTCTTGTTCTGATCTTTTTATGATATCAGGCTTGTGATTGAACGTCTACCGGCACTTCTCTTTTATACTTCATTAGTAGGGTAGTGCAACCTCACAACGCCCCAAAATTTAACTCCATAATCGAGATTTTAGCCTGCCTACGACAGGCAGGTGCTCCAACGCTTGCTTGCCCGTTCTGTTCAGGCAGACTTTAAAATCCAAAATAAGGTTCCTATCAAACCCTTGGGGGCCTGCCTTTGTCGGTAGACAGGCCTGCCCCGAGGTAGTTTACTATAGATCTCTGTCCTAAGAAGAGGAGGTGACTGACGATATGTAGATTCCTTGATTATTGACTAAAGATCTCGGATCAGTCGAATCATCTGATGGGTAAATCCCCATTCATTGTCATACCATGCCATGACCTTTAAAAGGTCACCATCCACGACCCTGGTCATATTAAGGTCCACTATAGCTGCATAAGGACTACCTATGATATCCGATGATACCAGAGCTTCCCGGGTAGTGGACAGCACTTCGTGATAACGCTCTCCACGAGCTTCCAATTCCAGGATTTCATTAATTTCCTCAGTGCTTACTGGGCGTTTTGTAACGAAGGTCATATCGGATATGGAACCTACCTTTACAGGAACCCGCACTGCAACTCCATCAAACTTGCCAACAAATTCAGGAAGAGCCTTGGTAGTGGCAATAGCTGCACCCGTACTGGTGGGTACCAAATTATCGGCCGCAGCTCTTCCCATCCGGAGATTTTTTGGTGATGCACTGTCCATAAGACTTTGAGAGGCCGTATAGGCATGAATGGTTGTCATTATGGCCTTTTGGATGCCTACTGTACGTCCCAGTATTTCAACAATAGGACTGATGTTGTTTGTGGTACAGCTGGCGCATGAAAAAATGTTGGATTCCCCTCCTGAAGAATTCACACCGTGCACGACGGTAGGAGCGTCCTGGCTTTTGGTAGGTGCCGAAATCACAACGGTCCCAGCTCCGGCCTGCAAATGCAATGCAGCATCTTCCGATTGTGTAAAAACACCTGTGCTTTCAATGACTACGTCTATATCGTATTCCTTCCACGGAAGGTCCTTGGGATTCCGCTCACTGTGATAGCGAATCTTTTGACCATCCACTATTAAGGAATCTTCAGAGAACGAAACCTCTCTCTTATAGGGGCCATAAGTGGTATCATACCTGAGCAGATAGGCAAGGTTTTCTATAGGTAGAATGTCGTTTACTGCCACTAGGGCGAAATCTTTAGAGTCCAAGATTACTTTGAGGGAGGCCCTACCAATTCGGCCCATCCCGTTAATAGCTACTTTTTTCATTTTTATATTTATTTAGTTTGTATTCCAATTCTTTTTTGCGTGTTCGGCGCAGTACTGCAACCTGGTGAATATCTTCGGAAGCATACCTTTGAACAAGGTATTGAGTGCACTTTAAGTCAATTGCCTTGATCTCGAATAAAAATGCCCTCACCACTTTGGACATAAAGTCCGGCACACTTGAAGCAGTTATCTACTTTATATTTTTATATTCTACTCTGGCCTCTCTATATTTTACACATGTCCTTCAAGGGTAAGCCATGAGAAACTATAATGCTTTGAGTTTTCGGAAAGGTATTCTACCTACTTCCATTTTTCACAATGGCCTCGCTCTTATTGGATCCAAATGGGGACACTAGCAACTTCACCATTGGGGTAATAACAAAAAATCCAGGTTTTTATATATCTATTTCAATTGCCATTTGTCTATTTAGTATTCCTTTTCCACCAGCCATTAAACTTTTTATTTCTCCATTTTCAATTCGTAGTTTAACGCTTATCAAACTTTGAGAAGGTTCTTTCATATATTTTCCTTGTTGAATTTGAAAACTTCTTTGCTTCATCTTCAAAATGTCAAATAAATAACATCCAAGCGGTCCAGCGGCCATTCCTGTTCCCGATTCTTCCAATATTCCGTAACGTGGGCCAAACATCCTTGTAGTAGCGTCATATTCCGTATCAGTAGAGAACGCGTAATAGCCAATTAAATCGAATTCATCACTGATTTCGCTTATCAAGTCAAAATCAGGGGTTAATTTCTTTAAAATTTCATTGTTTTTAATAGGAACGAGTATAAATGAATTTCCCGTATTTACTATTTGAATTGGAGCCTTTGGTAAAAGGTCGTTTTTTTCTAGTCCTAAGGATTTTAGAATTAAAGTTTCCTTATGGCTTAGGTCTGTATATTTAGGAGCCAATTGTTCCATAAATGCTAGATCTCCAATTATTTCTATTTTCCGTTTTCCATCTATGGTTTCTTTTGAAGAACTGTCATTTTTTAGAGTGCCTATTTGTTTTAAATATGAAAATGTGGCTACTGTAGCGTGTCCACAATGTGCTATTTGTTTTTTGGGTGTAAAGAAGTCCAATTTAAAGTCTTCAGTTTTGGACTGTGAAACAAAAGCGGTTTCTGATAATCCTACTTTTTTAGCAATTTCAAGCTTGCTTTTATTGGATAAGGCATCTGCGTTTAAAACAACACCTGCTGGATTTCCGCCTTTTCCGTTTTCTGCAAAAGCGTTAAGGATTTGTACTATAACTGTTTTTTTTGAACTATCCATTTCTATTTTTTTTATGTTGTATAAGTTGGACGTTACTATTTGGAAAAAGACGTAGTTAATTTTAATTATTTATGTAATCCAGTAATTTACCTGTTCTATCCGATTCAACATTTGGACAATCCAAAATGCTTTTTTTTAAAATCTCTTTGGCTTTTTGAACTCTTGATTTTGTCCCGGAATATGATATTTTTAAATATTCTGCCAGTTCTTTTTGAGAATAGTCCTTAAAGGCGGTTAAAAGAATGGCTTCCTTATGTAGTGAAGAAAGGTTTTCTATTTTCTGATTGATACAGTTGGTTAGTTTTGAGTACTCAAAATTTTCGATATCTACTTCTGGAATATCTAAAGCATTTACTGATATTTTTTTATCGTTTACTTTTCTGAAATGGTCAATAATGGTGTTTCTGGTAATTTGGTAAACCCAAGAGGTGAATTTAGAGGTATGGTTCAATTGATGGATTTTGGTTTGAACTTTTAAGAAAACTTCTTGACGAATATCTTTTGAGATTTGTTCATCTTTTACTTTGCTTAAAATGAACTTATAAAGTTCTTCATTTAGGTCAATCCAAATGGTATTTATTTCAGCTTTCATATTTCTATTTCTCTATTTGCCTATAACATATGTATCTGGCGTATGCTGTGCTTTAAAATTAAGGAGGATGGCCTCTTTATCTAATTGTACCGATATGGTTTAAATATGGTGTTCCAATCCATTTCCTTAGTGTCGATTTTGGGTTATACCTAACATTTCTATGCACAATTTTACATTGGAAATTGATTTGAAGTATAATAAGGTCAAGCCTCAATGGCTATTTGCATTAAATTTCTAAACCTCATTAAAATGTCCTTTGCAAAAAGCCTATTACTTCTTAGAAAATTCCGGGTTTAGGAAAAAATGTCCATTCACTTGCGTGGATAGTCCATTTTCTAGCCAACTATATCGTCGCAACTTTGTTCCATAGAATAAAGTCTAACATTTTAATTTAATAAAACAATGAAAAATTTATTTAGAACATTAGTAGTATTTACTGCTGGAATCAGCAGTTTATTTGCCCAATTGCCAGAGCCTGGATTTGTAATAGACGGGAATACGGCAATAGTGATCACTGATCCACAGAACGATTTTTTGAGCCCTCAGGGAGTGGCTTGGGGAGCCGTGGGAGAAAGTGTTAAGGAGAACAATACCATTGAAAATTTGGAAACGATTTTCAAGTTGGGGGAAAAACACGATATCCCCGTTTTTGTTTCCCCACATTACTATTATGAGCACGACCACGTATGGAAGTTCGAGGGTACCTTGGAAAAATTGATGCACAATATTTCCATGTTCGATCGCGGGGATCAGCTAAACGTTAAAGGGTTCGAAGGATCTGGAGCGGATTGGTTGCCCAGATATAAAAAGTATATCAAAAAGGACAGAGTGGTTGTTACAAGTCCACATAAGGTATTTGGTCCGGAGTCCAATGATCTAGCACTTCAATTGAGAAAGCAAAAAATAGACAAAGTGATTTTGGCCGGTATGTCCGGTAATCTTTGTGCCGAATCCCATATGAGGGATCTTATTGAAGCCGGATTTGAGGTTGCTGTAGTTGGTGATGCAACGGCATCGGCCAAATTACCTGGTCTGGACGGAAATCAGGCTGCCCAAACCAATTACAAAATGGTTTCAAGCAAGGTTTTCACAACCCAAGAACTCGTTAAAGAACTTGGTAATCATATGATGAAAAAGTAAGGCCATATAAAATATTAGGTTGATTGTGTTTAGGGGGTTGGATATTTAGGTATCTGGCCCCTTTTTTTGTATTTGGCTTTCCGGTTCAAAAAGGATGTTGAACCCAAAGAAATTCACTTGTTACGACTAGGGAAAAATGTCCATCTACTTGCGTGAATAGTCCATTTTTTCACAAGGTATATCAACGGACCTTTGTAAAGTCAATAATGACATATAACTTAAAATTAAAAATTATGACACGTTTAAAAGCACTTGATCCACAGGAAGCAACTGGTAGATCTAAAGAATTATTTGATGGCATACAAGCCAAATTGGGAATGGTTCCCAATATGATGAGAACTATGGGCAATTCTTCCGCTGTATTGGAAGGATATTTAAATCTCGGGGATGCATTGGGCAAAGGAACTTTGGGCGGAAAATTGGGAGAGCTGATCGCTTTGGCCGTAGCTGAGGACAATGCCTGTAACTACTGTTTATCTGCCCACTCCTTTATTGGTGAGAAATTGGCCAATATAGATACGGATTCTTTGCAGCTGGCTAGGGAAGGTAAAAATAACGATCCCAAAGTAGAGGCTGCACTGATCTTTGCTAAGTCCTTGGTACAAAAAGGTGGAAGGGTAAGTAATTCGGATGTTGAAGCTATTAAGTTGGCCGGGTATACTGATGGTGCCATCGGAGAAATTGT
>NZ_JALKBD010000064.1 GCF_023015905.1 Arenibacter sp. F20364 | reverse complement strand
TATAGCGGATATGATAAGGATCACCAAAATGATAAATAGCACTAGGTCGTTAATCCTTTTGTCACGGTTCTTTCTAGTCAAATATAATTGGTCTTGTCAAAAAGTTCCTTTAAAAGATAATCTGGCAAACCATCCGATGTAGTGTCCAAGCATTCGACCATTAAGGAAACTGTTCGAGAAATGATTCTTTCCGGATTATTTTCGAAATCGAAATACAATCCTCCTTTTTCATGCATATCCTTCCCAAGGTAAGATTTTGGTTGAGGACTATAAAAGGATTGGCAGTATTTATCTGGTTTTTAGTATTGTTGACCCCAATAATTACAACATTTTACTTATTTAATTGTAATTTTGAGCATACATTGAATAATGTAGCTTTTAGTTTCTTTATAGACAATTAAGTGCTACATTTTTCAATGTCATATTAGTACTGTTGCGTTAAAATATCTAGATAGGCTCATTTGTAAAATTTATGGAGTGCATTAATTTTTAAAATGTAGATATACAGATAATTGTAAAAATTGAAATTTTGATGGTTGTCTAAAACTCTGAAGCCATTTCAAATCGAAAAATGATTAAACCCTCTGTATTCACTATGGTCATTGTTGAAATGGCAGATTGAAAGCTTTTTAACGCAACAGCAGTAATGTCATATCATAAAATCTTTCCAAATAAGTGGAGTTGTCATCAAAAATTTTGGATGTTTTGAAAGAACTAAAGCAGGTTTCCTTGGTCAACGTGACCCCATATGTACTATATGGAAGTGATGAGGCATTGACATTATTCGACAAATCTTTGGGCACATTGAAAGCAAAGCCCAATTTTCTTTTCCCTTTCCGCAAAAAAGCACCCGAAGGGTGTCTATTTCATGACAAAATCTATTGGTTTGTTGAAGAGTTATGGAAAATATTTAATTGACCTATTAGGGTATGGAGCATTGTTATCGAACAATTGAGTTGGTGCCTCAAGTTCCCTTGCGATACTTTTGACTTCAAAAATTTTTCGCCCGAGATAATCAATTCCATTCCCGTCATTTAAATCCTTAATAATATCTTTGGCAGCTGAAAAGTAGTAAAATAGAATTACTCAATAATATTAATTGGACAATTAAAGTTCTTCTACATGGATATTGAAACCATACTTGCATACGATAAAGAACATATCTGGCACCCCTATTCTTCAATGAGTGACCCCCTACCGGTCTATCCAGTAAAAGAAGCAAGGGGTTGTTTGATTACATTACAGAATGAGATAGTATTGGTTGATGGAATGTCTTCATGGTGGGCGGTAATCCATGGATATAATCATCCTAAGCTTAACTCGGCAATTTCTGAACAGTTAAAAAAAATAGCTCATGTAATGTTTGGTGGTTTTACACATGAACCTGCTGTATCATTGACAAGGAAACTGGTTGATCTAACTCCAAAAGAGCTGGAAAAAGTATTCTTTTGTGATTCAGGGTCGGTATCCGTTGAAGTTGCGCTAAAAATGGCATTACAATATTGGCATGCCCTGAAGCATCCGAACAAAAACCAATTTGCTTCAATAAAGTCAGGGTATCATGGGGACACTTGGAACGCAATGTCCGTATCAGATCCCGTAACAGGTATGCATCGAATGTTCCATGGTAATCTGCCCATACACTACTTTGCCGATCAGCCTAAAATTAGGTTCGGGGAAAAGTGGGATGAAAAGGATGCCGTTTCACTTATCGATATTCTTGAAAAAAACCATGAGACATTGGCGGCCGTTATTTTAGAACCTATAGTACAAGGAGCCGGAGGAATGTGGTTTTATTCACCCAATTACTTAAAAGCTATAAGAAAGGCTTGTACAAAATATGATGTCCTATTGATTTGTGATGAAATTGCCACTGGCTTTGGAAGGACGGGCAAACTATTTGCTTGCGAACATGCCAATGTTTCTCCTGACATTTTGTGTTTGGGCAAAGCGATAACCGGTGGCTATATGAGCTTTGCCGCAACGATGACCACCGGAAAAATTTCCAACGTCATCTCTCAGGGCGAACCAGGAGTTTTCATGCATGGTCCAACATTTATGGGAAACCCACTGGCATGTGCGGTGGCGAACGCAAGCATTGACCTACTGATTTCCTCCAATTGGAAAGAGAAAGTTCTTCGAATACAAGAACAGCTAAAGCTACAACTTTCTCCCTGCCAAGAATTGGGGCAAGTAAAAGATATTAGGGTTTTAGGAGCAATTGGGGTGGTTGAACTATATCACCCAGTAGATTTGGCCAGCATTCAAAAACGATTTGTGCAAGAGGGGGTCTGGATTCGACCTTTTGGAAAATTAGTTTATGTCATGCCTCCCTATATTATATCCAGTTCTGAACTTTCTCAGTTAACAACCGCTATTTATGCTGTACTAAAAAACTTGTAAACTAAGAAATACCTTAATGCTGTCTTACAGATAGGGAGTATCGTATTATCCGCTTTGTAAAGATGCGTGGCCGAATCGCTACGAATTCGGGAGTCGAAAAGCAAATTTGCTTATCACCCGTACCAAATCGGATTTGCCTATTTTAAGGTTGAAATCAAGGCGGTTCTGAGACTGACTGCCGTTATTTGTGCCCAAGGTCTGGTATTTATACATATTCACCCTACGATGTAAATGACGTAAGACCAGAAAAGATAACTTTGGGGATTATTGGCCTTTCTGAAAGCGTTGAGAAGGTAACCGAATGGCTTGAAGAATGTTCTAAACACATACCAGGGAAAGTATCTAAAAATCCACACCCTAATTTGTTTATGAACTTTTGTGGATTCAATATTGAAGTTGGATTTAAATCAGAAATAGTTTACGGCGAAGCTTATTGCAGAAAGTTAAACAACTCCGATATTTCGGAATTACTTAAATCAAATCTGAAACAGCATGAACTAATTCCAAAAATAGCTGATCTGTACCTAGATGAAATAAAGTATTTAACTCAGAATAAAAGACCAGATGTTATTATTTGTGCTTTATCTGATGAAATTCTATCATTTGTAAAAGAATCGGATAAAATAGAGGATGATACGGAACGTGGTAAGGATTCTAGTAATATTCGAGCAGCTCAAGAAGTAAATTTTAGGAGATATTTGAAAGCAAGAGCTATGAAATATCATATTCCAATCCAAATCATGCGGGATAAAATAACATCAGCTGGTTCTGGAATGCAAGATCCCGCAACAATTGCATGGAATTTTTTCACCGCACTTTATTATAAAGCATCCGGTACTCCTTGGGCTTTAATAAGAAAAGACTTTGCTCACTCAAGTTGCTATGTTGGAATAAGCTTCTATAAGAGTTTGGATAGAGAAAGTACGCAAACAAGTGTAGCTCAAATTTTTAACGAGTATGGCAAAGGCGTTATTCTTAGAGGGGAGGAACTGGGAATGAAAAAAAATGACCGCATTCCGCACATGTCAGAGGAACAGGCTTATCGCCTGTTAACTAAATCCCTTACAGAGTACTTTACTTCAATCAAAACTTATCCAAAAAGACTTGTAGTTCATAAGACTTCAAATTTCACGCCAGATGAAATATACGGATTGAAGCAGGCTGCAAAGGATAAAAATATTTTTCAGATTGACCTTGTCACAATTCAGGCATCTAAAATCAGACTCTATCGAAATGCGGAATATCCACCCTTAAGGGGTACACAAGTGAATTTAGACAAGAAACGTCATTTACTATATACCAGAGGTTCCGTACCCTATTTTGAAACGTATACTGGAATGTATATCCCAGGTCCGTTGGAAGTTCGGTTATATGAATATGATGAGTCTTCGAATCTCATATGTGAGGAGATTTTAGCCCTTACCAAAATGAATTGGAATAATACCCAGTTTGATAGAAAATGGCCAATCACTATTGAATGTGCGAGGAATGTTGGAGAAATATTAAAATATTTGAGGTCAGAGGATGACATGCAACTTAAATTCAGCTTTTATATGTAGAAGATAATGTTTCTATATTAGAAATGAAAAATATAACCATAATGCTACCAACTGAAAATTCTGGAGTTGATAGAAGATTAATACTTGAGGACGATGGATGGAGAAATATTACAAATTAACCTTTGCGGTCGTAACGATAAACAAAAAGGAGGGATATCATCAACTAAAGACCAAATGATCTTATTGCGTGACAATCTAAATACCTTCATAAAGAACAAGCTGATACAATAGAGCGTAAAAATTTATTGATATCAATCAAATTCTCTTGTACAGTACTATACAGCAATACGGATATAAAATGAAGAAAGGTCAAAAGAGCAAAAGAGCCTAATTTTTGCCAACGCTCCGAATGGATTTTCATACCTTTGAAACAATGACAACTATAGAAAAATATATTAAAAAACCTATTTTACCGAGTAAATTCGCTGACTTGGTAGGTCTACAATATACTGCTACGGTTACTAAGGAACACAAAAAAGGGAAAGGTCAATTTTTCACTCCGAGCGAAATTTCCTCATTTATGGGAAATATTGCGTCCAAACCAAAATCAAAAAATATTTCAATTTTAGACCCAGGTTGTGGAACTGCAATTTTAACATGCTCACTAATCGAAAAACTAATTGAATTCGATCTTGAATCAATAGAACTAACGGCATACGAAACTGATTATAAACTTTTTGCCTATACGGAACAATCATTACAAAATTTAAAAATTTGGCTTGCTGAAAAAAGAGTTGAATTCAGATACACTATAATTGCGAATGATTTTATAGAAGATATGGCAATTGCTTTGGAAAAGCATAAAGAATCATTTGATTACATCATTTCAAACCCTCCATATTTTAAGCTTTCCAAAGACGACAAAAGAGTAAACCTTTTTCAACATTTGGTCAAAGGTCAGCCAAATATTTATTCGTTTTTTATGGCCGTTTCAGTTAATCTGTTAAAAGCCAATGGAGAGTTAATTTTTATTGTACCGAGAAGCTTCGCTTCTGGTCAATATTTCAATTCTTTCAGGGATTATTTTTTTAGCCATATCAATTTAAGTTTTGTACACCTTTTTAAATCAAGAAATAAAACATTTGATAGGGACAAAGTTCTTCAAGAAACATTGATATTAAAAGGTTGCAGAATTCCTTCAGATAAAGTAATAATTTCTACTTCTGAAGGTCTAAAAGACTTGAAAAAACCAATAGAAAAAGAATATGATGTCTCAGAGATCATAGATTTGAAGTCAAAAGCTAAAATTCTCCATCTTCCAACAACTGAATTTGAAGAACACGTAATGCTACTTTTTAAATCGTGGAACAACAATTTAATAGATTTTGGCATTCAAATTTCTACAGGACCGGTTGTCTCTTTCGATCAAGGGAATTTTTATTTGACACATACCAAAACACAACAATTTTTCTGGCACCGTTATATTGGTTGCACAATGTGACTAAAATGAATATTGATTGGCCTGTTTTCGTTTCCAACAAAAGCCAATACATCAATATAACAGAAGTATCAAAAAAAATATTGTTGCCAAATAAAAACTATATCTTTTTAAGACGCTTTAGCTCCAAAGATGACAAGAGTAGGTTAATTGCAGCTCCCTATTTAAGAAACACCAATAGAACTGAATTAATAGGAGTCGAGAATAAACTTAATTACATTCACAAACCAAACGGAGAACTTCAAGAAAATGAGGCGGTTGGCATATCCGCTTTGCTCAATTCTGAAATTTTTGACACCTACTTCAGAACTTTTAATGGAAATGTAAGTGCCACAGAAATAAGGTTAATGTCTTTTCCTCCTATTAAAACAATAAGAGAACTTGGTGACTATTTAATAACCAATAACGATTACTCTCAAGATACTATTAACCAAACTGTTGGTTTATAGCTTGAACAAAATATGGAACTTGTAAATGAATAAAGTTAAAGAAGCACAGGTTATCTTGAAAGATTTAGGACTTCCCAAATTACAACAAAATGAAATTTCCGCTTTATCATTATTGGCACTCTGTGATATCCATGAAACTGGTAGTTGGAAAGATGCCAAGAAAACAAGTCTTGGTGTAAACCGACTTTTACCTATAAATTAAGAAAAGGCTGGTCGGACATTAAAGTCGGTAGAATATTATTCGACAAAGAAGGTCTGAACAAACTATTGAAATAATTACCTTAAGGACCGGAAAAGCTGCATATAACAAAGAACTGAGTTAAATTTTCTTATTTTCAATTGTTCCATTAAAAGAACCATTTTAGGTACTATACCACTTTTATTCATTCGCACTTTTTTTTTTGGCCGTTTTATGGGACTAGAAATAGATTATTCCGTTTTAGGTCCAGTCTGAATATGGAGTATGAAATTTTCGATAAAACACTTGTGGGCTATATGTCTGGTGTTCGAAAAGTTTCAGCTCAATTGCGTCCATTTTTATTAAAAATAAACTTACATTGGTTACGAAGTAAAACAGAAATACAGGTTATCATAGCTTTAAAGATTAGCATTTATTATAAAATGAGATTCAGGTATTTTAAGATGGTTCTTTTTTCAACTTGGCTTCTTGCCTGTAATAAAGGTAAGAGTGTCGAATCTATAATTTTAACTGGAGAAATTTCTGGAGAAGTAATCTATACTATATACTTAGAAAAGAACTTTTATGGAGAAAAGCTTCCGAAATATTCGATTCCAGTATCAAAGAATGCTGTGTTTGCAGACACTTTAGACCTCTCTTTAGGTTATTACGGTCTTACGGTTGGCAGTAACAACTATACCATTTTTATCGAACCAAATTCCGATTTGAAGCTAAACATAGACCTATCCAATGATTCAATTAGCTTTGAGGGTAGAGGCAAAAAGGAAAACGATTATTTACAGCACAAAAGTCGGCTAAGAAATAAAACTTTCTATGTTGACTACTATAAATATTTTGCCACGCTCGGTGAGAATGAATTTCTAAAAACACACGACTCCATTCGTTCTTTGTACCTAGATTTATTAAACCAAAGTAAGCTTCACAACAAGAAATTTGTAGAACTGGAAACAAAGTCTATCCTAGTGGACAGAGTCTACAATTTGATGCAATATGAAATTACAATAAGATTATTGTCAAAACAAAAGGGATTCACTGTGTCCGCTTCATTCCCCAATTCTGAGGAACTTTTGGACATAAATGATGATAGTTTTTTGGAAATACCCTTTTTCACTGTCCTGTTGGGTAACAATATGTATTACTTCTTGAAAGACAAAGTTGAGTTAGATACATCTTCGGATAAATTGCGCTGTGTTGATTGTGACTTGTTCACCGAGTATCTGATTGAAATGGGAAGTTCTATAAAAAATGAAAACATAAGAAATGCCACAATCTTTTTTATTGCAGAATTGACATTGGGAAAAGCGGAAAGCATCAACAATTTCTATAGTGCTTACAAATTGTACAACACAAGTACCAAGAATGAAAAATATATTGCAAGCCTGTATAAAAATTTAACTTCAAAACGAGGAAGGGATTTTTTGATGAATGCCCCCTTGAAGGACAAAAATGATGTACCCTTGACATTAATCGATTTCAAAGGAAAGAACCTATATCTGGATTTTTGGTCTGCTTCCTGCTCACCATGCATCAAGGAATTTCCCCATTTCAATGAACTTTCCCAAGAGTTCAAAGGGCAAAATATCGAGTTTATCGGCATAAACATAATGGACACTAAAGAACAATGGTTTAAAACCATCGATAAAAATGATTTGCAGGGTGTTCAGCTAGCCGTTGGTAGTAGTTCTAAATTCCTCGATAGTCTTGGTGTGAACGGTATACCAAGATATATGTTGGTTGATGATATGGGGAACGTATTGAATTTCAATGCCAAAAGACCATCAGATATAGAAATAAGAAAAAAATTGTACTCGTTAATTGAGAATTAATGATTAGTGTACCAATAACATCTAGGATTCCTTTGGTCCGATAACCTAGTCTTCTTTCCCTTACTTTAGGGATTATTCTGTCTAAACTTAGACTTTAAGATAGGATTAGAAATCTAGATTGATTTAACGTAGTTGACAATTAGTTGCCCAGATTTTCCTAGTTTTTTTGATTACGAAAGTCTTTTCAGTGTTCTATGCTAGATATTTGCTCTAAAAAAGATTGCATTTCGTTTAGGCGCTTTATTGTTAAATTTCAGATTTTTTGGACAATCCCTTAAAAAGAACCATTTATAGCACAAATATTTTATCTCTCTCTTCATAAAGCAAATTTGAAAGTTCAAATACAAGGATAGGCAAGGACACATACCCGGTGAAAAAAAAAGTTCGTCTTTGAATTAATTCATAATTGTACGGTTTTTGTAACTTTACTTTAAAATGATAATATGGGCACAGCAGAATTGAACAATAC
>NZ_JALKBD010000063.1 GCF_023015905.1 Arenibacter sp. F20364 | reverse complement strand
AGTTTGTGAGTCGAAATAGGTCACCTTTTCTCCTCTGGTTGTTCAGTAATTTCAATAAATTAAACATCTATAAATTTAATAATGCTAATCTAATAACAGTATCGAACTACTTAAATACAAAGTCAATAATCCAAAGGCTGTCAAAATTATGGCAGCAATGATGCTAATTATTTTATTCTTTTTCATTTGGCTTTAGTTTTTCCCCGTACCACCATTTTGGTTTGGAAGCTTTTTTGGTTAGTCCAAATTCTTTTATGGCATAAGTATCTATATGTTTAATGAGGTCATCAACAGAGTCGGTTACAAACAATAATTCCATATCAGCTTCGCTAATACTTTCCCGCTCTGCCATTAAATGGATGTGCTCACATAGTTCTTTATGGTATTCTGAACCAAAAATGACCACAGGAAAGTTTTTGATGATTTTGGTCTGAATCAGGGTAAGTGCTTCAAACAACTCATCAAGAGTTCCAATACCTCCAGGCATCACCACAAATGCGTAGGAATACTTTACCAGTATGACTTTTCGTAAGAAAAAGTATGGGATGTCAATCCATTTGTGCAAAAAAGGATTTGGTTTTTGTTCAAAAGGCAATACAATATTACAGCCAACGGAATACCCACCTGTTTCATACGCACCTTTATTGGCAGCTTCCATAATCCCTGGTCCACCACCAGTCATTATCGTGAACCCCATTTTGGATAGTTCAGCACCAATTTTTTCAGCATATACGTAATATTCGGATTCCTGTGTAAAACGTGCTGAACCAAATACGGTAACACAAGGGCCAACAAAGTGCATTATCCTAAAAGCCTTGATAAAATTGAAAAACACCTTAAAGGCAAAACCCAATTCTTTTAATCGGGACAAAGGACCTCTTATAAATAGTGATTCATTGGTAACCAATTTGTTTTTATGTCTGATACGATGATTCATTTTAGGTTGTTTTTTTATAGCTCCAAACAGCCAAACTGTTCATTACAATAGCGTAGGCCAAAGTTTTTATGGCCAATGGGAAAATATCAACAAATCCAGAGCCTTTGAGCATTACCATTCTTATGATTTCCACAAAATATTTAATGGGATTGAACTCGGTAAGTATTTGTGCCCATTTTGGCATACTTTCTATGGGGGTAAACAAGCCACTCATTAGTATAAATATCACTATAAAGAACCACGCAATAAACATCGCTTGCTGTTGTGTATCAGTGAAGTTTGAAATAAAAAGCCCCATTCCTAAAATCACCAAGATATAAACAGAGGTATAAGCATAGAGCAGTCCTAAATTACCAAGCATCGGCGTATTAAAAATAACTTTGGCGAGTATTAAACCTATGGTCAACAGCCCCATACCTATTATCCAAAAAGGGAAGAGTTTACCTATGATAAAATGGCTTTTTCGTATGGGCGTAACATTTATCTGTTCTAGCGTACCAATTTCTTTTTCCCTAACAATGTTCATTCCTGATAAAAACAGGGTAATCATTGTTACAAGCAAAACCAAAATACCAGGCACCATAAATGTTTTATAGTTCAAGGTCTGGTTATACCAAAACAAGGGAATGCTTTCTATACTGTTCGGTTTTTGAACGGTATCTGAAATCTGTATCAAATCCGCTACAATATTTTTGTTGTAGTTCTGTATAATTTGGGTTATATAAACATTGATAACTCCCGCTGCCGAACCATCAATGGCATCAATAAATACGCCTATGCCTTTTGTTTTGTCTTTTTGTAAATCCCGTTCAAAATGGGTAGGTATATTTAAATACGCATCAATCGTGCCTTCCTGCATTGCTTGGGAAGCCTCCTTTTCAGAAGGAAACTTTTCTGAAACATTGAAATAAGTCGAAGCTTCAAATTGTTCTATCAACTCTCTGGACGTGCTACTGTTATCGGCATCAACATATCCAAATTGTATATTTTTTATTTCGTAGGTAGCCGCATTGGATAAAATGACCAATTGTAGCAGAGGTAAAATAAATATGATGGGTAGCATTCCTTTATTTCTAAAGATTTGCTTAAACTCCTTTTTTATAATGTATAGTATTATTTTCATCTTACTCCAGTCTAATTTTATATTTCTTCACACTTACACCAATGAACAATAATGTCATTAAAAGAAGAATCAAGGTTTCCTTTAAAACAAAACCAATTCCAATACCTTTTAACATTATGCCTTTTACAATGATTATAAACCATTTTGCGGGTATGATGTTGCTAATAACCTGAAGCGGTAATGGCATACTGCTAATAGGGAAAATAAACCCGGATAGTAATATGGTAGGTAACATTAAGCCCATAAGGGAAATCATCATAGCTGTTTGCTGTGTTGCCGATATGGTAGAAATTAAAATACCCAAAGCAAGTGATGTGATGATAAACAGGACACTTTCAATCCCTAATAAGAATAAGCTGCCATTAACAGGCACATTAAACACGAAAATGCTCAACAAGACGATGACTACGGCATTGATAACAGATAGGAAAATGTATGGAAACACTTTACCTATAATTACCTGAAATGGTTTTAAAGGGGAAACCAATAAAATTTCCATGGTGCCTTGTTCTTTTTCACGGGTGATGGAAATAGAAGTCATCATTGCTGAAACCAACATCAGAATAACAGTCATAACCCCTGGAACAAACATATAGACACTTTTCAATTCGGCATTATAAACCATCCTGCTTTGCGGTATAATCTGATAATCAATGGAAATATTTTCGTTTAACTCTTGCTGATACTTTTTAAGTATTGACGAAATGTAATTACTTATGGTACTGGCCATATTTGGATCCGTGGCATCTGTAAGTACTTGTACGTTGGCCTGTTTTTCTTTAATGAGGTTATTTCCAAAGTTATTTTCAAATTGAAGTACCGCTTTTACTTTGCCTTTTTTGAATATGGATTCTATGGATGACTCTTGTTGAATAATATCAACAATGCTAAAGTGTTTTGAAGCGGCTATTTTATTGATGATTTCTTTAGATGCTACATCATTGGCCTGGTCTAAAATGGCAATATCTACATTATTGATTTCATTGGTAATGGCGAAACCAAACAATAATATTTGGGCTATGGGCATCCCGAATAATATAAATAGGGAACGTTTATCACGGAATATGTGATAAAACTCTTTTCTTACAAAACCTACAAATCGTTTCATCCTCTGGCCAGTTTTAAAAACACATCGTTCATTGTGTCTGTTTTATAATGCTCTTTTAGCTTTTTTGGGGTGTCAAGGGCTTCAATTTTACCATCAACCATAATAGAAACCCTATCACAATATTCTGCTTCGTCCATATAATGGGTAGTTACAAAAATGGTGGTGCCATTATGGGCTGCTTTATAGATCATTTCCCAAAATTGGCGTCTGGTAATGGGGTCTACACCACCGGTGGGCTCATCTAAAAAAACGATTTTGGGCTCGTGCAATAGAGAAACTGAAAACGCCAACTTTTGTTTCCAGCCCAAGGGTAATGAAGCCACAAGACTGTTCGTAACTTCTTGAAGCCCCAATTCTTCAACCAGTTCACGTCGTTTATGTTCTATTTGTTTTTTGGACAATCCGTAAATACCACCAAAAAATGTGATGTTCTCTTTTACTGTCAAATCATCATACAAGGCAAATTTTTGACTCATATACCCAATATTTTTTTTGATGGACTCAGTTTCCTTATAAACATCAAAACCGGCAACCGTCGCCTTCCCCGAAGTAGGGGAAGAAATCCCGATGAGCATTTTCATCGCTGTGGTTTTACCAGCACCATTTGCTCCCAAAAAGCCAAATATTTCCCCTGCCTTTACCTGAAAACTTATTTGGTTTACCGCTGCAAAGTCTCCAAATAACTTGGATAGATTTTCTACTTGTATAACATTATTATCTTTCATCATTTGGCTAATTCCATAAAAGTGTCCTCTATGGTAGGTTGGGTTTTTTCAATTTTAATATCTGTAAGTCCTTGAGATTCCAGATAGGTTTTCAAACTTGCCTTATCTATAGGGTCACGCTTATCGGTATAGTGCACAAACTCCCCAAAAGGAAAAATGCTGTACGTATGCTCATAATTTGTTAAACTCTCAATAAGGCTGTACATATTGTTGGTACTGATGTTATACAACGGTTTTGGAAAGTGGCTAACAATTGCGTTTGGCGTATCTATTTCAAGGATGTTACCATCTTGAATTAATGCGATGCGGTCACATAAGGCAGCTTCATCCATATACGGTGTTGATACTAAAATGGTTATTCCTTTTTTCTGTAACCGTTTGAGCATTTCCCAAAATTCCTTTCTCGATACGGGGTCCACTCCAGTTGTAGGCTCATCCAGAAAAAGGACTTTCGGCTTGTGTATCAACGCACAGCTTAAGGCAAGCTTTTGTTTCATACCACCTGATAGTTTGCCTGCTCTACGATTTTTAAAAGGTTCTATTTGTACATAGATGTCTTTTACCAAATCATAGTTCTCTTCAATGCTCGTACCAAAAATTGTAGCGAAAAAATTCAAATTTTCCTCTACGGTCAAATCTTGATAAAGTGAAAAACGCCCAGGCATATACCCAACACTATTTCTAATGGATTTATAATCGTTAAGCACATCATAACCTGCTACGGTAGCTTGCCCATTATCTGCTATCAACAGCGTGGTAAGTATGCGGAACAAGGTGGTTTTTCCTGCACCATCGGGACCTATTAGTCCAAAAAGCTCACCAGGTTTTACATCAAAAGAAATATCTGATAATGCGGTTATTTCACCATAAGATTTCGATATGTTGGATATTGTGATGCCCATAATTATTCAAAATAATCGTTGTAAGCATTTACGTTTTGCTCAATGCTCTTATAAATATGTTGTGCTTCAGCCAAGGTGTTAGCTTCTTTTAAAGCATCAATTTTCTCAATTAACGGAAGAAGCCATACGTGTAAATTATCGTGTGAAGACCCTTTCATAGTACACTCTTTAATGACATAGTTTTTTTCTTCGTTAAGTGCATCGGCGATGGTGTGATAATCATTCAATTCTTTTGGGTTATTTGTTGTTAAAACGGATCGCATTCTAACAACACCTTCATTTGTTTCAGGATTCGCAATCCATTTAGCTCCATCATTCGTTTTTATTTCTTGCATCCAGTCATTACCAACTGTGTTGCTTTCAGTATGCTGTTCCGTATGTTCTGTTTCATTTTTCTTTGTTACATTACTTTCTTTGGGTCGGTCTTTACAACCTGTAAAAAGTAGTGATACTGCAATGAGTGTGATTATTATTTTATTCATGATTTTTAGTTTAATATTTATTGATTTGATTCTGTGTTTAACCACATTTCAGCTGGCATTCCAATTTTTAAACTACCATCGTTTTTTACCTGCACTTTCACCGCATAGACCAGGGCAACTCGTTCTTCTTTGGTTTGAATGATTTTAGGGGTAAACTCCGCTTCCGAAGCTATCCAGCTAATTTTGCCGTCATACGTTTTCATTGCATCTTGGTCATCGATTTTGACGATTACTGCTTCACCTATCTTTACATTGGCCAATTGGGTTTCGCTGACATAAACCCGTAGTTCCATAGTCGATAAATCGGCTATTTTATACAGCGGTTTTCCAAAGGATACAATTTCACCGGGTTCAACGTATTTTGACAGCACCGTGCCCCTTATTGGGTTTTGTATTCTGCTCTTTGTTATTTGGTCGTTGAGTTGTTGCAATTGCACATCTATGCTTTTAAGTTCGTTTACCACGGGTGCGTTTTGAATTTCAACACTGCGAATACTGTTTTTTAAAACTGCTATTTCACCATCAATATCATCCAACTGCTTTTGCGTTCCAGCATTGTCTTTAATTAAATTCTCAATTCTTGTTTTATTGGTATTGGCGGTTTTTAATTTAGCTTGTAATACATTTATCTGTGACAAAACACCTTTAGACTTTGCTTTAATCACATCTTTTTGTACAAAAAGTTGCTCTTTCTTTAAGTGCAGGGGAATCGTATCTATATGACCAATAAGTTCATTGTATTCTATAACAGAGCCTTCATCAATAGTAAAGGTCATTAGTTTTCCAGTGTTTTCAGCAGATACGGTTATTTCGGTAGCTTCAAAATTTCCGTAACCATCTGCTTTGTCTCCGTTATTATTACAGGCTGTTAATACAGTTATAGCAGTTAGTGCAATTAGTATTTTCTTTATGTTTTTCATCGTTTTTCTATTTAGTATCTCCCTTAAGGGTATTGTAATTGGCTTTGGCTAATTCCAATTGGGTTTTATGTTGATTGAACAAATTTTCTGTTTCGTGAAGTTTGGTAAGCTCTGTAATGTATCCAGAGGTGGTGATAACACCATTCCTCAATTGAGATTCGGAAGTATTAACTACTTCTTGTTGTAAAGAAATTAACTGCTGGTCAATAGTAATAGTGCTTTCAAGAGTTTCAATTTCTTTTTTCTGCTCATTTAAAGCGGTGTTTGTGTTCAGTCTAAAAACTTCTTCTTGATTGCTTATCAATTCTTTTGAATAATCTAATGCTTGCCTCTCTTTCTTATTTCCATTCCAGTCGAATACATTCCAGTTTAGCTTTAAGCCAACGATGTAGTAAGATGTAAAGTCATTTTCCAACATATTCAATCCCGGATTACCATAACCGCCAGTTGCAAAACCTTTAAGTTCGGGAACCAATGATTTGGATAGTATATTTTGTTGTTGTCCTATCTCTTGTTTCCGCAAGTTGAACAAGCCTAATTCCGGTCTATTCAAATCTGAACTTGCATTCATTGAGAGCAAAGGCTTTTGAAATTCTGTTTCGACAGGAATAGAAACTCCTATCAATGAAGATAAAGATGCAATCAACTTTGACTTATTGTTGGTCGCTTCTTTTGTTTGCTGTAAAATTTTCAACAATTCAGCTTCAATGACTTTATCTGAAGTAGGCAACAACACACCGTTTTCTATTCCAGATTTCACTTCCTTTAATTTACTATTCAATTGTTGCTCTCTTACGTTCAGCAATTTAGTTTGGTCATCAATCAGAAGAATTGAAAAATAGAGTTGATTAACTCGTTGTTTTAATTGATACAGATTGACTTCGACCTCCTGTTGCTTTCTGTCAGTAACGGTATTTTGTAAACCTTGCGATGCTTTAATTTTTCCACCATTGAAAATCAGCTGATTAGCTGTAAGTGTGGCACGATATTGGTCGTTATTCAAAGGCTCTATGTCTATATTTAGTACTGGAACCTCGGTAACATCACTCTGATAGGTTGCTTGAGCGTTAAGATTGAGCTGTGGTAATGTCTTTGCTTTTATAGCCGAAAGCTCAACCGCCTTTTGTTGTTCTAAAATGGCATGCTGTTTAGCAAGAGGATAATTTGTTTTTAAACCTTCATAACATTCATTTAAGCTAAGGGTGTTTTGGCTGTAACCAAAAATCGTTGTTAAAAAGAATAGTCCGAATAGATATATAGCTTTCATAGGTTCACTTTTTTATGGCATTAATAATAAAATCGGACACCTCTTTTTTTCGAGCTTCCAACAGTGTTTTGTAAGTTCTGTCATCAACATTTGCAAACGCTTTAATTAATGGGGAAGCCACAAAGGGAAATATATTTAAGGCCAGTATATTGATAAATAGTTGCTCTGCACTTATGGAAACTATTGTGCCGTTTTTAACTTCTTTTTGGACTTGTAGTTTAAATTTGTCAATACTTGGAAAGGCGACATTATTCTTAATCTTTTCAATGAATTTTGGATTTCTGTTAAGCTCTTGAATAATGAAGTTCGGTAAATAAGGATGCTTTATAATAAAGCTAATGTAGTTGTGGGTAAAATTTTTGATTTTATCCTCTAATGATGAGTCATCATTAAGAATGGCATTAAGCTGTGGGGCTAATAAGGCAAACGCCTTTTTAAAGACCGCCTCAAACAAAAGCTGTTTACTTCTGTAATAGTAATGCAACATCGCCTTATTGATGCTTGCTTTATCTGCAATTTCCTGCATCCGTGCACCATCCATTCCTTTAGCTTGGAAAATTTTCTGGGCTGCTTCCAATATTTGTTCTTCAGTTTTATTGTCTTTGTGTTTTGTCATTATACAACCATTTAGTTTAACCGTTTGGTTAACAAATGTACAAAAAAATTTAATATCAGATACTTTGATCAATTACTTCAACCAAAAATTCACAATAAATAATTGTAAAATCTTATTTATTATTTGCAAATAGAATGGCAAAAGTCAAGGTCATACAATAATGAAGGTCAATGCCGTAGTCTTTTGATGGAAGTATATTACGAGTTTAAATTGTGGGCATATTGTATGATAATAAACCTCTCAACCCAAGAAAAAACGGATCAAGAACAAAACTTGGGTCTGAAGTGAATAATTTATTTCTTTGCACTTTAAATTTAAGGGATGGACAAAGGAACCGATTTATCGTTATT
>NZ_JALKBD010000062.1 GCF_023015905.1 Arenibacter sp. F20364 | reverse complement strand
CATGATTGCCAATTTTTTCGCAGAGGGCATATTTCAGGCATTTTTTGACCAAGGCGACTACAATATGTTCGTAGTCCTTTTTCTGATCGGGGTCAAGATTTACCTATACCGCTTCGTAGCGATCAAAATAAACAATATGATATGATGGATACCAAAGAATTTGAAAAGCAGTACAACGGTTTTCAAAACGCCAAAAAACAGGGCGTTTCGCTTACCAAATGGTTTATGGTTTGCTGTGCCGTTATCGTTGTCGCCGTCCTTATCTGGGCGTTCTTTGTCCATGTTAGCACCGTCAACAAAATCATTGTAACGGACGAATCCGGAAAGCAATTAAATTCTGAAGTGGTCCAGCGGGAAAAAATGTTGGAAACATTGGTTTTGAACCAATGCGAGGCCGCTGTTTATTATGTCAATTCATTTGACAGGCTTAATATTAAAGCGAACCAGGCACGAAGCCTTTTTTACATCAACAGCAGTGATGCTAAACGGATATTCGAGACCTATCAAAAAAATGGTGGCTATAACGATGCGCTCCAGCTTGGTTACACCTATGAGGCAGAGTTTGAACGGATTATACGGATGGATGTCGAAACCTTTCCGTATTCGGTGGAGTTTTCGGCTATATTGACCATCGATGAGCTGGACGAAATAAAACGGTTCAGGATTGTGGCCAGGGGCAACATCGATACGAGAACACCGAATTATCCTGAGAACAAAACAGGCTTCTTCTTTACCGATTACTCCCAAATTTATAAAAGGCTAGAAAATGAATAGATCAAAGGTTATTATCATAAGCATTGTAGGGCTCCTAAGCATTGGTGTCATTTTCCTGTTTGTGAATGCCGGCAGCGGTGAATCGGAATACGAGGGTTTTGAATCCTCTCCGGGATCACAGACTAATTCCGAGTTCACTTTTGAGGATATGATGGAATCCGAAGAGGGCAATCTTTTTGATGCCGACAATGAAATGATAGACCCCCACCGAACGAAGAAAAACAGCATTGAAAAAATGTTGGATGAAGGCGATTCCCTTTACGAAGATGAAAACGACCCGAAAGTACTGGAGCTCCAGCGCCAAATCGAACTTTTGGAACGACAGAGAAAGGCCGAGCAAGTGGTATCGGGCAACGCAGGAACCCAAACCACCAAGCCGCTCACCAAAGCCGAAAAAGAGGCGAAATACAGGGAAGAATTGCTGAAGGCCAGGGAAGAGCGTTTGGCAAGATCTCAGGACATTTCAACCCCATCCGCACAGGTCAATACCACGGCCTCGGTATCGGAACCGCCCCTATACTTCAAAGCCAGTATTTATCAGGACCAATTCATACTCCCGGGCGATAGGGTTACATTGATTTTGGATGAACCCTTGACGTATAAAGGCAACACTTTTAAGAAGAACACCTTTTTATTCGCCAACGCCAATATAAGGGGTTCAAGAGTGCTCATGAGCTTGACCAACATCGACCATGTTCCGGTGATACTGATTGCCAAAGACGTGCGGGATGGAAACACGGGAATGTACAGCAAACGTGCCGGTGAACTGTTCAGGGAGTTCCAAGCGGAAGCCGAATCCCGAACACTCGAAGAAACGGCTGGAGAAGTTACGGCCAGAGCGAACATTCCTCTAGGCACATCCGCTATTAGGGCTTTTTCCCAATTCTTTAGAAAAAAGAAATACAAGGAGAAAGACAAAATACTATTGGTCAATAATCACGAAGTTATCCTAACAACCCCCGACAGATGAAAATATTAACCCCACTATTTATTTGGTTCGTTTCGTTTGTGGGATTTTCCCAAAACGATACCATTCAAGTGTCCAAAAACGATAAGGTCGTTGTGGTCTTTCCCGATAATATTTCCGATGCCTTTATTGGGGATGAGCTTAAATTCTTTATGGATTTCAAACGTGATGAAGGAAGCTCATTCGCTCAACGCATCCTGAAGCTCTATTACAATGAAAGGGCAACCGACAAACGGGATTATACCAGCTTAACGGCCATAACCGATAATGGAAATTCCTATGAATTTACCTTGGAACTATCGGCAAAACCAAAGAAGCCTACCTGGTACATATCGCCCGACCAAGCCGTTACCAACATCTTAGGGAAAAACATCGATAAGGGCTACCAACAGGCGGGCACGAACGGCAATTATGATGAAGCCGATGGGCAAGTGGCCACAGAACCGGTCGCAACCAAAACCGTTGTTGTGGAGGAAACGGAACCAGAGCCGGAACAGGGCGAGGAAACCGCACAACCCACGGCAGAACTTTATAAATCCGACCCCAAAGAATATTACAGGTTACGGTGTTATTATATGCAATTCGATAAGGCCAGAATACCTCGATTCTTTGCAAGAAACGATGATATTTTCCTATGGCTGAAAGGGGTGTATTACAACCAAAACGAATTGTATCTGCAATTTAGGCTGGAGAACAAGGAAGGAGTGGATCTGGACATCAATTTTGTAAAGTTCAGCACGGCAACGGCCTATAAGGGTAGCAGTAGTAACCAAAAGACCGAGCTAACCGATGATGAAGTGCTTTTGAAATATAAAATCCCCAAGAGGGTCGAAGGAAACACCGAAAATCATTTTGTGGTGGTCCTGAAGAAAATGACCCTTGATCGCAACAAAGTCCTAGTGGTCGATTTGGACGAGAGCAACGGAAACAGGGATTTATCCCTAGAGATCGATCACGGTTTATTGAACAACCCCAAAAGATTCTAAGTATATGAAAAGAAAAGCCCCACCAATTATACTAATTATGTGCCTTTTGTGCACCGCTTCGATATTTGCCCAACGCAGGGGCAACCTGGCATCTTCGGTAGGTGTTAGCGGTGGATATGTGGAAGATGGGTTCGCCGCTATGGGAACCTTCAATTTCCACCCCAACCGATTCAAATATTTCCAGATAAGCGTTTTGGCCGCTTTTGCCGAGGATAGGGGAACCCAAGATATTCCCTACAACGTATTCACCATCCAGCCAGGGCTAATGTACCGATTGTATATTTCCCGAATAAAAACCTTTAGTGTCCACGCTGGAGGGGGAGGACTGTTCGGTTACGAGGTCATCAACAACGGAAGCAATGAACTGCCCAACGGGGCCATTATCGACGGAAGAAGCCAGTTTATTTACGGTGCCTGGATAGGCGCAGAGGCGGAACTTGCATTGGGAGACGATTTTTCACTATTGATAAAAGCAAATGAATATTACCATGTCAACTCGGATGTAGGGAATTTTTATCCCTACGCAGGCGTAGGAATACGCTACTTTTTATTTTAAGAACTAAAGAACACTGTTATGAAAACCATCACCCCACTACGCATAGTGTTTTCAAGCGTACTATGCGTTATTTTAATCCTAGCTTGTAGTAAGGACTTTGACCGTATCGTCCAAGATTCCTTTGATTTTACATTTACCGCAGACAACGAAGAGGAAGGCTTTGTTTTTGAGGCATCCAAAACGGATTTTTCCCTAGAGCCTGAAAAGGTCGTTACTTCCGTTGAATACTTTATGCAATACAGCGTAGAGAACGGAAAAGGCTATTATATGACCCCCGAGAACGATACCATTAGGGAAACCGATACCATTTTCGTACAAGACTTCGATTTTTCCTTTAACTACATGGCCATCGATACCGGTATGCACAAAGTGAAACTACGTGCATGGGATTCCAACAGCCTAGAAAAAGAACTGGAGCTATTCTATGATACAAAATATGCCAGCTTCAGTTTCCTTTTGAACAAAGGCACAGAGGAATTTATCATAAACACCCCCAACCCCGTAAACGTTACTTTGTTACGGGATAAGGACACGGGCAATCCAGATAATGAAAGTGCCGAGGAATTTGAAGTAACCTACCAACTGGAAGACGGCACGGGCAAATTGTATTTGGGCGATACTGCTTATGAAGCTGGAGAATCGTTCACGTTGCCAAAAGGGGTCAGCGAATTTGGGTATCAACCCGAAACCCTGGGGGAACACAAATTGACGATGACGGCAACCGCTCCGGACGGTGCAAAAATCACCAACGAACTATTATTGACCGTAGGCAACCTGAATTTTACCTTTAGGTCAACAGCTTCGTCATCACAGGTAGAACTGAACACAAACCTTGCCGTTAACATTGACCTTCAGACACAAGACGAGGATTCCGATGTTACCTACGAGATAAGCCACGCCTTTTCTTCAGATAGCCAGGGAGCGGGAACCGTCCGCGATCAAAATGGTGGCGTGATGGATCCAGGCACTTTTAGGAATATCAATCCGGGCAATTACAATTTTACCTTTCAGGATGATGAGCTTGGCCAACGTAAGATTTACTTTGATGTAAGGGATTCAAATGGTCAGATAAAGCGGGATAGTGTCGAAATCGAGGTTGCCAACATTCCTTTTACCTTTTCGGGTAATTCGGAGAGTAACCAAGTTTTCGTGAACCAGCGAACCCAATTGAATTTCAACATCAAATCCAATGGCAATACCTCTAACATTGATTATTTCCTAACCTTCAACGTAACCGAGGGTAACGGACGAGTAACAGGGGTTAACGGAAATACCATCCAAAATAATACCGATTATGCGGTGGACCTTGGAAACTTCTCATTGTTCTATACCCCCGAAACCTTGGGAGCGCATAAAATCAGTTTTATGGTAACTGACAATTTCGGTCAGGAGGTGGGGCCTGTGGAAATTGACTTGACCGCCCGCCAATTGGAATTGGAGTTTACCGCATCGGCCAACGATAGTGAAGTGCTGGTTGGCCAGCGTGGAACCATTTCATTGAGCCTGATCGAGAAGGGTGATTTTGATGGAGTTTCCTATGAGTTGAATTACTTTATTACCGGTGGACCCGCCCAATTGTACAACGGAAATTCCGCCATTACACCAAGCCAGTATTTTACCGTCAACCCAGGGAGCTTTTCGTATGACTTTATCGGCGACCAAGCAGGAACCTATGAAATAACTTTCCTGTTAAGGGATAGCAATGGTCAAATATTGGAAGAAAAGGTTACGGTGGTCGTTGGCAATAACGATTTTACCGTTACCATGACCCCATCCAAACCCACGGAGTTTTCAAACATTCCGGTAAACATCATCGTCAATATCGATGAAGTTCCGGACGGAGCAAATGATACCTATCAGGCGTTCTACTCTTCGAGCAAAAACGGAAAAATGACCGTTAACGGTGTGGAGTATGGACCAGGGGAAACCTTCCCATTGAGTGCCGGCAATTCCAGTATTACCTATACCGGTGAAGAGCCTGGCCAGCACAATATCGTATTGAGTGTTGAATCAGGTTCCGATGTTACCCGTACCGCCAACACTACCATCAATTACGATCAGGTCGATTTTTCATTTACCGGAGGAGCACAAAAAACGGAAATTTCCGTAGGCGAAACAACCGCTCTAAACTTCAACATTACCGAGAGTGTAGGATCCAGCAATTACCGTATGCGGTTTACCATGAACGGGAACGCCATCATAAAGGATGCCAGTGGAACCGAAGTAAGCCCAGGTAATATTTATAACGTACCGAAAGGAAACTTTAACTGGAGCTTGGAGGGAACCGATGACGGTTCCATCAGCATAACGTTCACAGCCCAAAACGATACAGGGCTGGAGAAACAAGTTACCATTTCGATAACCGTCAACGCAAAGGATTATAACTTTACGGCTTCAGCTTCGGAATCGTCGGCTTTTACAAACGAAGTAATACCCGCCAATTTCAACATTTCTGAAATCGGAATCGGGGGCGACACCTACGAAATGTACTTTTCTTCAGGGAGCAATAACGGTAGCTTCGAGTTTGATGGGCAAACCTACTCCGCAGGGGAAACTTTTGCCGTTCCAGTTGGGGCATTTTCGGGAACCTATACGGGGATTTCGGAAGGCAACCACAACGTAACCTTTACGGTACGGTCATCTTCGGACGTTACCAAAACGGCCAGCTTCAATATCGATTTTGATATTTACGAGGAACCGTTTACCCTAAACATCAGCCAGTCAGCACAAGACAAGTATATCAATATTCCTTTTGACTTGACGGCCCTTACCAATGCGCCAAACGGACACGATCCATCAGTAACCTATACAATGGTGTTCACTTTTTCGGGAGCCAGTGTTGGAACCATCCAGTACAAGGGAGTTACATACAGGGAAGGGGAAATCATACCGATTGATTACGGCAGCGCACCGATGCAATTTACCCCCGAGACTGATGAGAGCTTCAACATCAATATCCGTGTGGAAAATTCGACTGGACAATCCCAGACCACTAGCGAATCCATTGAAATGTTCAAGCGACCCAAAGTAACGGCCAAAGGGGAAAAACACAATGTGAGTTGTGGTGGCCTGAACGGTTGCGACTACCAAGTGAGGATTTATACGTGTTTCGCCGCGAATTGTTCTGAGGCCTATAACGGGGCAACATTGGAACAGGTTGAAATTCGCATCTTTAACCGTAGTACCAATAGATGGGACAATGAAGTGTTCAACTACAACAACGCCCAAGGAACCGGTGTTGATAGATATTTCTTGATGGAAGAAGAACCAAGAGAGAGCAGATTGAAATATTTAGATCAAGACTACGAGGTACGTGTTAGGGATAGCAATGGCCAGTGGAGCGATTGGACTTCAGGAACAGTTGTAAGAGTATAAACAATAGGGGGCCAAGCGCCCCCTTTTTAACTTCTTTTTAATGTATAGGTTATGACAACATCCTGGTCGTCCAAAAAATCATCCTGCTCAACTACGAGACGGTTTTGTGAAAACTCGATAATGGTCATATCGTTCCTGTTATCAAAGCGAAGGATTTCATTATTGATGAGCTCATATCTATCAGATTCCACAGTGCTGAAAGCATCCACTTCGCCACAGCTTAAACCGTTTTCGTTAATAGAGTACGCATCTTTTTCACCTTCCCCGCGATCAGCAAAAAAGGTAAGATTGTCTTTTAGGCATTGGCGGATTTCGTTGGTATTGAACAGGTCAACATTTACGGTTCCATCACCGTTAATATCCACAGCCGTATTAGACCTGATGGCCTCATATTCCCATTGGCCAAAAAGAGCTTCCTCTCTATTGTCAATGCCTATATTGTCATCATCCTTATCACAGGATAATAGGACGGCAAGCATTCCAAAAGTCAGTAAGTATTTTCTCATAACGTAAGATTTGTGTTCGGTAGTTAAAGATACAAAAATGCCTCTATGAATATCCCGCATCCCTTACCCCTACTCTATTTACATACGATAATCCCTACAATAAGGATGCCGAAGACATCAGTTCCGGTACTTTTTTCGTGCTTGCTTTTTTTGACCTTTTCTCCCCTTGGGAATGACCTTTATGCACAGACCAGCTCACCAAATAAACTTTCCGAAACCGTAGATATTTTTTTACATAAATCTGCCTCTGCAGAGGATGTAAAAAAACTGGTTGAAATCCTGGGGAGCGATGTGCAAAAGTTCAGCTCAAAATTTAAGTTCGTACCGTCTATCAACCCCCTTAACCCAAAAAAACTGAAACGCTTCTCCAGCAAGTTCGGAAATCGTTTTCACCCTATCGACAAGAAGAACAAGCCCCATTTTGGCCTTGATATTTCTGCCAAAGCGGGAACACCAATTCATGCCGCCGCTTCAGGAACCATAAAGAGCACAAAGGAATCAAAAACCGGTTACGGGAACCAGGTGGTTATTGAGCATGATTATGGCTTTAAAACCCGTTACGCCCATATGTATCTTTTCATTGTGAAAGAGGGCCAATCTGTAAAAAAGGGGGAAATTATCGGTTTTGTGGGCAGTACCGGAAAAAGCACCGCAGACCATATCCATTTCGAGGTATGGAAGAACGGGGATAGAATTGACCCCTACCCCTTTTGTTTTCTGGAGATTTAAAAAATTATTCGATTACACTTTTTCCGCTTTTGATTTCCCACTAGCTTTATACGTCCAAAGTTTGGACAAAATTGAGCTACTACTTCCTTATCGATTGCAACAATTTTTACGCATCCTCAGAGCGGGTTTTTGACCCTTCCCTGAACGATAGGCCCGTGGTGGTGCTTTCAAACAATGACGGCTGTTGTATCGCTAGAAGCAACGAAGCCAAAGCCTTGGGCATTCCCATGGGCGCACCCTACTTTGAGTACAAATCCTTTTTTGCCAAGCACAATGTAGTCGTGAAATCATCGAACTATGCGCTCTATGGCGACATGAGCTCTAGGGTAATGAATATACTTTCAAGATATTGTCCGGAGGTGGAAATTTACAGTATCGATGAAGCATTCCTTTTGTTCCGGGGCTTTGAGCATTTCAATCTGGAGAGCTATGCCAGGGAAATCAAATCCTTTGTACACCGTGCGACCGGTATTCCCGTATCGATAGGGATTGCCCCGAGCAAGGCATTGGCCAAGGTTGCCAATAGGATTGCAAAGAAATTCCCCGATAGAACCGGCGGGGTGTATCTGATGGACACCGACACCAAGAGGACAAAAGCCCTAAAGTGGCTGAAAATCGGTGATGTTTGGGGGATTGGGAGCCGCTATGCCAAAATGTTGCAATTGCAGAACGTTCGTACCGCACTTGACTTTATCGAACTGCCCGATGACTTTGTAAGGGATAGCATGACCATCGTGGGCCTACGTCTGAAACATGACCTGATGGGGAAACCCTCAATCCAAATGGAAGAAGTCCAAAACAAAAAAGGGATCGCCTGTACACGTTCTTTTCATAAGGATTATACCGAGTTTTCCGAACTGCACGAACGTATTGCCACCTTTGCATCGGTTTGCGGTAGAAAATTGAGAAGACAAGGCTCCGATTGTAATTTGGTTCAGGTATTCGTTCGGACAAACCCATTTAAGGAGCATTTACCACAGTATGGCCGCTCCGTTTGCATCAAACTCCCCTACCCGACCAATTCCACCCTGGAATTGACCAAGCACGCCGTAAGGGGTCTTAAAATGATTTTCAAAAAAGGCTATCACTATAAAAAAGCGGGCATTATGGTCATGGCACTCACCCCATCGGCATCGAAGCAATTGAACGTTTTCCAAAACTCGGACCCAAGACATTTGCCCCTGATGAAAGCCATTGACCGAATCAATTTGCTTTCTGGTTTCAATGTTGTTAAATTGGGTAGCCAAGATTTGAAACGGGAATGGAAGATGAACCGTAACCAATTATCCCCCAGATATACCAGTAAGTTTGACGATATAATTACAGTAAATGCACATTACCCAAAAGAAGAAACAGAAGCTTGAAATATTGATGCCTGGTAACGGCATGGCCATCGAAGTGCCTTATTTCGATGGGGGGATTTCGTGCGGTTTCCCCTCGCCCGCGGATGATTTCAAAGAGGACCGTATTTCGTTGGATAGGGAGCTTATCCATGACCCCGACGCCACCTTTTTCGCCCGTGTGAACGGGGATTCCATGCAGGGAGCTGGTATGGACGATGGCGACCTTTTGGTCATTGACCGCAGTATCGAGGCATACGATGGAAGTATTGCCGTCTGCTTCGTCGATGGGGAGTTTACGGTAAAGCGTATCAAAAAAGAAGAAGATAAAATTTATTTGATGCCCGAAAACCCAAAGTATAAACCCATTGAAATCAGCGGGGATATCACCCTTAATATTTGGGGCGTAGTAACCAACATCGTAAAACGAGTTCATAAGAAATAGCATGTGTTTCCATACCAGAATCGTCAGTACCGCCAAACAACTTGAATTGCACTTCGGGGTAACACGCTCGGATAAGCTAAAAGAAGAAAATGCCGAGCTCATTTACCACCACGCCAATGGATATAGCCATCAGCAATTTTGGGTAATTCCCCAACAGCGCAAGGACCATATGACCCCTATGATGTGGGGTTTGCTCCCATTCAATAAACCTGGTGCAGACCATGAAGCCTATTACAAAAAGGCCATACCCTGGGGAGCTGGACTGAACGCCCAAGCGGAAAAACTTTTTGACCACTGGATGTACAAGCATAGTGCTTTGACAAAACGCTGCATCGTACCCCTTTCGGGATTCTATGAACCCCATACGTGTGAAAAGCCCAAAAACTTCAAAGTGCCTTATTACTTTGAACAAAGGGATTCACCCATAATCAGCTTGGCCGGCATTTATAGCATTACCCCGGACAAGTATGTAACCTTTTCCATTTTGACGAAGGAAGCTCCGGAAGGATCCAAGTACGCCATTATCCACAACGTTTGCGGTAAGTGTAGTAGCACTAATTAAAGCGCAAAAGCCTACCTGTTTCCAATTAATTTTAATGAATATAACAATATTTCATGAAACCCATACAGCTATTACATTTACCGCTTGTTATACACTGGCATTTGTTACCTTCTGTTATAAAACTTTTAGTCTATGCACTTTCTCTGCTCTTTTATGATTTTTCATTTTTTTTAGATAAAAACTAATAAATTAAAAAGTTTTTATATATTTGCATCGCTTTCTATATGCGCATTAACGCATATGTTTATTGTATTGAAAAGATGGATGAATGCATTAAAGTATTTAAAGCCTTATCGGATACCAAAAGATTAAAAATCATTTGGTTGCTTACAAATATTGATGAAAAAGTTTGTGTTTCAGAAATTGTTGAGGTACTGGATGAGTACCAGTATAATGTATCTCGACATTTAAGGATATTAAAGGAGGCGAATTTAATTTCGGATGTGGGAGATGGTAAATGGGTTTATTATAATTTAACTCCAATTACCAGTGAATTTAGGCACTTGGTTCAAGAAGCTATAAAAGCAATGCCTACCGCACAAATGAAAAAGGAAATAAATAAATGTAAATCACTACTGGCTAAGCGTGATAATTAAAGAGAATAATCAACATATTTCTTAGCCATTGGGAAAAATATGTAATTGAATTTTACGAACATAACATATGTGGATAAATGCATATGTATTACTAATATTTGGAATGAATATTATGAATGAAAAAAAATATAATGGATTTTGGTAATTGTTTTAAGAGGTTGTACGAGTAATAAGGATAGAACACATAAAAAACCAAAATTAAATTGTTACTAACTAAGCATATGAATTCAAGAATGAACGAACTAATCATTTTTATAGGGATGGGAAAATAAGCAAAAGGTTTTTTTTT
>NZ_JALKBD010000061.1 GCF_023015905.1 Arenibacter sp. F20364 | reverse complement strand
GCCGGGGAAACCGTAAATGTGGATGGCTGTGCGGAAAGTCAAGAAGATTCTGATGGAGATGGAGTAACAGATGATCTAGACCAATGTGCAGATACACCGGAGGGCGAAACAGTGAATGAAGCCGGTTGTTCTCTTAGCCAAAGAGATACTGACCTTGATGGTATTACCGATGATCTGGATGAATGCCCGGACACAGATGAAGGGCTGACCGTTGATGATAAAGGTTGTGCGCAAAATCAGCAAGATTTGGATGGTGATGGTATTCTGAACAATTTAGATCTGTGTCCCGGAACTCCGCAAGGCGAGCCCGTTGATAGCAACGGTTGTTCTTCGTCTCAAACAGATTCTGATGGAGATTCTGTTATTGATGAGCTGGATCAGTGTCCAGATACCCCTTCTGGAGAAACGGTTGATAATGAAGGTTGTTCTGATAGTCAAAAGGACACGGATGGAGATGGGGTAACGGATAATCTAGACCAATGTCAAAATACCCCTTCGGGAGAAGCAGTGAACTCGAATGGATGCTCTTCTACCCAAACTGATTCTGATGGGGACACTGTTAATGATGAGTTAGATCAGTGTCCAAATACACCAACAGGAGAAACTGTAGATGCTCAAGGATGCTCAGGTAGTCAAAAAGACTCTGATAGCGATGGGGTTACAGATGATATTGATTTATGTCCTGGAACACAATCAGGTGAAACCGTAGATTCCAATGGCTGTTCTGCCACACAGACCGACTCAGCTCCTTCGGCAGTAATCTTGGACCAGGCACCAGCGCATAACGCAACAAATGTGAATACACCTATTTCAATTAGTTGGTTGGCATCCACGGATGCCGAAGGAGACGCCATTACTTATGATGTCTATTTAGGAACGAATTCAGCAAACTTAGATTTAGTGAGTCCAAATCAAACCAGTCTATCCTTCACTTCAACGGAACTTGAATTGGGAACCATCTACTATTTACGTGTAGATGCAAAATCAACTACATTCGTGACTACAGGTGAAGTTAGAAGTTTTGAGTCTTCATTCACTGGATCATTCACAGATAACAGGGATAGTCATGTTTATGGAACAATTAAAATTGGATCCCAAGTTTGGATGACGGAGAATTTAGTCTTCAATTCTTCAGGATCATACAGTTACGACGATAATACATCCAACGATGCAGACTATGGCCGTCTATATGAATGGGCCTTTGTACAAGCTGCTATTCCTACAGGATGGCACTTGCCAACGGATGATGAATGGAAAACTTTGGAAACTGAATTAGGAATGCCCGCAAGTGATCTCAATATTACTGGCGAATCAACACCAAGAGGGACAGACCAAGGTACACAAATGAAATCGGGAGGATCGTCAGGATTGAATTTCCCAATGGCAGGTTACAGAGATGACGGCGCTTACAGCTCTATAAACAACAGAACGTATTTGTGGGTAAACACGGATGCAGGGGGTGGAAATATTTTCAGAAGAAAAATTGAAGCTGCGAGTCCATCATGCTTTAGGTTTACAAATCCAGCGGGAACATTTGCTATTAGCGTACGTTTGGTAAAGAACCAATAATAGAACATTATACTGGATAATTTTATTAAGTATGATCAAAAAGGCTTTGCTGTAGTAGAATATAGGATTCCTTGTAAATTTTCTTCATCCAATTGCTGTATGTATAGAGATTATTAGCACATTTTCTGATAACGCCCTTATAGAGAAAGTTGTTTCTAAGGAAATAGAAAGTATAAAGAAACGGATTGGCAGTAAGCAATCCGTTGATTTTTATAATCTTATGTTTTGCAGCGAGAACAACAGTTGAACTCCTGATCCCAGGGTTGTGAATTCTTGCTTGGATTTTTGAAACCCTCTATTTAGATGGCTTCCCGGATGCCCTTTTTGACTTTTAGTAACACAACGAATTATAGTATGTCGCTGCCCCTGCAGGGTAGGAGCAGATATGGGTCCATACTTATTATTATGTACTATTTCTTATTTTAAAGCTTCAATGCCTGCTTTCACAATCTTCAAAATCCGATCGGCATCCTGTACACATCCTTGCCATATGCCGCTCTGTGTCGCTGCCCAAATTTTAATATCATTGGGCAATTCTGGATGGGGTCGCAGTTGTGGATGTGGCAATCTATTTGAAAACAATTCTGCTATGTCGGTCTCGCTTAACTCGATATTGGGATCGCTGTGTGAGGCTATAAGGTTTATACTTCCACTTAGATTATCGCAATCAATTCTGATTTCAATGATATCTCCATCCTGAACCTTTCCAATAGGTCCTCCTACGAGAGCCTCAGGACCAACATGTCCTATACATGCTCCTGTAGAAACGCCGGAAAAACGTCCATCGGTAATCAGGGCTATCTCTTTCCCAAAGGATAATTGTTTCAGAGCGCCCGTGATTTGGAAGGTTTCTTCCATTCCTGTACCACTTGGCCCTGTCCCCATCAATATTATAATATGACCTGGCTTTACTTCTCCGTGATTAATTGCCTTAATGGCATCTGCTTCTGTGACAAATACTTTAGCGGATCCTTTTTTATAATATATGCCGCTATCATCGATCATTTCTGGAGCAATTGCACCGCTTTTGATCAGCGCTCCTTCTGGTGCCAAATTTCCAGTGGGGAAAGTCAAGGTGCTTTTCATGTTGGCCTTCTTCGCTGCTTCAGGTGATAGTATCACTTTATCAGGATGTGCATCAGGATTAAATGTCTGGAGGTTAAATCGTACTTGTTTACGTCTATCTCTTTTATTTTCAGCTTCCCAAGCGTACATTTTGCCACCCTGCTCCCAGACATCCAAATTTTCGCCCAGTGTTTTGCCCGTAACTGTGAGGCAGTCTTCTTTCAGCAGACCTAATTTTCGCAAATGTAACATTACCTCTGGTACTCCGCCGGCTGCATATACGTGTGCCGTGGAATATTTCCCTGCTGGGAGCACATTGACCAATCGAGGCGTTTGTCGGTTGATATTCTCCCATTCTTCCCGGGTAGGCATCTTTAATCCCCCTGCATGGGCTATAGCAGGAATATGAAGTAAGAGATTAGTGGATCCGCCAAAAGCTGCATGTACGACCATAGCATTGTACACGGCATCTTGTGTGATGATCTGACTGGTATATATATTGTTTTCTGCCAAATTAACTAGGGCAAGGGCCGAATCTTCAGCAAGGGCATACCAAATCTTCCCTCCGGAAGGCGCTAGTGCCGAATGTGGCAATGCCATTCCCAAGGCTTCTGCTACGACTTGGGAGGTGGCTGCCGTTCCCAAAAAATGACAACCTCCACCTGGTGTCCCACAAGAAGCACATCCTTGGGATTGGGCCTCTGCCAATGATATTTCTCTATGGGAAACAAGCGATGGCAAGGATTGTACCGAACCCAAATCTTTGATTCCTTTGGCGATCAATGTCACTCCACCGGGCATGATAATCGTTGGTAGATCAGCTTCATTTGCCAATGCCATCATCATCGCAGGTAGGCCTTTGTCACAAGTAGCTATGCCCATTACCCCTTTGCGATTGGGCAAAGAGCGTCTTAAGTCTCCTAAAACTGTGGCGGCATGATTACGATAGGCCAAGGAATTCATCATGCCTGTAGTACCTTGGGTACGTCCATCACAAGGGTCGGATACTGATACATAATAGGGTTTTGTAGAGCGACTTTTGAAAGCGCTTGCAGCCACTTTTGCGGCATCTCCCAATTCAAAATGACCTGAGTGCATGCCAAGTGCCAGCGTCTCTTCTCCGTTCTTTAATCCTCCTGCAGTACTCATTATAAGGAATTCTGACTGATTTACATCTTTATGATTCCACCTCATCCCGGCATCCTGTATTTTGCCAAAGATGTCACCACTGGGCTTGTTTTCATAGTCTTCCCGTGATATTGGTAGTCGCCCTTTCCTTGGGGTAACTTCTAAAGGGAAATAAAAGGGACTGTTCTCTTGGAAATGCTCTTTATCTTTATTGCTCATATTTCTTTAAAATCGTGGTACGACGGAATAAAGTTAATCTATCTGTTAAAAAGGGAAAATATTTTTCTAAAGGATACGCCCTTAACCTTTCAAACCGCATCACGTTTAGCTGCGGTTATTTCTATTTGAAGAGAGTTAATCGCCCAATATAGGTCCTTTTGGGCTATTTATGGACTCATAGGCTGCTCAATAATAAGGGTAGTAATCTGTTAGTGGAGATTTTATGTCATATTCCGATTGAAGAAAAGTAACCAAATCAACCAGCTCCTGAACGGTCATAGCTTCATTGTAATTTTTCATCTTTGAAAGCTCTTCTTCGGTAACGGCTTGTTTTTTGTAGCGCCGTGCGATTTTATGCGAAGGATTGATCACTGAAGAGACCAATTCTCCATACGATTTCTGAATAGTAACTTTCCCGCCAAGAGCTATGTTGAGACTATCACTTTCACCTTTCCAGTCGATTCCTGAAATACTATGACATTCATTACAGGCCAACCGCTTATAGGTCACTTTTCCTTTTTCAATGTCGCCTTCGGGTAATGCAAATCCGCGCGCTTGTTCATTGCAACTAACTATGGGCAAGACCCCACATAATAAGATGAACACCAGTAGATAATTTGACAGTTTCCCAAATTTTTTGATTTTACCAGACATAAGCTGTTGTTTTAAAATGAAAAATTGATTTATCATCATCACCGTTTCCAAAAACAAATATAGTTTCCCAAAAGAACAAAGAAAATGACCTACATCATTATAGGATTAAATCATGTAAGCCAAGGGCGAAGTTTGATTTAATCCGCCGTTGAACTATGAGATGTCGTTTCTGCGCTTGCAATGCCATAGGGATTGAATCCAATTTATGATGTCCCAAGTTAAGGCTTTTTGTTTATTGGGAAACCAGTTTTCTTTTTCTGATCGGGTTTTTGGAGGGAAATATGGAAGACCTGGTATTGTCCTGTATAGAGATGGCCAAGATCTATTGTTTTTGTCACTTTTTGGACATAGTTCTCCCTATCGGCAGCAATATATTTTCCGACCGGTTTTATTGGATCAAGTACGATTTCTGGGTATTTGGATATTTAAGCAAAATTAGCCCATACAGAAACCAAAGGTTTATGGATACCTGTAAATAACAGCTAAAGATTAATGAACTAAATAATGGGTTCTAAAAACCGATAAGAAACACATAAAATGTCTGCTGTTCTGAGGTTAAAAATCACGGCATATTATTTTACCAAAATCCGATCTGTGGCTCAGAATATAAACTAATTTTGCTCGGTTTAAAATTTTTATCTATTATAAGTAAATATCGTTTTCGATGGATCAACTAATACTCTATGCTGGGTTTTTAATCGCTGCCTATGCAGTTATTGCAAACGATGTTATACAGACCTTAGGGACGTTTATAGCTTCGAACACCAAAATAAAATGGTGGTATCTTTGGGCATTCGCTGGATTCATACTTACGGCAACCATTCTTTATGGTTGGTACGCGAATACAGGGGATGTATCTTATGGTAGGTTGTCCGAAATTCCCTTGCCCGATCCTCTGCCATGGTGGTATCTTTTGGCTCCCATTTCTTTATTGATCATTACCCGAATCGGTATTCCGGTCAGTACTACATTTATGATACTGAGCATATTCTCCTCCGGACAGCTTATTGAGAAAATGATTCTTAAATCTATCTTTGGTTACTCTTTGGCCTTTGTGGCTGCATTGGTCCTATATCTTGTGATATCGAGGAAATTTGAATCCAAAGCATCCATTCGTTTGATGGACAAAAAGAAGCAAAGGAGATACTGGCTGGTAGCACAATGGTTTTCTACCGGTTTTTTGTGGTCTCAATGGCTAATACAGGATTTTGCCAACATCTATGTCTTTTTACCCCGACAATTGGGAGTAAACGAACTTCTTGTATCCCTTGGGGTCATCCTTTTGATCATGGCTTATATATTCCGTGTAAAGGGGGGCAAGATACAAGAAATCGTCAATCAAAAATCGAACACCCAACATATTCGGTCAGCTACCATCATAGATGCCTGCTATGGTTTGTTGTTGTACTTCTTCACTTCACTCAATAATGTTCCTATGAGTACCACCTGGACTTTTATAGGAATTTTGGCTGGTAGGGAAATTGCCATCAGCTACCTTTTGCATAAAAAGGAAATGAAAAACACTTACCGATTAATAATCAAAGACTTTGCAAAGGTCAATATTGGGCTCATGGTAAGCATTTTGATTGCCTATCTAATTCAGTTTTTTAAAGTTTAATGTATTAAAATTATGCTCCTTCCAAATTTTGGATAGTTGCCAAATTACGGCTACAGGAATTATTTTCTGATAAAATGGACCATAATTCTTTAAATGGAATCCCTTGTTTTAAGGCCTTCCCCTAAAAAAAGGAACATCGTACAGATGGGAAAATCAATAAAGCTTTAAATAGGCTTCTTTAGTTCACTACATCGGAAATTATAAGCTAGTGCAAAGGTTACTCATATTAATGAGTGTTTTTTTCTATTTTGTAGGCAGGCTGCCCTTTCTAAGGACATTTTGGACAAAAACACCACAATTGAAGGCATAAAAAAATGGATTTGCAGTAACCAATCCGTTGATTTATATAAACTCAAATCTTGTAGCGAGAACGAGAGTTGAACTCGTGACCTCCGGGGAGTTTCACCAAAATCGACCAGGTCTTTCTCGATTATAAGGTTGTGTTCAAGTAATTTTTCTTTAAGATTTTTGCTCAAGGGAATGAAGCCTTATACTGACTTTTAATCCTTCCACTTTTTTACCCATTTATTTGATTTTTTCAGGCAGTGATACTATTTCGGTTTTGGTATCGTCAATCGCAACTTTGGATTGAGACAAAAATCTTTCCCGATCTTCCTGGATTTTTTTCAAAGTTGTTTCACACCAAAAAAGGCGCAAAATGATGTAGGTCATTTCAAGGATTATTAATGTCCCTTTATTTTGTCTTAGGATTTGTAAAATATTGGAAATCAAGACAAAGGAAGTATTCGGTTCAGCAGTGCTATTTATCATGGCTGTAATTCTATTACCATTGGCAAGCTGTGGCCCAATGGTAATGACTACAGGGTTCATCGAGCCACCACCGCCGTGGTTCTACCCGAACCGTTTAGAAGTTGTGCGTTATGTCTATTTTCCGGAATATCATTTTTATTATTACCTCTCGTCACGTACCTATCTTTATTTGGATGGGGGCGTTTGGGTTAGACGAAAGCTTGTACCTCCACGCTATCGCAATTTAGATCTGAGGCGTTCAAGATACGAACGGGTAAAAGGATATAGGAGCGATAACATACGCCAGTACCACGAAGAAAATAATGCAAATAGGGGCCGAAGCTATAGAGCAACTACGAGAAGCAATCGGAACCCCATATAGCACTAGGGAAAGAAGAACTCATCTCACAAGTGTTAAGGAGTGTAAGCATTTAAAAAAGGGTATATAAATTAGGTATCACAATATCATTAAACATAAAAGTCATGAAAATCATAAAACTCAGTTTAAGCGCGGTATTAATAATTTTGATGTACATGTTGATAACATCTTGTAAGGATGTGAACGACATTGGGGGAAGCACGGAAAGTGAAAAAATTCAGTTTTACGCTGAGAGAAGGGATACGGATGAATCCATAGAAAAGCACAACAAGGATTTTAAGGGAGGACCTGTTGATTTTACCGATACTGCCAAAAAAGTCTTGGATGGCGTAGTGCATATTCGATCTATACAAAGTGCAGGCGGGGCAGATCAAGATACGCAACCACAACAATTACCTGATTTATTCAGGGAATTTTTTGGCGATCGTTTTCAAATGCCAGAAAATATGCCGCAGCAACCAATGTACGGTTCAGGCTCAGGTGTTATTATCGATGAGAATGGCCACATTGTGACCAACAACCATGTTATCAATAATGCCACGGAATTGGAAGTTACACTGCACAACAACCAAACATATAAGGCTGTAGTAAAAGGTGCGGACCCCGCCACAGATCTAGCATTATTACAGGTAAAGGGTGAAAATTTAAAGGCCTTGTCGTTTGTCGATTCCGATGATGTTGAAATCGGGCAATGGGTATTGGCCGTAGGTAACCCTTATAGTCTGAACTCTACGGTTACGGCAGGAATCGTAAGCGCCAAAGCTCGAAATATCAACATCAATCCTGAGAAATTGGCCATTGAGAGCTTTATACAGACCGATGCGGCCATCAATCCCGGAAATAGCGGGGGTGCCTTGGTAGACCTTGATGGTAAAATTGTAGGTATCAACACGGCCATTGCTACCCGAACCGGAAGTTATACCGGATATGGTTTTGCTATACCTAGTAACCTGGTTACCAAAGTAATAGCTGATCTTTTAAAATATGGGAGCGTACAGCGAGGTATCCTGGGTGTAACTATTATTACGATGAACGGTAGTTTGGCAAAAGAGAAGAAAATCGACTTCTTAAAAGGTGTTTGGGTAGAAACGGTCGGCGAAGATAGTGCGGCCCAAAAGGCGGGAATTGAAGCGGGGGACGTTATCGTCAAAGTAGACGGAATAGATGTCTCTACCTCGCCTAGATTACAGGAAATCATAGGACAGCATAGACCTGGTGACAAATTATCGGTGGTCGTGAACAGGAAAGGGAAGGAAAGGGAGTTTGAAGTGACCCTTCAAAATGTAAAGGGCACTACGGATATTTCCAAAAAGGAGAATGTGGAAATACTTAATTTTCTAGGTGCGGATTTTGAAACTATTAACAAAGAATCCGCCCAAAAGTTGAATTTGGACGGCGGAGTCAGGATAGTCAATTTGTATCCGGGGGTATTGCGGCAAAAAACACAAGTGCGTGCCGGATTTATTATTACCCATGTCGATGGTGAAAAAATAACCAATATAAAGGATTTAGTGGGTGCTCTGGCAAAGAAAAAAGGCGGGGTGATGCTCGAAGGGGTATATGAAGATATGCCGGGCAAACAGTATTATGCCTTTGGGCTGGAGTCCTGATTGTGTCTTAAATTAACTAGACCCCCTTAATCTTTATGGATATAAATGCCCTTTCGTACCACGTTAAATTGTGAACCAATTGTGCTTTTGATCTTTAGGGCTATGTTCTTTTTTGTACAGGCTTTTCTAAAGATGCACTATATTGGAGCAGGGGTAATCCTTTTCGTTTTCTCAGATTTATTGGTGTTGCTCTTTTCTATTGTGATTAAATTATTTGTTCTATGCTTGCCGTAGTTGTTTACGAATACAGTTGTATCAGCCTAAAAAAGATTATGTGAAGTTCTGAAATACATCGGCACCTTGTTAAATGTTGTAACATTTATATTGATGATTTTAAAGAAACTAAATTGGTAACCCAACTGTACGGTAATTGTTTTGAGGATTATGATGTGGACGTTAAAGCCGTTATTAAGCATCGATGTGCCCTTGAAACAAAAGAAGTTTCTTCATGTATGCTTTGATTGCTTTTAAATTGCTCTAGACCTCTAAAAATTAGTTCCATTGAACCCAAGGTAATGAACGGAAGGTTTTTAAGACTAGCATCCTTTTTAACATCATATTTTATGTTGATGAGCAAAATTTATACCATGGAACTGACTGATCCAAGTCATTGTAAGCACACAACTTTCCTTTTAGTTTTGACCAGATAAACCCCAGAAAGGATTATCGGGACACTTATTGAAATATTAACTAAAAATTTAGGAGTCATGAAAAGTATAATGCTAGGTCTATTTGTCTTAGGGTTGACCGCCCAATCTTTCGCGCAAATCATAAAAACGGAAGAACTATCGGAAGTTATAGTCTATGCGACCAATTATAAGTATCTGCACAGTTTGGTTTCGGAAGAGCCTGCCCCTGTACCGGTGGAAATGTTGGAACGTAAAGTAGCTGCATTCAATCTAAAGGATTCGGAGTACTATCAAGATGATTATGATACTTACAACATCAATTTTTATATACCTGACGGCCTAATACTTGCCGCTTATGATAAAGATGGTAAGCTTATTAGAACGGCGGAACGGTTCAAGGATGTCGGGCTACCTCCATCGGTTCGGGCTGCCATTGCAGATCGGTTTCCAGAATGGACAGTAACCAAAGATGTCTATCGGGTATATTATCATGAAGATAAAGGCGTGACTAAAAAATACAAGATCAAATTGGAAAATGGCGATCAGACTATTAGGGTAAAGCTAGATGAGGAAGGTAATTTTATTTAATTGGTGGCTAGCCTTTTAATCAATTAACAATCACTACAAAATAAGAAGATATGTCAGTATTAAAAGTAATAGAATTATTAGGAAACTCTAGCGAGAGTTTTGAAGATGCCGTGCAAAATATCATCGATGAGGCATCAAAGACAGTAAAGAATATCAAGTCCGTCTATATTAAAGATATGCAGGTAACGGTCAACGATAATCATATTTCAGAGTATCGTGTCAATGCCAAGGTTACCTTCGGTATTATGGAGCCCTAAGGCGTTCATATAGTTTGTTTGGTTTAATAAGGTGTCGTTAAAATACTTTGGTATTTGGAGGCACCTTATTGTTTATTGCTATACCAATTGACTTACTATATTTAGCCGAATGCAGATTATGGGTGCTTCCAATATAACTTTCGGACCAATATAAATTTTTCTGCCATTGCACAAAACACGGTTATATTTAAGCTTAAGCCTTATGCGAGCAATAAATACTTTTTGTGTGCCAATCTGCAATTTTTCCATTCATTAGGTAATAGACTCAAGTGGTGGAGCTTTGGCAGGACCAGTATTTTTCCTATAATACCGGCTTTGGAGCATGTAGCATCGGAAAAAAATAGAAAATAAATTTAAACATACAGGAGTCGTTTTTGAGCATCTGGTTTACGATACTGACCTACAAGGAACTTAATTAGGATCATCCAAACATTTTTTGAAATAATAATAATGGATTAATCCCAACGATATACTGCGGGTAGAACCAATTAAACAGAAAAGTCAGTGATATAAGTGTAGTGTCAGGTATTTTGGAAGAGAATGTATGATTATGAAAGTAAAATGCCAAATTTTGTACAGAAGTCAATTACCTCAGGGCAAGCCCTTGAGGCATCAGAAGGAAACTACTAATAACATTTCGACGCCCGCCTGAAAGGAACGGGCAAGCAAGCGTCGGAGCATTTTAATCTCGATTATCGAGTAAAAACCCCAAGACTATAAACTCTTGGGTCACTTATTATATTGGTAGCGAGAAAGACAGTTGAACTCGTGACCTCCGGGTTATGAATTTGAAAAAATTCAGGTAAACTCCCTAATATGCATTTATTATTTTAAAATCATTTACGAAACGGTTTACTGTATTAACAATTATTTTTAATTGTAAACAATAATGATAATCCAAATCAATCTAAATAATTGATAAATTTTCAAGAATTACCGTTTATACCGTATTGTTTGAATTACATCGAAGTTAATAGTCTTCTTACCAATTTTGCTCTAAATTCGAACTATTATAATTCGCTACGCCAATAGAATACTTTTTTATTGAATTGTAGTTTAATAACCTATTTAACCAAACGTGCAATGAAAAAAACATTATCTACCTTAATTATCATAATCCCACTTTTCCTGTTTTTGATTGGATCTTGCTCCAAAAAAGATGAAATTACCGTTTATGACTTTACAGGAGATGTATTACCTGTAGAAGGAGGAACTATTAGCCCTAAGCAAGGGACATTTGAGTCGGGAGAAAAGGTGAC
>NZ_JALKBD010000060.1 GCF_023015905.1 Arenibacter sp. F20364 | reverse complement strand
GAGGTTCATGAATACCTTATTCCAAAATAAACAGGCAATGAATAAAACGAAACAAAAGAAAAGACCCTTCTTCACTATGTGGTCCCTAAAATCTCTGGATTTTAAGGACCGATGCCATGGCCTAAATTATTTCCAAGGCTTCAATAATTCTATACGGCCATGACATCTCCACCACGGAAGAAGACTGACCAAACAAAGGACTTTAAGGGCGTTGTTGAACGGTACTCGATAAATTACAATGGTTTTTTGAGCGATGCAAAAAATGAACAAAACACAAAGTTTTGGGATTAATATGTAATATTGTCCGGTCGAGCAGTCGAGACCTCAATTTAAAAATATAATAGTCAAAAACCTCTCAACTACACCTAGGAGACAGAGCGGTTAAATTTAGATAATTGATATTAAGTTAGTTGAATTTAATTTTGAACTAAACTCAGGTTAAAAAAGGTATTAAAAAAGTTCGCGGACTTGACTTTGTAGTAATTAAATGATGGTAGATTTTCCCAAACCAATATTTTCGTAATTGTAATTGAGGTTTTCATCAGAATCTATAATGTTCCCGGCAATAAAATCACCTACCTGACTGGTGCCATATTTGCTTGAAGCGTTCAAATCCTTGGTAACCACATGTTTTTTCATGGACTTGTCTACTGCTATTACCACGGCAAGAGATTCCTCGTGAAGTCCAAAATGGCTCAGCATCATGGCAGTGGATAATATGGAGGCTACGGGATTGGCAATATTTTTTCCCTCTGCCTGGGGGTAGGAACCGTGAAAAGGCTCAAACATGGCGTGTTCAGTACCAATCGAGGCCGAAGGCAGGAGTCCCTTGGATCCGCAAATGGCACTGCCTTGGTCGGACAAAATGTCGCCGAACATATTATCGGTCAGGATAACATCAAAGTCGTTCGGATCCAACATCATTTTCATGGCAGCATTGTCCACAAACAAAAAATCCAATTGTACTTCTGGATAGCTCTCCGATATTCTGATGACCACTTTTCGCCATAGCCTAGAGGTCTCCAATACATTGGCCTTGTCCACCAATGTCAACTTTTTACGTCTGTTCTTGGCGGCTTTAAAGGCCAAATGGGCAATTCTGCTGATCTCCTTTTCGGAGTATTCACATAGGTCTGAAGCAACTGTTCCGTCCTCACTTAGTTTTTTTTCACCGAAATAGATTCCACCGGTAAGCTCACGATAGATAACGAAATCCGTTCCAAAAATAACGTGTTTTTTTAGAGGTGATTTATTTACCAGGGTTGGAAAAATCTTAACTGGGCGAATATTGGTAAAGAGTTGTAATTCCCTGCGTAATTGAAGTAATCCCTGTTCGGGGCGCACTCTTGCATTGGGATTGTCATCATACTTTAGGGTGCCAATGGTGCCAAAAAGAATAGCATCTGACGCCTTGCAGATATCAATGGTCTCTTTTGGTAGGGGAGAGCCGTATTTGTCCATTGCTACAGCTCCGATCAACCCTTCAGTATAAGTGAAATGATGGTTGAAGGTCTCTTCAACCGCCTGTAAACATTTTACAGACTGGGCCAAGACCTCTGGACCAATGCCATCTCCCCCTAAAAGAGCAATCTTTAGATTCATTTTAAGCTATGCTTTTTATTTTAATGCCGCTGGCAACGATGATATCATGTATATCCTCGTCGAAAATTTCTTTCTGCTTATCCGCGAATTTCAAAAACTCCTGGTAAACTGCATCCAGTTGGGTCTTGGTAAGTTCGTATCCTACATTTTTAGCCCTATAGGCCAACGCTGCCCTACCACTTCTAGCGGTAAGTACAATGGAGGACTCGTTTACCCCAACATCCGCTGGATCTATTATTTCATAGGTCTCCCTATTTTTTATTACTCCGTCCTGATGGATACCCGAACTATGTGCAAATGCATTGGCACCCACTATGGCTTTGTTGGGTTGAACATATACTCCCATTTTTTGGGATACCATCTGACTGGTGTCGTACAACAATTTACTGTTGATGTTGGTATCCAAATTTAGGGTAGGATGCTGCCTTAAGATCATCACCACTTCCTCTAGAGCAGTATTTCCGGCCCGTTCACCAATACCGTTAATGGTACATTCTATCTGTCTGGCACCGTTGATTACCCCAGCTATGGAGTTTGCGGTGGCCAATCCTAGGTCATTATGACAATGACAGGATAAAATAGCCTTGTGAATACCGGTTACGTTTTCCTTTAAATATCTTATTTTGGCCCCGTATTCCTCTGGCAAACAGTAACCAGTGGTATCAGGGATATTCAATACGGTGGCTCCTGCCTTAACTACGGCTTCACAGACCCTTGCCAAAAATTCGTTATCCGTTCTTCCTGCATCCTCGGCATAGAATTCTACATCCTCAACAAAGGTTTTGGCGTAACTTACCGCCTCTATTGCCCGTTCTATAATGGCATCCTTGTTGGAGTTGAACTTGAATTTGATATGCGATTCCGAAGTTCCGATACCTGTATGTATCCTTGGTTTTGTAGCGTATTTTAAAGCTTCCGCAGCGACTTCAATATCTTTCTTAACAGCACGTGTAAGTCCACAAACCGTTGCATTTTTTACAATTTTTGAAATCTCCTGCACAGAATTAAAATCTCCTGGGCTGGAAATTGGAAAACCGGCTTCTATAACATCTACCCCTAAAAGATCCAATCTCTCAGCAATAATTAATTTTTGGTCCGTATCCAATTTACATCCGGGGACTTGCTCTCCATCTCTAAGTGTTGTGTCAAAAATATGTACCTTTTCTTTGCTCATTATATTTACGTAATTTTATGTGCGCTATACGAATATAGTACTAGTAGGTTTTCTAGTCCTAATCGCAAAATGGCATTTACAACGTTAAATAACTTTTTGAAGTATTTAAATCACTGATTATCAATTATATAAACCTTTATTATTACGATGACAAATGCGCATAAAGATGCATTATTCGTTTTGGTCAAATCACTTTCCAAGTCAGAGAAACGACAATTTAAATTGTACGTGGGGCGATTGGGAGTGAATACCGATGCTAAATTTCTTGCCCTTTTTAATTTAATGGATAAAATTAAGGTATATGATGAGAAATTAATTCTGGAAAATGGAATTGTCAAAAAGGCCCAGTTGTCCAATCTTAAGGCCCACCTGTACAAACAGATCTTGGTGAGTCTTAGGTTAAACCCCGTAAATCAGAATATAAGGGTGCAGATCCGGGAGCAATTGGATTTTGCTACCATTCTGTATCAAAAGGGACTATATAAGCAGAGTCTTAAAATATTGGATAAGGCAAAGGCTACCGCCATTGAAAATGAAGAGAAGAACGTTGCCTACGAAATAGTGGAATTTGAGAAGGTGATCGAGACCCAATATATTACCCGTAGCATTCCGGACAGGGCAGATGAACTGGCCGTACAGGCCAAACAACTTTCGGCACAAAATGTAATTACCAGTAAATTATCCAACCTAGCGCTCCAGTTATATGGGCAGATGCTAAAGATAGGCTATGTAAGAAGCGATGACGATATAAAAAGAGTTCAGAAATATTTTCAGAAACACCTCCCCAAGTATAATATTGAAGATCTTGGTTTTAGGGAAAAACTATGGTTGTACAAGGCGCATCTTTGGTACAGTTTTCTGACGCAGGATTTTTTGTCCTGTTATAAATATTCCAGTAAGTGGGTGGATCTTTTTTATGAAAATAAGGAAATGATCTATCTCAATCCTGTATTCTTTTTAAAGGGAAACCATTATTTGTTGGAGTCCCTATTCTATGTAAAATATAGCTCCCAATTCAAGGAAACCTTAGAGAAATTGGAGAAAATTGTGGGGAGTAAGGAATTTCCGGACAATGACAATATAGCGTCCTTGGCATTTTTGTATATCAATTTAAACAAACTCAACCTTCATTTCTTGGAGGGTAATTTTGAAAGGGGCCTTTATTTGGTCAAAATAGTAGAATACGGAATTAATAAACATAAGGATAGGATAGACCAGCATCACGTGATGGTATTGTACTATAAAATAGCCTGTCTTTATTTTGGGGTCGGGGACAACAAAAACTGTATTCAATATTTAAAGAGGATCATCAATAACAAGAACCTCAAGATGCGGGAAGATTTAATGTGCTTTGCCCGTGTATTGAGCCTTATTGCCCATTACGAGGCAGGGATGGACTATCACTTGGAAGTACAGTTGAAAAGTACGTATAAGTTCTTGCTAAAAATGAACGATCTACATGCCGTACAGAAGGAAATGATCAAATTTTTAAGACGTTTGGGAGATATTTTCCCGCACGAGTTGCCCAATGAGTTCCAAAAGCTCTACGACGAATTAAAAAAATACGAAAACCATCCATATGAAAAACGTGCTTTCTTATATTTGGATATTATTTCTTGGTTGGAAAGTCACCTACAAAATAAACCCGTGGCACAAATTATTAAAGAGAAGGCCATGTCCATTACCCGATAAAATTTATTCTTGAAAAGAAAAAGCCTTCACATAAACCATTTGCTGGAGATTAATCTGGCCATGTTATTTATTAGTACTTCCGGAGCACTGGGTAGATATGTCCAATTGCCTGTACCCGTTACTATAGCTAGCAGGGCGGGTTTGGCGTTTATATTTTTGTTACTCTATTGTAAGTGGAAGAAAATATCTTTCCGCATTGCCAAAAAGGATCACCCTATCATTTTTTTGAGCGGTATTTTTATGGGCATTCACTGGCTGACCTATTTTTATGCGCTTCAGCTTTCCAATGTGGCCATAGGTATGTTGTCCATGTTTACTTATCCCATTATTACCGCTTTATTGGAACCACTGATCTTAAAAACACCGTTCCAAAGAATTCATTTTGTATTGGGGCTTTTGGTACTAGGGGGGATTTATTTGTTGGCGCCAGATTTTGATACCGGCAATTCACATATTATCGCCGTGGGTCTGGGTGTTTTTTCGGCACTGGTCTATGCCTTAAGGAATATTATTTTAAAGTCCAGGGCAGCCCATTACAATGGCTCTTTAATGATGACCTACCAAACGGGCATAGTAGGGTTTGTATTGGCTCCGGTATTTTTTATTTATAATGTGGATGCCATTGGCGACCAATGGCCGGCACTGTTAACCTTGGCCCTGTTCACTACCGCTATTGGGCATACCCTATTCCTTAATTGCTTTAAGCACTTTAGTATTACAACGGTGAGTATCCTAAGTAGTGTGCAACCGGTATATGGTATTTTGATAGGGATGGTTTTTCTTTCGGAAATTCCTAGTTGGACCACGGTAATGGGAGGAATACTAATTTTAAGTTCAGTGGTTATAGAGAGTGTACGGTCCTATAAATGACGGACATGAAAATTACAAACAGGCATTCCAAATGCTATCCGCGGGTGGTGGCGCTATAAGTTGTAACAATTCTTTTTTAACGGGATGTATAAAGGACAGACTTCTTGCATGCAGATGTATGCTTCCGTCTTTATTGCTTCTGTCCGCCCCGTATTTTAAATCCCCTTTTATAACACAGCCAATAGCCGCCAATTGCGCCCTAATTTGATGGTGCCGACCAGTTTTTAAATCGATTTCCAATAAAAAATAGCGGTCCAGGTTCTTAATGACCTTATAATCCAAAATGGCTTTTTTACTATCTGGAACTTCCTTAATATGGCCGTATGATTTATTCTGTTTTGGATTTCGTTTCAGCCAATGGGTCAATGTATCCGCTGCTTTATCGGGCATTTTGTTCACCACGGCCCAATAGGTTTTCTTGGCATCTTTTTCAGCAAACAATTTGTTTAGCCTAGGTAGGGCTTTGGAGGTCTTGGCAAAGACCACAATGCCTGTCGTAGGTCTGTCCAAGCGATGTGCTACCCCCAAATAAACGTTGCCCGGTTTGTTGTGTTTGGTTTTTAGATATTGTTTTACCACCTCGCTCAGGGGAGTATCCCCGGTTTTATCGCCCTGCACTATGTCACCCGCCCTTTTATTGATGGCAATAAGGTGATTATCCTCGTATAAAACCTGCAGATTTTCTGGGGTAGAAATTATTTTAATGGACACTTGGGTTCAATTGTTTTTCTGGGTTATATGCCAATCGCGTAATAAAAATGGCTCGCGTTACAAGGGAATAATGCTACTTCGCTGTTTAGTATTGCTCCTCGTCGCTCGGGAAGTCCTTTGTTTTTACATCGTCCACGTATTGGGAAATAGCCTTGCCCATTTCCTCGTATAGGTTGAGGTACCTACGCAAAAACCTTGGATTAAATTCCTGTGTTATACCCAATAGGTCGTGTATTACCAACACCTGTCCATCCACTCCATTTCCAGCGCCAATGCCAATGATGGGAATGGAGACACTTTCCGCGACCTCCTTGGCCAATTTGGCGGGAATTTTTTCAAGAACTATGGCAAAACAACCCATTTTCTCCAAAAGTTTGGCATCTTCAATGAGTTTATGTGCTTCTTCTTCCTCCTTTGCTCGTACTGTATAGGTGCCAAATTTATAAATGGACTGGGGGGTTAGGCCCAAATGTCCCATTACGGGTATGCCAGCATTAAGAATTCTTTTTACAGATTCTTTTATTTCCTGCCCACCTTCAACCTTCACGGCATGGGCCCCACTTTCCTTCATGATCCTGATGGCAGAGCGCAAGGCCTCCTTGGGATCACTCTGATAACTCCCAAAAGGGATATCTACAACTACTAGCGCACGGTTAACCGCACGTATTACAGAAGAGGCATGATATATCATTTGGTCCAAGGTAATGGGCAAGGTGGTTTCATGTCCGGCCATAACATTACTGGCAGAATCGCCCACCAATATGACATCTACATTGGCAGCGTCGACAATTTTCGCCATAGAATAATCATAAGCTGTTAACATGGATATTTTCTCTCCGTTTTTTTTCATATCAACGAGAGATTTTACGGTAACCCTTTTGTATTCTTTTTTGGTAATGGACATCTGGATATTATTTTGGTGGGATAAAAGTAATGATTTGTTATAAAAATTATGAATCTTGTAATGGTTAGTTCCCAATTTTTTATTTTTAGATATATTTATATTTAACAGACAAGACCATATAATATGATTAAAACTAGGATTTTCTTTTCGGTTTTTTGGATTGCAATGGGTATTGTTAATGCCCAGGATAATGGAGAGAAGATGGTCAAAAATACCATTGATTCTTTTTTTGAAGCTTTTCATAAACAGGATTCCACAGCCTTAAAGGAAACCGTTTCCAAGGATATTGTAATACAGACCATCGGAAAAAACGGGGATGGGAGGGAAGTAGTGAAAACTGATAATTTCAGTCATTTTTTAAAATCCATAGTATCTATTCCTTCCACCACCAAATTTGAAGAAAAATTACTGTCTTATTCCATTCAAATTGATGGAGCTATGGCCAATGCATGGACTTCCTATGAATTTTGGGTCAACGGCAGCTTTAGTCATTGTGGTGTAAATTCGTTTCAACTTTTTAACGACCAAGGAGTATGGAAGATTATTTATTTGATAGATACCAGGAGAAAAGAGGGCTGCGATTAATTGGGAATATAAGATTTGGCAACCCATTTTGAGGTGAGCCATAATTATGATCCATGAGGACCCGCGGCAACACTTTATTATAAAACTTTTTCATTTGACTTATACTACAAGGTTCAACGGTGATGATATACCCAGTATTTCTATCTATGGTACTATGAGCTTATGGTAGGAGGCCAAATAATAGGGTAGGAGGTAAAAGGTACCTTCGTGCTCGGCATAGCCATTACCTTCGTTATCATGGAGAACAAAGGCGTCCCTATCCAATCTTACGTGGCCCCGCTCGTCTATTGGCAGCGCATAGGTGTCATTGCCCCAACCCATACCTGTGGCTTGCCCAGGTGTGGGGTCCAATAAGATATCTAGGCGGTGGGTATTGTCCATATCATACCCTATGAGGTCCAAAGGTATTCTTTGTAAGGTCTCTGTCATGTACTGGTTATCCAAACTACTCTTGTAGTACCTATCTATGGAAGCTTTGGCAAATAATGGATTTTCCTTGAACAGTTCTTCTGTCTTAAAAAAGCCTTCGTCCACTTTCTGGGTAAAGAAACCGGCCATGGCACCGTAGAGTCCGTCCCAAAAGGCATTTTTTTGCTTACTGATATGCAACCAGGCATTTTCCAGGGCAATACGGTACATAATTTGTCTTTCAGGATCCTGCTCGTAATTGATGAGGCCATATAGACTCATTAGACCTAGATTATTATCCCATGGCACTGCATTTTCAGGAGGGAAAAATTCTTTGGCATGCATGGCATAGATATCATAATTTTCCTTTTCGCGCAACATTTCGGCCACCTCATCATATTTGGGATCTCCGGTTACATGGGAGGCGACATTTAAAAAGGAAAGCATCATCATAGCATTGAGTCCACGTTGGTCCCAGCCCCATATGGAATTAAAATAATCGGGATCAAAACTCCCCCAACGCGTTGGTTTCCCATCATAGTCTACCAATTTGAAACCATGTTTTATAAGGTGGTCCGTTACATCGGCGACCACTTGTTTAACGGCATCCTTTTCTTCCTTGGTCTCCGCTATCAAATCGTGGTAAATGCCGTAATAAATATAGTGTCCGGCCAATTCGTCCGAGCTGGTATCGCATTTCCATCTATAATTTCCGTCATCGCTTAGGGGAAAACGCGGAAAAATATCTTTCCAGAAAGGGTCGTTTTTCTGATGTCTAGTATTGTATTCCCTACTGTACTGTTCGTTAACGGGTTCATGCCAATCCACAGGAATGATCACCCTTGCCGGAAATCCAGGTTCATGGGTAATGTCTACCAGCCATTTTAGGGCATAGAAACTTCTATTGGCCAATTCCCTGGCCTCGGGATCCTTGGTAATGGCATAACGGAAAGCCTGGGCGGCTCCATACATAGCGGTATACTGCCCATCGTTATCAGAGATGGCAGTTTGACTGGTATTTTTATTGAACTGTTCCGTTAGATGGTTTTGACAAATAAAACCCATCCTATTGTGCCTTTCCTCAACCTGCTTAGTAAAATAGGCTGCTTTTTTGGCATAGGTCATTTCCTGTGAAGTAATTTGTGAAAGGCCTTTTTTTGTAGCGATCCAGGCCGTTCCTTCAGCATCAACGGCAATATCATTTACATGGTTATCCGGTAACCATCTGCGGTTTGCCCTGTAGAAAAATGCATTTTCTTGCACTCTGAAAGCTCCATATTCAGTACCAAACCATACTTGACCTTTTGGGCCGGGCGCTGCACAGTTGAAATTAGTGTAGGGCACCCCTTCTTTACCTGTAAACAGCGTCCATTCCCCCTTCTCCAAGCGGCCTATGCCTTGTTTGGCACCAAACCACAAACGGTCGTGGGTATCTACTGTTAGGGCTGCGACCTCTTTTAGGGCCCAACTATAATTTATGTCCGAGGGAAGCTCCCGCTGCCATTTGTTTTTTCCTTTTTGTACATAAAGTCCATTTTCGCATCCCAAATAGGTGGTGTTTCCATACTTTGTCCAGCTAAGAACCCTTCCGGCCTGAACGGGCAGACCCTTAAAATTAGGTTGGGAAGTAACTGTGTCACCCTTGTTGCTGGAGATCCATTTGGAATCCTTCCATTCATACTGCCCCGAGGAGGTAGTTGCTATTGGGGTATTATCAATTATTGCTATTTGATCTATGCTGCCCTGAGGCAGCCCTACTTGAGAGCCAAGGATATCTGCAACGTCCTGATAAAATGTGATCTCCTGGGCATTGAGGACAAATGAGATATGAAAGATAATGGTTATTGAAAATAGAATTCTCTTCATGTTGGTCTGGTTAAGGTTCAATAACAAATATTTGCATGGTAGGGTTATTCCCTTGATTGTTGACCATTCGGTTGTAGGCTATTTTAAGACCATCGTGGGACCACACTAGATTTTTAGGTGGATTTTGGGAAGGTTTGGTCAAGATGGTACTTTTGCCATCTTCAATTTTAAGGCCTACCAAGGAATTCTGCCATACATAGACCAGCTGGTGTTTTTTAGGATGCCAGCGAACACTGCCTTGTACGTCCGAGTCATGAAATGTACGCTGTATAGCCTCGCCTCCCCAAGGGGAGATGGTGAATATCTGTTTAACGTTATGGTCATCTTTGGCAATATAGGCAAGCATACTTCCTCCAAAAGAGGAACGGACTATACCTTCGCAACCAGGATATTTGCTATTGGCAGTGTAGGTTAATCTCCGTTGACTACTTCCTTTAGGTGGGGCGGGCATGGTGGTTTCAGTGCCTTCAAGGGCAGTGTCTCCCGGGATGGTAATATCTTCTGGTATATCCACGATATAAACCTCATCCACTTGTTCTCCTTTGTCATTAGTAGTAGTGCCGATAAAGGCCCTAGCCCTTTGAGTGGCGCCATCGGATTTTAGATAGCCCGAGTTTCCAACCCAGCTGTCACCGGCCGCCCTACTTATTTCATCGGTACCAGGCGTAGGGTCAGGTACAACTTTTACCACCAGGGCACTGAACCATTCCCCGGAAATATTTTCCCCGTCCTTGGATTCTGTAACGGATACTGGATGATTTTTTTTGGAAACCCCTATAGTTCTAAGGTTATGGGCAATGCCGGTGGAATCTTCGAGCTTTTTCATAATGGCATCGTTATAGGTGTAGCCTATCCATTGGCCGTCACCGCTAAATTCATGTCTGTGGGTTCCTCCCCGTAAAGCTCCTACGGTAAAAGGAAATGAGATATCCCTGGCATCCATAAAAATAGGTTCTCCCGGATGATCATCCTTTATAATTACTCCGGTTCTTCTCCATTGCTCGTAGGGCTTATCCGGGGTGCAATTTAATAGACCGTGAATAAATACCACCTCATTGTTGGTATGGCTATAACTTACCGCCCCCACTCCAGGACCGTAGGCCCTGTTTTGTTTAAGTTCGTATAAAACTACCTTTTCACCTGTTTTGAGATTTATCTTTTCAATTTTGCCATTTGCCCCAATACCACCGTTCTCTGTTCGAGTGTCATAAACCAACCATTCGTCATCTGGGGAAAAATTGTCATTGTTGTCCAAGTCATGGTTATACGACAGATCTTGGGTTATTTGCTTTTCCATTTTATAATTGTCTTGTCCACAAGCGCTAAAAAGTAGGGGTGTCATGAACAGTATTAGCATTGGTTTACTGTCTAAATTTAAATTCATGAGCTTTTTTTTGGTGTCCATGCCTTGTACTTTTTACTTGGGTGGTTAATGTTTAATATTCAATGGTTGGTATTATTGTTGTTGTTGAGGAGCACTGATAACCCCTAAATACCTGCCCATCCAATAGGGGAGTAGCCAGATATCCCCTGCAGAGAATTCCTCTGTACCATTTCGGCCACCATCCAATGTAAACATGTTTGCGTTATGTCTTTGTACACGGCGCTCATCGGGAGGTAATACCTCTGCTGTTGTCTGTTCCCTAAAATTAGGTTCTATAAATGTAATATCTTTTCTATGGCTGTTAATGACTTCCCATGCAACCATATCCATAGGATGTTCCCTAAGGTACCAAGCAGCCTCCTCCAAGTCGAACTCCTGGGTCCCGGTAAGGGCGGTCATAATATTCCAGGCGCCTTCTTTTTCTGGGCGTTCAATTTCCCAATGGTCTATAATGGCTTCCTTAAATTTGGTTTTTAGCGTATCGTTAAAGGCATATTTATATAGGCCCCAATAGCCTACAAAGTACATTTCGTCATCGGAATGGTTCCAGGATTCGGATAGCATTTTGCTCCAATCATCGGCATCGTCCGGAGCCATGGCAACATCTTTCATGGGCCACATAAGATTGTCCAAATACCCGTGGTTGTCCATCAGGTCGAAAGCTTTTTCCTTGTATTTTTCCTTTCCTGTAAAATGATAGGCCGTTTGCAACATGCCAATAATATTGGAAGCGTTTATTTTACGATCTCCTACCATTTTTGGACGGGCATTTACATACTCCGGATTCCATCGGCCCCAGGTAGTGGGTTTTCCATCAAAATCCACCATATACATATCGTTCCTTACTATATGGCTCATAAGGGTATCAATGAGCACAATGGCACGGTCTTTCAGATCGTTGTCCATAAGCTCGACCATGGCGCCATAGGCAAAAATGTGACCAATGGCCTCATCGCTACTGGTAGTGGATTTCCAATCCCATTCAGGATCATCGGTATGTTGCCATCTGTCAGGATCATGTAATTGTTCCTTATACCCACTACGTTCAAAGGATCTGGAAGGAAATCCTGGAACAGGATTAATACTGAACAATCTTTCCATGGCATCCATAGCTTCCCTACAGTTCTGAAGGGCATCTTCGGATTTGGTTACCTCGTATCGGAAAACTTGTCCTGCCAGGTACATGGTAGTCCATAGTCCGTCATTATCCGAGTCGGAAAGACGGCCGGTATCAAAATTACCGTTGTCCATATCCACTAAGGTAGCATTAAATCCCAAACGTATATGTCTATTGCGCACCTGCTTTTCATAATATTGGGCCTTGTCGAAGAGGGTCATTTCCTCATAGACAATTTTTCCAAGGCCGTTATCGGTCAATATTAGGATGGAACCATCCGTACCTTTGGAAATATGTTTTACGTTGTTGCTTGGCAACCAACGTTTTCCATAGTAGTAATTAAATTTGCCATCATCCTTCAGCATAAATGCGCCTTTGGTAGAACCAAACCATAGGTGGTCATCAATAACGGTCACATAGGTGATTTCTGTCCAGGGCAATTTGGTTTTCTTATCCCCAATTTGTTTTCCCGTAGCGGCATCTACTTCGAAATATCCATCCAGGGTGGCAAGTATCACTTTGTTTTCCAAGAGGGCAAGAGAGGTAAAAATACCGCCCTGGAACACTGTATTTAGAGTTTGATCTTTTGGATTGAATGAGGTGACGGATTTTTCTCCCAAGATCCAAAAGGTATTGGTTTTTTGGTCGAATTTGATGCCAATGGCCTTATCCTGGGACAAGGTTCCCTGCCAACCACTGTTATTTTTTGACACATATTGAAGCCCTTCGCCATCGCTGATCAGGAAATCGAAATCGCTTCCCGCTGCAAAGGAATTCGCTTTGGGCAGGTTGTGTTTTAGGTACAGGCTTCCGGCCCAGGCGTTGCTAAGGACTGCCTTGTCATCCAAATACACGAATTGATCTTGATAAGTGGTAATTGCCGAAATATTTTTATCGGTGAGGGGACGGTAGGTTTTATCCCGTAAAAGAACACCGGGATACAGGAATTGCCCATCGTGGGTACGTAAAATTCCGTCCGAAGAGGAAACCTGCACCACCTCATTGCGGTCCATAAAAGCCTCTGCTAACACTTGGTCATCCCCTTGTTTGTTATATTTAATGCTATAATCCTGTAGGTAGGGCACATCCATATAAACAGGTTGGGATGTTGTAGCTGTTTCCCCTTTTGGAGCCTCTGAACAGGATATGGTCGCCAAGATTGTGATCCACAATAAATTTCGAAAACTTTTTCTCATTTCATTACATATAATTGGTTGCAATAATTTTAATGGTCTGTAATGAAATTATTGATATGGTACATATTAAATAAGGTCCTACAGCCTTGTACAAATAAACCTTATTTGTATGGCTTGGACTTCCTATATTTTACATGATTTACATCATATTTTGACTTTATTCTTCATTTCTTTTTGAATTTTGAAATAAAATGTTAGAATAATTGAAATTTTGGTAGAGGCTGAGCATGGAAATTGGTGAGAACTTGTTTATTAATGATGTAGGTATCCGGGAAGTAAATAGATTTTAAGAGCCAAGAGTGGGTAATTTGGAAATGTACCAATGTTTCAATGTTTCAATGTGGTAATGGGTTAATTTGAAAATTTGAAAATGGGTTGGAGTTTAAAGGGATTCGTCATTGCTGGGCGACGAGGCAATCTCTGCAAGGGAACAAGCAGATTGCCGCGCTGCGCCCGCCTGGCGGTGGACTAGCTCGCAATGACGATAAAAAAGCTCCTTCCCTTGGTTAAGGGAAGGTGGATTCATCGCTGATAAGCGAGGGAGACGGAAGGGATTGAAAGCCCGGGCCTTTGGGGAGAAACACACCCCCTGCCTACGGCAGGCAGGCTAACCTCCCGCAAAAACCCACCCCTAGCC